>JBGAIN010000062.1:32211-41648 GCA_044225505.1 Limisphaerales bacterium
GAAGTCAGTGGAAAATCCGCCGTTGTTGTTAATATCTGTCTTTTCGTTCGGCATCCAGATGGGGTGCCAGAAATCATCGAGCACCGGGCGGCGTCCAGCGGCGACGAGTGCTTCTAAATAGCGGGCGAGCAACTCGTATCGTTCTGCCCGGTAACCCGGCGGCTGCTCCAGCGGCAATCGATTGGCCTCATTGGTTGTGAAGCAGAGTCGAAAATTGTACGTCTGCACTCTCAGGTCACCTTGCCCAGCTGGCTCGAGTCGCGCCGCGCTCACCAGCGGCAGTAATCCGCTCTTGGGATCTCCCGCTTTGCGGTAGGGATCGACCGCGACGCGAAACTGATGCTGCGGCGTCTCTGGGCGAACTCCATTCAGCGTCTCGCCATATTGTGCATTCGCTTCCCGTCCGACGGTGAAGGAAACCTTAGCCAAGGCCATCAGGTCTCCCTCATACGTCGCGTCGATAAACATCTGCGCCCGGATCGTGTCTCCGCTCTCCAGTCTTAACTCGGTGAGTTTGCCCCCCTCCCGCTGCACACTCTGGAGTCGTTGACCGATCCGGAGTTGCACTTTGCTTTCGCGAATGATCTGGTTGAAGATCTCCTCGGCAACGTGAGGCTCAAACGTCCACATCGTCGCATCTGCCGATGACAAATCGGAAACTTGCGTTTGGCTGGAGAACCGCTTTTTGAAATACTCCTGGCGGGTTTCCCGAGTCCAAGCCGCGTCCTGCGCGTAGTGTTGCGCGATCCGGTGATAAAACTCGCGCGCAATTCCGCCAATGGCCGCTTTGTTCCCAATGTCCGTGGCACCTAATCCGCCGGAACTAAGTCCTCCCAGATGCTGGGTTGGTTCCACCAGAACGGCGGACTTCCCCATCCGTGAGGCTTGCAACGCTGCGGCGACGCCGCCCGCGCTCCCGCCATAAATGCAGAGATCGAACGTTTGCGGCGGAGAGGCCGCTTGAGTCCAGAGGCTGGTGAGCGCCAAGAGACATCCGAGCCAAACGACGCGCCGGAGTGGGGTATTCATACTTCGTCGTATTTAGAAGAATCGCGCCCGCGGCACAAGGTCCAATCCAAGGCCGACAGAAGCCGGGTCGCCGTCAATGGGTAGTCTTTTCGGTTCGGAGATACAGTCTTGGCTCCTCGCTGTGTCCAGTGGAGTAGGAGCTGTTCCCTCCGTTCTGGGACAGGCGTTTGGCGTCCCGGCAGGGCCGTATTTCCAGTGCCGGGAACCCGGGCCCGAAGATCTTGTCGTCGCTCCGTCAGCGCGGCGCCTCAAACGCAGGATCTATTTCACGCATCGTTCGGAGCATCGCGTCGTAGGCGCGTCGGTTCTGATGTTGCGGACCGACCAGGAGCACCTGCACCAGGTCCTTCGGCAGATGCGTCGGTTCGCCTTGTTGGAAACCACGCGCTTGCCAATAGGAGTCCAAGCTCGATTTAAGATCGCGCATCGTAATCGCATATTCGCCGGGCGACAGAGCCGATTCCATAGTGGCGAAATAGGGCTCTAATTGCTCGAGGGTATAGAACGGGCGGGGCGAGCGCATGAGGCGCGCGTAGCCATCCGTGACCGCTTCGTAAACACGCGCATCCGGGTCACGATGGAGCGAGCCAAGCACGAGCATGACTTGGTTCTTTTCCTCAAGGTGCGTGTCCCAGTAAGCGTCGCCCAGTTTCGACAACTGCGGAACGATTTTCTCAACCTCAACCGACCGATCGGCGATCGCAGCCAACATTTCGGGCACCGCAACCTCGTTTCGCTCCAGTCGGCTCATAAGCTCGCGGCGAGCTGTTTCCGCTTCGGGCGTGGTTTCGCTCCGCAGAGCGGGATCATTGGGCGCCAGCAGCTCGAGCATGACCCGCGCGTCGACTCGCGCTTGGACGGAGGAGTCCTGTCGCATCACCGTGGCGAGAGCCTCACGAATCTCAGGAGTCAACGAGTGTAATCGCGACACTTCCAGAAGCGCTCGCTGTCGTTGATCGACATTGTCGGATTGGAGTGCGGTGGTCAGATGCCTGCTAAGTTCCACCGTGGGCACTGGCGGCGCCTCGGGCGCTTCGTTGAGAATCGCCTTGGCAGCGGCTTGAATCTCTGGATTGGGATTCTGGAGCATCGCTTCCACCGCTTCACGGTTGGCCGCTAACTGGTTCTTGTTCGATCCAATTACCGCGGTCAGCAGGTATTGCACGGAATTGCTCAAATCCGGCCGACGTTCCATCAGCGAGAGCAACGTCTGCACCGGGTTGTCCGACACAAGAATGGACGGCAAAAGGCGATTGGCAATGAGCCCCGCCTCCTCCTTGAACGCCGGATTCTCCAGCAACCCCAAAAGCTCCGGGCCAAATTCGCGCGGTAGCATTCCGAACCGTCCGATTCCTTCAATGGCCATCCAAACTACCTCCGGATCCTGGGCATTGAACGCTTCGCGGAAGATCGCTATCGTCTCGCCTTCCAGTCCGACCAACATGCCGGCGCTTTGCTCGAGCAAACGCCCCCGTTCCGCGCGACCGAGAGCCGTGTTGAACAAAGCTGACCGCAGATAACCCAGCGCTTCTGTCAGCTTCGGATCGACCGGCGCCCCGGGCGGCCGGATCCGAGGGCGCCCGCGCAACTGCCGAATCGCATCGCCAGATCCGGCGGTCAGCCGTAAACGATCTGAGGTGCTCGTGGATCCAGGCGTTCGAGGAGCCCGTGATACCATTGTCCCCACGCCAATCAGAAGTAAGAGCAACATCGCGCCGGCCAACAGCTTCGTCCCCGTTGTCAACGTCGTCACTGACGCCACGGCGGGAGGCAGCGCTCGAACGGCTTGGCCAATGGAAACCGCAAGCGTCGCCGGAACGGCTACGACTGTCTCCCGCAGGAGCAATGCCTCTAGGGCCACCACCGATGACGCGACCCCTTTTCGTTTCAAGATCGACCGCAGCTTTTCTAGTCCGCGCGCGACTCGCATTCGAGCGGCATCGGCACTCAAACCCAGCGTCCGGCCCACTGAGGCAAAGTCTTGGCCTTGAAAGTAGCGTAGGACCATCGCGTGCCTATCTTCATCAGCAAGTTCTTGCATGGCATCATCTAAGAAAGGCTTTGAGTCTGGCCAGGACGGATCGGACGAGGTCGGCGTATTCGTGTTCATGGTGAGGGTCTCTCTGCGTTGACGACGCTCCAAGGCTCGGACTTGTGCAGTGGCCAGCCGGGTCGCCGTGAGGTATAACCACCCTGCCAAAACCGGGTGTTGCGTTAGCTCTGATGCTTTTCGCGCCAGTTCCAGGAAGACACCCTGCGAAACATCCTCCGCTGCAGGCGCCGCGTCCCCCAGCCGTCGAGCGGCTGCGGAGTAGACCATAGGTAAGTGGCGCTGAACGAGTTCTGCAAAGGCATCTTCATCCCGGGTTGTCGCATAGCCATGTAGCAGCGCCGAATCTGTACGTTCCGATATGCGCATCTTCATATACTAGGTATGGCCGCCGCCTGTCTCAACCGAACAACAATTCGACACCGCCCAGCGTTGTTCCGCTTGCCAGCGCGAAGAAACGACCCTTTACCGCCGCCCATCTCTCGCTCAGAACAGTCTCTAACCTCGATGAGAACAGGATGAAACCAGGATCCCGATCCTGTTCTCATAGGGGTCTCATCCTGTTCTCATAGGGTTCTGAGCGTATCAATCCCGTTGGAACCCCGCTCCAATCCCAGTCCTTGCCCACTCGTGAAGGGGATATGAACGGGATTGGACTGGGATTCCACTGGGATCGCGGCGCGCCGTCCATGGCACCGCCGGCAGGCCTATCGGTCGAACGCAATACGTCGCCGCCGAGGTAAGGAGTCGTATAGCTCTATTTCCGATGGGCATTCATTCCGCTTCAACTCGGCGGCTGCGAACCGTCCGTGGTGACATTTGTCGCCAACGTCTCATGAATTGGGGCCGGGCCGTTCCCAAAACCCGCGGTGCAGCCGGAGTTGTCTCACACTCTGTCAACAAATTGAGGACAGCCACCCCAGGCCGACCTCCCTGAGCGGGGCTTTGTTCGTTTCAGGCAGCCTGCCGACAGCCTGCAAACCGCTTGCTCACAGCTTCACGACGCTGTGACCAAGCTGTCAGCACGCCGTGACCAGCGAGCGGCGAGCGTCCAAAGGCGATTTCAGGCTGCGGTACAAGCGGAGCTACCCCGCACGGTGCTGCAAACGAATATGAAAATCTCTTAGTCATGGCGCGCCCGCGTCTTGGAGTGCGCCAGGCCTCTGGCGCTTTTCTATCCAGGCTCGTCGGAAACCCCGCATATCTCTATTCCCCAACCGTTTCCGTCTTGGTCTTTCCCTCGTAATCATAATCATAATCGTAATCGTAATCGTAATCGTAATCGTAATCGTAATCGTAATCGTAATCGTAATCGTAATCGTAATCGTAATCGTAATCGTAATCGTAATCGTAATCGTAATCGTAATCCTCCTCGTAATTTTTCTCCTAGTCCTTCCGCACCTTCGTCCGCCACCCATTTCTCCCCCCATCGCGAACCATCACGTCCAGCCAAAGCTGACGATCGAGGGTCCGCGGGATCGTCCCAATCGCGCGACGCGACACGCCACCGAATCAGGAGCAATTTGCTCCTGGTGTGTGCGACATATCTCTCGCCAGTCGCTCACTCTCGGGTAGATGGCTGAATGCGTTCCGCACGCAGAGACGCCAAGCAAAGCCAGGTCAACCGCTCCGGCTTAAGCGCCCTCACGCTCTCGAGGAATCGGCCATCGAAGTGGCGCGACCTTCCCAGGTCGCGATCCTCGGCAAAAACGGGTCGAGGCGATCGAAAATTAGCGCAGGGCGGTCTGGTGCAGCGCTTAGTTCTTGCGCGGCAGGGTTTTGAAGTGCGCCCGAGGTGCTGGCGTTATGTCCCGAGAGCCACGCAAGCCCCCAACGCAACCATTCCTCGGATCGGTCGCGCCGACAGTCGTCCGCAATTTGCGGACGAGACACGTCAGTCGCCACGCCGGAGCACTGAAGCGGAATTGCGGTCATAAGGGATGCAGCCGTCGGTGGGGATGAACAGAAGGTTCGAATGGCGGCGAAACTGCGAGGGCAGACGACGATGAGCTGGAAGTGGATTGCCCAGAAGTTGCGGATGGGGCATGGGCGGAGCGCGGCCAACGCCGTCCGGCGTCACCTCCTGGGGTGAGGGAGTGATATGCACTTATTCATCCCTGACCCCTTTCCCCAGCGCACGAAGACTGCCCCAACGATTGTCAACGTTGACTTCATAGTTCACGCTCAATTTGTCGGTGCTTTTGCACCAGAAGCACTGCAAGCCAACACTGGCTGTAAAACGGCGAACAGTAAGCCGAACGACTGCCGCTGGTAACGCCAGCCTCGCACCGCCCATGCATGCCAAAGTCTGCCAAAGTATCCGCAGCGAGACGGGAGGCGGCAGCTCGTTCCGGCGACTGGTTCGGCTCGTTGGTTTTCACTTGGACCAAGCCTCCTTAATTAAGAGGATGTGCTTCCGGTCTCCGAGATCCCGCCTGTTAAAATAAAAGCGATAATCCGCGTTCGTGCGGATCACCGGCCATCCTGGGCAAGATAGGCTGTGAGAGTGACCACGGTAGCTCGTCGTAGTCCCTTCGACCACGACGTAATTCGTAATTAAGTTCTGAAAGTAATAAGCCACGACTTGATCGACGTCGGATTGGTTTTGCTTCCGCGTAAGCCGGATGTCCGCAGCCCAAAGCGCCCAATCTTGCTCGATACCCACCTGGCGAGTAGAAGTAACGTGTCCGTCAAAATGTCCATCCGCGCGATCGCTTAATGGCGCAGTCGCGCAGGCCGCCCACAGCAACAGGGTAGCCGAAACCATGAGAGAGGCGAAACGCATGCAGGCCGAACCATCATTATACAAACGATACCAACCCGAACGGTTAGTATATTGACTAGTCCGACTTGATCTGCAAGCGGTTTCCAATTAGCCAATTACATCAGTTCTCGCGTTAAGGCAGGTCCCTGCCTTGACCGACCGTTGCCCTAGGTCATTCGGCTTGGTTCACCGGCGTGGCACAATCAGCCATGCCGCTCTCCACCGCAATTGCTTCCGTCTGAAGCTTTTGTGCACATGGCGGCACGTCCTGCTGTCCCGGTAGTCAAACCAGTCACGCAAATCCTGGTGGGCATCGGAATCGAAGCGATGAGCTGTCTTTTCCAATACAGGTCTTCTCTCTCCTTGTTGGGGTCACTGCATTTGAACGGCTCCTGGATTCGGTTGCGCCATCCCCACATGTTCCTTGCTGTTAAGCGGGAACCCAAAGTGAGGCCAGGCAGCTGTGATCGTCGGCTGTGGCTGGATGTAATGGCTCAATAGCTCGCAATGCGGCGGGGAATGCACAACGGGCTAAGGTGCGGGAGGATTACGATTAAGACTGCAATCCGCACTGATCCAGTTACCGATTTGCGGGGTTACCGATCTCGTTGTGGCGGTGTAGCTTGGGAGTGCGTCCACAAATGTGAACGGCGTGTGAGACAATTCGACGTGGCACTCCGCGCCAACGCGGCAAAGGGGGCAGGTCCGTATTTTAGGAGATTAAGCGCTGCTCGTGATCGACCGAACGCAGTTGGCTGCCTGAGCGCTCGCGCACGTGGGCAAACTTCGGGCCGCTCACCGACCCGGCGGCAGAGGTGGTCGATTTGAAACCGCGACATGATCGCCCGGGTTCGGTGCCGCTGGCTGCGGCGGTGTCATTTGAGTCGTTCTTTCCAGTAATCCGGCCGCTGTACTACGCGACCTGCGCGCCGAATTCCTCGTCCGCATGGGGGTGAAGCTCGACTTTCAAGACCTGAAACGCGCTTCCATACGCCTTTTCACCTCTTCCAGCGGCACACCGTTCCGTAAAAGGGGTCAGTCTCGCAGATACGCATGTGCGATGTTCCGCCAAAGTGCCTCACGATTGCTTGAGCCAATTCCGGACACAGTCGTCAGCGTAGCCAACTGCGCCCATCATCAAGGAAGCGGCGATTCATGGCCAGGGCCTGTAATCACAAGCCATTCTCAAGTATCTGTTGCCGCTCCCGTCCATCAGCAACGCTTTATCTCGTCCGCTGAGGATACTGCCCTCCAGTTTCCACGCCATTCCAAGAACCTGCCGCTGTCTCGCCTCAAGCGTCAGCATCTATATTGCATTCTGCGGGACTGACCCTTCGATTTATGCTTGGCGATTTGCCGGCTGCGTGCTTCCTTCGGGGTCGGAATCGGTATCGGTATCGTTCCTGGATGGACCCAGCCCACGTCAGCGATGGCAGCGCGGTACACGTCCAACCGCACATAACCAAATCCCAGGCCGCATCCTTTCGATCCCGATACCGATTCCGACGCCGACACCGCTTTTTACCAACGATAAGGTCACCGACGCGGCGGCGCCGCGGTCGGAGGACCGCCTGGTTCCGCCACCGTCGTGTGTCTTTGGCCCACAAGATACGATCTGACCGTCACCCAAACCAACAGCATATTCTGAATCGCTACCAACCCAAATAGCGGCCACCACGTCCCCTGAACACCCAGGATGCTCGAGCGAATGCGTTCGCGCAGTGGCTGGTCGGTAATTCCCGCCTGACCTAGATCAGAGCTTGTTGCACTCGGATCAGCAATTGCTGATTGGGAACTTGGGAGAACGCGGCATTCGAACTGGGGGGGCGGCGATGACCACGTCCGGAATCTTTTGCAATTACCCGAGACGCTGCTGGTCCACTGCCGGTTCTAGGCAGGTTCAGGGCAGGCTCTAGGCAGGTTCAGGGCAGGTAAAAGCGAGCGCAAGGCCAAGGCTTAGCCAGTACCAGGCCTGAGCAAGGCTACGGTGGCGAGTCTGCCCCGGGATGCGTTCTGGTCGCCCACAAAACTAATCACTTGGCCCAATCACTCGGCCGTGGACACTTCTCGCCGGTGGCAGAAATTACCAAAATAGTTCATTAATTCCTGGACCTGTACTGGTTGGACTCGGATCAGCGGTTCCTCGCTGTTTTCAGTCGAATAGCAGCTGTGGCCGCCGTTGTGGGATTGGTATTTGACGTCCCGGCAGGGACGTTGTGACAGTAGCCCGGCCACTTCCAGTGCCGGGAACCCCGCGGAGGAAGTTTTCCAAGTCCCGAAAGGGACGGGCGAACCCATCGGGAACCAAGCGCGGCCCCTGCGTTTGATGACCGGCTTACATCTCGTTCGGCGCCAAAGAGCTGGCGTTGGCGGCGGTTGCCCGACACAAGGTTTCATCGGAAGGGCAGTCCCCCCTGGCGGGGCTCATCTGGGTGGCGCCCGGGATTCTCGGCGCTAAAGCGACCGAGCTAGTGCGCTGTCCCCTAATTCCGTAGGCTTTTGGGAGCTACGACAGGAGGCCCCCGTCGTTCATGAAGCTCGTTTGTCGAAAAGGTCGGCAAATATTCGGAGGCCAACTACATGATCGGCATGCCCATCGTATGTTCGAAGTGCAAAATGGATTTCTGCTCCGGCGCGACCACGTCGCTGAGCGAGGTGACTCACTATGAAATATTTGTTGCTGTGTTTCTTTATTNAAATGCGAACCCCAATTGATCCAGTAGCGGGCATTGGAAACACTCTCATTAATCAGGAGCGAACGAGCAAGGGCGGCGCATTCGGACTCATCTTCGGGCCACTGGAAGGGGGCTTCGTTCATGGCGAGTGCTTGAAACGGCGAACGATAAATTGACCGACAGCGGCGCGCATTTGGCTTCAAATTCACCAAGGCGTGCGCCGCCACTGCTCGGTCCAATGTCTCGTTACGCCGTGAGTTGCTCATTGTTCGGCTTGTTTACTTAAAGGTTCGATCCGTCTGCCAGATGCCAGCAACAGGGCACCGCTTCGTTCAACCGTCAACGGTAGGGTCAACCGCAAGTGCGCACGCCAGACCTCGTTCTGATTCTCAGGGCCAGCAACATCAACAGAGCCGTAGGTCCAGATCACTCCTGAGTCCGTCGTCACTGTGACTCTTCCCTCTGTATGCGGCACCACGGCGACGGAATCGACTGGAATTGGTACCGTCCTTTTCGTGTGGTCGGTGTAGAGCGCAATCGACTGCCCCACGCAGTTAGTGATACGCAACTCCGTAGCGAGCGGTGCTGAGATCCCCTCATACATCGCTCGTTGGAACCAATACCCGCTTCCGGCAATGACGGCAATCACCGCTATCGACATGGCTCCACGGCGAGCGATCTTAGCAGCGCTCATTGATCGACGGTTCCGCTTCTGGCGTAACGGTCGCCATCACCGACTCCGCGCCGAAGGTTTTCGATGTGGAACCTAAACCTAATCGCGGAGCTCGTGTGCATGGCGTAGTTAGCGCTTTGGATCAACTTCTCCACATTTCGACCTTTCGCTTCAAATCTTTGGACAGGCTCGCGCCCCAAACGTTCGCCATAATCTCGCGAAAGCTCGGTACCGTTTGGCACAGGG
>JBGAIN010000063.1:0-42775 GCA_044225505.1 Limisphaerales bacterium
TCACTTTGGTTCCGCCGCATGCCGTCCTCTTCCATGGCTTTGTTGCAGTGCAAGCTGAGCCCGCGCTGGCGGTGCGAGCGGGAGCGGTCTCAGGCTTGATGCCAGTTGGACAGGAATTCCTGCCCGACGCGCTGCGCGTTGCCAACGGTGCGGAAGAAAGCGCGCCGCTGGCTTTCCGGTTTCAAGGGATGGCATACGCATTGACGTTGGAGCTTGCCTGGAGAGACCCCGAAGCCGGGGGAGTGGTGCTTCGCGACTTTCAGCTCACGGGCGAAATGGACGCAGCGAATCCGACGTTTACGCTGTCGGCCACAGCCCGAGTGCAAAATCCGAATGGTGGAGAGCTTGCATTGCTGGAAGGGGCGATCGCCTTGATTGATTGTGCGCCGGCGAAAGACTGGGATCTTCGATTCGACGGAGGCCGATTCATCCTTAAATTCGCACGCGCGGGAGAGTTCCCGCTTCGGCTCCGTTTTAATGCGGCTGCCCAGTCGGGGGATGGTTGGAATCATGTCGATTTTCGTGTCGCGCCAAGCGCGCTTCAACCGGTGACTCTCAAAGGCTTGGCGGCGGAAACACAGTTCCTGTTTAAGGGCGGAGCACGTCCCGAACGGCGCGGAGACGATTTTGTAAGTCATTTGGCGCCAGACGGTGCGGTCCAGCTGGGGTGGAAACAGGTCCGGGCGGAGACCGAGGGGAAGTTGTTTTATGCGGCGGAGATGCTCACTCAAGTTGGGATTAGCCCCGGGGTGATGCGGCAACTCGCGTTATTGGATTACAAAGTAATGCAAGGCGAACTGAATCAACTCGTCCTGCTCCTACACGGCCCCGCTGAGATCACTCGCGTGCAAGGCGAACAAGTATTGTCCTGGAAGGTCGATGGCGTCGAACCATCCGGCGATCGCCGGTTGATCGTCCAGCTGAACCAACCCGAAAAAGATCGTGTGACACTGCAACTGCAGCTCCAAACGCCGTTAGGCGCCTTCCCCCAAACCGCGGAACCGACTGGAGTACGGCCGGTGGATGCCACCCGTTTTGCCGGTTACTTCCGAATCGTGAATGAAGGAGCGGTCCGTTTGGAGGTCTTGCAGGCGACCGGGCTCTCGCAGGTGTCACCGGAGCAATTCCCCGAAACGGACATAACGAAGGCTCTCTTTCGTTCCACAGGCGGCCAACGTTTCGCCTATCGATTCTCAGGGGTGGACGCTGCGGTGCGCATCCGGGCGGATCAAGTCTTGCCGGAACTGAGCGTATCCGAAGTCCTGACGTATCATTTGGGCGAGAATGAGCAATCGTTGGAAGCCGAAATTGAGCTCGAGATCCGGGAAGCGCCCGTTCGAGAATTACTCCTCCAGATCCCGAAGGGCTATGCGGTGGCGCGGTTAACCGTGCCTGGATTGAGCGACTACTTCACTCAAGACCGAGCGGACCGCGCGACCACAGAACTGCGGCTCGTTTACGGACAGCCAGCTTCCGGACGGCAAGTGCTGCAGCTTCGGTTGGAGCGGAATCAAACTGTCAGCGGGACGAATTGGGCTATCCCAAGGCTGGAAGTGGCGGATGCAAAGTCGATCCGCGGACATGTGGGGCTATCCGCCGATGCTGGCATCCGCCTGACGCCGGGAAGAACCACAGGGCTGACGGAGTTGGCGACGGCCTTCTTCCCGCGCAAAATCGCCGGACTGCAGCTGGCGTTCCGGTTGAACGATCCGAGTTGGGATCTATCAGTGATCGTCGAGCGCTTGCCACAGACCGTGCAGGCTGACGCCCTCCATCTCTTTTCGGTGGGCGAAGGAATCGCTTATGGAAGCAGCGTGATCAATTACGTAGTCTCGAGCGCACCGGTGAGTTTGTTCCGGCTCGAACTCTCCAGCGAGTATTACAATGTAGAGTTTACCGGTAAAGACATCCGAAACTGGCAAAAGACCACGAACGGTTACGTTATTCAACTCCATACCCCGGTGGCGGGAACGTATACGTTGCTGGCAACTTACGAGCGACCGTTCCGTCCCCAAGGTGAGACACTTACCTTCACGGGCGCCCGCCCGGTCGACACCCAACCGGAACAAGGCTACACATTAGTAACGAGCGGGTATCAGTTTCGGGTCCAGCCCGTCGAGGTTTCCCCGGGACTGCTCCCACTGGAAGCTGGCGAGGTGCCTCCGGAATATCGACTGTTTTTCGACAGTCCCATCCTGGCAGCATATCGCTATACGTCCCGGCCGTTTAATTTGCGCCTGGCCCTCAGCCCGATTGCTCAGGGCGAATCCCTCAGTCAAGTCGTAGATCGGGCTTCGTTACGCACGCGCATTGCCAAGACCGGACAAGTCCTGACGGACGTCCATTATTTTGTAAAGAACCGGGGTCACCCGCACTTTCGGCTGGCCTTGCCAGAGGGAACCTTGCTCTGGTCCGCCACGGTGAATGGGACGGCGGTAGTCCCCGTGACAGACGCGAAGGACAACCTGATTCCCCTGCCCCAACGCCTCGATCCGAACGCGGTGATCACCGTGGACCTGCAACTGGCGTCGCCTTCCAACCAGACGCAGCGGCTGAAGATCTCGGCTCCCATTGTCGCGGCGCCGGTGATGCTGGCGGAATGGCAAGTCACGGCCGACACAGGGCAACGGTTGATCTACAAAGGCGGCTCTTTAACGCCCGCGTCGGGCATGCCCGACACTTCCGGTTTGCCTCAGATCTGGCGCGCTTTCACGTCTGCGGATGCACGACAGCGATGGGTGGAAGCCGCGGCAGCGCTGGCACTCCTGGGCCTGGCGCTCGGGACATGGCGCTGGACATTGCACCCGGAAACGCAGCGGTTCAGCCCCAAGCATCTTTCGGGAACGCTGGTTGGGACCCTCGCCTTTGCTCTTTCTCTCACCGCGCTGCTGAGTCTGGCGGAAGCCTCGCGCCACCAGAGTGCTCCCGTAGCCAACGATCTGAGCTTTGTGGCACCGGTCCAGGAGCCAAGCCATTTGCTGAGCGTCGAGTTGGCGACGGTCGAAGCAGGTTACACCTTTTCGAACGTGTTAGGATATGGCTGGCCCGCGATCTTCGGGCTGGGTCTTGCATGCGTCAGCGCGATTCTCTGGCCGAGATGGTTGCGGTCGAGCGGGTGGCTTCTAGTCTGGCTCTTGCTTTTATGGGTGGCATTACGCTGGCAAAATGGGGCTCCCGGGTTCTTCTTCGTCCTAATTGCGTTTCTCATCGTGCATGTGGCCTTCCCCGCATGGAGACAACTCTCACGCTTGCCGCGACGCGAAGAACCGACAGGTCTGGGGACGACACCACTCTCAGGGCCGTCCTCCGCCGCGCTCGTGTTGCCCTTCATTCTATCGATATTCGTCGGCGGACCAGCCGCGAGGGCCAATGAAAGCCCAGCGATTGACGTCCCGACCCAGGCGATCCATCCCTTGCTATTGGCCGCGTCGGGTGCCCCCCCCTCTCTCTCAATTCGTGCGAGCACCAACGCAATTCTCCCGGCATCGGTTTTCCACCGGATCGAGGTGGACGAGCCGTTTGCTTTGGGAACGACACGGATTGTGTGGCAAGCGAAAAAAGGTGAAACGTTGCTAGTCCTGGCCAGTCCCGCGGTGTTGACGGGCATTGATTATCCCACGAACCAAGCGCGTTTGGTGAGCTTGGAAGTTGCCGGAGTGCCGCAGCGACGCTTGTTGGCCGAGAGTGCTGGGCAGATACAAGTCGAGGTGCGATATCAAGTCGCGATCCAGAAACGCGAGGGCGAGACCGGATTTAATCTACCGACGAGCGCTGGGCTCATTCATCGGTTGGACCTCCTCCTGAAAAACCTCGATGTCGACGTGGCATCGTCCGCCAACGTTTTTGTGCAGCGACAAATCCACGGGACGAACACACAAGCAGAGATTGTATTGTCGCCAGAAAAGGGCGGTTGGGTAGCTTGGAAGCCGCGCAGCCGTGATCTGAGACAAGAACGAGCGCTGTTCTACGCTGAATTCGCGCAACTCTACTCCCCGTCAGCAGGAGTGATCGAAGGAGTGCATGTGGTCGCGATCCGGCCCGCGCAAGGAGAGCTCTCAGAATTGACATTTCAGGTTCCGACGGGAACGACGATTACCGATGTGCTGGATCCGGTGCGTCCGGCCAAAGAGGGTGAGAAAAAGAAGGCCGGTCCGCAACCGGTGTTGATTTCGCTGTGGCGTTTTGACCCGGACACACGGCGGCTTCGTGTGAGTCTGCGCGCGGCTCAATCCCGGCCGTTTACGTTGGAGATTCGATCGCAAGTGGCGACCGGACCATTGCCTTACGAACAGAGCGTCGGCACAATTTCAGTTGAGGGAGCAGCTAGCCAAGTTGGGCTTCTAGCGATTGCAACAGGAACTGAGATTCAACTCGACACTGTCATTGCCGAAGGGCTGTCCACATTGAACCTCGAAGACTTCCCACCGAGAGCGGTGCAGGTGCTCCAAAGTCAAATCCCAGGATTGGCCGTCCGGCGGGCTTTTCGATACGCGGATGCAACTGCCAGGACAACGGTAAAGGCCTCGGCCGTTCAGCCAGATGTGCGTGTCGAAAGTCAACAGACACTGTCTCTCGGGGAAGATCGCACGTTGCTGGCACTAACCGCCCGGGTCGCGATCACGCGCGCAGGGATTTTCCGATTCAGCTTTGTCGTGCCGCCAAGTTTTGATGTGGAGTCGATCAGCGGCGAGGCGATGAGCCATTGGACGGAGTTGAAGATTGACGCTCAACGCGTCGTCACGCTGCATCTGAAAGGTCGATCCGAAGGCGAGAAGCGATTCGCCATAAGTTTGACGGGACCCGGATTGAAACCAACGAAGGCGTGGTCCGTCCCGCAAGTGTTATTTCGCGAAGCGGTAAAGCAGCAAGGGTCGTTGCTCATTGTCCCTGAGCAAGGGATGCGGCTGCAAGTGGTGGCGCGCGAGGGCACGACGCAACTCGATCCCCAACGATCGGGGGTGAAGCAAAAAGGAGTGCTCTCATTCCGAGTCCTGCAAGTTCCATGGAATCTGGTATTGGACATCGAGCCAGTCGAAGCATGGATTCAAGTCAACAGTCTGCAGCACTCAATCGTGAATGAGGCCTTGGTAAAGGTCACGGCCAACCTCCAGTACCAGATTGAGAATACCGGCCTGAAGCTCTTTCGCGTGGGACTTCCACCCGAGGCCGAGGGCGTCCGTTTCCGCGGGGAACAGATTGCGGATTTTCGCGCAGCCACGGAGGCGGGTCTAACGAATGGTCTTCGGATTTGGGAAGTAAAGCTCCATCGCCGCGTCCTGGGGAATTCGCAATGGCAAGTGACTTATCAACTGCCGTTGGCCGACCAAGCGATCCGAGCGACGTTGCAAGGAATTCAGCCAATGGACGTGAATCTGCACCGCGGGTTCGTCACGGTGCAATCCGCAGGACGCCTGCAGTTACGAGCCGAGAACGTGCCCGGGGCCTTGCAACCGGCGGAGTGGCAAAACATCCCAAAATCGTTGCAGCTGGATTTGGCGGGAGCATCCGCGAACCTGGCGTATCGGCTTCTGGAAACGGCCTATCAGCTTCCGCTGACGATCGAACGCCACGCTGCGGCCAAGCTCTTACCAGCCCGAGTCCAGCAAGTGACGATGAGTTCCGTAATCTCCGACAACGGAGTGATGCTGACCCAAGTTCGGATGGACCTCCTGGCCGGAGACAAACGGTTGTTGCATCTAACCTTGCCAAAAGAAGCACGTTTTTGGTTTGCCTTTGTCGATCAGACGGGCGTTTGGCCTTGGCGCGAGCAGGATCAGATTCTTTTGCCGTTAGATTCGCAGTCACACACAGGCAAATCAATAGCTCTGGAGTTCTTCTATACCAGCCAAATTGGAAGCGGGACGCCGCGAGCCCTCGATCTCGAATTGCTCGCTCCCAAGTTCGACTTGCCGTTGGAGGATGTGACTTGGCGCGTTTACCTCAACGAGAAATGGGAGGTGCAGAAATGGGCGGGCTCGATGCAACTCGCGGAACAGGAAGTCGCCCTCGCCAGCAGTGCTGCCAACATGCAGATCTACCTGCAAAATGAAGCCGCCGTCCAGCGCCAAAAGACGAAGGACGCCGAGCAAATGCTCGCGTTTGGCAACACCGCTCTGGTCCAAGGAAACCCTGATCAAGCGCGTCGTGCGTTCCGGGCCGCTTTCGGCTTGAGCCAAGGGGACAATGCGTTCAATGAAGACGCCCGGGTCCAGCTGAACAACCTCAAAGTGCAGCAAGCGCTCGTCGGGCTAAATGTGCGGCAAGCTAACGTTGCCGGAGAATCCGATCTCGTCGCTAGCAAATTGCGCGAGACGGATAGCGGCAGACAGATGAACTACTCACAACAGGAAGCCAAAGCACTCATCGAAAAGCGCGGCGCAGACGAGAGCGCGGCGTTCATGCGTCTGGCGCAGCGACTCATTGATCAGCAGGACGCCGCCGTCAATATCCCGGCCGCCATTCATGCCAGCATTCCCGAACAGGGACGTGTCCTAACGTTTAAGAGGGCAGTCGTGGTCGACACTTGGGCAGATTTGAGAATCAAACTGACGGCGAAGGCCATTCAATCGGTCGGGCTAGGTGCGCGAATGATAGTTCTATTGGGAGTCGTTCTGCTGCTCCTCGGCTCCCGGTGGGCCATCCGCCCCATCCTAGCGCCGCGCTCACTCTGAGGCTCGCCCTCCAGCCTCACTAAGCGTCCGGCCAACGGAGTAACCCGTCCCAATCCGGGCGGAGCCGTCCCGAATCCAGACAACGGTTTCTGCACAAGGTGATCGGGGCCAGCAGTGTCCGACGATGGTATCAAGGCTGCTGGAGACGCCTCTGCGACATATGAGAGTGCGCTCTGTTCTTCGATTGTTAACGGTGGCTTGGGCGAGTTTAACCGTGGTCGTCCCGGTTCGACCTGCGGTGGTCTCTTTTACTATTCCAGCCCCGATCGTTATCGCTGATACCGGAGCGACAACGACGCCCGTCCTGGGACCATCGCTACCCACGATCTCCGCCATCAACTCTGTCACCGTCAGCCTCGCCCATGAATGGTTGGGCGATTTGACCGTGAAACTCGTGTCGCCAAACGGCGTCGAGCTTGCACTTTTTCAACATGTCGGGACGCCTCCCGATGGTTCATCGGCGATCTTGGGGACTTATATTTCCGAAGGTGATCCTGGCAGCTCGACGTTCACTCTCGCTCCCTTGCCCTACCAGTTTGCCGCTGCAGGAGCCGATTTGGCGGCAGAAGCCGAAGCGGCGGTGGCTACGCTAGTACCGCCGCTTGTCCCGGACGCACGAGTTTTTGCGGCCAAGACCTGGCCGACCGGACCATTTCCCGCGGGGAACTGGCAACTGATCGTGGCGGACTCGGCTGACTTGGCTGGAGGAAAGTTGACGGCAGTGGACATGGACTACAGCGAAGGAGTGAGTTCGATGGTGCTAAGCTGGAATCAGCCCTCAGATATCACCTATGGCACTGCCCTCGGCCCGCAACAATTGAATGCCGTTGCGACGGTCGATGGAGCTGCCATTTCGGGCACGTACTTCTATACGCCGTCGGCCGGAGCCGTTTTGGGAGCGGGGAATCATCAATTAAGCGTGACTTTTACTCCGGACAATCTTGCGCAGTATAGCAGCACGAGCAGGACTATCCCGTTGAACGTGGTCCCTGCGCCGTTACTCGTACGAGCCGATGATAAATCCGTTGTCGCGGGAGGTCCGCTGCCGTCGCTCACGGCCACCTATAGTGGTTTCGTGAATGGTGAAACGGCGAGCAGCTTGACCCAACCGATCTCACTGAGCACCACCGCCCAGGCGTCCAGTTCCCCTGGGGCCTATCCGATTCAGCTGAGCGGCGGTGCGAGCCCCAATTACACAATTCAACGCCTCGACGGAACGCTCACGATCCTGGCCAGGGACAAAGTCGTTTTGACGGTTACTGCGGAGAACAAAACCAAAGCCTACGGAGCGGCCTTGCCGACGTTGACGGCCACGTATAGTGGTTTCGTCAACGGAGATACGACAGCCAGCGTTAGCGGGTTGATATCTTTGTCGACGTCCGCCACCAGCACGAGCCCGGTGGGTGCCTATCCGATCGTCCTTACCGCCGGCGACAGTCCCACATATACGTTTGTCTTGAATAACGGGATCATGAACGTGACCAAGGCGTCGTTGGTGGTGACAGCCGAGGACAGGATTAAGACTTATGGCGATAGCCTGCCCGCCTTTGGCGCTACCTATAGTGGGTTTGTCAGTGTTGACGACGCCTCTGGCTTCACTCAACCCGTGACTTTTTCAACCGCCGCTACAGCTAAAAGCGGGGTCGGGACATTCCCGATTGTGCCCGTTGGCGGAGCTCATCCGAATTATGAATTTGTTTATCGGAATGGGACGTTGACCGTCACGAGGGCGCTCCTCACAGTGGTTCCTGAAGACCGGACGAAGACCTATGGATCCCCGCTACCATCATTCACAGCGACTTACCAAGGATTTGTGAGTGGCGATACTTCCACCAGTCTGTCGCAACCGGTGACTCTCTCGACGACAGCCACGGTCAAGAGCCCTCCGGGAACATATTTGATCCGCGCAACGGGTGGAGCCAGTCCAAACTACATCTTGGCTCTGAACAACGGCACGCTCACGGTGACTAAAGCACCGCTCCAAATATCTGCAGATAATAAGTCAAAGATCTACGGTGCGCCCATTCCGGCGTTGACAGTGAGTTATAGCGGCTTGGTTAACGGAGATACTGCCGCAACGGCCGTTCCTGGCGTCACCGCAACCACATCCGCGACGCAAAGCAGCCCGATCGGCACTTATCCCATCACGGTCAGCGGCGGAACCAGTGCCAATTACGAACTCTCTTACGTTCCAGGTATCCTGAGCGTAGGGAGAAACCTCCTGACCGTGACGGCGAACGATGTGTCGAAGGTCTACGGTGCGGCAATGCCCAGTTTTTCCGCGGCCTTCAGTGGATTTTTAACGGGAGATAATGCGTCGAGTTTGACCGAACCCGTGACATTCACGACGACGGCGACCGCATCAAGCCCAGCTGGCACCTATCCCATCCAGGTTTCTGGAGGTTTTATCCCAAATTACGACCTGGTTTACCAAACTGGCACCTTGACGATCACGAAAGCACCGCTGACCATCACGGCGGACGATCAGTCGAAGGTCTATGGCGCACCGACGCCGGCGTTGACCGCCAACTTCAATGGGTTTGTCAACGGCGATACGGCCGAGCAAATGAAGTCGTTGGTCAGTCTCTCCACAACGGCATCAGCAACAACTCCGGCAGGCAGTTACCCCATCAAGGTCTCGGCTGGCCTAAGCCCAAATTACACGTTCAGTGTGGTTAATGGAACCCTGACGGTTTCGAAAGCACCTTTGATCCTGACAGCTGACGATAAGAGTAAAGTTTACGGGGCAGCGCTCCCAACCTTTTCCGCCAGCTATGCCGGCCTGGTCAACGGAGACACCCCTGCACGGCTAGGGAAGGTATCGTTTAACACGGAGGCCAAGCCTAGCAGCGGTGTGGGGACCTACGCCATCACGCCAACTCTCCCAAGCAATGCGAACTATAGCCTAACATTCAAGCAAGGCACGCTCACGGTAACCAAAGCGCACCTAACCGTGACTGCTGACAATGCAAATAAAACCTACGGCGACCCTTTGCCGGACTTTACGGCTACCTATACTGGTCTGATCAATGGAGATACGCCCAGCACCGTAGGCTCCGTGCTAAGATTTTCGACCTCTGCCACTGCGACAAGCCCAGTGGGGACCTATCCAATCGAAATCCTTGAGGGGACGAGTGCCAATTATGAGCTGACCTTAAAACCTGGAACCCTAACGATTGCGCGGGCTCTGCTAAACGTCACGGCTGAAGACAAGACGAAGCTTTACGGAGCTGCCGTTCCCGCGTTGACCGCCAAGTATGAGGGATTTGTGAACGGCGATTCTGTTGACAGTCTGACACAGCCGGTCACATTCGTGACGACCGCGACAACGGGCAGTGCAGTGGGAGGCTACCTGATTCGCGCCTCAGGCGGTGCGAGCCCAAACTATACCCTCGCCCTGAATAATGGGACCATGACCATTACGAAAGCGCCTTTGACAATCACCGCAGACAATAAGACCAAAGCTCCGGGAGCCGCCCTGCCCGCTCTGACCGCCTCCTTTAGCGGGTTCGTCAATGGGGATAGCGTCGCGACTTTGCAGCAAGCGCCGTCGCTCACCACAACCGCGCTCGCGAGCAGTCCCGTGGGGAGTTACCCCATTCGCGTGACAGGAGCACGCGCCTCGAACTATGCGATCACGTTTGTGGATGGCACCCTGCTTGTGACCCAGCAGATCGTGGCCCCGAAATTTGAACCGAATAACTCGCAAATTGAAGCGGACGGGTCGATGACCATGAAACTGGCGGTTTCGTCTGGCGCCAAAGTCCGACTGGAATGGTCCGATGACCTGATTACCTGGGTTGAGCTAAGTTCGAAAACGGTAGTAGCGGACCAAGTAGAGTTCAACGTTCCAGATGTTAGGAAAACCCCCGCCGGGTTCTTCCGAGTGGTCTTGCTTTCGACCCAACCTCAATAGAGGCGAGGCGACCTTCGCCGAGGTCTCGGGAATGGGCCGGTATGGCCGTTCGCTAAATTCCGAGAAATTCGACGGGGTTTCGTCTGCCTATGCGATGGTTAGTTAGACTGTTTTCGTGGGTCCATTCAAGTCCTTCGGTCCTGGTGCGCGCGCTCTGGCTTGCCTTGACGTTGATATTCTGCGGCCTGGCTTTGGAGGCCAATTCGGGCGCTCACGTACGCCTCCCGCGTGCGGGCTTCCGCCTTCCAGAAACGCAGCGCGTCAGTCAGGAATTCTCCCAGTTCCAATTTGTCGTCAACCGGTTGGCGGAGAATCACGATTTGACGGTAGTTGAGTTGGAACGGGCCCTTCGCGCGAAGAGCCGGTCGTCCCTTTGGCTGAATCTCGTCGGGGCACTGCTAAGCCTGTCCTCTTGTGGTGTTTTTTGGAACCGGGTTCAGCGGTCATCGACGGTTGACGCAAAGGCTGCGAACATGATCGATGTGTCTCAGCCGCTATTTCCGCGCGCACCTCAGCAAACCGCCGCCACCCGTTCACCCGCATCTGTGACTCTTCATGATGGGTCATTTCCCGAGGGCGGATATGAGCACTGAAGCCCACCGCGTAGCGTGCGCTCCGAGGAGGAGCCAGGGACGGCAATGGATCTCAGGCGTTAAACAGCTTGATGCCATCCACGCCTCTGGCATACTCGGCAGACGGGCGCGAACGCGGACTCTGTTTCGTGGTCGCAGCCGCGTTTTGTAGTCCAGTGGAAGGGTGGCTGAGTGGTTTAAGGCACCTGACTCGAAATCAGGCGTAGGTTAACGCCTACCGTGGGTTCGACTCCCACCCCTTCCGCCATCTTCCAAAAGGGTCGCCAGAGCGGCTTCAAGCTCACAATCCGGAACTGGCAACGAGCGGCCAAGACAATAGCTTCCAATGTGACGATGACTCCTGCACCGGAGAACGAGCCAACCTCGCCTTATGGGTTTCAAACCACCCATTGGTCGGTCGTTCTCAAGGCGCAGCGCCGCCATGAAGAAGGCTCTCAAGAGTCGCTCGCAAGACTGTGCACCGCTTACTGGTATCCCGTTTATGCATTTGTCCGCCGCCAAGGTGCCGATGCCCATCAGGCAGAAGATATGACTCAAGGCTTCTTTTGTCACATCCTTGAGCGAGAGACTTTGGCCCGAGTGGAGCCGGAAGGAGGAAAATTTCGCTCGTTCCTTTTGGTTTGTTTGAAGAATTATCTGGCGAACGAGCGAGAGCGGGCGCAGGCCCAGCGGAGAGGCGGAGGACAATTGCCAATTCCGCTTGAGATGAACGACGCGGAGACGCGCTATGTCTTTGAACGAGCGGATGAGCAAACGCCTGACGTGATCTACGAACGTCGGTGGGCCTTCGCCGTTATAGAGCAGGCGCTAGAGCGGTTGCGGAGCGAATACACTTCCTCCAAGAAGCAGACCCTGTTCGAAGACCTGCAAGGCTTTTTGCCCGGCGGGAATGGCAGCGAATCACGGAGTGAGCTCGCGGCCAAACGCGGGGTAACCGTAGGAGCTATCAACGTGGCAGTTCATCGTCTGCGTCATCGTTTTGGGGCTCTCCTGCGCGAGCAGGTCGCACAAACGGTGGACTCCAATGCTGAGATCGAAGAGGAACTGCGTCACTTGATCAAAGTGTTGGCCACTTGAACCCATGTCGGTAAGGTTTTGGGCAAAATCCGTTGGTAAAGAACGGACATGAGAAACGGCGACAGGTGTGGGGAATGCGGTGCAATTATCTCAGACGCTAGTCCGGGAGGCTATTGTGCGCAGTGCCTCCTCGGCCTGGGATTGACGTCGCACCTCGGGCGGCAACCGTCAAAGGCATCGATCTCCGACTGGCTTGACCCGATTCATACGTCTAGTGCGATCACGGATTCAACGGGCTCTGCGGCCGCGGAGTCTTCTGCAGAAATGCCAGCGAGCTCTCCCATAGGCAAACGTCTCGGGCTAAGAGTCGGGCGCTATCGAATACTCCACGAAATCGGTCATGGTGGCTGTGGGATTGTGTACCAAGCCGAGCAAGAAGAGCCAGTACGGCGGGAAGTGGCCTTAAAGGTCGTCAAGCTTGGGATGGACACGAAGCAGGTCGTCGCCCGCTTTCGCGCTGAGGCGCAGACCCTGGCATTGATGGAGCATCCCAACATCGCCAAAGTCTTGGACGCAGGCACAACAAACGAAGGCCGTCCCTACTTCGTCATGGAACTAGTGCGGGGCTCTCGGATTACGGAGTATTGCGATCAAAATCGACTTTCCGTTAGCGAACGCCTCAGGCTTTTCGTTCATATCTGCCAGGGAATTCAGCATGCGCATCAGAAAGGAGTCATTCACCGCGACATCAAACCCTCCAATATCCTCGTGACGGTTCATGATGGCGTGCCCGTTCCCAAAGTCATCGATTTTGGAATTGCCAAGGCCACCCAAGGACGTCTGACGGATCAAACGCTGTTTACTGCAGCTGAACTCTTCTTAGGGACTCCAGCCTACATGAGTCCGGAGCAAGCAGATCTAAGCGCTCTGGATATTGATACGCGCAGCGACATTTATAGTCTGGGCGTCCTGCTTTACGAATTGCTTGTCGGGACAACGCCATTCCTGGCCAAAAACCTCCTCGCGTTGGGAGTCGATCGCATGCGTTGGGCGATTCGCGAAGAGGAGCCGCTGCGCCCGTCAACCCGGCTGTCCGCGATGTCAGCCGATGAAAGGCGCTGCGCCGCCACACGCCGTCAGACAGAACCTGACCGACTGATTCACCAGATTCGGGGAGACTTGGACTGGATCGTGATGAAATGTCTGGAAAAGGAACGTACGCGCCGCTACGAGACGGCGAATGGCCTGGCGATGGACGTGCAACGTCATCTGGCAGAGGAACCGGTGATGGCTCGACCGCCCAGCGCTCTCTACCAAATTCAGAAGTTTGTTCTCCGTAACCGGCACATTCTGGCGCTGACAGTTGTCCTGTCCGGGGCATTGATTTTGTCGGTTTTGGAGTTACTCGGGAACGGGCAATTCTTGAGTGTCGCCACGATCGGCCTGGCGCTTGTGTCTGGCATCCTCTGGAGTGGGAGGGAAGCGATTCGGGCACGCCGGGCTGAGCGTGACCAAGAGCGATCTCGTCGCGAGGCCGAGGCAGCGCGTGAGAGCGAAGCCAGTCAGCGCGCCCAAGTTGAGGCCCATGAATTGAGCGCACGCCGAAGGGCCTATGCTTCGGAAATGGTGGCAGCGTGGCAATCATTCACGGATGGTCATATACCTCGAACGCGAGAACTTCTAAAACGACAGCTCCCAACCCGAGAGCATGCTGACGATTTCCGTGGATTCGAATGGCGTTACCTTTGGGCGCAAGCGCAACCGTCAGAACTGGCGATGCTGGATGACCGGTCGGCAAATGTCGCTGTCTACTCCCATGACGGACGTTGGATTGCCGTGGGTCGGAATGACGGGATGGTCAGCCTTTGGGACGCGAAATCGTTTTCGAAAGCTCGGTTCTTTAGGGCCTTTAAGGAAGACGTGACTACTCTCGCCTTTTCGTCTGACAGCAAGGTGTTGGCGACCGGTTCCCGATTTGAACATAAGTATAGGATCAAGCTCTGGCGCTTGGACGAGGAGACCGCGCCCGTCATCTTGGCGGATCATCGCCAGGAAACGATTTGCGTTGATTTCAGTCGTGACGGTCGATGGTTCGTTACCGTGGCCATTTCGCCGTACACGAGTGGCATTGCTCCTGAGATCCGAATTTGGGACGCGGGATCTCACCAGCCCAAGTTTGACATCCACGGACACCGGCACTGGGTCCGAAGTGCCGCCTTCAGTCCTGATAGTCGGATGCTACTTACCGGCGATGGGCAAGGCCTGGTCAAGCTGTGGGATTTGGAGGAGCAATGTGAAATCGCAGCTTTGACCGGCCATCAAGGCTTCGTCGGCGCGGTAGCCTTTTCGCCTCAGGGCGATTTATTCGCCTCAGCGGATGAGCGCGGGACCGTGCTACTTTGGAACTGGCCGTCGGCCACGGTCTTTGCTGTCATCTCCGCGCATCATGCTCCGATATATTCCATCGCAATCTCGAAAGATGGACGGAAATTAGTCACAGCCAGTCGTGATCACACCGCAAAGCTGTTCGATATCCGATCTGGAACGGAGTTGGCGACTTTCCACGGCCATTCGGAACGGGTGCATTTTGTCCGTTTTTCGCCTGATGACAGCAATCTAATCACAGCTGGCGGCAAAGTCCTGGTCTGGCAGGCGGCGCCTAGAGCCGGTGGTGTTGTCTTTTCGCCGGAAAAATCGACGGGCACGGTCGCTTTCTCGCCGGACGGCCGGTACCTTATTCAGGAACTGTGGAAGTTCGAACGAGCGGTTCTCTGGGCATCCAAACAAATGGTGCAAGCCCATCCGCCATTCGAGGGGAGAAATGTCGTATTTTCGCCGGACAGTCGGCTTATCGCGTTGGTCTGTCGCGGTGAATTAAGGGTCTTTGAGAGCGAGACTGGGATGTTGCGGGGGAACATCCCGACGGCCGCGCCTGTCAGCGGTCCGATCTCGTTTTCACCCGATGGGAAGCTGCTGGCGGTGCGCCGTGAAAACACCCTCGTGGTGATCGAGGTGGCATCACAGCGCGAAGTATGTGCGATCGAAGCGACCAGCGAAGAGCCTGCGCCCGTTGCATTTAGCCGTGACTCTACGATTCTTCTGACTGCTGGCCCGGTCACTGGCACCATTCGTCTTTGGGATACTACACGTTGGGCGCCCATTGAAGTTCTTTGTGGGCACTCAGCTGCCATTGAAGCGTTGGCGCTGTCCCCGGATGGCCGCTGGCTGGCGAGCGGCGGCCACGATCATACTTTTCGATTCTGGAGTCTGACGCCACTCCTTTCCGAAGCACAAGCGGTTGTTCAGAGCAACGCGGGAGCGGTAACGTGCCTGGCCTTCTCGCCGGATGGCCGAACTTTGGGGGTCGGCACATTCGACGGCGCGATCCGATTGTGGAACGTGATCGCGCGCGAAGAGGCTGGCTCCCTTTACGGGCATGCCAGCGTCATTCGGGGCTTGGCTTTCTCACCTGATGGCCTGGCGCTTGCAAGTTCCAGCTATGACGGAACTTGGCGATTATGGACCGCACCAAGTTTTGAGGAAATCTCCTCTCAAACGGGCTCTCCTAACGGATAGCGGCCAAGTCGTCGCCGCTTCTTAACTGGGCTTGGTGCCCTAACCATTGCGCTGGCACCGACGCCAAACATTGGAATGTTCGGTCAGATCCTCGGTAACCCGGAGGTCGACAATCCGAACCATTCGCCATTCGGTGATCTCACTGACCGCGTCGGGATACTCCAGAAGCGCGGCCGGAGCCAATCACGTGAACTGGTTGCGGCGGGCCTCAGGAGGGAGTCCGCGTTCCTCGGTGGTGTCTCATTTCCCTTTCGTGAGCTCCACCAGTTTCACGTTTATCTTTTGTGCAATCTCGCTGGTGAATTGAGCGCCTTTGGACTGCGTTCCTGGGGGCGTTGGAATCTCGCCCTTCATGTTAAGGGATTGATTGGCGCTGGATTCCACTAAGGCTCCGAGTTCGGGGTCGAACCAGGTCGTCCCAGCCAGCTTGCCGTTTTCAATGGACATCTTTCCCATGGGCCCGGCGGCGGCCGCAGGCCCGCCTTTCATCGTCCCCAAGACCTCAAGCATCGCGCACTTATGAGAATCCCGTTCCTCCCAATCCTTAAAGATAAACGTGGAATCAATGGATAGTTTGCCAGCCGGCCCAGCGTCGACGTCCATTTTGAACGGCCATGTGTCGCCTACTTCGACCGGTTTAGCAGGAAAGGCCCTGCCGAAGTCCGCGATCTGCTTGAAATACGCTTCATTAAATTGCTGGGAAAGGATGCCGCGACCTGGCCCCCCATCCTCCCCGGCAACCTGATTCATCCATTCGTCCATTCCCACGATTTTGTCCACCTTGCCATCCGCGTCGAATTCCATGCGCAGTTTGGAGCCAATCATCTTTCGAAAAGGACCAAGGAACGGGTTTTTCGCTTCATCCTTGGCGTTTTCCTTGGAGTCGAAGCTCAAAACCACTTGTTCTGCCATTTTGATTTCCATTTCGTTGGCAAGGAATTCCATCTCGACCTCACGACCGCCCGTTGGGGTCTCCTTGACTACGTTGAGTGCGTAGGTCATCGCCATGGTCACGCTCTGCCGCATTGGTTGGGGCATCTGGGGAATATGGTTTGTGCTATTCTGGTCCAAATCCATGCGGTAAACGTAGCGATTGCCAACAACCCATTTAGCTTTGAGGACGACGCCCTTGCCCGACGTTGCCGGAGTTGCGGGTTTGGCCCCGTTCTCCGGCGCTACGGGCGTGGTCGCCGGTTGGTCCGTCTTGGAATTGACCGGAGGCTGCTCAGCCTTTTTGCAGGAACTGAGGAAACACAAGCACAGGAGCGAGCAGAGTAAGAGGGGGGTTCGTTGTCTCATAAATAACGCTTGAGAATCACCCGTACATAGTTGAGGAACGGACGAATGCAAGGCAAAACGCCCTGAAATCGTTGAAGCTGGTTGACTATTATGCCCTTGTTCTAACCTTGAAGGATGGACCACTCAAGATCGGATAGGCGACGGACCTGGGGGCGTGATTGTGTAGCCATTCCAGGGACGACTCGCTAGATTGAGATCACACCCTTGGGAATCGAGTTTAATAATCGTATGACTTTCTCGAAAACGCTGAGTCGTTGTCTTTTTCGCCGGGTGTTCCCGGCCATTGTGTTCACCAGTCTGGCTTACGTGGACATTCGTGCCAACGATTGGGCACAGTGGCGTGGGCCTCAACGCAACGGCGTGTCCGAAGAAACAGGACTTCTTCAAGAATGGCCGAAAGAGGGTCCCAAGCTTCTCTGGAAAGTCAGCGACGTCGGACGTGGGTATAGCGCCCCCGCCGTCAAGGGAAACACGCTCTATCTGATCGGCAACGACGGGCTTAGCAATGAGTTTGTCCAAGCCATTTCCGTTCACGATGGCCACCGGCTTTGGCGAACCCGATTAGGCGAGGTGGGCAACCCCAAACAGAATCCCAGCTTCCCCGCTGCGCGTTCGACTCCAACCGTAGACGGAGACACTCTCTATGCATTGAGTTCTGACGGCGTCATGGCTTGTGTCGATGTGGCTGAGGGTAAGATTCGTTGGCAAAAGAACGTTCGCACAGAATTCGGAGGACGTCCGGGCGAGTGGTCCTATTCAGAGTCGCCGCTAGTCGATGGAGATCAGGTGGTGTGCACCCCTGGCGGAAGTGAGGCCACCCTGCTAGCTCTGAACAAACACACCGGTGACCTCGTTTGGAAAAGCGTGTTGCCAGAGGCTGATACCGCCGCGTTTGCCTCAGCCATCGTTGTTGAGTTGGGTGGAATCCGACAGTACGTCCAACTTCTTCAAAAGGGGCTGGTCGGAGTTGAAGCCACGACGGGCAAAATGTTGTGGCGTTATCAAAAGCCGGTCAGTGTCTACGGGGCGAACATCCCGACGCCCGTGGCTAGCGGTCCCTACGTCTACTGCGCTTCCGCAGGCACTGGCGGAGGGACGATCAAGCTGAAGGTTAACGACGGTCGACTTGAGATCGAACCGGTCTATTTTGGACCCAAATACCCGACAGCAATTGGCGGCGCAGTGGCGGTGGATGGCGTCCTTTACGGCACTGCCGCACAGGCCTTGTTGTGCATTGACTTTGCGACAGGCCAGGTGAAGTGGGAAGCGCGCTCGATCGCACCCGCCGCGCTCCTGGTGGCCGATCATCGTCTTTATCTTCGCGGTGAAAACGGTGAGGTAGGCTTGGCTACGTTATCGCAAAAGGGATATGAGGAGAAAGGGCGTTTTACGCCATCGGATCAACCGAAACCCACGCAGCAAATGGAAAGGTCATGGGCTTACCCAGTAGTGGCGAACGGGTGTCTTTACCTGCGGGATCACGACCGACTGTGGGCATATGACATTCGACGGGCGCCGTAATAGGATATCCAATGACGTTGAACCCTCGGAAAATGGTTTGAATGGGCTTCCGCAATTTACTGTTTCGAGCTGGACGAAACACCCCCGCGCGATGCCCTGCCCTATTTGGACTTTATGAGCGTCTAAAGCTCGTCGTAGAGCCGGTTCTGTTCACGAATTGAGAGGGCTCGGTGAATTCAATGTCGCTCCATTCCGCGGAAGCGACCGATAGCCACCGTCCCGACAATGGAACTCAGAATAATCAAAGTCGACAATGCATTGACGTCAGACGTAATACCACGTTTTACCGATGAATAGATAAGGATCGGCAAGGTTGTCGCTCCTGGTCCCGCAGTAAAGAAGCTGATAACGAAATCATCGATACTAAGGGTGAAAGCCAGAGCAGCGCCCGCCAATACCCCGGGCGCCATCAATGGTAAAGTCACGCCTCGAAAGGCTTGCCAACTGTTGGCTCCCAAATTGGGCGGCCTCCTCGATCGTTGGATCTAAACCGACCAATCCGAGCGGACGACGACGTTGGCACGGGATTTGGCAAGACGTGCGCAGATGATCATGGCTGGTAAGCCAAGTTCAAAATAACGGTCCAATCTCTTTGTCGGGCAAAGATGGCGGCGATCGCCAGCGCATCGACGATTTCAGAATGACAATCTGGGGACATGAACAGAGCCATTGAGAAAACCCGGTTTTCCGGGAAAACGATAACGGCTCAGTCCGTAGCCCAAGAGAGTTACCGAGCACAGTTGATATCACCGTGCTGGTGGCTGCGAGGATGAGGGTGTTCCGAACCGCGGAGAGTTTCTCTGGACTGCTCCAAAGCGTGCCGTACCAGTCAACGGTGAACCCTTTCCAAGGACCACCACGTTTTGCTGCATTGAAAGAATACAGCACGACCACGAGAATCGGAGCGTAGAGAAATGCGTAGATCATCCCTGCACCGCACCATAACCACCAAGCCGGCTTTTTCATAAAAGCGATCGCCGGCCTTCCTCCCCGGTCGCACGCGAGAACCACCAAAGCCCGGCCAGAACGATCAGCATGGCTAACGTCGCAATGGCCGATCCGAACGGCCAATCCCTGCTGAATCCGAACTGCTGTTGAATCGCATTACCGAGCAGAACCGTCTTGGCACCGCCCATGAGATCTGGAATGACAAACTGGCCGGTTGCAGAGATGAATACTAGCAACCCCCCGGCCAAAAGGCCGGGTTTGATTTGGGGGAGCAGGGCGTGTCGGAAAACGGCCCAGCCCGGAGCGCCTAGGTCGCTGGCGGCCTCGGCAATGGTCCAATCAATTTTTTCGACGGAGGCGAAGAGAGGGAGGACGAGTAGCGGCAAGAAATCGCACGTTAGAACAACGCCCACAGCCAAAGTGCTGGGATAGAGCGCTTCACCGGAATGAATCAAGCCCAAAGAGGCTGCGAGACGCGCCAGAAAACTCGTGTTGGAAAGCAGAATCTGCCATGCGTAGGTGCGGATCAGCATATTGGACCAAAATGGAATAACCACGAACATGAGCGCGGCCTGTTGCCGACGTCCCGACAATCCCGCGATGAAAAAACTCAGAGGCAATCCCGCGCCGACGCACAGCATCGTCGTCGCTGCTGCCAGAGCCAAGCTGCGAAGAACAATTTTCGGATAAAGTGGGTCAAATCCAAAAGGACCAAAGCCAAGAAATCGGCGATAGTTTTCAAGAGTAAATTGCCACTGCACATCGCCGTAGACGCCGCGGGTGGCAAAGCTGCAAGCCAAGATAAAGCCCAACGGCACGAGCATGAACAGTGTTACCCAAGCCAAGCCAGGTCCACTCGTCAGGGCGGACCGACGAAGTTCGCCGCTCCGGGTGAGGTGTTCGCCAAATTCAACTTTGCCTGGATCAATCATCAAGAACAATCAGAGCGCTTGCTGGGAGGTAGGCCCACGCCTCGCCGCCCGGGGCGAGTGTCACCGGAGATGCGTCGGTGTTCAACTGCTCGGCACGAAGGGAAAGGGAGCTCGCTCGCAAGGTATAATGAGTTTCAGCTCCGACATAGATGCATTGTTCAATACGCACCGCGACGACATTGCGCTGCCCAAGCGAGGGTCTCTCGAGGAGTTGAATTTTTTCGGGACGAATAGCGAGGGTAACTTTGTCGCGCGTCGGGAGGTTGGCGTGAACGTGTAAGTCACCAAAAGCTGTGGTGACAATCCCTTGCTCGCCATGTCGTTCTTTTATCTCTCCATCCAACAAAGTGCAACTCCCGAGAAACTGGCTAGCAAAACGAGATCGGGGATGTTCGTAGAGGGTGGCTGGGTCTCCGATTTGTTCGATCTTACCATCGCGCATGACGGCGATACGATCACTTAAAACTAAAGCCTCTTCCTGATCGTGAGTTACATAGAGGAAGGTAATTCCAAGGCGCCGCTGGAAGCTTAAGAGCTCCACTTGAAGTTGCTTGCGCAACCTCGAGTCCAAAGCGGCCAGGGGCTCATCCAGCAAGAGCACGCGAGGCTCGTTGACTACGGCGCGTGCCAGCGCCACTCGTTGCTTTTGTCCCCCGGACAACTCCGCGGGTTTTCGATCTCCCAAATTGCCTATCTCAACCAATTCCATCATTCTCTCGACTCGTTGGCGAATCTCGGCTTCGGCGACCTTTTTCATGCGCAACCCGAAGGCAATGTTTGCACGGACGGTCAAGTGTGGAAACAGGGCGTAGGACTGAAAGACGGTGTTGACGGGTCGTCGATGGGCGGGAATACCTTGCGCTTCCTGGCCTGCAATCCGTATGACGCCCTCGGTTGTCACATCCAATCCAGCGATGAGGCGCAACAGCGTGGTCTTGCCGCAGCCAGAAGGGCCAAGAAGCGAAAAAAACTCTCCTTCACGAATGGCCAGATCTACCTGATCGAGCGCCTGGACGTTCCCGTAGCGCCGCGAGAGCTTTTCGACTTCCACTGCCCAGGGACGGATGCTCATTGTTGGAGGGGACAGCTAGCAAATCTGGCGCCGAGTTTCACGCAAAAAAAAGTGATATCCCCTTTGACGCCCTTCTTCGGTTTGGACCCCGACTTCATCTTGCCTTAAGCTAACTTGCCTTAGGGTGTGGCGCAGACCACCGCCGAACTGAGCGGGAAATGAACCGAATTTTCAAGTCCATACGCTGGCGCTTACAGATCTGGCACGGCTTGATCCTGTTGCTGGTTCTGGCAGCCTTCAGCTGCACGGCCTATCTGCTGGCCAAAGACAATCGTCAGCGACGGATTGACCAGGAATTGCAGCGCCAAGCTTCCGCCCTGATGGATCATCTACGCCCGTTCGATCCTCCATCACGGGGTCGAGGTTTTGGGCCGCCCGGTTTTTTTCCCCAGAAGCCCGGTCACGGCGAACGAGGCTTTGGCGGCCGCATGGATGGTGATCCGCGCAACCTTTCAAAACCCATCGATTTTCTTAACATCGAACGCCAGGGTCTACGCCAAGGGACAAGCTCTGCGTCCTTTTACTTTGCGGTTTGGTCACCCGACGACAAACTAATTCATCGAAGCGCTGGCAGCCCGGAGAATATTAAGATGCCAGGCAACGAACTGGTACCTTTGCAGCCAGTCATCCATACGATCGGCGAACTGCGTGAACTGATGCAAGTGAACCGGCGTGGATACCGTATCCTTGTCGGACACGACCTCGGGCCGGATCACGCGGAACTCGAGCTTCTCGCGCTTCGTTTAGGGATGGCGGCTTTCGCTGTTTTGGGAGTTGGCTTGGCTTGTGGATGGTGGCTGGCAGCCCGCGCAATTCAGCCGATCCGCTATATCAGCGTGGCGGCGGAAAAGATCGCGGCTGGAAATTTGTCCGAGCGCATTAATCTGAAAGAGACGGATGATGAGTTCGGCCAATTAGCAGGAGTCCTGAACACGACGTTTACGCGGCTGGAAGCCGCCTTTGCGCGTCAGAGCCGCTTCACTGCGGACGCCTCGCACGAACTGCGGACGCCGGTATCCGTCGTGCTCTCGCAAACTCAGTTGGCGCTCTCCCGCGAGCGATCCGCCGCAGAGTATCAGCAGTCGTTGCAAGTGTGTCAGCGTGCGGCCAAAAAAATGCGTCAACTCATCGAGTCCTTGCTTCTCCTGGCTCGCCTTGACTCAGCGGGAGAAGATCTGAAACGGGAATCCTGCGATCTGAAAGCCGTCACGGAAGACGTCCTAGAGATGCTTCGGCCGATCGCCGCTGAGCACCGGGTTCAAATCTCCGCCACGTTGATTTCAGTCCCCTTCCTTGGCCAAGTGGGACAAGTTAGCCAAGTCATCACCAACTTAGTGGCAAATGCCATTTTTTATAACAAACCGGGCGGAGAGGTCCGAGTGGGCCTGACCGAGAACGAGTTGGAAGTGGAGATCACCATTGCCGACACAGGTCAGGGCATCTCAGCGGAGGATTTGCCGCACATTTTCGATCGCTTCTTTCGGGCCGACAAAGCTCGTGGCGGTTCAGAAGGGCATACTGGGCTCGGTCTGGCGATCGCGCGAAGCATCGTCGAATCGCATCGCGGAAGCATCTCTGTCACGAGTGAGCTTAATGTCGGAACTTGCTTTGTTGTTCGACTTCCCAAAGTGATGATCGAGCCGACGAAACCGTTCTACTCAATACAATAACCATGACCGCGGCGGGTCTGAATAAACTCGTGACCCAATTTTTTGCGAATATTCGAGACGTGAACGTCCAGCAGATTAGAGAGAGAGTTTTCCTCTTCGTCGAAGAGATGCTCGTAGAGCTCCGTTCGCGTCACCACTTTCCCTTGGTGCAAAGCCATATACTCGACAAGCGAGTATTCTCGGGCGGTCAAAGTCACGGCCTCGCCGGACCGCGAAACGAGCCTTGCGGCGGTGTCGATCCGCACATCTCGGATAGCTATCTGCGGCAGTGCTTCTCCGGCTTGGCGTCGAATCAGGGCTCGAATGCGAGCGAGCAATTCGTCCAGGTCAAATGGTTTGACTAGATAATCGTCGGCACCGGCGTCGAGTCCGCGCACCCGGTCGGGCACCGTATCTCGGGCCGTGAGCATAAGGACAGGAGTTTTCTTCTTCAGACGCAAGCGCCGCAGGAATTCCCAACCGTCAATCCGTGGCAGCATGACATCCAACACGATCAGGTCATACGTCCACGTCTCGGCTTTATACAAACCCTCCTGCCCGTCTTCGGCCACGTCAACCGCGTAGCCTTCCTCACGCAGCGCCTGCGACAAGCTCCGGAGCAAGTCTGGCTCGTCTTCAACGACTAGAATTCTCATGGTAAATCGGATGCTAATCAGTCACGGGCTCGAGTCCGACACGCGCCTAGGACAGCATCACTTCCATTAAGAGATCATGAAGTTACGGGCCGGATGCTCTGTCGGCTCGCCAAGGCCCAAACCGCGCAGCTAGATCATGGGATGGGATCGGTTGACCAGGTTAATGTCATGATGGAAGAAGGACTGATCGCTGTCTGAAGGCCTCGGTTGCTGGCTCGGACTTCGAAACGCTGCGTCTCTGGGAGCAGATTCACAACCACCAGCACAATCGTTCCATCAGGGTTTCTGAACGCCACTTGTTTCAGATGAGGCGGGCCCCCATGGCTCTCAATACGCTGCGCACCACGGGCTGCAAACTTCATAAAGTGGCCGTAGAGATAATACTCCAATAGATACGTTGGTTTCTGTTTCGCAGTATCCCACCGAACGATCGCGTGAGTGGCAGGGAACGGTCCATTGTTGGGCTTTCCGTTCTCATCCAGGACGGTCACCCAAGCGTTGTAGGAACACGCCCAGTTTCGTAAGCGATCGACCAACTCAGCGGCACCCTCCATCCCGAATACCGAACCTTCTGTAAAATGAACCGGTTTGCCGCGGAATTCATCGTGGAACTGACTCATCGCAGTCGCCTTACCGGCATATCCGTGAAACGCTACCCCGTCGACATAGCGCCATGCTTCCGGATCACTCAGGATAGTCCGAGGATACGCGAGTCCGGGATCATCCCCCGATGGAATCACCGTGTAGTTATGGTCGTAACACCAAATCTGCGTCTTTAGACCAGCGCGGACAATCGCAGGGCCGAGATGGTCTCGGATAAAATCTCTCTCTTGTTCTGCGGTCCACCGGCAGGAAGGATAATGCCACTTCGGATCCTTCTCCAAGGAGCGATCGACCCCAGGCTCATTTTGAACCGTTACTGCATAGATTGGAATACCCGCCGCTTCGTACGCTTGGATGAATCGCACGAAATACTGGGCGTAAGCTGGATAAAACTCCGGAAGTAACGCTCCTCCAATCATGGTCCCTGTCGACTTCATCCAGCCAGGTGGACTCCAAGGAGATGCGAAGAATAGCAATTCCTTGTTTGCCGCGAACGCGGCCTTGAGCACAGGCAAGATGTAAGCACGATCTCTATCAATGGAAAAGAACCGCAAATCCGGATCCGTGCGGGAAGGTGGCATGTCATCGTAGGTATACCAAGCATCGCCCGTGAAGTCGGGGGTCCCGATGCAGATGCGCATTAAATTCATCCCGATTCCTCGGATTGGGTTGACTAAACGCTCGATGACTTCTTGGCGAGGTCCAGCGCCCATCGACCACAGGTTGGAGCATGTCGACGGTTCCAGTGACGAACCCAAGCCGAGCAGCGTCTGATAGCGCTGGCGGCTGTTGATGTTGATTGTGATTCGTTCAGATCGAACGAGCGGCCCAAAGACGACATCCGGTTTTGCCGCCATGGCCTCCGTCAGATCGGCGGTCGTCTGCCATCGGCGCGCCGTTTGAGCTGAAGTCGGCAGTAAGAGGCTGGCGGTGACGGCGACAATAAGATGTTTGATGAAAATTCGCATGTGTATAGGACGCAACACGTCGCCGACAAAAATCGTGCGGCTATTGACTTTACTAAGACTTTGCCTCGAAGGGAAGGTCGCGAAGTTGCGCCAAGCTTCGCTCCACAACTGGCACTAACTCCAGCAATTCCCGCGTCGACCGATGGGGGGCGTACCGTGCCTGATTGCACAGTTGAAATAACTCATGTAGTTGTTGCACCAGTTCGTCGGGAGCACGGCGTCGCAGCTTTTCGTCCAAAACGGCCTCGGTAATGGCGGACGCGGGCAGATCCAGGCGCTCGCCGAGTTGCTCTTGCATCAGTCTAAAAACGGCTGCAAAAAACCCATCACTCTCGTTGGCTTGCGCTAGCTTCAACCCAGCTCGCGGGTGCCTCTTTTACCTCTTCCGCGACCTGACGCCGCCGGCGTAGCCGTGGATTGCTTTGTAACGCGCTCTGACGGCGCTTCCAAATCCACGCGCCAAACCACGCGGCCAGTGGGACAAGTTGAAGTGAAACGAACCAGGGCCGCATGATGATCGGCTCTTGCAGAGACGTCACCACGCCGAGTAGGGCTTATTAGCGACCAGGCCCTGAGAAGGCGTTGCGGATTCTTCGGGCGGCTTATTCCCAGCGGAGACCATCGGGCGGGGCTCACCTCGCTCGCTCGCTTGAACGACAATAGGCAAGGCCGGACTTGTCACCGTCCGATACGCTTTCTGGTCTGGATCAAAGAACGCGAAGGCGATTGCCGGAATCTCTTTAACCTCACTGCCTTGAGGGATCACGACTCGCTCAAAGCTCTTCACTCCGGCAATGCCCAATGGATCGGCCGATTCTGTTTTGCTGGTAGGCGGATAGAGTTTGAAATTGGCCCAGTCCGGCCCGGCCGGGAAAGGGAGGGAGTCGAGATTGCCGCGTCCGGAGACCTGAAGGCGCAAGGTGATTGGATCACCTGCCGCGAGGTTGGTAGGGCTCGCGTGCGCCGTCAGAGCAAAGTTTCCGATCGCACCGTTGAAAGCAGCGGGGCGTCCAACCGTTGGCAACGCGTTGACCGTTATGATTTGCGGATCGCTCGCAACCGTGACAGGTGTGCGTTGAACCCGCGGGCCGAAGAAATCCTCAAAAACGTCACGGCCCCGACGGTTGACGGGCACTTGGAGCGCGACATTACATTGGGCAGGCCCCAAACTTAGCTGGCCAGCCTTCACGGCGGTTGCGGTCATTTTGAATGGGAATACCACATACATTCGTCCGCCTAACTGGGTGCGCGTTCCGGTCGGTTGCGGGATCTTGCCAAAGACAAAGCCATCGCCCTGCAATTGGGGCATTTCCACGTTGTCATAATTCACACCGAGATAAAGCTGCACCTCGATGGGAAAAACCTCTCCAACGTAGACGTTCGTTTTTGGCGTAACCAGACGGAGAAAAGCTAATCTCCCAGCCCCATCCCCATTGTTTCCACCATTGCCACCCGAAGTGACACTCAAGCGCACTGCCGGAGCGGTCAAGTTTTCGGCTCCGACGACGGCTCCAAACGGCCCGATCACATAATCGCCTGCCTGTTTGGCAGACAGCGAAAACTGATGAGTAACCTTGGAACTGGTGCGCCCGTTGACAATTGTCCATTGCTCTGACTTCCCGCCGTATTGGACAGATACGTTCGGCGGGGCTTGAATGGCCGGGACGGATGCTGGTGCGCCCCCCTCAAACACCAGAAACAACGTCACACCCTCGCCGACAGCCACCGCTTCCCGGTCCAGGCTCGCGGTTAGCGAAGCGCCGAACAAAAGACCGCCACTGCTCGCGCACAGCACAATTCCCACCACCCACCGCCAGAGCCCTTGGCCTCTCGCCACAACTGAGTTGGGAACGACGATCCGATGACGCATGGTTCACCAATCTTTAAAGACTCGGCCCTTGGCTTTCTGTTTGTCGGTCGGGACAAAAATCATGGCTTTTTCGTGTTCCTTTTGCGTGTCCAGCAATTGTTTCACTTGCTCCATGGACATGCGTCCGGCCATGGAAGCGCTGGCACCGTCCATGGAATTGGTGGACGTCCCTGGATCTTGCTTTCCGCCTGATTGCTCATCTTTCCCCTGACCGTCATCTTTCCCGGGATCTGGCTTCTTCTGCTTCTGAGATTGATCCTGCTTCTCTTTGTCTTGCTCCGGTTGCTGGGAAGGCTCGGGCTTCGCATCTTGCTCTGGTTGCTTTTGCTTTTCCGGATCCTTTGGATCTGGTTTGGAGTCCGAGTTTTTCTTTTCCTGCGGCTGCTCTTTCTTCTCTTTGTCCTCGCCGGGTTCTTTGTCTTGATCGTTCTTTTGATCTGGAGAGGGCTGCTGCTGCTTTTGCTTTTCCTGTTCTTGTTTAAGATCTTCCAACTTCTTGCGAACAAACTCCAGATTGAACTTCGCGTCCGGGTCGGTTGGCTCTAAGCGGAGCGCAGATTCATACTCTTTCGCTGACTGGTCCCATAGCTCGGACTTCTTTGGTAAACTCACTTCCGCTTCACCTTGCCGGAAGAGCGCATTGCCCAGGTTGTAATAGGCCTGCTGCTGCAATTTCAGATCAGGCGCGGTTGTGGCTCCCGAAAAGTGTTTCGTTGCTTCCTCGAACTTTTTCGCCTGATACGCGGCTGTCCCGGCGTTGTACTGCAGTCGAGGATCATCTGGGTGCTGCCGAAGCAAGCGAGTATACTCCTGATAGGAATCTTTGAACTGGCCAGCTTCGTATTTGCGCAGCGCGGTCGCGCTGGAGGCGAGAGTCGTCAGGCACGTTTGGCTGATCAAGAGCAACCCGATCAGCTTCTGCAGTTCTGGCAGGCCGCCTCGAGCGGGAGCCTCTTGGCGTGGGACCTTCTTGCGCTCTGGAAGGAATACCTCTGTGATCAGGCAGAGTATCGCCAGCGCGAGCGGCCACTGATAACGATCGCGGAACTGTTTGACAACCCGGCTGGAAATCTCGCTCCGGGGAAGCGATGCGAGACCGCGCTGGTAAAGCACTTCCATTGGGTTAACGCCAGTCATTGGCAGATAGAATCCGTTTCCCGCAGTCGCAATCTGAGTCAAAAGGTTTTCGTTCAAACGGGATTTTACGACATTTCCTTCCGCATCCTTCAGATAGGAACCACTCCCTTGTTCATCTTTCTGCCGGAGCAGTTCACCGTTGGACGTACCTACACCAACCGTGAAGATGCGCAATCCCGACTTGGCGGCTTTTTCTGCGGCGCAAGCGCATCGCTGTCATGATCTTCTCCGTCCGTAAAGAATATCAAGACACGATGATTGTCACCATCGTCTTTAAACGCGCTTTGAGCAGCTTCAATAGCCTCAGCCAGCGCTGTTCCCCTTGCGGTATGATTCCGACGGATAATTGGTTAACACTTTGGCGAAAAGCTTCGTCATCCAGTGTCAACGGACACTGCAGAAACGCTGTTCCCGCGAATGCGACCAAGCCAAGCCTATCCCGTTTCGCAAGCTGCATCAGGTCGAGGGCAGCGAGCTTGGCACGTTCCAACCGGCTCGGCGCAATGTCTTCGGCCAGCATGCTGCGCGATGTGTCGATCGCCAGAACAATATCCAACCCGCGTTGGGTCGCTTGTTCCCATGCAAATCCCCACTGGGGCTGAGCGAGCGTAATAATCAGCAGCCCCACACCGATAACGAGCAAGACGAGACGAAATTTCTGCACGCGCCGCGAAAGGCCAACAGTGAGATGAGCTAGAATCCTAGATCGGACGAACTGCGAAATCAAAAATTGGCGCCGACGCCACGACCACCAAAGAAAGAGGGAAAGGGTCGGAACCGTAACGGCGAATAGCCAAAACATTCTGGGATGCTCGAATTGCATAAGGTCACCCTCAATCCGACGTCCAGCAAGGACAGGCGAAATCCTCCGCGAACTGGTAAGAGTGTTGCTGCCACAAACGTTTCACGGCAGTTTCCTCCAAACAGTGTTGCCAAGGATGATCTCGAGAAGCAACAGGACCAATGCAGGCAGGACCACCCAAGGGAAGAGTTCACGAAACCGCTGATACTTTTTTACTTCGGCTTCACTCTTTTCAAGCCGGTCGATGTCGGCATAAATTCCGCGCAACGTGTCCGAGCTATCCGCTCGGTAGTACCGGCCTCCGGTCTTTTCCGCGATCTTGGTTAAAGTTTCTTCGTCGATGTCCACTGGCACCTGGACGTAGACTTTTCGCCCGAACGGGTCGATCTGCGGATAAGGTGCTGTGCCGCGGGTTCCTACTCCGATGGTGTAGACTTTCACTCCGAGGGTCTGAGCGGCATCCGCCGCGGTCAACGGTGGCACTTGGCCGGCGTTGTTTTGGCCATCTGTCATCAGAATAACGATTCTACTTTTGGAACTCAGATCGCGCAACCGGTTCAGCGCTGCCGTTAATGCCGAGCCGATGGCCGTGCCGTCTTCGATCGTGTTCAAGTTCAATCGTTCGATGTTTTCCGACAGGAATTCGTGATCGAGGGTCAATGGTCCTGCCACATAGGGGCGTCCAGCAAATGCCACCACCCCAATGCGATCGTTGACTCGTTTTCGAACAAACTTCTGCAATACGTCTTTGGCAATAGTCAGTCGGTTCACTTGCTCTCCATTGAGTTTGAAATCCTCGGACGCCATGCTGCCGGAGAGGTCCAGAGCCACGACAATGTCGATTCCACTGGCGCGAACTGTGGCTTGGCCCTCACCCAACTGCGGGCGCGCCAGGGCGATGATGCAAAGAGCCAGAACGATCCACCGGAAACGGAGCAGTATTTGGCCAATGCGAGAGCGGCTGATTCCAGTAATTCCCTTAACCAGTTGGACCGATGAGTAGAGGAATGCAGACTCACGTCCGAGCCGCCCTTTAAGCCAAGCGAAGAGCGGCAGCAAGAGCAACAACAGCAGCCAGTAAGGTTCCGCGAGTCTCATGCTGCTGGCGTTGCTGTTGAAGCTGGGAGAGTTGGGGGCGTCTGGGTCTCCTCGACCAACCGTACCGCAGAATCGTAGATCGCCTCTAACTCCGGACGCTGGGGTTCATATCGCGCAAATTTAACCAAATCGCAGCGCATTAAGAAATCGCCCAAAACATTTTTCTGCTCCAGAGTCAGGAGGGAACTGCGCTGGAGTTCTTCTAAGAACTCTTCCGTTGTTCGTTCGGGCGCTCGCAGGGTAAATCGATCCTCGACGTAAATTCGAATGGTGTCCGACACCAAGGTGCAAAAGGGGCCAGGCTGGCCGAGCAGGTCCAGGGCCTCACGCAAACGCGCCAATGCTTTCTCGTGCGGCGGAATGATGATCAAGGGTACAGTCGGAGTTTGGGGCCGTCGTCTCTTGCGGAAGAGCCACCACACGAGGGCAGCGGCGAGGAGAAAGCCGAGACCCCAAAACAGCCACGCCCAATAGTTCGGGATAACGACAGGGGCGCGAATGCCTCTTATATCATTCGCGAGACCGCCAGCGACATTGGTCGCCACTTGAGAAAGAATGGCATTCGTTTTAACCATGGCTTAGCCGCGAATGCGTCGTCGTTCCCGCATGTCGAAGAATCGACCCAGAGCGGCGGCGTACGGTTGGTCCGTGCGCAGTTGGATGGCGTCGATCTTGGCTGCTTGAAACAGCCGGCGCAATTCAGCCTGAGTCCGTTCTTGCCTTTGCTGGAAGGAGGCCCGTTTGCGTTCATCTCCAGTATTTACCTCCACAACTTCACCGGTTTCAGCGTCCTTGAGAACCAAGTAGCCAAGGGCGGGCAATTCCAGCTCAAACCGGTCCGTGATCTGCACCGCCACGACATCGTGGCGACGGTTGGCTTGGCGAAGGGCCGTGAGTGACGCTTGCGCCAGGGTGTCGGAGTAGACGGCCCGGCGTTTGAGGTGGGCATTGATCTCCGCCCGACTGACATGCGTTTGCCCGAGAAAGTCCGAAATGATTACCGCGATGGCGCGATGGCTTGTCACGCGGGAGAGAAACTCCAAGGCGCGATTTAGATCTGTGCCTGCCTGTTTCGGCTCGAAAAACAAGATCTCGCGAATCACACGCAAGACATGACGCCGTCCCTTTCGTGGCGGGATAAATTTCTCGACTTCTTCGGTAAAGAGGATCAACCCAACCTTGTCGTTGTTGCGAATGGCCGAAAAGGCCAGCACCGACGCAATCTCAGCGGCCAGTTCGCGTTTTGACTGTTCTCCAGATCCGAAGAGACCAGAACCGCTCAAGTCAACGACGAGCATCACGGTCAATTCGCGCTCTTCCACGAACTTCTTGACGAACGGATGATTCATTCGGGCGGTGACATTCCAGTCAATCGCGCGAACCTCATCCCCAGGGACGTATTCCCGGACTTCTTCAAAGTTCATGCCCTGCCCTTTGAAGACGCTGTGATACTGGCCCGCCAACGTCTCGTTCACTAGACGGATGGAGCGAAGTTCGATTTGGCGGATCTTTTTGAGGATCTCGCGTGGGATCATCGGATTACCCCGAGGCTAAGGAACTGGCAATTCATCGAGGATTTTCTGTACGATCGTCTCGCTGGTTTTCTCCTCGGCTTCCGCTTCATAAGTCACCGCCACGCGGTGCCGCAAAACGTCCATGGCGATACTCTTCACGTCTTGGGGCGTCACGTAACCTCGACCGCGGAGAAAGGCGAACGCTTTAGCGGCCAAGGTCAGGGAAATCGTGGCGCGCGGAGAGGCCCCCATATGGATCAACCCCTTCAGCTCAATCTTGTAGTTTAACGGATCGCGCGTCGCACAAACGAGGTCAACGATATAGTCTTTCACCTTGTCGTCGACGTAGATATCGTTAATGACCTGCCGGGCCGTGAGGATCTGTTCAGGTCGAACCACTGCAGTAACCGAAGGCAAATTGCTCGTTCTCGCCATGAGATCGAGGATTTGTCTCTCTTCACTTCGCGTCGGGTAAACGATTTTAAGCTTGAGCATGAATCGATCGACCTGCGCTTCGGGAAGTGGATAGGTTCCTTCCTGTTCGATAGGGTTCTGAGTCGCTAGAACCAGGAACGGTTCCTCCAGTTTAAACGTTTGGTCGCCGATCGTCACCTGCTTCTCTTGCATGGCTTCCAGCAAGGCACTCTGAACTTTAGCTGGGGCTCGGTTGATCTCGTCAGCCAAGACCAGGTTGGCGAAGATCGGCCCTTTGCGCGTCGTAAACCCGCCCGATTGCGGATTATAAATCTGGGTTCCAACCACATCGGCTGGAAGCATATCGGGAGTGAACTGAAGACGTGCGAAACGCACACTCAAGCAAGCTGAGAGAGATTTAACGGCCAAAGTCTTGGCCAGGCCAGGGACGCCTTCGAGCAAAACATGGCCGTTCGCCAGCAATCCAATGACTAGTCGTTCGATCAGATACCGTTGACCAATAATGACTTTGTTGACCTCGCTAAACAACGGTTGAACGAAGGCACTGGCCTTTTGCACTTCGTCGTTGATGACACTGATTCCCGTATTCATGCGCACCTCTAATAATTCCGCCTCATCGACAATTTGGCCCGCGTTTTGTTCAGTCTAAAATGTTTCGCGCCCAAGCCACGTCGTCCGCAATCTGGTTTCTAAGCGCGTCGAGTGAGGCAAATTTCTGCTCCGGACGCAACTGCTTTACAAACTCAAATTCGAGTTCTCTCCCGTAAAGATCCCCCTCGAAGTCAAGCAAATGCACCTCGAACCGGACGGACTTACCTGTCTCCTCGACCGTGGGTCGAACTCCAAGGTTGGCAACCGCTTTGCCTCGGTGTTCGCCGGCGCTGGCGATGCCCGCATAGACGCCTGCGGGGGGTAACGCCAACCCTGCAACATCCAAGTTTGCCGTTGGAAAACCCAACTTCCTTCCTAACGCCTCGCCGTGCAACACGCTTCCACGAATGGAATAAGCGCGCCCGAGAAGGGTTCGGACCGCATCAAAATCCCTGGACATGATCGCCTGTCGGATGCGGGTGCTGCTGACGATGTGCTCCCCCGAAAGGAGGGAGGGCACCTCATGAACAATGAATCCGTGGTCACGGCCAAGCCGCCGTAACAGACTGACGTTTCCGGTTCGCTGGTAGCCAAAACTGAAATCCTGTCCGATACATACGGCCTCCAGTCCACCAGAAAAACCACGGACGAGGCTTAGGGCAAAAGACTCGCCACTTTGCTGACTAAATGCCTGGTCAAAGTGAATGAGAAGAATGGTTTCGATCCCCAACGACTCCATGACTCGGAGCCTTTGGCCAATCGGATAAATCAGGGGAGGCGTTCGAGAAGGCGCGACCACCGAATTTGGATGTCTATCGAACGTGACGGCCACGGGGATGCCACCGCCCCGGCGGGCGGCATCGACAGTCTGAGCGAGCACTCGTTGATGCCCCCGATGGACTCCATCGAACATTCCAATAGCCGCGACGACTTTTCTCGTCCCGCAGTGCAGTTCCTCGGGCTGGCGAATGATAGTCATCGACCTGGTCGTGGCCAAGGCGACACCGTGCGGGCGCAATCGATCCGGACCTTTGTCTGGACCGAACTGGGACTCATGCGGATTCAACCAGTTTGAAGACTGGGATAACGGACTGCTCCAACTCTTTGCGCGATCGAGTCAGGACATCTTCAAATCGAACCGCGTTGGCAACATCAAATCGGCCAGACACTAACCGACGTAGCGTGAGCAGGTGTGCGCCACATCCAATTTTATCACCCAAGTCGTGCACAAGTGTTCGAACGTAAGTTCCCTTCGTGCACGCCACACGAAAGTCAGCAGTCGGCTCTGTGTACGTCGCGAAACGAAACGTGTAGATGTGAACCAAGCGCGGTTTCCGTTCGACTTCGATTCCCTTTCGCGCAAGCTTGTAAAGTGGCACACCCCCCTTCTTTACCGCCGAGACCATCGGAGGTGTTTGGAGATGATCCCCTACAAATGTGGAAGCCGCTTCGTTGAGCTGCTCGAGAGTCATAGCGGGGACGGGCAATGAACCAACCAATTCGCCGGCCGCATCATGACTGTCCGTCGACTCTCCAAATTTGGCCGTTCCCTCATAGATCTTGTCTTCAGACATGAGGCGGTCGGAGAGTTTGGTAGCTCGACCGAGGACAAGGATGAGCAATCCGGTGGCATTAGGATCCAATGTCCCGCAATGCCCTACTTTCTTGAGACGGAAATGATGACGAACCTCTTCGACCACATCGTGAGAGGTTGGTCCCGCGGGCTTATCAATGAGTAAAGCCCCGTCCAGGAGATCGAACTCTTGCATGATCAGTGTATAGAATTCACTGCCTTCTTGAGGGCAGCAAGGACCTTCCGCTGGACAGAAAGGGGCTTCCCGGCAACGCGAGCTCCAGCGGCCGCTTTATGGCCCCCACCGCCAAACAGTTTGGCCACTTCATTGACATCGACCCTTTCATCTTTCGATCGAAGGCTGAGCCTGGTCAGGTCCGGCTCGATCTGCTCAAACACACAAGCCACGACGACCGGCTCGATCGCGCGGATATGGTCGATCAAACCCTCGGCATCGGCAGGATCCGCTCCTGTCCGAGCGAAGTCTTCCTTTTTCAACCAGAAGTAAGCGATCTGGTTCTGATGGGTGAGACGGTATCGATTGTAAAGGAGTCGTAGCAGCCGGACTCGAGAGAGAGGGTATGACTGATACACCTCATTGCAGATCCGGGCCAGGTCCGCGCCTCGCTTGACAAGCTCTCCCGCAACATTGTAAGTCGTGGGCCGCGTGGTCGGGTATTGAAACGACCCGGTGTCGGTTGAGACGGCGGTGAATAAGCAATCCGCTATCGCCGAGTCAATCGGCCAGTTGGCCGCTTTAAGTAATCGAAAAATCAACTCACCAGTCGATGCTTCTCGAGGTGACACCCAGTTCACGTCGGCAAAACGAGTGTTGCTTTTGTGGTGATCAATATTGATGAGAAGCTTCCTCTCCTTCACGCACTCCGCGACCGCCCCCAACCGTTCCAGACTCGCCGCGTCCGTTGCAATCACGCAGTCAAACATCTGGCCGGATTGTGGCCGTTGCATCAGCTTCTTCACATCGAGAAAGGCAAGTTTCTGAGGAATTGGATCTTGATTCCAACAAACCACTTTCTTGCCGGCATTAAGCAACGCGAGACTGAGTCCGAGCTGTGAACCCACGCAATCGCCGTCGGGACGTATATGTCCCACGACGCAGAATGTTTCACTCCCTCGAACCCCTTCGAGAATACGGTCAATGATCTTCGGATGAACCTTCATGGGGCGGGGTGGAGCGCTCGATTTCATCCATGATTTCGAGAACGCGATTGCCGCGAGAGACCGACTCATCAAGAACAAAGCGGAGTTGAGGGGTGTACTTTAAGATAACGGCACGTCCGACAAGCCCTTGCAGTCGCTTCCGTTCTTTCTGGAGCAACTCCATGGCATGTTTGACTTGCCCATCCGAACCGATGACGCCAACGAAGACGGTCGCCATCTGGAGATCCTTTGAGATTTCAACGTCGTTGACGGTGATAATGCCGCCGTCGGGCAAGGGCAGCTCACGCTGAACAATCTCGCCAAGCTGACGCTTTAACAGCTCACGGACTCGTTGGACGCGTACGGACGGCATGCGACATCTTTCAAAGTGCCTACAGTTTCTGTGGCACTTTTTCCAATGTGTAGCACTCGATCAAATCGCCAGGTTGGAAATCATCAAAACCGTCGAGTCGAATTCCACACTCCATGCCAGCACGAACTTCGTTCACTTCATCCTGGAACCGCCTCAACGACTGAGTCAGTCCCTCGTAAATCAAGCCTTTGCGCCGCATCACGCGCACTTTACCCTTGGCAATCCGGCCGGTCGTCACCGCACAGCCAGCCACGTTTCCTCCCTTCGACAAAGTAAACACCTTCCGCACTTCAGCCGATCCGATGATGACTTCGCGGGTTAAAGGATCAAGCAGGCCTGCCATCGCCTCTTTCACCTGATCCACCAACTCATAAATGATCGCGTAGAGTTTAATCTGAACACCCTCGCGCTTCGCCACGTCCGCCACACCATTGTCGATGCGGGTGTGAAAGCCGAGGATAATTGCTTCCGAAGCCGATGCCAAGAGGACGTCGGACTCCGTGATTGTTCCAACGGCGCTGTGAATCACTTCCAGAGAGACCTTCGACGATTCGATCTTCTTGAGGGCGTCAACAATGGCTTCAACTGATCCCTGCGTGTCTGCCTTGACGACCACTTTCAGCACTTTGGTGCTCTCGGACGCCAAAGTATCAAACAAATTCTCCAGGGTGACCTTTGGCCGACGTTCCTTGTCGAGCTGTTTGGCAGCTTCTGCCCTTTGCTCGCCGAGCAATCGCGCGTTCTTCTCGTTGTCGACCGCGCTAAATTCCAAACCGGCCTCGGGAACGCCGTTCAGCCCCAGAAGCTTTACCGCCACCGAGGGCCCTCCTTCTTTGAGGCGCTTTCCTTCCTCGTTAATCAACGCGCGAACCCTCCCCCAATACTGGCCGCAAATCACAATATCGCCCACGCGCAATGTGCCTTTACGAACCAGGACCGTCGCTGTCGGTCCACCCGGCTCCAAGCCAGACTCGATAACGTTTCCTTCGCTCGCCGATTCGGGTTGGCCTTAAGTTCCAACAACTCTGCTCGGAGCACCAACATTTCCAGCAATTTATCGACGCCTTGCTTGGTTAACGCGGAAACATCTACGAAAATGGTGTCGCCGCCCCAATCGTCCGGTACCAACCCTTTATCCTGAAGCTGTTGACGCACACGCATCGGATTGGCGTTCGGATGATCACATTTGTTAACCGCCACAATGATTGGCGCCTTTGCCGCCAGCGCATGGCTGAGCGCCTCTAAAGTTTGTGGCATAACACCGTCGTTTGCCGCGACCACCAGCACCACGATGTCCGTCACGTTCGCCCCGCGCGCACGCATGGAACTGAACGCGGCGTGGCCAGGCGTATCAAAAAAGTGATCTGCATCTCGCCCGGACGTTCCGGATGAGGAATTGCAATCGTATACGCCCCAATATGCTGCGTGATACCACCCGCTTCACCAGCGGCAACATTGGACTTCCGGATCACGTCCAACAACGTCGTCTTCCCATGGTCAACATGCCCCATGATCGTAACTACGGGAGCACGCGGTTCCAGCTCCTCCGGCTTGTCATCGACGTCCAGCTCCACTTTCTTAACGGGAGCATGAACCACTCCGCCACCCCGTTCTCGTTTCTCCACTTCAAATCGGAATCCGTATTTCGCGCAGAGACGTTGGGCGACAACTTCGTCGATCGCCTGATTGACGCTCGCGAAAACGTTCAATTGCATTAAGTCGGCGATCAACTGAAACGGCTTCTTCTTGAGCTGCTCTGCCAAATCGCGGACGATCACCGGAGGTTTCAGTGTGATTAACTCTCCCGTGATCGGAGGGACAAATTTCGCCTCAACCGGAGCAGCAGGTCGACTCGGCTCCGGACGGGCTATCGGTCCGTTGGGCCGAGCGCCAGCAAAACCTGGCCGTTGTGGCGCTGACTGTGGTCCGCGCGAATCTCGAGAGTCGACACGTCCGCGAAGCTCGGGCCGCCCGGGAATTCGGGTCACCGGCTTCACCGGTGCGGGTCTCTCCGGAACTCGCGCTGCCGGTTTGTTCGGCAGCTTGATAAAACCGACCTTATCGCCAATCCGCGGCAGCGCCGGTTCCGGCGGCAATACCGGCGCCGGGGGTGGTGCGACCGGGGCGGGCGCGACATCCACGGGAGGCGCTGCGGCTTCCACAATCTCTGGCTCGGCAGCCACCACGGGGATTTCCGGCTCCGTGCTCACGACATTCGGAGCAGGTTCGGGGATCGGCTCGACGATCGACTCTGGAATCGGTGCCGGGGGAATCGCGACGACTTCGACGGTCGTGACCACCGGTTCTGAAGGCAAGGGCGCAGGCGAGACCTCTTCGGGTGGCATCTCCGGCAATACCGGCTCAAGTGCGACAGGCGGCACCGGAACGACTTCGGGTGGAGGAGCAACGATCAAGACAGGTTCAGGAGGTGGCGTGGGAACAGTCGCAACCGCGGTCGTAGCGGCTGGGACGCCGCCCAGCTCATTTTCAAGGTATTCGGCCGTGATTTTGTCGAGGGAGCTAGAGGGGACCTTGGCGGCAGTGATGCCCAATGCTCGCGCTCTGGCAAGGACTTCCTTGCTTTCGATTCCGAGCTTTTTCGCAATGTCGTAAATACGAACGGGCATATCGATTCCACCAACTGCGCCAAAGTGTCTTCATGCTCATCACATGCGGACGTTGGCCGAAAGATTCATATTGCTACGCGACTGATGTTACTCCGACTTTCAGGGTTCGGCGGGCCGCTTCCGCCTTAACCGCATCGATAATAGCGGATGCCTGCTCAGCCAACTGAGGGATCTCCGCTAAATCACTAACTTCGGCCTGTAATAGGTCCTCCAAACTTTTCAAGCCATGATGAACCAGCACATCTGCCTGCTCCCGAGTTATCCCGGGAATTGCCGCCACGGCATTTACCGCTTGCGCGACCTTCTCCTCAAATCCCATGGTCACGACCGGTTCATGCTCAATATCCACGTGCCATCCGGTCAGTTTGGACGTTAGTCGTGCGTTCTGACCTCGCTTACCGATCGCCAAAGAGAGCTGATCCTCACTCACGAGGATCTTCACACGTCGACTGGAATCGTCAATCTCGAAAGCTTTTAGCTTGGCAGGAGCTAACGCATTCGTGATGTAAGTCTTGATATTAGGGTCCCACTTAATAATGTCCACCTTCTCGTTGTTCAGCTCGCGAACGATGTTTTTCACACGCTGTCCGCGAAGCCCCACGCAAGCACCCACCGGGTCGACCTTATCATCCCGCGAATAAACTGCCAGCTTTGTCCGAAACCCAGGCTCACGCGCGATCCCTTTGACCTCAATCGTCCCGTCACTGATCTCAGACACTTCCAACTGAAAAAGCTTTACGACAAACTGCGGGTCCGCACGAGAGAGAATAATTTCAGGACCATGCGCGGTATTCTCAACCGCCTTCACATAACAACGAATACGTTCGCCAACCTGGTACTCCTCAGTGGGCACACGTTCGCGATTTGGCAACAGTGCTTCATACTTTCCAAGATCGATCGTCACGTCAGAGCGCTCAAATCGTCGCACGGTCCCACTCACAATGTCCCCTGCCCGATCCTTGAATTCCGCGTAAATCAATTCCTTTTCTGCTCGCCGAATATGCTGCATTAGCGCTTGCTTCGCATTCTGCGACGCAATCCTACCAAAATTCGCCGGAGTCACCTCAACTTCAACTTCATCACCCAACTGCGCATCCGCTTTAATCCGACGGGCATCGAAGACAGAAATCTGGTCGTGTTTCGATGTCACCTTTTCGGAAACGACCAGTTTTGCAAACGCCTTAATGTCTCCGTTTTTCGGATCAATGGCGCAACGAAGCTCACGCGCCGGACCGACAGCCTTTTTGGCTGCAGACAACAACGCCTCTTCGACCGCCGCAATGAGGACTTCCTTGCGAATCCCCTTTTCGCGCTCCCAAAATTCAATAACGGCTAAAAACTCGGCGTTCATAAGTTTTGCATCCCCATCCGGGGAACAAAAAAGTCGGCAGAAACATCTCCGACTTTGTCTCGCTGGCAACCCAGCAATAGAATCTTGACTGCTCCAAAACATAATTTCCACACCGAACCACGTCAAGCCCAGAAACATTCCGCGTTTACGCTCCTCGGATCGATCGGCCACGTCTCTTGCAAACGGAGGACCCCAGATTATCGTGAATGAACCAAAGGAGGATCAATGAACGAAACTGAACCTACCCAAATCGCAGGGAACCCAGACGATCACCTCGACCCGATAACGGGCGCCCCAGGAGCACATCCCGTGGGGACAGGCGTCGGTGCGGCAAGCGGAGGCGCCGCCGGCGCAGCGATCGGAGCCGCAGTTGGCGGGCCGATTGGAGCGGGCATTGGGATTGTCGCGGGAGCGGTGATTGGCGGCCTGGCGGGTAAAGGCGCTGCGGAAGTGGCGGATCCAACCGCTGAAGATGCCTATTGGCGCGAGAACTATCGCAAGAGCAATTACGTTGGTAGTGACTCCGTCTATGAGACTTACCAACCGGCTTACCGGGTCGGTTATGAAGGGTATGGCCGCTACGCCGGACGCCAGTTTGACGACGTGGAAGCAGACCTGCGCCGAGATTATGAACGCATCACCGGTCGCATCGGTATCCCTTGGGAAAAAGCGAAGCCTGCAACCCGGGACGCCTGGGACCGTGTCGAGAAGACAGCTACAGGCAAGGCATTCAACCCGATTCCAACCGACTCCGGTTGCGGATGTAACTCATAAGATCGCTGGGGGCAGCTTACCGATCAACAGGCTGCCTGCCGAGACGAATGCGGATGGAGGCAAACAATGCTGAACGGCAGACTGACCAGTTCTTCTCCGTCCACCTCAATTCGAACTGCATAAGGTCCGAAATTGTCGAAGCGTAGCGATTCCAGGTTCAGGATTAGATGTCGCACCAGAGGCACGTCTTCATGTCCTAAGGGCGGTGCCGCGAACTTTTTCGAGAATTCTGTGCTGATGGGAAGCCCATCCGCATCGACAATCTGAATTCGGAGCTTCTGCTTTCGAAGCTTTTCGTGCCCCTCCCATCGAAATCGCACGGCGACAGTGCATTTTGGGTGCACGTAGGGCAAAGACGTTGCCCAAAAGTAGTCGATTGTCCCAAGGATATGCAGCCTGCCTCCCACGTCGACAGCTGCATCGCATAACGCCACCAAATCAATTTTCATGCTCGCATCAGATCGGTTACGCGAAGGCGACACGAGCATTCTGGCAAGGAGCTTTCCGACTTCAAAACGCTGTGCGCCGCCTAAGCATCTCCGCTAAATTGCGGGAGAACCGCCGAACCGCCGCACTAAACACCCTAACAGGATGCCCCCACGGCAGCAATCGGAATCTCTGATGGCAGTTCGGATCGGCACGGAGATTTCATCGGTGAGGCTTGTCGCTCGGAGAGGCGTGATGGGCGCTTGGCAGCCGATTCAATCATCATCGGAGCGCGGAATTCATTCCGCCAGGAGCCTCGCATGGCGGACAGTGCCCGGAATCATCCGTAGCGTCCCCTCCCCGCGCCCGTTCCGGCGGACCAGGAGCCGGTTGAAGAATCAGCATGGGCGCTGCGGCGAGGAATTTTGGTTGCAGCCAAGGCGGCGAGGCCCACGCATCCCCGCAGCGGGCTGTAAGGGCCGAGCCAACGCCGGATGCAGGCAAAAGACCTGCCGTCCGCAGGATTTCCAAGGAAAAGGCCGACTGCCTTTGTTGCTCCCTCGGTCGCAGCCCGCTGCGGGGATACTCCCTCGCTCGCGCCTCGCCACTCAGCCTTTTCCTTGGAAACATCGCTCATGCCGATTCGTCAACCCGCTCCGCGAGTCCGCGTTCCCATGAAGTTGTGGGGCCTGGAGGCTCGGGGGAGATTACGATTACGAGTAAGATTACGAGTACCTGTACGATTACGAGCAAGAGCCAGAGTAAGAGCAGGATCAAGAGTAAGAATGAGAGGGCAGATCGCAGGAGCCTCTTCCTTTGGTAACTCACTTTGGGAACGGACCGTTCCCAAACGATCTACCCCCTCATCTTACGCAGCGCGACGACGTCGCAGACCAGCCGTAGCATTGTTCAGTCAGCCGTTCCTCCCCAATAGCCCGAGCCTAACGCTGCCGCTCATCGCTCCCCTTACCACCTTTCCGGCACAGGATCATGATTGAGATTCACCCCCAAATGGAGCCAGGCCCCTTCCGCATCCCGGGCGACAGGCAAGCCGCACGCCCGACATACCACTCTCGATTCCAACTCCACGCGATCCCGCGGTGCCCAGTTCAAACATAACCGCCCTTTGCCCAGAGTTGCCCGGGATGGAAAGGTGCAAGTTCCTTCCTCTTGAAACCGACAATCGTCCGTGGCACAGGCTGGCCGGCGATAGTCGTCGCTCATACAACACGTCACGACAGAGTTCTGTAACAGGGTTTGCATACGAATCTCATCTCAAACAACCACCTCACGGTTCTTTTTCTCCAGAAAATCAGGGACGCCATTCTGGTTCTGATCGAGTTGGCCTTTGGTGTAGGCATATAGGATCAGAACCGCCACCACCCCAAAAAGGCTCAGCCCCCCCAGCAAAATCGCAGAGCCATAATCTGGCAACGTCTGCGCCAGCACGACCATGCCAATTCCAATTGCGGCCGCCAGCCCCGCTTTCGTCCACCAGCCAAAGTAGACCAACCCGCCCGCCACCAGGGTCATCATCAAGATCCCAGCCCACATGACAGGTTGCAGGGATGCAGCTTTGCCCGCCCATTCACGCAACGCATCCTTCTGCGCTCCGCCAATCG
>JBGAIN010000306.1:0-4750 GCA_044225505.1 Limisphaerales bacterium
CGCGCTTTGTAAACGATGCCCATCCCACCGCGAGCGATTTCCTCTAGCAGCTCGGAGTCCCCGAAGGTTCTTCCAACGGTCAGCCGCGCACCGGGTTCTCCATCTTCATGGCATAAGATCGTTCCTGAATCCTCCACCGCGAAGCTGAGGATGCATCCCGGGCAGCTCCCCTCCGGAAATCCGGGCGGCAGATCAAGGCCACATTTTGAACAGGTGAGCATGACGATCATCGTACCAGGACGGTTCGCCCCGTCACTGCCGTACACAGGAATCCCGATACGAATGTTACAGGAAATCTGGCGGCACGGAGCCCGCTTTCATTTCCCTAACAACTGCCGAAGGTAACGCAATTCCGCTTCAATATCGGTTTGCTCGCTGACCGTCCTCGCGACCTCCTCGCGAAACAGTTCCCGGCAACGCTGTCGCATCCGGTGCAGAGCCACGCGCACGGCACCTGCACTCATGTTCAACGCAGGTGCCAGATCGGCGTAGCCAATCTCCGCACTGGAATTGAACAAAACTGGCCGCAGCTTAAGGAACATCTCGCGACGATGGTCGTACTCCGATTCCAGGCGTTGGATGACAGTTTCGACCAGTGTCAACGCCCAGCGTCGTTCAAAGATGCTTTCCGGTGTCAGCTGCTCGACCGGTTCGACGCGGTAGCGCTCCTCGGCGGCTAGTGCATCCAGGGGTGTCAAGGTAACTCCGCCGCCGCGCTTCGCCGCCACGCGACGATCCCTCTCGTCTGCGGCGTAATAATTGAACGCGGTAAGCAGAAACGAACGGAATCTTCCCCGCTCCGGCGTTCGCTCCCGAAATGCGCCGCGTTCCAGAAGCTGCATGAAGAAGCCCTGGATCAAATCTTCGGCATCGGGTGCCGCGTGGCCCCGGCGTCGCGCGTATGCATAGAGGGGATACCAATAGGTGTGGCAGAGACGTTCCAAGGCTTCGCGGCACGCGGGCGAAGAGTCCATCCCAGCTGCCAGCACGACACTCCAGTGTGTGGCGGGGAACTGGCCGCCAACATGGCCTGGAGTTGAAGTATCCTGCCGGAAGGACATGAGTCCATGTGTCGCACTCTTGGCCGAACTTTCCAAGCTCGAAACGGGGAGCCCAGACCCGGCACCAACCGTGCACGCCGCCCCCCGGTGAAATCGGATGTTCAGTCGTAGCTCGTCGAACCGGTCGCTCCGGACTCTGCCGCAACTTAAAGGGGCAATGGGGTCGCGTCTAAATAGTTGACAGACACGGTGTGAGCTTCCTTATAAAGCGGCCTCGTTCGGGATCGCCGACCAGGGCTTCCCAAACCGGTTCACCGCTCGGGCTGCCGACTGGCACTTGCCCCCGAGCTCGCTCATTACCTCCGCCAATCGTGCTGCCGTGTCGCCAGATTCATCAACGCGTCGTGTGACCTAAACCTTTCGTTCCTGCACACCACAATGCGCTCGTCCTTCGACGTTGAGCAAAACTGGTAGAATCAAATCGGTCGGATCTACTGCTGACCGCGATGGGCATTTTCCAGTGCCGGTCGTCGGCGCTTGCGGAATACCTTGGACGCGCTGGCTGGCGATTTGTCGCACATGCCGGGAGCAATTAGCTCCTGGATTCAGTGGCTCCGCCGCGACGCGCGTTAGGCCGATGCGGCAGACTTCGATCGCTGGATGGGGCTGGATGTGACCCCCAAAGGTGGGTGGGATGCAGCACAGGAGGAAGGTGCGGGACGATTCGGAGAACGATTACGATTACGATTACGATTACGATTACGATTACGATTACGATTACGATTACGATTACGATTACGATGAAGATGAAGATGAAGATTACGAGGGAAAGACCAAGATGGAAACGGTTGGGGAATAGGAAGATGTCGAGTTATCGGCACGTCTGGACAAAGCGCCAGAGGTCTGGCGCACTCCAAGACGCTGGCGCGCAAGGACTAAGGTTCTTTTGAAATTCGTCCGCCGCTCGGTCCAAAGGGGCGCCGGGTATCTCGGAGTGCGCCAGCGCCGCCCTTGGGCAGTCGGTCGTTCGCTGTGGCTCGGTTCCAAGCCGGTCCATCGCAGTTTATGTCTTCTGCAAGCTGGCAACAATTTGTTGACGGAGTGTGCGACAAATCGGCCAATGGACGCTTGGTTTGGGAACGGACCGTTCCCAAAACCTCCAACCGCAGGTGCCAAACTGTCACCAAATCACGGTCGCGCACCGACGGCTGCATCGCTTGCGACCGCATTTCCGCCTCGGCGCTCCGGCGTGGCGACCGACGTGTCCCGTCCGCAAATTGCGGACGGCTCCGGGGAAAAGCTGTGGAAAGCCCTCATCCTGACTGAGATCCCCGTCTGGTAGACGTCCGTGCAGTTCACAGGGTGACGCGCCGGAAGAGAGCTTCGAAATCGCGAACAAGGTCTATTAAAAGGCGAATCGTTGAGATCTTCGCACTCACTCAACCCGGCCTCTGTAAAACCGTTCCGATGTGCTGGCGGTCGGATCGCTAAGTTCTTGGCGAGCCCCAGCGCCAACGCTCGTGCTCGCGCTTGGGAACCCTGAAGAGTCGTTCAACGCCGTCGTGTCCTCGAGCGCATTGGCCGCGCGGCCTAGAATGTTCCGTCCTTCGACTGCGGATTGTACCAACAATCGTTGGGCCCGACCGGGTTCGGCGATTGCGGCCAAACGTTCTTGCCGGCCATATCCGGTGCAAACCATTTCGACATGCGGATGCTAAAGCCAGCACCCGAGAGCGAGCCGAGCGTTGCGAAGCCACCCACATTTTCAGCCTGATCCTTCGGTCTTCGGGTGGCGTGCCTCTGAGAAATACCCTCATGTGGCTGATTACCAACGTCGTTGAAGAGATAGTCGGATTCACTCTCCGGGCCCTCCCAAAGCAAGACGCCCGTAGGTCTGAGTGATCCTAATCGGAATTTCGACGTCAACATCGCGGGGGGCGGAGAGGCGTAGCCAATGATGGCTCCATTCCAGACATAACTCGTGATTTTGATCTGCCGCCGAACGTAGTCGAGCTTCCCCTTGCCGCTGGCCCGGTCTTTAACCTCTTTCGGACAGTTCATGATCCGCACGTCGGCCAGATACGATCCCAACTGCCCGCGCTTAAACGATTCCACCTGATTCGAGAGGATCGTGGGATCTTTGGACGGGTCGATGTTCCGGCCGTCCCGGATCTTGGTGTCGTGCGCCCAATTATCGCGATCCGGTGGGAAACCCCAGCTTGGGTAAGGAAGGAAATCATCGTTGTCCCCCGCGAACATATGGGCAGCGAGCATGATCTGCCGGATGTTATTTAAGTCCTGCGTGATCAACGCCTTTTCTTTGGCCCGGCTCAAAGCCGGCAAGAGCATCCCAGCGAGAATCGCGATAATCGCGATCACCACCAGAAGCTCAATCAGTGTAAACGCCAAAGAGAGACCCTTGTTTGAGGAAGGCGAGGCTTTCATGGGAACTCCTCGATTCATAGGCCTCCGCGGGAGCGACGTCAACTGCGTTTACGTGAGGAGACTCGTGATAAGAAGGAACCTGAGGGAATGGCCGAGTGCGGCGGAGCTGAGGTAAACCGCGCGGGTCGCCTGACGGGGATCATTCGAAGCAAGGCCGGTGCAAGGCCGGTGCAAGGCCGGTGCAAGGCCGGTCAGCGAGCGGCCTTGGTTCGGGATTGCACCGGTTTTGCACCCGGGTTGGTGCGTCCGACTGGCTAGCGACAATCAACATTCTCCAGTGACGACAGTTAAAATTTGCCGGTGGTTCGGGGAGGATTTCGCCACGAATTAGCGCTGAGGCCGGATGGTCTCAGCGCTAATCCGCGGCGAATGATAACCAAACAGCAGTACCACCGACTCATGAATGAACATCAAGCCCACGGCAATCTCACCGTCAGATGCCGTTTCGGCAGGTTCATCCGCACATATTGCCGGTCCAAGAGATTCTCCTCCGAGCTGGGAAGCCGAACCGGCGGCCAGAATGTTGCACATTTCCGAAACAAATTGTTTACAGAGTGTGCAACATTTCCTGATCCTTCGAGTCGATGGCAGCTCTGCCGGCGCAAACCGAAGGGTGTGACCGGCTGGAACAATCGGTTGAATTTGCGGCTGGACTGTTCGTCAGAATGCTATGAGCGACGTATCTTCTCATCCTGGGATGGCTCTGCCTACCGCCTATTTCGGTCGCATCGGAGGGTGCTTCGGCTACGGTTTGCTCGTCTGTCTTTGCACCTTTGGAGTTCAAGGGCAACCGGTGTCAGCCACGCGCGTCGCTCCGCCCGAGGTTCTAAAGCCGGAGGTCACGCTGCACGTCGCACCAGATGGGAAACCCGATGGGAACGGATCTCTGCAACAGCCGTTTTTGACACTGGAACAAGCCCGCGATGAACTCCGGAGCCGCAAGAAAGCGGCCGGCCATGCGGTATCCAGTTTGATCTTAGTGCACGAGGGGGAATACCCTGTTCGCGAGACATTTACACTGACGGCGGAAGATTCCGGAAGTCGCTCCGCTCCGGTCGTTTTCCGAGCGGCCGATCGAGCGAAACCGGTTTTTCGAGGAGGAACCCGCCTCAAGAACTGGCAGCCGCTCCAGGATTCGAAAGCCAAGGAGATGATACCCAGAGAATTGCAGGGCAAGGTGTGGGAATATGCCCTGACGAGCAATGAGATCGCCAGGGTGCTCCCGTTAAAGTTGGGCGGCTTCTCGAGTGGGAACGGATTCAAGACGCATCCCGCGCATGAACTTTTCTTCAACGGAAAGGCAA
>JBGAIN010000307.1:0-5663 GCA_044225505.1 Limisphaerales bacterium
ATGGGTCGCTATCCGGATCGGCGGTGGGCGACCACCTACCGTCCGGAGTTGCGCGTTAGCGTGGATCCGAAGCTGGCCTGTTTTGGAACGTGGTATGAACTGTTCCCGAGGTCATTGGGCAAAGCTGGCAGCCACGGGACCTTTCGGGAGGTCGAGGAACATTTGCCGCGCGTCGCGGAGATGGGGTTCAATGTGCTTTATTTCCCCCCTATTCATCCAATCGGGCAATCGTTCCGAAAGGGAAGGAACAATAATCCCGTGTGTCAACCAGGTGAACCCGGGAGTCCCTGGGCCATCGGCGCGCCCGAAGGCGGGCACAAATCGGTTCACCCAAAACTTGGCACGCTTGAGGATTTTCACCGACTTGTCTCTAAAGCGCGCGAGATGCAGATCGAGATCGCTCTCGACATCGCGTTCCAGTGTTCGCCTGATCATCCCTATGTGAAAGAACACCCCGAATGGTTCCGCAAACGTCCCGACGGCTCGATTCAATACGCGGAAAATCCGCCCAAGAAATACCAGGACATCTACCCTTTTGATTTCGAATGCGAGGCCTGGGAAAGCTTATGGCGCGAGCTCAAAAGCGTTTTTGACTTCTGGATTGAGCAGGGCGTGACGGTCTTTCGCGTCGACAATCCACACACGAAGGCATTCCCGTTTTGGGAATGGTGCCTCGGCGAACTGAAACGAAAACACCCCGGGCTCATATTCTTGTCCGAAGCGTTTACGCGGCCCAAAGTTATGTATCGGCTGGCGAAAGTGGGGTTCACGCAGTCTTACAACTATTTCCCGTGGCGCAACACCAAGCAGGAGCTGACGGAGTATTTCACGGAATTGACTCGGACGGAGGTGCGAGAATACCTGCGCCCCAATCTGTGGCCAAACACGCCGGACATTCTACCGCTATATCTGCAATATGGAGGTCGGCCGGCATTCATGGTGCGGCTCATTCTTGCGGCCACGCTCGGCGCCAGTTACGGCATCTACGGGCCAGCCTTCGAACTCTGTGTGCAAGAATCGCGCGAAGTCGGCAGCGAGGAATATTTGAATTCCGAAAAGTACGAGGTTAAGGCTTGGGACCTCGACGCGCCGGAAAACCTGACTGGTTTGGTTCAACGGGTGAACCGCATTCGGCGGGAGAACGCGGCCCTGCAGGGCCGCGGCGCGTTGGACTTTCATCGCGTGGACAATGAACAAATCATCGCCTACAGCAAGGCCACGGAGGATCGTGAAAACATCATTCTCGTGGTCGTGAACCTCGACCCGCACCACGTCCAACGCGGATGGTTGGATTTGCCCATTCGGGAATTCGAAGTCCCGGAGAATGGAAGCTATCAAATGCACGATCTGTTAACTGGGGCGCGTTACCTCTGGAATGGGGTGCGCAATTTTGTGGAGCTTGATCCGCGGTTTGCTCCCGCCCATATTTTTCGGTTGCGCCAGCGCGTGCGTACTGAACGAGATTTTGACTACTATCTTTAAGCGCCTGACTCCGCTGCTATGGCCGCACTGGAACGAATGAACAATTTAAATCGAGAGGGCTTGGACCAAGACCCGTTCTGGTATAAGACCGGCGTCATTTACGAAGTCCACGTTCGCGCGTTCTGCGATAGCGACGGTAACGGCGTGGGCGATTTCCGGGGCCTGACCGGCAAACTCGACTACTTGAAGGACCTGGGCGTCACCGCGCTCTGGCTACTACCCTTTTACCCCTCACCACTCCGAGACGATGGATACGACATCGCGAACTACTGCGACCATCTATGGCACACTCCGAGGACTTCAAGTCCTTCCTTAGCGAAGCTCACCAGCGAGGCCTGCGCGTCATCATCGAGCTAGTGTTAAACCATACCTCCGACCAGCACCCTTGGTTCCAGCGCGCCCGTCGCGCCGAATCAGACAGCCGCTGGCGTGCGTTCTATGTATGGGGTGATTCACCTGACCCTTATCGCGATACTCGCATCATCTTCAAAGACGTTGAGGTTTCCAACTGGACCTGGGACCACGTTGCCAACGCCTATTATTGGCATCGCTTCTTTTCCCACCAACCGGACCTAAACTATGACAACCCGGAGGTCTTTGAGGAGATGATTCGAGTGTTGGACTTCTGGCTGGATTTGGGAGTGGACGGCGTCCGCCTGGATGCCGTGCCCTATCTCTATGAACGCGAAGGCACGAGTTGCGAGAATCTCCCGGAAACCCACGCTGCTCTAAAGAAGCTGCGCGCTCACGTCGACAAAAAGTACGGCGACCGGATGCTGCTGGGCGAGGCGAACCAATGGCCGGAAGACGCTGTGGCCTATTTCGGCCAAGGGAAGGGCGACGAGTGTCATATGGCCTTCCACTTTCCGCTGATGCCGCGCCTGTTCATGGCGGTTCGAATGGAAGATCGCACTCCTATTGTCGACATTCTCGAGCAGACGCCGCCTATCCCTGAGACAGCCCAGTGGGCGTTGTTTCTCCGCAACCACGACGAACTCACGCTTGAGATGGTTACGGACGAGGAGCGTGATTACATGTATCGGATGTATGCTCACGTCCAGCAAGCGCGGCTGAATCTGGGTATACGTCGTCGGCTCGCCCCCCTGCTCGGCAACGATCGCAAGCGGATTGAACTTCTTAACGCACTGCTCTTTTCTCTTCCGGGCACTCCCGTCCTCTACTACGGCGATGAAATCGGCATGGGCGAAAATATTTTTCTCGGCGATCGCAACGGCGTGCGCACGCCCATGCAGTGGAGTTCGGACAAGAACGCGGGCTTTTCCCGCGCCAATCCGCAAGCGCTCTACCTGCCGATTATCTACGATCCGGAGTACCACTACGAAGCGGTGAACGTCGAAGGGCAGTTGGGGAATCCACATTCCCTGCTCTGGTGGATGCGCCGACTGCTGGCGCTACGAAAGAAGTGGCGCGCCCTGGGGGAAGGTCGCTGCGAGTTCCTCCAGCCGGAGAATCGGAAGATTCTTAGCTACATCCTTCGCGACGAGCAGGAGACGTTATTGGTCGTGGCGAACCTGTCGCGCTTCGTGCAACCGGTGGAACTGGACCTGTCTGCGTTCAGGCAAATGGCGCCCATAGAGCTTTTCGGTCGGACCGAGTTTCCGGTGATCACGGACAAGCCTTACTCGTTGACTCTCGGTCCGCACTCATTTTACTGGTTTTCACTGGAAAGCAAGCGGGCGTCCGCGATCACCCCGGGGGCTCCAGTTGCGCCACGAGCAGCAGGTGTTGCCGGGAACTGGATAAACGTCCTTTTCGGGCAAGCCTAAAGCGACATTGGAGGGCCTGCTCCCCGCCTATATCGGCGCTAAACGATGGTTTGGGGGCAAGGCAAAGACCATCAAGCATGTTTCCCTCAAAGAAATCGTGCCGGTGCCCAGGTTGGGCGAGGCAATTGGTTTCTAACTCTGGCCCAAGTCGACTACGTGCAAAGTGATCGGAGCTCTATTCGCCATGCTCTGGCGTACTAGCACCGCCGAGGCAAGGGGCGTTGCCGAGAGGACACCGCACCTGGTCGTTGCCGATCTGAACGTTGTGATCAGACTGCAGATTGTATTGCGCGACCCGCTGGTCGACCAACTCTGCCATGCGCTTCTAGAATGATCCTTCACGATCGTCAGAGCCAAGGCACCCAAGGTCAACTCGAAGGCTCATCGACTGCTGTCCTGCGCGCATTTGAAGCGCGGAGTTGCCTGCTTCTTCTCTCGGGAAAGCCGAGCAAGCCGCTCTTCTGGGCTATTTACGGCGATAAGGTCATGCTCAAGGTTTTCCGAAAGGTTGAGCTCGGAATTAATCCCGATCTCGAGATCGGAAGATTTTTGGTCGGGCGGGACTTTCCCAATGTTCCGGCCTTTACTGGCGCTCTTGAATACACTGTCCCGAGCGGCGACTCGCGCGTAGCCATCGCTTACGGCTGCATCAGGGATGCAAAGACGCTGCTTCGATGACATTGGACGCTTTGAGACGCTGGCTATGACCGAGTGTTGGGAGTTCTTCAAGCCAGGGGCGAGGCGCACGCCTCGGAGAACAACGACTGGCTGAACTGTAACTGTGAGGAGATCGCGCCGGCCGTTCAGGAACTCATCGGGACCTACCTCGAGTCCGCACGGCTCCTGGGTCGCCGCACGGCAGAGCTGCATTTGACATTGGCGTCGGCATTGGAAGACAGTGCTTTCGCGCCGGAACCGCTCACGCCCCACTATTTGCGCGGCCTGTTCCAGTCCATGCGCAACCTGGCCACGCAAAGTCTGCGCCTTCTGCGCAAGCAAATCAAAGGCCTTCCCTCTGAGGTGGCGCCGACGGCCGAACGGGTGCTGGCTCAGGAAAGCAAAATCGTCAACAGCTACGGACGACTTTTGGAGCACCGAATTAATGCGAAGCGCATCCGTATTCATGGCGATTATCACCTTGGGCAAGTGCTCTGGACCGGCAAAGACTTTGTCATTCTCGATTTTGAAGGCGAGCCAGCGGTGGCATTGAGTGAGCGCCGGATCAAGCGTTCTCCATTGCGTGACGTGGCGGGAATGATTCGTTCTTTCGATTACGCTGCGCATGCGGGGCTGCTCCAGCACGTGGCGCGGGGCAGCCTGTCCCCGGAGAACTCTTCCGCGTTTGCTCTCTGGGGGCGCTTTTGGAATCAAACAGTCAGCGCAAGTTTCCTCCGAACGTATCTCCAGGCGCTCGGCCAATCGGATCTACTGCCGAATACTCAAGGGGAATTCCAAGCGCTGTTGAGGGCCTACCTATTGAATAAGGCCATGTATGAACTGGGTTATGAGCTGAATAATCGGCCCGCCTGGCTGAGAATCCCCCTCCTGGGTGTGCTGCAACTGCTGGGCGAAGCTTGTCCAAATGAATGGCCAGGCCGCTGATCCCATACCGATTGCAGGCTCATCCCACGACCGTTGGTGATAGCAAAGCGTCATTGGCGTCTTCGGTGGCCCTTCCCATGGCCGCTTGAATTGAATCGACTTCTCGCAACTGCATATGAGCATCCCGCAAGATTCGAAGAACTCAACACGTGCGACCAAAAGCTCCGATAGAGCCTTTACAGTCCTCGGACAAGACGACCTGCATTGGTTTAACGAGGGCACTCACTGTCGCCTGTATCAGGCCATGGGCGCCCAACTCATCCTCCGAGACAGTTTGCCCGGGACTTGCTTTTCAGTCTGGGCGCCGAACGCAGCCCAAGTTTCCGTCATCGGCGATTTCAACGACTGGGATAAGACGCGCCACGCGCTACAGCCTGTCGACCAGTCCGGCGTGTGGAGCGGGTTCGTTCCCCAGCTTGGCCAGGGCGCGGTCTACAAGTACCACATTGTCTCGCGGCATAACAATTTCGCGGTAGACAAGGCTGACCCCTACGGCTTCTACCATGAGACCGCGCCGAGAACCGCATCCTTGGTTTGGAGTTTGGATTACGCGTGGAATGACGGGCCGTGGATGAAGACACGCCCCGAATGTCAGACCGCCTCGAGCCCGATTTCCATCTACGAAGTCCATCTCGGCTCGTGGATGCGCGTGCCGGAGGAGCAAAACAGATGGCTCACCTACCGCGAATTGGCAGCAAAGTTGACGCGCCACGTCCAGGAGCACGGCTTCACCCATGTCGAACTTCTGCCGGTGATGAAGCACCCGTTTTATGGCTCTTGGGGCTACCAGAC
>JBGAIN010000308.1:0-5473 GCA_044225505.1 Limisphaerales bacterium
AAAAGGGATCATTCACCGGGACTTGAAGCCCTCGAATGTCCTAGTCACAGAGCAGGACGGCAAAGCTTTGCCGAAGGTGATTGATTTCGGAATCGCCAAAGCCACCGAACAGCCACTGACCGACAAAACCCTTTTTACCCAGTTCAATCAGTTTATGGGCACTCCTGCTTACATGAGCCCTGAGCAGGCGGGATTGGGCCTGATATTGATACCCGAAGTCGCCTACAGCCTCGGCGTTCTGCTCTACGAATTGATTACCGGTCGAACCCCGTTCGACGCGCGCTCTCTTCTCAAATCCGGTGTGGAGGCGATTCAAAAAACAATTCGCGAGACCGAACCACCAAAGCCCGTTTACACCTCGTCTGAGCACGCTCACGCACGCGGAACTGAGTCAGATCGCGGAACAGCGGAGCGAGTTGCCGGAAGGCTTGAACAAGGTCCTTCGCGGCGAGCTCGATTGGATCGTGCTCAAAGCTCTTGAGAAGGACCGCAACCGCCGTTACCAGTCCGCGAATGCTCTCGCGTCCGATCTCCGGAACTTCCTCGTCGATCAACCTGTCACCGCTGCGCCACCGACCTGGAGCTATCAATTCTCGAAATTTGCCCGGCGAAATCGCGTGGCCATGGGCACCGCCGCTGCCTTCGCTCTGGTTTTATTAATCGCTACCATGATCAGCGCCTGGCAAGCGATTCGAGCGACTCGACATTTGAACCGTGCGCGCCTCAACGCCTACGCCTCCGAAATGAACGTCGCCCAACAAGCCATCCGGGAAAATAACTTGGAGCGTGCCCTGGAGTTGCTCAATCGCCAGCGGCCCAGGCCAGGTGAAGATGACCTGCGCGGTTTCGAGTGGCGTTACCTCTGGCAGATCTGCCAGGGGAACGAGAGCGCTGTTTTTCGCGACGCGCCGCCCCAGGGTTTAGATCAGTGCACGATTGCGTTCTCACTGGGATCGTTTTTATCTATTCCGGCTCAGGCCAGGTGGTTGTTCGCGAGACCCAGACGCTCCAAGTGATCAAGCAGCTTTCCGTCTGGGGTAACGCACTCACCTTTTCACCAGATAGCCGTTTGCTCATCCTGTCCGGTGATGTCTTAAGATTCTGGGAAACGACGAATTGGAACCAACTGCTCATGCCCAGGCTGACCAATGCCGTCCTGCCGGCCATCTTTTCGCCGGACGGGCAATGGCTTGTAACCGGAGTAAAGGATCGAAACAAACTTCAGCTTTGGAATACTGATTCCTGGGAACCTGTGGCCCAGTGCGAGCAAACACCTATTCTTGGGATACATGATCGTGGAGCAGTAGCTTTTTCGCCCGATAGCAAGTTGCTCGTTACCGGCTGGCTGGACATTCCAGGAAAAGCCGGTGGTGTTCGCCTTTGGAAAGTCCCGAGCCTCGAGAACTATACCAATCTCTATCCGGCCGGCGTTCCGCTCCTCTCCGCGAATTTCCTCCCCAACAGCAAGTATTTGCTTACCGGCAGTTGGATGGATCAATTGGTTGTTTGGGACTTGAGTTCGGATTCTCCCAAAATATCCGCCTCAATTTCGGAACACTCGGCATACCTACCGGCTATAGCGGTCGGATCGCGCTCGAAAACCTTCGCCACAGCCAGCGCGGATCAGTCGATTTGTCTTTGGGATGCTTCAACCTTCAGGCGAGTCGCTCGATGGCGTGGTCACACGCGTGAAATTTGGGCGTTAGCCATGTCCCCTGACGGGGCACGCGTTGCCTCCAGCAGTACCGATGGAACCGTTCGACTCTGGCCTGGCCAGCCGCAGGATCTCGGTGGATCTGGAGCGACGCCGGACAGATTGCCGGCTTCAGCTCCGACGGGCAGACTGTTGTCTTCGGCCCGAGCCACAACGATTATCGGTGGCAGGTCGTGACAGGCACTAATCGCGTGATCATCCCTATCCCGGAAAAGCCGCCCCTTAAATTCGAATTTGACGTGACTCCGTTCGCTGTTACAGGCAATGAACCCCTTGCTGTTCTTGGCCGGACAGAGGGACAGATAGAACTGTGGAACCTTAAAGAGCATAAACTGACGGCCCTGTGGAGTGCCGGAACAAACTGGATATCCACCGTCGCTCTGTCGTCGGATGGAACCAAACTCGCTACGGGCGACGAAAAAGGGTTCCTGAAAGTCTGGAACATGGCCACACACACGGAGCTCTCTACCTGTAGGCCTACGAAAGAGTTTGCGGGGGCAACTAAACTTTTGCGCCAGACGGCAGATCGATCGTCACGGGATCATATTCTTCCTCGGAAACCACTGTATGGGACGTCCAAACCGGCCAACGCCTCCTCTCAGTCAAGGTGCCGGCGAATCAGGTTGTCTTCGCACCAGATGGCAAATCTTTTGTCACGTGCAGTGTGAACAACAACGAAGCTCAAATTTGGGAGTTTCCCTCAGGTCGTTTCAAAAGGTCCCTCAAAGGCCACGTTGGAGGAATCACCCAACTCGCCTTTTCGCCGGACGGTCGGACATCATGCGACCGGCGCATACGATACGCGAATAAAAATCTGGAACATGGCGACGAGTCAGGAAGTCGCGACGTTGCCGCATCCAGGGACCATCAACGCGCTTCGCTTTTCCCCGGATGGACGCACCCTTGCTGCAAGCTTCTGGGCACTTCCCGACCTGCAAGCACAACTTTTCAAGGCTCCGTCTTTGGAGGAAATCGCCGCCATCGAAAAGCGCAACACTGAAATGGCGCACTGATCCGTCCCGCTAAAACACCGCCTGGCGCGCGTTGCAGCCAGATTTTCCCAATCCAACCTTGTAACCCTTTCGCCAATTCTCTTTGGGAAGAATTCGAAGGCGCATTGCACGACGCAATCGCATTAAACCTAAAAATCTATGAAAGCCTCCAGCATCACTATTCTGAATTGCACTCTCACCCCTTGTTTGCGGCACGCTCCCCCCCTGTCGGGGGCGGTCACAATGCAGGCCGGAGAAATCCGCGGCAGTAGCGGAAATAACTTCTCGTTCGGTCCTGCAGCGTTACACCCGGCGTACCTCATGACTCACCCGGGGTCGCCAAAGTCTTTGCTGGGGCAATTGCACCTTTGACGGCACGGAATTTTATTCCATCCGGCTGGCCCCAATCAGCCCATCCTCCTCAGTGGCACGTGGCACTCGTTTCGGCTGACGGAGCTTCCACGCTTGACGCAGAGGTCGAAGGCACAGGCATTCCCTGATCCGGCCAACCCCAATTTCGTGGAATTGCATTACACCATTAAATTCACCGGCGGGACCGACAAATGGCAAACGCTCGTGGCAAAGGCGAAATGGAAGGGGTCGCGATGCTTACTTCCCCAACCGGTGGCACAACAACATTTACGTTTGACGGTCAAATTTCCACTCACGGACATAAAGGCTCGTGAGTATATTTTCATAACCTTCAAATAGCCCCGCGAGGGACCGACGGGTAGACGGCTGCCGTTGGTCCCTTTTGTAACCATTTTTAGAATCTTCTTTAGTACTGGATTGGTGACTTTATGCGCTACTTCTTGATTTTGATTTCTATCGGTGTCGCTCCGGGCGACTCCATCTCCTGGATCCCATCGCTCTGCGGGACACCGGACAGTTCCAAGCTCGTCGAGAAGATCAGACGTAGCGCGTTAGCGCGGCAAAGCCAGAGGTCGTAACGCCAGAGCACAACAAGCTGAACCTCTCGCCCCGCCTCCAGATCGAACGGAAAACTCCCGTCGCCCTGCCCAGCCTGAGTTTCTCGGGAACGCCGGGAAAAAGTTACGACTTGGAGAAAACTTCTGCGCTTGGTTCAGGGCAATGGCGCTCCATTGTCTCCCTCAGTCTCGGAACCGAGCCATTGAATTGGGAAGACACCACAGACGATCATCGAGCTTTTATCGTCTGAAACGAGTCGACGAAGCAGGTCTCCCAGTGATGCGGCCTCTAATTTCCGTCTGCTTGACCAACAGGGAACTTCCTACGATTTGTTTTATCACTCTCATCTCGACGCCATCGTCGTGCTCGCCGCCGGAACAAATCTCGCCGATATCTCCGCGACCGCTCCGATTCTGGACGAAGTCACGAAGAACTATTCCAATCGCATCCAAACGTGGATTCTTCTGTCGGATAAAGCTCCCGTTCGCAGCAACATCCTGGCTCAGGCAAAAACTCTGAAGATCAACTATCCCGTGCTCTCCGATGTGGCAGGTATCGCCGCGCGTTCCGTCGCACTGACTCGCGCCGGAGAGATTGCGGTAATTCGGCCTCCCGGCTTTAGCATTCCCTATCGGGGCCTGGTATTGGGGCCCGGGCACACGACGGCAGCCTCGAGTTATCTCGCGCAAGCGCTGGCGGCTGCCGTTGCTGACCAATCTCCCACCTTTCGCAGGACCGTCGCGGAGGGCTCGCCACTTGGCCACGTGGGCACACGCACACCGACTTACTCCGAAGACGTGGCGCCGATTCTTTACCGCTATTGCGCCACGTGCCATCGCACGGACGGCGTCGCACCCTTCGCAATGACCGACTATAACGTTGTAAAGGAGTGGTCCGGTTCCATGAAACATCACTTGCTCTCTCGCCTCATGCCGCCGTGGCACGCCGACCCGGAGTACGGCCAGTTCGTAAATGATATCTCAATACCGGAACAAGATCGCGCTACGCTCGTTCGCTGGATTGACGCTGGAGCGCCGCGGGGAACGGGCAACGACCCATTGGCAGAACTCCCGCCGCCTCCGGCTTATGACGTGATTCCACCCAGCCTTGGTGAACCGGACGAGATAGTGACCATTCCCCTTCAGCAGATCAAGGCGACTGGATCCGAGGCGTACCGTTACTTGTTCGTTCAGACAAAGAATCCCACCAACGCCTGGCTTCGCGCCGCAATCATTCGTCACAGCAATCGCAAGGCTGTGCACCATTCGCTCGTCTGGCTTGGCCGCATTGCCAACCGCAGCAGTGAGCCCGACAACGCGACGTACGAACCGTATATCGCCGAATCCTTCCCAGGCTTTAAGCCCAATTCTATTCCAACGAATTCCTATATTCCGCTCACCAAATCCAACTGGTTAACGTTCAATCTTCATTACAATACGCTGGGAGTTGCGACAAACGATCAACCGGTCCTCCACCTGTGGTATCACAAGGCGAAACCCCCGCGCGTTTGGAAATCGGATTTTATTGGAGATGGCACTTTCACAATCCCGCCTTACGCTCGCGACCATAAAGTCCAATCTCCCGCCTGGATGGTGCCCTCAACAGGCATCACAGTTCTACGTTTGAACCCGCACATGCATTTACGGGGAAAGCGCATGAAGTACGAAGTTGTGTATGCAAACGGCAAGCGGGAGACGCTTCTTTCCGTTCCCGACTATGATTTTATGTGGCAAGTCGGCTATCAATTGGCCGAACCGAAGACCCTCCCCGCCGGAAGTCAAATCATTGTGAGCGGTGCGTTCGACAATTCCCCGGAGAACCTCGCCAATCCGGACCC
>JBGAIN010000309.1:0-4735 GCA_044225505.1 Limisphaerales bacterium
CAAGGAACCATAATCGGCGTCATCCGCGCTCAGGCCGCCCAAGCCCCGCCGGATCGCTTCCGCAAATCGATCGTCCGGCTTCAGCAAGAGATCGTCCTGCCAGTACCAATGCGGAGAGCCTGCGCCCTGGTATTCTTTCGCTTTGCGGTAGCGAAGCAGTGAATCTTCCCAACGCTCGGCAAGCACCGTGATCCAGAACAGCCAGAGCTCGTTCTTCGCGTCGATAAACAAGACCGGATTGAGATCTGGAAAATCCGGGGCATCGGCCATCGGAAACACCGCGCTCCAATCCTCAGCCCCTCGTCGCAAACGAGCTCCAACGATCGCGACATCCGATGCACGACGCTCGCCAGATCCCTGAAACCAACACGCTAAGAGATCGCCATTCGGGCATTCCACAATGCAACTGGAATGCACATGGGCCGATTGCACCGGGAATACCAGCCGATCCCGGAAAAACGGAGCTGCGCCGCGGACCGAGGGCGACGCCCAGATGCCAGCCACAACAACAAGAATTTGGATGAACCAGTGCATGATTTCACCAAGCACCACGGCCGATATGGCGGCAGAAGCCCTCGCAGAGGCGAGGCAGCTCATACCCATGCCGGAATTGAACCGGGTTGCTCAAGTCAACGGACGCTAGCATGGGCTCCGCGTGAAGATCAACGCCAGATGGCGACCAGAAAAATCAACTCCATTCAGAGCAACCTCGGACTCAAAACCATCCCGCCGATTACGACTCACCAATTGGCCCCGCAACGAAGCGAACAGGCTACGGCGGAAGAACGACCAAACTCAATTTCATCGCCCTGCTCGGACAATACTTAAATGGTGCTTCAACGAAAACCGGCTTGGACTCCAGCAGATCGATCCCGCGGACGCGCCGAATCGTGTCGGCGAGAGCCGCCGGCGGCTCTGTCGACTTCGTGGCGTCCCAAACGATTAACCAGGCGACATTGGTTGCCACCGGAACCCCCATGAACTCCGGAACGATGACGGTGCTGCGCGGAAAAAATAGTCGGAGGTTCCCACCGACCCAACGAGTCGCCCCAACAATGACCGGGGGAAAAGCGGGAAACTGAGCGTGGAGGTTGGCGGACAGCGCGGCGTAGGGGGCATTGAGCCGCGTCGGACGGTGCGTCAATGACGCAGAGAACGGAATGCCAGGTAACACCACCAACGCGGTACACGCTACCGACGCAATAATCCAACAAATGCGGTGTTCCGCGCCGCGGGTCAAGCGTTGGCGGACAAGCAATACAGCCCAGATTCCCAGGAGGAACGTCACTGGCTGAAACCAGCGATCTTTGAATTTGATCCCGCTGATGAGGACAATCACGACACAAAGACCTGAGATCACCAGCAGTGTGCGTCTAATCCAACGTTCCACGTCGGTAGGTTCGAGCAGCTTGCTGGGTTTGGATTGTTTGAACAATGCCGCAAAATATACCGCAGTAATTACCCCACCCAGCATACCCGCACAGGCAAGCAGACTGATTAAGCCCTTCAACCGAGGAGTCAGCCCGACCCCATCACGCGCCCGCAGCACCTCTTGGCTGCGCCGCAACGCCAGGTCAGGACTAAACGCGATCCAGCGAAGATGCAGTCCGACGATGACAATTAGAACTAGCACGCTGAGAAGAAAGCGCGGATGCAATAGAACGCGCCGGTATGTCGGAAGCGTCAGCGCCGCCAAAGCCAGCGCGAGCGCGAACAGACAATAACTATATTTGCTGAGTGTTCCCAGCCCCAGACAGAGGCCGAGAAGCGCGTAATTTAATATCGAACGGTTTTTTGCGACTCGGAGCACGGTCAGGAAAGTCGCTGCCGCCATGGCTGTCGCCAATACCGAATGCGTCAGATCTCGCTGCGATTCCCACGTAATCTGCGGAAAGAGCAAAAGCGAGAATGCCGCCAACGTGGCAAGCCTCGCATCCCCCAAAACCTCCTTGGCGGCCAAGAACGTGAACCACCCCGTCGCGAATAGCAGCAGATTCTTGAGTACCGTGGACGCTACAATACTAAGGCCGAGGATCTCAAACGCGAGCCTCTGCAGCCACGTGTATAGCGGCGGATCAGACCCGTACCCCCACGCCCAGGTTTGTACGCAAAGGAATTGAGCAGACTCATCCAACTCGGCGGTATCGGAAATCAGGATCCGAAACAAGGCCTGGACCAAGAAATAAGCTCCCAGCAGCGTGAGTCCACGCTTTTGAGTCAGCCAACGATCGACCATATGAGCGGCAGGTTCGGAGCTCATTCCTACCAACCGCTCATAACTCTAGTTTCTTGTCCGGAACGAGGTCGGGTAGAGGTTAGAGCGCAGCCGCGACGAGGTCTCCAACTTGGGTCGTGCCAAAGCCCATCTTGCCCGCAGCGAGACTTTGAATCTTCTCGCGAGTAACTCGGATGACGGCTTCTTCAATGGCTTTTGCTGCGGCCGTTTCACCCAAGAAATCCAGCATCATCTGCCCCGCACAGATCGCGGCCAACGGATTAATCACGTTCTGGCCCGTATATTTCGGAGCGCTCCCGCCAATAGGCTCAAACATGCTAGTTCCCTGCGGATTAATATTGCCTCCGGCGGCAATGCCCATTCCACCCTGAATCATCGCCCCAAGGTCCGTGATGATATCTCCAAACATGTTATCCGTGACGATGACATCGAACCATTCGGGATTCTTCACGAACCACATCGTGGTTGCATCGACGTGCGCGTAATCTCGTTTCACGTCGGCGTAATCTGCCTGTCCAATCTCATGGAACGCCCGCTCCCAAAGGTCGAAGGCGAAAGTAAGCACGTTGGTCTTGCCACACAGGGTCAGTTTCTTGGCGCGATTTCGTTTGCGGGTAAATTCGAAGGCGAATCGAAGGCACCGCTCCACCCCGCGCCGAGTGTTGACACTCTCCTGTAAAGCGACTTCATTCGGCGTTCCCTTGAACACAAACCCGCCCGCCCCCGTGTAAAGCCCCTCGTTGTTCTCGCGAACCACCACGAAATCGATATCCGCTGGCCCCTTGTCTTTCAACGGACAAAAACGCGGATCGTAAAGTTTCACCGGACGTAAATTAATATATTGTTCCAGCTCGAAACGAAGCCGGAGCAGAATCCCCTTTTCTAGAATCCCTGGTTTGACGTCGGGATGTCCAATTGCGCCCAGCAAGATGGCGGGAAACTTGCGGAGTTCCTGAACCACGCTATCTGGTAACGCTTCCTTGGTTTTGAGATAACGCTCTCCGCCCAAGTCATAATCCGTGAAGTTGAGCTTCAGGGAAAACTTGCTGGCGGCAGCCTTCAAAACTTTAATAGATTCACGAATGACCTCGGGGCCGGTTCCGTCCCCGCCAATGACTGCGATGTCATAACTCTTCATAAACGCTTCTTCGCCACACGGGCGCAGTCCCTTCATGCTAAGGTTTCGGGCTGGGCTTTCAATCGAATTGTGCACAACCCCGATCGTGCTACCGGCCAGGCCATCAGATAAACTGCGGGTGTTTCTGCAAGAGTTCCCAAGACGCCGCCGATAAGGGTAGTTGCCGGTAGACCGGCTCCCAGAGCGGCTCGGCACTAGTCGACGCTCGAACTCGCGCCAACCACCGCCGTTCCAGTGGATCCGCGACTAATTCACGGCAGTTGGCCGCGATGGTCGTCTCTTCTTTCTCACCGGTGGCGTGGCCTTTCCCGACAAAAAACCCCGCCAACAGGAGGGTCACACGAAGCAAAGTGCTACGCGAATACGTCGGGAGTGCGCACGGTCTCCGCGGGTCGAGCATCTGGTAAAGGCGGGCGAACAGGGGCTGGGTCCACATCTCTGGATTCGTGGCCGGGGAATAGGCATCGAACAAGATGGCATGCGGCTTGGCCCACCCAGCCGCCGCTGGCTGTTGGATGAGCGAAGGGAAATTGGCCACGTGACACTCCCAGGTGACGGTGTGTTGCCCATTTTGAAATGTCCAAGGGCCAGTTCCGCCAGAGGCAAGCATCCGCAACACCTGCTCGTACTCGCCGAAATACCCCAATTCCACCGTATGGCGAAGTGCAAAACGAAGCGGCTCAAGCGTCTGATCAAAGCTGATCAGACGGAAACGACCGGGACTTCCCTGAATAGCCCGCAGTACGGCCACCACGTTCGCCGCCGCCCCCAAACCGACGTCCCAGACCACAAATTCCTCTTTCTCCGAGCGAAAGCGCTCCGCCAATTTCAGCTGCCGCACATACAGAGCGTCAGCTTCCAAGATCGGGCCGACGACGGGATGGAAAGTCTCCCCCAGGGCGACGCAATGGACACTGCGAACGCCATTCACCAATGGGACAATCCGATAGTTTTCACTGCAATCCACGCCGCAATGGTTACCGAACCGTGGACTACATTCAGCCCAAATCTGCGAGCCCCCGCATCCCTTCGCGAAGAGGACAGTTTAATTCAAAGGAATGCCACGGCGAACGTATGTTGGAATATCTAGATCTTCCCCACGGTGCAATGTGGGATGGCTTTTCTCGAAGCGCCCTTTGGAGATGATGTCCAGAGGCAGGTTGCCTTGCTGCAGCTTGCGCGGAGAGAACCTCACGCCACCGGGAGGATGTGGTGTCCGACCGCCCGATCCATCCAGAGGAGGTTCTAAAGTCAGGGTCGATCCCCCTGGAGTGAAGCGTGAACCAGCCGACTCGGCGGGCGGTGAAACTGAAGAGCGCGTGCCTTGAATCGGACCCGTCCCCATGCCGGGAGACATGCGA
>JBGAIN010000310.1:0-4709 GCA_044225505.1 Limisphaerales bacterium
ACGTCCTCGGCCGTCCCGTCGGGACTTGGAATCGCGCCCATTCAACCTCGGCGTTAAAACGCCGAGCTATTCTCGAGTTGCCCCATCCGGGGCGCCAGGAGGCAATTACCGAATGGCATTAGGATAAATCCCGCGATCCTTGGTGGTACTGTCAAGATACGCCCCTGCCCGACGCACGCAGCGGGTTCCGTCTGGTCAGCGCACCAGCCGCCTGCTAGATTCGCCCGCATGCGTTTTGGCGCGCACACCTCAACTTCCGGCGGACTGCATAAGGCGCTCGAGCGGACCGAGCGAATTGGGGGTGAGATTTGCCAAATCTTCGTTAAGAACAACATGCAATGGTTCGGGAAACCATTCTTACCGGACGCAGTTTCCCAATTCGAAAGCCATCCATTACGACGCCAACTGCACCGGATCTTTGGGCACACCGGGTATCTAATCAACCTGGGCGCTGCGCCTAGCGCTAATCGGGATAACTCGATTCGTTCATTGATTCAGGAGATCGAGTTTGCGACGCAGATCGGGTTGCCATTTCTGGTGTTGCATCCCGGCGCCCATTTGGGCCAGGGCGAAGAGGCGGGGCTAGGCCGGGTGGTGGAAGGTTTAAACGAAGTCTTCCGTAGCACTCGCCCTTCGTCGGTCCGCATAGCGCTGGAGAATACCGCGGGACAAGGGACCTGCTTGGGCTGCCAATTGGCGCATCTGGGAGCGATTTACGAAGCCGTCGACAGCCCAGACAGGCTGGGGGTCTGCCTGGATACGGCGCATTTCTTTGCCGCGGGCTATGATATTCGCACTCCTGGAGGTTGGAATGCAGCGATCGGCGAGCTGGATTCCATGGTCGGCTTGGAACAGATCCTGGCCTTTCACCTGAACGATTCCAAAACGGACCTGGGTTCCCGAGTGGATCGGCACGCGCACATTGGCCAAGGAAAGATCGGGCGCGAGGCCTTCCGCCACATCGTCAATGATGCGCGTTTTCGTGATCATCCCGGATGCCTGGAGACGCCCAAATCAGACGATCTCCACGAAGATATCGAAAACCTGGCAATTCTGCGCTCGCTGCTGGAGCTTTCTCAATCCGCTGCGACCCGACCTGCCAGGAAAGTTTCCAGTGCCAAGTCCGAAGTCCCAACTTCAACACGACGACCGTCGAACAAATCTCCGAAACCACAGAACCAGAAAAGGCGATCTGCCACCAAGCAATGACTGCAAGCTTAACTACCTTCTCCTTCCCAACCTTGACCCTATTCGGCGCTGGCGCGATTCGGGAACTTCCATCTCGCCTGGCAAAGATTGGAGTGCGTCGTCCGCTCGTCGTGACGGACGGCGGGGTGGCGCAAACCGCGGCTTTTCAAAGCGTGGCGGCCGTTCTGAACCCGGCGCAGCGCGACCAATCCTGGTTCGTTTATGCTGGCGTACATCCAAACCCGATCGAGAACGACGTCCGGGAAGCAGCCGATGCCTTCCGAACCCATGGCTGCGACGGAGTGATCGCTTTAGGGGGCGGCAGCCCACTCGACGCCGGCAAGGCCGCGCGGGTTCTGGTCAAGCGTCCAGGCTTTGACCTGAGCAAATTCTATAACGAGACCGAATGGTCTGGCCTCGCTCCATTGGTCGCCATTCCAACGACCGCAGGGACGGGCAGCGAAGTCGGCCGCAGTTCGGTCATCACCTTGCCCGCCACCAAGCGGAAAGCAGTTCTTTTCCATCCGGAACTCCTGGCTAAGTTCGTCATTCTAGATCCAGAATTGACCGTTGGGTTGCCGCCGAAACTGACCGCCGCCACGGGCGCGGATGCGCTGACGCACTGCATCGAAAGTTTCACCTGCCCGGTGTTCCACCCCATGTGCGATGGTGTTGCCCTTGAGGGGATTCACCTGATCATTGACGCCCTTCCCCGAGCGGTCCGAAATGGCGCGGACATCGATGCGCGCGGCAAAATGCTGGTGGCAGCCGCCATGGGCGCGGTCGCATTTCAGAAAGATTTGGGTGTGGTCCATTCTCTCGCGCATCCGTTATCGACCTTATGCGGCATGCACCACGGATTGGCCAACGCGCTCTGCTTGGTGACGGGAATGCGCTTCTGCGCTCAGCGTAAGCCAGGGCTCTATCGACGGGTAGGGGTCGCGTGCGGGCTCGATGTTTTCAAGTGCAGCGACGCCGAAGCGGATCAGCGCACGATTTCCTTCATCGCAGATTTTCTCAAGGGCCTTGGGCTGAACACCAAGCTGCGCGAGCACGGCGTCAAACCTGAACTTCTGCCTGCTTTGGTTGACCAAGCGGTGGATGACCCTTGCCACAAGACCAACGCCGTCCCTGTGACCGCCGACGATTTCCGCGCACTCTATAGCGAAGTGCTCTAGCCCAAGAGCAGCGGGTTTGGGTCGGTATTAATTAGGCCTGAGGAGCGCCAGGTCCAGGGATCTCCGTCGTCGCGGAGACCCGCGCAGGCTGGCGAACCGCAGTTGTGCGCACCGTAAGCGCGGACCGCGACGTCAGCGGACGCATGATCCGTTGGGACTCGGCTAATCAGGAGTGCGTTTCCGAGTCTCTTCGAGTCGAATTCTTTCCTGTTGTCGATTGAAGATTGGAATGCCCAGGACAGCGAGGGCAACGATGGCTACCCAAACGCAGGAACGTAGCGAGGGCACAAAGTGCAGGACCGTCACGATGAGGCCTATCAGAAGCCAAATCGAGATCGCCGCAACGATCACGAAGCGGCGTTCGCGCGGGCTCGACGTATTCCTGAGGCTAAAGACCGTGCCCACAATGCCGCCAAGGACTCCCAGCGCTGGCCCAACGAAGTTCCGTATGGAGTCGGGACCCATCGCGATCGCCTTGACTTCATCCTTCCAACGATTTTGGAGGATTGAAAATCAGCGAGGCAACAAACGCTTCCCGAGCTTGGCGACGCCCAAATGCCCGTCGCGGCGTCGGCGCGGCCGGCTTGCGAGAAGCGGGTCGGGTGATCTGATGGGAAGTCCGCTGATCCACTCCGCGAAAGTGCTGGGCGACCGACTCGTGTAGATGCAGCGCTCGGTCGTAGGCGGATGAAGCCGCGCCAAAGCGAGGTGTGGCTTCCGTCAAAACGGGAGCGGCGGGCGAACTCGACGGCGGGGCCATCGGTTTGCTCGTAGGGCTGAGTCTTGGCCGAGGGACCGATGAGATTGGCGGTGGCACTTCTTGATGTTGGCTCGGAGCTGGAATGGGCCGAGGCGGGGCCGAAGCTGGGCTTTCACCCCCCAACAAACGCCGCAGTTCACGTTCCAAGACGGTCTCCAATGTCGGGGCTGTTGTAGGAGCTGGGTCAAGAGGCGGCACGCGAGGCCTGTTGCGATTCGGCGACATGCTCGGCTGGCGAGGTGGACCTGGAACGGGCGGCGGGGCTTCCTGGGACTGTTGCGCGCGTTTTTGCAGCCAGTTGGAAAGGCCAGCGATGGCCATCACCAGCAAGGCAAAGAACAATGATTCCATGGAAGCCACAGCGGCGAATCCTTAGGTCTTTGGCGGTTGATGCGCGGAAGCTGGGTCCGTCCCCGCGATGCTATCGCGCATCGACGTGTCCGCTTGCATGTTGCGCATACGATAATAGTCCATTACACCAAGATTGCCAATGCGGAAGGCCTCGGCCATCGCCAGCGGCACCTGCGCTTCCGCTTCCACAACCCGGGCACGCATCTCTTGCACGCGCGCGGACATTTCCTGCTCCAAAGCAACCGCGGCGGCCCGGCGCACCTCCGCTTGCGCTTGGGCAATGAGTTTGTTGGCTTCGGCCTGCTCCGCTTGCAGCTTGGCGCCGACGTTCTCCCCGACGCTCACGTCCGCGATATCGATGGAAAGGATTTCGAACGCCGTATTGCTATCCAACGCCTTATCCAAGACTGTCTTGGAAATCCGATCGGGACGTTCCAGCACTTCCTTATAAGTGTCCGACGCGCCAATGCTCGCCACCATGCCTTCGCCGACCCGGGCAATGATCGTCTCTTCCGTCGCGCCGCCGACGAATCGTTCCAGATTCGTTCGGACCGTAACGCGGGCGCGGGATCGGACGAGGATGCCATCCTTGGCGACCCCGTCGACGGTGGCCTTGCCCGTAGCGGGATTTGGACAATCAATGACCTTTGGGTTGACCGAAGTCTTCACGGCTTCCAAGACGGTTTTGCCCGTGCCTTTAGTGGCCAGGTCGATGGCGCAAGCGCGATCAAAGTCCAGATGTATGCGCGCTTTGCGGGCCGCGATGAGAGCGAGAATAACCATTTCAACACTCCCACCTGCGAGGTAGTGGGACGATAGATCGTCGATGCTGATGTCCAACCCTGACTTTACCGCTGTGATCCTGCTGTCCACGATCAATCCCACAGGAACGCGGCGTAATCGCAGCGCTATTAATTCGGTGAACGTCACGCGCGCGCCGGAGAAGAGAGCGCGTATCCAGATGCTGAAAAAATTGATCAGGATGATACCAGCAATCAGGATGACGAGGCCGAAAAAGACCAACACCAGGATTGGCAAGCCGTTCACCTCTCGTCCGCCGATGATCAAACCGAGTAGTCCCATCGAGTAAGCCATAGAATTATCCGATGTTAATTAAGTTGCCCGAACTACCACGCGCATTCCTTCCACCGCGACGACTTTAAGGGTCGACCCACGTTCAATCATGGGACCTTCCGTGACAACATCGACGCGCTGGCCTTGGATTACTGCTG
>JBGAIN010000064.1:0-40900 GCA_044225505.1 Limisphaerales bacterium
GTTCTCGCCGCCGTCGGAGACAAAGTCGCGGTCGTTGGCCAACCTTTAACATTCACCGTGCGAGTCACCGACCCGGATGAGGATCCCTTGACGTTTACCGCTGACGGATTGCCTAACGGCGCGGTGTTCCTGGGAACCGATACTTACGGGGTGGCTCAGTTTACCTGGATTCCAGCGGTTGCCGATACCGGGCCGCACCAGATTACCTTGCGTGTTTCTGACAGCGGAAATAACGGTGCAGCAAGCAAAGCCACGGCGGCCGCGACGATCCGCGTCGTCGTCCGGAGTTCGAATACGGCACCGCTGCTGGCGGACGTTCCTCAGAAGAGTGTCGGGCAGGGCTCGTTGCTCAATTTCGGTCTCGCGGCTAGCGATCCTGACGCAGATCCGTTGACCTTCCTGGCGAGTGACCTTCCTCGGGGAGCCTCGTTGAATCCGCAAACGGGTCAATTCCGTTGGATGCCGGATTTTGCGCAATTGGGCCGTTATGAGTTCACGGTCACCGCCAGCGATGGTCAGGCGCAAGCCACCCAATATGTCACGATCGACGTAACGAAAACAAACCGAGCCCCGGAGATGGCGACGCCTCAGCCGGTGTTGGGGCAGGAAGGGGTGCGGATGAGCTTTAAAGTCGGAGGTGGTGATCCTGACGGAGATTCGTTGCTTTTCTTCGTCGAACAACTCCCCCCGGGAGCTAATTTTGATGCGCAAACGCAACTCTTTAGTTGGACACCGAGTTTCGATCAGGCAGGCGTTTATCAGATCATTTTCGGTGTCCAAGATACGTCCGGAGTCCGGGCGACGACGAGCGGCCTGGTACAGGTGCTTAACGTCAATAGACCGCCACTGGTTCCGATCCCAGATGCCCACCAAATAGTAGTCGGCCATTCGTTTACAACGACGGTTGCGGCGAATGATCCGGACAATGACAAGTTAAACATGACCGCTGGCAATCTGCCCGCGGGCGCGAGCTTCGACCAGAAGACGGCCCAGTTCACGTGGACCCCGGTCGGCGCCCAGGCCGGACGTTATGACATCCCGATCACGGTCAGTGATGGGCTGTCTTCGGTGACGCGGTTGTTGGCCTTGGTTGTCACGCCCCAAGCGCTTTCGCCCAACGTCCGGATTGAATTGACGCCGGGTTTTGCGGTGGTGCCTGGTGCGCCCGTTGTTATTCAATTAGCGGCCAGTAGTATCAGTCCCATTCGCTCCATTCGAGTGTCGTTAGGCGGAGTGGTTCAAGTGTTGGACCCTTTTAATCGAGTCACCTTCCGTCCCGATGCACCAGGGATCTACACGGTCGAAGCGACGGCTACGGATGCCGACGACGTCGTCGGAACAACCGTCGCGGAAGTGCTGGTGCGCGATCCTCTGGACCGCGTTGCTCCAGTTGTCAATCTCGCGGATGAGGCCTTGCTGGCCGTTGTGACAGCGCCGTTGCAAGTCTCTGGAGCGGTGGCAGATTCCAACCTGAATTCTTGGGAATTGACGATCGCTCCGTTGGGTGGCGGAGAGGCTACGGTCTTGGCCTCCGGTCGCGCAGTTCGAGACACGTCCTTGCCGTTGGGAACGTTAAATCCGGCGAACTTCGAGAATGGCGCATACGTTGTGAGTCTATCGGCCGAGGACTTGAGTGGTCGAATCAGTCATAGCGAGCGACTCGTGGAGATCAACACGCCCACCAAGGCAGGTGCTTACAATCGATTCGAAACGGACTTTGCGATCACTTTGGATGGTATCACCCTGCCAGTCGCTCGACGCTATTCCAGCCTCAACGCAGGCCAGTCCGGTGCGTTTGGCTTTGGTTGGGAGTTTGTTCTCGCCGAGCCGAATGTAACGACTAATGTTGCTCCAACGGGCTATGAATCGGACGGACTTTTTGGGGCGTTCCGGACGACAACGAGAGCATATTTCACTTTGCCAGACGGCAGCCGAAGCGGATTCACATTTTCGCCTGTCATTATTGAAAGTGGTGAACGCAACTACTATAGACCCGCTTGGAAATCGGATGCAGGAGTTTCCTACACTCTTTCCAGCGGTTCCGCCGTATTACAGGAAGTTGAAGGCGCGTTCTATCAAGTGGGCACAGGACTGCCTTATAACCCGGCATCCGCCAGATTTGGCATTTTCGACTACGGGGTGACGGCTTCCGACGGCACGCAGTACTTCTATTCCGCGGCGGGCGGGTTGCGCGAGATTGACGGGGTATCTGGTCAACGACTGACGTGGAGCGGCACTGGGGTGAACGCGTCCGACGGCAGTCACATAGCTATCGAACGCGGAGCTGATGGCCACGTGAATCGAATCGTTGCCCCGGACGGTTCTCAAGCAGTCTACACCTACGACGACACTGGCAATTTACTCCAGGTAACCGTCTTGGAGGGGAACCGCCGGACTTGGTTAGGCTATCACGCCAATGCCGATCATCTTTTAGTTAACGTGGCTGCCTCTCAGGCCGAAGTGATTCGGTATGATTCGGAGGGTCTGCTGCTCGGCGTCGACCTTGTTGGCAACGTGCTCGGAACTACTCGCCAGTTCTTGGGTCAGAATCAGGCAGTCCCGCTGACCGCTCTGATCCCGAGCACCGGCCGTGATGCGACAATTTACCGGTCCGACATCATCTTGGGCGCTGGAGAATTGAACACGTCGCAGTCCGGAAAAGTGACGCTGGGTATCGAGGTGGAAGCGGCAGGTTGGCAGCCAGCGGCAGCTTCTGTGCGAGGTGTGACGGTCGGCTTTACGCAGATGAGTGGAGGCAAGAGTCTGGCGCTTGTGACGTTGGATCAACCCGGCCCCTATGTGATCGAGTTTTCGGCCGTACCCGGTTCCACGACCGCGGCTTTTTCCTATACCGTGTTTCTGGCGGGGGATGCCAACACGGACGGGGCAGTTGATGGGAACGACCAGGCGATCGTCCAGGGGGCCGATGGGAAGAGATTGGGCGAATCTGGATACATCGCCGCGGCAGACTGGAATCGGGACAACGTGATCGATGCTAAGGATGCGGCGTACGTCGGGGCGAGTTTCGGGTTCTTGGCAAACCAGGTTCCAACCGTCCAGAAGTTGCCCCTCTCCACTGTCCAGGGGCAGCCTTTAACGATCGACCTGCATTCACTGGCGCTGGATCCCGATGGCAACTTGCTCTATTTCCTAGTTGGCAGCGCCACTCACGGGGACATTCGTCTGGTCAATGGCGGGCGCACCGCCATCTTCACTCCCAACGGCGACTTTACTGGAACCGCTTCGTTTGTTCTTCAAGCTGATGACGGTTCATTGCGGTCGGCGCAGACGACCGTGAATGTCCAAGTGGTCCCGGTGACGTTTAATCGCTTCACTTTCGGAGGAGCGGACTCTGTTATCGCGATCGGTCAAACCGTCCCGCTCCAATTGTCGGGAGAGTATTCCGGAGGAACATTGGTGCTGAGCGCCGAGAGTTACGCGGTTGGTTCCAGCAATCCAAAGGTTGCCTCCGTCGGACCGGATGGGCGGGTTTTGGGCATCGGTCCTGGATCCGCTACGATTACGTTCACCTTGAAGAACGGCGGGGTGGTGGCGACCGCTGTCACGGTTGGTAAAGCGGACGAGCGGTTGCTCGAATTCTATCCCGAGTCCTACGCCCTGCAGCCAGGAGAGACGCGCCAGATCGTGGTTCGGGAGCGATTGGAAAATACGGTCGAGAATCGATCGGCAGCTGCTTCCGGGACGGCCTACTTTTTGAGTGATCCTGCGTTGGCCAGCATAACGGCGGACGGCTTGTTGACCGCGTCCGCGTCGGGAACGGTCACCGTCACCGTCGTCAATGGCGGCCAGAGTCGATTGGCGGTCTTCCAGATTAGCGTCGCTGGGAATAACGGAACGGTTGTCGGCCCAAGCGGTGGCGTGGTGCAGGCATCCGGAACGATCTTGGGCATCCCAGGCGGCGCACTAGACTCGGATACCCAGATTCGCATTCGGTCGGTTGGGCAGAGTGAGTTGCCGTTTGCTTTGCCGGCAAACTGGGATTTTGCGGCTGCCATTCAGGTCGAATTAGGTCCTTCGTTTCTGAATGCCGGCGTAAGCTTGAACCTGGCCGCGCCGTCTGGTGCAAAGCCAGGTGACGTTTTGTATGTTTTTGAACCAGGAACAGTCGCTGGGGAAGATGGTCAGTCTTCCGAGCAAGCCTGGCTGTTAGCGGACACTTTAACCGTGGGAAGCGACGGGCGAATGCGCACCACGTCGCCGCCCAATATTGGCGTCTACAACCGACCATTTGACTTCAACTTGCTGTTCAAACCTGCCGGCGTCGGTCTGGCAGTGATCAGTTCGACTAGTATTCTCGGGGTTGTTGCCGGGCTGGACCTATTGAGTTTGCGCTTGCAGGCGAACCAGATGGTCCAACGTCAGCAGCAGGTCGTTCCAGGGGCAGGGGGCAAAACGACTGTCCAAACGGGATACCAGCCAATCGTTAGTCTCCAATCGCAGTTCGGCGATGGCAGCAACAATGGCCCGCGCTATTATGCGGTTTCCAGTCCGTTGGGCGACCTGCTGATCCCGGTGCCGGCCCGAGTCAACTATACCATGACGACGCGCTACGTGGAGCCGACCGGTTTTGTTACGGTCAATTCCACGGGAGTCCGCCTCGAGCCAGGGGACTACACAACGCACGCTCTCGTGCAACCGCCGCGTTACATTGCCAAGGGCGCGCAGCCTCCGGTCATTCAGGAGATGACCTTCAATTTCGGCAGCCTGAACAATCCGTTGCCCGCCCCTCAGCTCGAAATCAGTGGCAGCGACTTTGTTTTAAAGAAGGACCCTTGGTTTGGTGCACCAAGTTTTCTCGGCAGCAAAGTCAGCGACCTGTTTGTGACGATTGAAATCGGGGGACGGGACACATTTGATGCCAAAGGAAACGTTCTTCCGGTGGGCGGTCGTGACGCCGTGATTTCGGGCTCGGATCTCACGTTGACCAAAGAAGGGAAGTTGATCGCTTCTCTTCCGGCCGGAGTGATGGTAGCGGGCGGGTATGTCACGGTCAGCCGCAAGATGTGGCAGCCACTGGACGGGACTTGGAAAATCCAAGTCATCACGGGCAATCCGGCGCAGCTCGTTCCCAACAACCGTTACTCCTTTGCTGTGAACAGTGGCGATGGAACGCTGAGCGTCATCGACAATTTCCATATTGGTCAGCAGGAAGTTCCCGACCCGACCAAAGATGATCCCGGGCGCACGAAGTTCATCGACGAACCCAATCCGATCGAAATCGCGCGGATACCGTTCAAGGGCGGTGCGGCTGGATCGACCCTGAGTCCGCGAAACTCGACGGTGACTTTTGATGGGAGTCGAGTTTACGTCACGCTGAATGGCGCGGCTGGGGTGGCGGTGATCGACGCGGTCGCTTTGCAGCAGATCGACACGGTACTGGACGATCCAGCCGACTCGAAGACTGTGGGCATCCAGTTCATTCCGCTGGCCCCAGGTTCGCGTCCGTTCGACTTGGTGGCGGAGCCGAGCGGGCGATACCTGTACGTCAGTGACGAGAGTAATGCGGCCATCTATGTCGTTGATATCGACCCTTTCTCAAAGACGTTCCATACCATGGTGCAGACCATTCCCGTCGCACCGGCTGGGTTGGGCTTGCGAGGACTCGCACTGAACTCGGATGGGAGCCTGCTATTCGCGACTGCGCCAGGTCGAACATTGTTTGGGAACTATAGCGCGACAACGGGCAGTTTGATCGTGATTCGCACGAACATCGCCACTCGAAAAGCTCCGCAGTTGGATCCGGATCAACCTTCGATCGAAGTGGGACCCGAGCCCTACGATATAACCGGCACGGACGATCCCAAAGTCATGTTGTTTGTCGACCGTTTGGATGATTCACGAGGCGTGGGCGTTCTGCGCCTGAAAACCATTGGAAAAACTGCCCGGTGGATCCCTGATTACATTGACTTGCGGCCGTTTGGTGAAATCGAACGGTTTGTCGAGGGACGTCCAACTCAAGTCTTCGGTGTGACCAACGCGAGCAGCATTGTCTTTCTGCCGGCAAACGCACTCAAGAAAGCTATTGGAGAACACCCTTCCTACGCTTTCATTACCGGATATAACAAATTCGTCCAGGGCGATCCCAAGCACGATCCCAATCTGGGCGGTTTTGAGGCTTACAATTACTACTTCAAGGATTCAAAAACCAATTTAACGGTCAGCGTGCCGATCAACGCGGGCGGAAACATAGGCATTATTCGCAATCCTCTCGGCGATTTTGATGATCCGCTCGGCTATACCGTTCCTCGGTTAGTTGCGGCTACCAGCCCGATTCCCAACAGTTTCCCAGAAGGGATCGCGATCGCTCCAGGAACGTTCACGGTCTATGCCGGCTACCAGTCGCTCAACCGAGCAGTGGCTTACAACTCGGTTGAAATGATTGCGAAGATTGAATCGGAAGCGAAAGGAAAGGCGATTTCCTCTTATGCCCAAAATGTCAGCGGCGCTGGCGATCGATTCAGTAAACTGGACGGGTCTCCATTGACTCGTTTGCTCCGTGGACCGCTCAGCTCAGTGCCGATCGACGCTTACGATCCTGCGGTCATTTTGCGTGCGGACTTTTTCGGAGTATTCGACGACAAGAGTGGTATCCCTTATGTGGGTGGCCCTCTGGCGAATATCAGCGTTCCGATCGTGCTCGGTCGCCTGCCGCGCGGGCTATCCGCTCCGCCATTGGTGAGCGGAGCAGTTGTGGCCCTCGATGCCACGCCGTACAACCAAACCCCCACGCTGAACGAATACCCCAATGACACCCTCAGTGTTCCCGTGGGAGTCACTGCGGGTGCAAACGCGCAAACGGGCGCGCTGGCTGAAACGCATCCGTTGGTCACGTATTCGTCCATGGGGTTGAACCAGGGTTTAACACTCAACTATAATTCGCTTCGAGCGGATCCGTTGTTTATTTACTATTTTGCCTTGCGCGCTCTGCCGGAGAATCCGGCCGATTTAACATTGGTGGTGCGGTTGACCATTCGGGATGATACTGGCCACTTGGTCCAGGCCGATGGCATGTCCGCCACCGATGCCGCTCAGGCAGGACTGACCGGGGGCGAGATCTTCTTCAAGTTGCCAGAATCGATTCCTGACGGCGAGAGCTTCGGTGCCGGTATACCGATTGACGCCAGGAAACTACCCACCGGACTTTACACGGCGTCGCTCGAGTATGGGGTTTTCAAGCGCGAGGCCAATGGTAAGTTTGTCAACGGCCGATTCTTTACGTTCACTCAACCGTATGCGGTAGTCAACAAGTCGGAGGGCCCATTCGGAGCAGGGTGGGGGATCAGTGGCGTCTACGAGCTGTATCCGGGCGATGCCGGCGTGTTGCTTGTGGATGGTTCCGGTCGCGAAGAAATCTATCTTGCACCGCAGAACGTCGGCGATGCATTCACCGCTCTGTCTTCGTCGGACTATTCAAACCTGTACCAGCTAAATGATGGAACCTTCGTGCTCCGGAGCAAGGACGGGGTGGAGATTCGGTTTGATCAAAACGGGAAGATGATTCAGAGGAAGGATCGCAATGATAATAAGATCATTTATAAATGGTCCGGAGACAACCTGACGGACGTGACAGATTCCGTCGGGCTGACGACAACTCTAAGCTATTCGGGCGGCTTGCTGCAGACCGTGACGGATCCGGCCGGCCGAGTTACAAAGTTCGGATATAGCGGGTCGGGAAATCTGGCGTCGATCACGGATCCGGACAATGCCAAAACAACTTACGCTTACGGGAATAGTAAATATTCCCATTTAATCACGGGTGTCACTTTGCCTCGCGGAAATGATCCAGCTGAATCGAGTGGATTTAAATTTGAGGAGAAAATCGAATATGATGAGAACGGCCGAGTGAAAGCGGCGACGCGGGTAGATGGCAAATCCATCACGTTGGCAGCTGCACAAATGTTGCACGTGGTCGATCTCTCTGCCGCCCGCGTTCCCGGAACGCCCGGGACCACGGTGGAGTTAAGCAGCCGCGACAAAGATGCCAACGGGAATGATACCACCACCTACACCGCTCGGGCGACCTACACCGATTTTAATGGTCGAACTCTAACCTTCACGATGACCGGTTTCGGTCAATTCCGATCGGACAAAGATCAACAAGATGGCGTTAAGACAGAGAATGATCGGCGAGATTCTGCAGACGGCTATGTCACGAAGATCACCGATCAGGAAAATAACGTGGTTGAGTACGTATACGACGCGTTTGGCAATGTTCTAACCAAGACGGACTATCCGAATGGAACAGCGGTGGTGGAAACTTACACTTACGATTTGCGATGGTCTTTTGTCGCCACTCAAGTGGATTCGATCGGACGGGAATATGTCAATCAGTTCGACGCGCACGGGAATGTGCTGAGCACCACGATTACGGATCCTCACGCACCCGCTGGGTCGCCCAGCACGGTTGTGCTTCAATTCACTTATTACGGGAATGGGCTAATCCGCACGTCATCCGATGGTGAAGGCAACACCACGACGTTTACTTATGATCAATATGGTCGAACCAAGACGATTGCATATTTGGACGGTTCCTCGAAGGGCTTCGAGTACGGGGACCTTACAGGGAATCCCACGGCCGTGACCGACGAGGTTGGGGTCCGCACGAGAATGACCTACGACCCCATGAATCGATTGAAAACACGCTCTGTCTCGTCGGCGTCAGCGCAGAGTGGTTCTTGGGATTGGAAGAACTCCTACGACGCGGCGGGGAACCTCGTGGATGCTACAAACTCAAACGGCAAAGTGGCGAAAAGCGGTTACGACCAGCTCAATCGAACTTTGAGTGTAACGATTGACGCGAGCGACTTGGCGCTCAAAACGCTGTATGGGTATGAATACGGAAGCCTCAGTGTCCCGTATGCCGTCAAGCCGGAAACAAAGGGTAGCTATCTTTACAAACAAGATCCGAACGGCAACGTCACGGTCCAGGTGTTTGACCGAAAAGGCCTCTTGGTGCGGAGTTACTCGGCGAACGGCGCTCAGACGACGTATGTTCGGGACAAAGCCGGGCGGTTGCGAGCTCAGGAGAATCCAGACGGCGGAGTGATGAAGTTCACAGTCGACGGTCGGGGACGCGTGACATTGCAGGAGGGGCCGACACAAGAGAGCGTGACCTTTGTTTATGACAATGCCAATCGCATCACTCAGCAGATCGTGCGCAATGATGCTCGCGACGGTGGCGACCAAGCGACGCTGACGGATTATAATTTGTTTAACTTGCCGGGCCTGGTGACGGGTCCGGAAGGAAGTGTGACCAGGATCTACTATGACAAGGCCGGGAATGTCACGATGAAGATCGAAGCTGCAGGGAGTCCGGTCGAATTCACGACGACTTACACGTATGATGCCCGTAAACGTGAAACAAGCCGCGTTTTGAACGGAGTCGCTACGGTCATCACGACTTATTACCCGGATGGAACCGTCAAGACTGTCTCTGATCCTCGTTCCTCCAGCATTGTGACCACCTTTGGTTACGACGAGGTAAAGCACCAAATCAGCCGCACCGATGGCGCGGGTGGAGTCTGGATGTCGATATTTGACGGAGAAGGAAACCTCCTTTCACGATCTGATCCGCGCGGCGCGTCGTCTGCTTGGACTTACTCGTACGATGGTGCAAATCGGATGACGACCCAAACCGATCCCTATAGCGGGGTCACCGCTTACAAGTACGATAACAACGGTAACACGGCCGAGGTCCGCGATCCAAGGGGTGGAGTAACTTCATTCGCGTATAACGTGCTCAACCTGATCGAGAAGCTAACGGACGCGGAAAAGGGGATCACCCGTTACATCTACGATGAGATGGGCCGCACGAAGTCGATTACGGATGCGCGCGGCGCCGCCTACGTCACCCGCTACACCTATGACCATTCCGGGCGCGTGTTAACAGCGACCGATGCGCAAGGCCGAGTCACGACCAATTACTACGACCGGGTAGGAAATCTCTACCGCGTGGACGGCCCGCAGGGCGCGCAGTATCGCACTGAATATGTTTACGATCGCTTGAATCGTCGTCGGATCGTGACGGTCGCGCCGGGCACCGCCGACGAAGCGGTCACGCGGACGGATTTCAATCCGCTCGGACTCGTCAGCAGTGTCACGGACGCGTTGAATCACGTAACTTCTTACACTTACGACAAACTCAAATACGTCCAAACTCGGACGGATGCGTTTGGCACAGCCGACGCCGCGACTTGGATCTACGCTCACGACAAAGCTGGGAATCTCATCGCCGAGACAGATCCGCGAGGCAGCTTTTACACCACGACCTATGCCTACAACGATCTTGGCCAACGCATTTCAATGACCAGCCCGCAAGGGACCCCGAATTCTGGCCACACCTCCACTGTGTTCTACACTTACGACCGCGCTGGGAATCTCGCGAGTCAGTCCGACGCACGCGATAAAGCCGTTCTAACACTTGTGGAATACGACTTGATGAATCGTTTGCACAAACGGACCACGCCGTCCGGCACGGTCGTTCTCGACTATGACGTCACGAGTAATTTGCATTTTGTAACAGATGCGGACGGCAACCTCACGACCTATGAATATGATCATTTGAAGCGCCAAACGGATGTTCTCACGTCTGACGGCGGACGAACGACCTTGGTTTATGATGCCGTGGGCCATGTTCGGTTGAAACTTGGGCCACAGACCACGGCTCAGGGCGGACGGGCGACGTGGGAATACGACTACGATTTGCTCGGAAGAGTCTGGCGCACCCTCGACCCCGAAGGGAATCCAACCATTACCACGTTCGACAGTGGGGACAATATTGAGTCAATCACCGATGCCCGCGGTTACAAAACCACCTACGTGCGCGATTTTCAGAATCGTGTGATTGGCGAGATTCGCCAGGCGGGCTCTGGCGAAGCCGATGTGACGACAAGACTTCGCTACGACAAGCGGGGTAATCTCCTCGGATCAACCGACGCACGAGGCAATGTCACGACCTACGTTTACGATAGCCTGAACAGGGTCATCTCCGTGACAGCGCCGCCAGCCAATACTGGCGGGACATCGCGGAAGACAACGTATACCTATGACGCTAAGGGAAATCGCACGTCGACGACGGACGCGCGTGGCAGTTTCTACAGCACGATCTACGTTTACGACGCCCAGGATCACTTGATCGAGGAGCAACGCCCGCAGGGAAGCCCCGACAACCCGGGTCCGGCGGCCGTTTACCGCTACGAGTATGATGACGCGGGTAATATCACCGCTGCTTTCGATCCCCGAGACAGCAGCTACGCGACCCGTTATTTTTACGATGCGAGTAACCGGATTTATCGAATTGAACGTTCTAACGACTCGCCGCTCCAGAGCGCTCCGGCCAGCGTTGAATTGTTGACCTACGATGCGGCTGGGAATCTCTTGACCCGGACCGATTCGCGCGGCGCTGGTTCTATCACGATTTACACTTACGATTCCCAGAACCGGATCCAGACCGCAACCGATCCGGCGGGAAACAAGACCACCTACGATTATGACTTCACCGGCAACGTGCTCAAGCAAACTGAGGCGGACGCCCTGACCGGCAAGACGCGGAGCTACGTTTTCACCTACGATGGATTGGGACGACGAATTAGTGAAACGATCAATGGCGTTTTTGTCACGCAGTGGACCTACGATGAAACGGGCAACTTGGTGAGGATTGAAGGTCCGTTGCAGGGCCAGAACGGGAGCCGTTTTGTCGAGACCAGGTCTTACGATGGCCTGGCCAGGGTTATCGAAACGATGGACCGTGCCGGCAACACATCGCATATCAAGTATGATGCGAGCGGGAATCCCGTTGCGATCACGGACGGGCGTGGCGTGACCGTAGTGCAAGAGTTTTCTCCGGCTGGATTCCTTGAAGCTGTGCATCAGCCGATCGGTGTTCCGGGAGGGGGCAGCGCCGAGGTGGTGACCCGCTATGTGTACGACGAGGTGGGTAACTCGGTGCGCGTGATCGACCCGCGCGGGTCTGCGTTCGCAACGGTCACGGTCTTCGACGCCCAAAATCGACCTCTCAAGATTACGGTCCAAGGAGGTGGAGTTACTCCGGACGCGGTGCAAGGTTTCAAATACGACCAGGTCGGAAACGTGACCGAGTCAACCGACGCGTTGGGACGAGTGACGAAGACCACCTACGACGCCCAAAGCCGTCCTGTTCGAATCGAGAGTCCGGCGGGTGCAGGTGCGACCTTGCGGATGGTGCACCAGGACTTGACTTATGATGCGGCGGGCAATGTGATCACCCTTCGCAGCCCGGGTGGGGACGCGTACACGTCGCACATGACTTACGACGCTTTGGGTCGTATGGCTACCATGACCGACGCGGCGGGGCAGACGGCTTCCTGGAAGTTTGATCGCTGGGGACAACTCATCGAGAACACGAGCGTCCAAGGCAAACGGACCTATGAATACGACGCGCTCGGTCGACAAACTCGCATTACCGACGAGAATGGCGGCGAGACGTCGTTCGCCTACGCCGGCACCATAGCAGAGGTCATTGTGACTGATCCTGTTGGGAATAAGAGCCAACGGTTTTTCGATGGCTTGGGGCGAGTCGTCAGTGTGATCGATGCGGCGGGGAATACAACAGGTTTTGAGTATGATGCGGCGGGCAATCGAACGGCCATCATTGACGGGCGACACGTGCGAACGGAGTTTATCTTCGACGCGCGTGGCCTTTTGTTGAGCGAGACCCATGCTGCTGGCACTGCGAATGCCGTTACGGTCACGTATGCTTACGATGACCTTGGCCGTCTAAAGTCCGCGACGGATTACCGAGGCGCCTTCTTCGGCACGACCTACTCTTACGACGGCTTGGGGCATCGCTTGCAGATGGATCAACAAGTGGGGACCCCTCAGGATCCTCTGATCGCGACGACCCAGTGGGAGTACGACGCCCTGGGTAACATCACCGCAGAGATTGACCCGCGTGGGTTCCGCACGGAATTTGATTACGACGCCCGGAATCTCGTTACCGAGATTCGAGCGGCTGACGGTCCGAAGGGTTCATCCATTGTGGCGGTGACCAAAAACGTGTACGACGATGCTGGCAAGCTCGTCGAGCAGACGACACCGCTCGGTTATGTCATACGGTTCGGCTACGATCTCGTCGGGCGCCAAACCACCAGGCAGATCGAATTGCAATCGGGCGATGTGGGTCCCGGCGCGACTTTGGACACGACATGGACTTATACCTATGTCGGACGCCAATTGCGTGTTGACCAAACCGACGCCAACGGGTTCGTCACCAGCACGACGTATGACGGAAACAACCAGCCGGTGCACATTGTCGATCCGGCAAACGGTACCACGGAAATCGTCTACGATAAGGCCGGCAATGTGGTTTCCCGAACCACGGGTCAAATCACGACTGTCTACACCTACGACGCGATGAACCGGGTTCGGACGATGAAAGCCGGTGAGGGCGGGCCGACTACCTATGAGTATGACGAAGTGGGGAACGTGGTTAAGATTACGGATCCGCTTGGTCACATTACCTCGACCTCCTACGATGCATTGGGGCGTCGGAGTTCCACGACGGACGCCAATAACCGGACGACGGTTTACACCTATGACGAGGTCGGAAACGTCCTCAGCATCCGTGACCCGGTGGGTAACGAGACAAGCTACACCTACGACGGCCGGAATCTGTTGCGCACGGATACAAACGCGAGTGGAACTCGAACCTTCACCTACGACGGCACCGGTAAGATGGTCGAGTCGACCGACCGTAACGGGCGGGTGCGTCGTTACGAGTATGATCGAGCCGGTCGATTGGTCCTCGAACAATGGCTGGATACGAACGGTAAAGTGATTCAGGAATTCCAGTCTGACTATGATGTAGAAGGGCGGTTGTTGAGCATCTCCGACGCGAAAACCAAAGTCGCCTACGCGTATACGGAAGATGCGACCGGGCGATTGACGAGTGAAACGCTGACTGTCAGTGGCTTTGTCACAACTACAACTTACAATCCAGACAAACTAGGGCGGCCACGGAGCGTGGCGTTAACGAGCGGCACGGGGCCGGCCCTGCTGGAGAATACCTATACTTACGACACGCTCAGCGATCGGCTCAACAAGATCGAGCAGAGTGGAAGTTTCGCGACCGCCAAATCGGTGACCTTCACTTACCAGTCCGGTGTGAACCTGCTGCAGTCAATGACACGCTCGGCGGGGGTAGGGGGCACTCTGCAAAACGTGGTTACTACCAACTACACGACGGACGCTCGGGGATTAATCACCCGCATGGCACACATCCTCGCATCGGGATCGACGGTTGCTTCCTACGATTTGGTCTACGGATCGAGCGGCTTGCTTTCGACGAGCACTTCGCTCTCCGATCGTGAGGCCTTCAGTTACGACGCCGCGAATCAGCTCACAGCGGTGCAGCACAGCGACTCAGCCCTGCCAGCGGAAACCTACACTTATGACGCTGCCGGTAATCGGATCGCATCTCATCGCCAGCCGTCCTTGGCGATCGGGGCGGACAATCAAGTGGAGCAGGCTGCCAGTGCCAGTTATAACTACGATAGCGAAGGAAATTTGGTCCGCCACGCGGATCTCACGGCGCAGCGAATCTACCAGTACACTTGGGACTATCGAAATCGCCTGACCAGCGTGTCAGTTACGGATCTCTCTGGCAATATCATCACCGTTTTGAATTATTTCTACGACGGCACGGACCGCCGCGTCGCCGTGGAGACACAGCAACGAGTCCCGAGCGCGTCAACGCAGACCCGCTATTACGCGTATGCCGGTCAAGCCGTTCTTATGGAGTTCGTCGCTCCGACCACGCTCGGGGGGGCGGCAGCCCCAACTCCTGTGATTGCCTATCTGCGTGGACTCGGGGCCGACATGGTGCTAGCGCAGGACGGTGGCAGCGCCAGCACGGTTTACTGGGATCTGGCGGATCAGCAAGGGACCGTGCGCGATCTGCTATCCAGTGCCGGAATAATCGTTGATCACGCGCGTATCGACGCGTTTGGAGTAATTCTCAGTCGGACAAATGCAAGTGTTTATCAAGTCAATTACTTCACCGGCCGGGAGTGGGATCAGGAAGCACAGCTTTACCAGTTCCGAGCTCGGTATTACGACCCGGCCTTGGGGCGATTTATCAGTCAAGATCCGCTTGGCCTTGCGGGTGGAGACACGAACACTTACCGGTTCGCGGGGAACGATCCTGTCAACGGGACGGATCCTTCCGGCATGCGTGCGCTCAAGCCACACCGCCCAGCCTACACACTGCCAAACTACGATCAGTTTTTTGTCGATGCGGACGCGGAATCGAACAAAGCGTGGTGGACTTCGTTCATGACGTTTGGTCATGCGCAATACGATGTGCACACGGAGAAGGCTTCCGACGGGAGTTTTGTATTAAAAGGAGAGACGACCAATGTCGATCCCAGCAAATGGGGATTGGCCGGCCAGTTTGCGCAAGGCGCCTATAATATCTTTGCCGCTTACACTGGCCTGGCTGCTTTCCATCAGAATGGCGTGGACGAAGTGGCAAACCTGGGGCTGTTCTTTTATGGACTCGGCCGAGGACTGTATAATGTCGGCAAAGAGTTTTGGAACATTGGGGTGGACGTCTTCAACCTCGGGAAGGGCGCGTTAACTGGCAAGAATGATGCCTTTACGAGCGGATTGTTCAAGATGACGGAGGAGATGAGCTTTAGTCGGCCCTTGAGCATCCTTTGGGCAGCGGGCGGCATGATTGCGGCACCCTTTGTTGGTGCGACGAATCTGATCAAGGCCATTGCTGCCGGTGATCCTGGCAAAGCGGGAGAGGAGCTAGCGGGAGTGTTGCCGATTCCGGACAGCTTCGCGCTCTCGTTCAGCGGTAAAAGCATATTGAAGAGTTTTGGCATGAACCTAATTCCACCATTATCCGACATCGCATTTGCCGGATTATGGAATGCTGGAAAGTCGATTTACACCAAGGGTTTGAGCGGGGGACTCTCTGATTTGGCTGCGGCGGGCCGAAAATGGGCTGGGGAAAGCATGAAGAACCCCTTCAGCACATTCAAGCGCTGGCGTGATAATGTGGCCGCGTTTCCAGCGTATTTCCGCAGCGCCATCAAGAATGATGCCTTGGGAGATGCCGCAAAGATCGAGCAACTCCGCACTGAAATTCAAGCGAGCAAAGAGAGACTCCGTGAAGAGATCGACTCCGCTTGGAACGCCAAATTTGAAGAGGCACTCGCGCAAAAACAGAAGCTTCGACCTAACGCCACGCCGGACCAATACCAAAAGCTTTACAAGCAAGCGATGGCGGAAGCGGACGAGGCCGTCAAGACGTTAGAAGCGGAGCGTCGCCAAACGGTTTTCGCGGAAAAGTTTGAGACGCGGATTTATCAGGATGCCTATCAATCCGGCCGAAAGGAGCATTTGGAAAAGATCAAGAAAACCGATCCGTCACTATTGATGGACGAGATTGGATTGAGCTCTGCGTTGTCGGCGGCGGGCGAAGCCGCTGGAAACAAGGCGGTTAATAAGTATAAGGAAAATCTGCAGTTGATGGACAACACGGAAGCGCTGCTCCAAGCGGCTCCCACGTTCCGAGACAATCCGCACCTCTTTTTCCAAGGCCAGAGGAAGATCTACGCCTTAGACAAAAAGTTTGCGGCGGGGATTGGGGACTTTGAAGCGCTCAGCTCGATTGGCGCACATCCTTCAATCTTGGAGGGTTTTCGAAAGGGAGATCCTCAAGCGGTGGCTTTGGCTTACCTGCTTCGCGAAGCGAAAGACTGGCCGCCGCTTCGGATTCGTGCTTTGGACCTCATCCAGAATGAGCAGCGCACTCTCGCTGATTTCACAAAGATGGGCCTGGTGGAGCGCGATGTATTCCGCGGGTTGGAGAAAGCGAGTGGCACTCTGCAAAAGGGTGAAGTGCTCGGAGTTGTCGGCAGCTTCTCCACCGATCCTTTGACTTTCGCTCATCGACACATGTTGATGAGCCTGGCACGCGACGGGCATCTGGATGTCTGGACGCTCATGGCTGCGTATGGGCGCGGCGGCGAGGCCACCGTCATGGGCCGCATCATTCCCGATTTCGGCAAGCGGGGTGGGCCGTTCTCGGAGGCAGGCGATTTTGACTTCTTCGTTTATACGAAGGAAGGCGCGGCGGATCTGCCAGGGCACGAGGCTCGCAAGGTGACCGATTTAAACACCGACGAGTGGGCTCAACAAACCTTGAAGAACTTTGGGTTGGGCGAACAAGGCGTGAACGGCGTCGCCAAGGGGGTGTTGCCCGAGAGCGTCAGCGGGTTGCCTGCGGATTTTGACTACGCCAAGTACGAGAACAACTCCATGCGAGGGTTTGGTACTTCCTACCGCGGGAGCATCCTTTTTTCGGAAGGCAAGTACGTCGGCCGGAATCAGTCGCTGATCTATGGCGCCGGTGGCGCGCTCGTGCGCGATTTCGGATTCTTGTTCAGCACCGCCGAGACGTTACAGCGCGAAGCCTCCCAAATCGTCAACGTCGCCAACCTGGCACGAATTGGAGATTACTTTTTCGGACAAGCTGCCACGCGTTTTGCCTTTTACAATGACTTGGCCCAGCGCGGTCTGACGACCAACGAATTGCTCGGGCTCCGAGCGGTCAATGCTGGAGCCTCCTTTGGTGATGTGTTCGTCATGCGAACCAACTCGCCAAGTGTTCCGACTCCGGTGTTTATCCCTGGTGCGGGGGCCCTCGATGTCAACCCTGACAATGTACGGAATCCTTTCTATGGAGGGTACCTCGGCACGAAGTCCGGTGACACCTCAGGAGGTGTTGGTAATGTCAATCGCCCCAAAGATCCGTTTTACGGGCCGTTGTTACCAGGAATGACGCCACTCCTGACTGAAATCGACGGATTCAGCGTTGTGCCGGCGTACTTATTGGCCGGACAAGATTCGAGTCTTATACCATCGTGGAATCGCATCGTGCAGGCCGCTGCTCAGGCTTGGTCTAGTATGTTGGGCACAAGGCTCAACCTCGAACTGCAACTGCGGCTCGGAGATCTGAGTGATGGGACCCTAGCGACGGCTCAAGTGTTGCAGTTGGGCTTAAACGGATTGCCTACGGTCGGATTGATCACGATTGATTCCTCCGCCGACGGGCACGGTTGGTATATGGACTTCGGAACGTCGTTTGATGCCGCGGCTGCGAGTGACCATTATGACTTGTTCACGACGGTCGCCCATGAAATGGGTCACCTCCTTGGACTGACCAGTTCGTTCAGCGGCTTTGCTTCCTTGATTAGACGGTCTCCCGATGGCGCCGCGTGGCTGGTGAGTGAGACGGTGAGTGCTCCCCTCGCTGGAGACGGGGAGCACGTGAGCTCTTTGGTGTTTCGGGGGGATCTGATGACTTCCACCGTAAGCCTTGGCGAACGGCGATCGCCTTCCGTGCTCGACGCGCTTTTGCTTCGGGCCGCGTGGCGGGCAGCGGATTCAGTCGAGTCCATACAACCTGGCAGCCGCTCGTTTCAACTGGCTGCCGGAGAGATTGGATTTACGGTCTTGGCGGAGACATTGGCTAATGACCTGGCGATTCCGCGGTCGGGCGTCGGCAACGGCGACTTTGCCGTCGGAGACCCTAGCAACGCCGCCTTTGCGTGGCACATTTTTGGATCCGGGAACACCCAGTCGGGCTCCGCCGTGATGAATGAAGGCAATTCCCTTTTTAGCAATTTCTCGCAGACATTTGTGATTCCGGCGGGCGCAACGTCGCTTCAGTTCACGATCCTTTCGGCGCAATTCGGCGCCAATGGCGCTGCGCCAGTGGATGCGTTCGAAGCCGCGTTACTCAACGCAAGCACAGGCAACCCGTTGGCAGGGTCTCTCAACCTGACTGCCACGGATGCGCTCCTCAATTGGCAAGGCACTGGGCAGATCCGCTTCGCATCCACGGTGACCGTAGGAGGGGTGGCCGCTTCTGGGGGCAGTTTAGCCAAAGCGGACGCCACGCTAGTGACCATCGACTTGACTGGAGTGGTCCCTGGGACGGTGGCCACTCTTTACTTCGATTTAATCTCATTTGGACCGGCGACGAGTTCAGTGGCGATTGATGACGTCCATTTGTTACAGAACGCCCCGGTGACACTTGCCCTCGACCCTGCCACCGATTCAGGACGGCCAGGCGATAACTTGACCAACGTCCCGCTGGTTAACCTCGTGGGAACGGCGACGCCAGGACAAGCAATTGTTCTAGATGTGGATGGGGACGGTTTTGACGATGGAGACGCCTTGGCTGACGACTCCGGGCGATTCACGTTCCGAAATTTGCTGCTGAATGCTGGAACCCACTTACTCCGCGCCCAATTCGCGGGAGGACCCGATTCGAGCACGGTGGAATTGAGTGTAACCGTGGATACAGTTGCCCCGAGCCTCGTCAGCCAACGGATCAACGGTGGCCAATCCCAACGATCCATGGTGACGTCTATTGAACTCCAGTTCAGCGAGGATGTCTCGGCCAGTCTCGCTGCGGGCCTCTTTGCCCTGCGTAACTTGACCGCGTCGACCAACATCGCCGCGGCCGACATTCAGTTGACCTACGACACAGCGACTCATACGGCCACTTGGAGATTCCCGACATTGACGGGCGGGTCGCTCCCTGACGGCAATTACGTCGCCACGTTGCTTGCGCGCGCTATAACCGATTCGGCGGGCAATACTCTGCAGCTGTCGGCCGACGCTCTGCCAACTGGAACGGTCGCGTTCGCGTTTTTCCGGTACTATGGGGATGTGGATGCGGACCGGGACGTTGACTTCCTCGATTTGTATTCATTCCAGGCATCCTTCAAGACGAAGACGGGCGATGCCGGTTTCAAGGCCGCCTTGGATTTCAACGGCGACGGCCAGATTGAATCGTTGGATCTAGCGGCTTACCAACTTCACTACCTAACCGCCTTGGCGCCGCCGTCTGGAGACGCTATCGGGACTGAGGCGCTGGTGTCCACTCAACCTATGATTGCCGCGGCGCCATCGCTGGGTGCAGATCCTGCCCGTCATCGCGCGGTGATCGTTGCCGCCGCAAATCCCACTGTCTTGTCGGGGGGACGAGCCCGTGTCTACTTGTCGACGGTGCCGCGACCGGGTTCGATCCGTCTCGCTTGGGGGGCTGAATCGATCACAAAGCCTGCTTTGGTTGGGCCTGCAGCACTCGGCGCTGATCCGTTGCGTCACAGGACCGCCATCGCTCCGTCGAGTTATCCCGGTGTGCTTTGGGGCGGACGTTCCCAAGTTAGCCTGTCGAGCATCTCGCGCCAGGGCGCGATTGGCCTGGTTTGGAGCAACGGATGGAATGTGCAGCCCGTGTCTGTGCTTGCTCCGGTTCTTGGGGCAGATGCAAGCCGCAATAGGGCGGCAGGAGCGGTCGTGGATACTTTTGCCCAGTGGCCGAGTGACGTGAAAGGCGAGTTTGGCTTGGACGGTGGTGCGTAACTGAACCGGTCCGTAGATTATGGGTATGTTGTACCGACCGAATTGACATCGCACTTTCTGCCGATTTGGCGCGGTAGCAATTTGGGGTGTGTTGCCGGATAGACATCGGGATTTGCAGCCGAAGTGCCGCGATGCGGTCGTAGGGGTAGGACTCGTTTGGCTCATTTGGAGAGAGGGCCTCCGGTGGGCTGGCCCAACTGGCAAGGGAGCGATTCTGGCGGGCTTGGGCGAACGGAGATCGGAGTTGGGGACCCGATGGCTGCGCTTGCAGCGGAGCGGCGGAAAAGCGTTTGCGCGCGGAGGGCGAGAGCTTGGCCCGGTTACGGACGAGGATGCTGGCCAAGCTGCCGCCCATGGGTACTCTGATCCCGGTCAAGTGCCAGTGATGTGTCGCATGGTATCGGCGAAGGACAACCCCAGGACTTTGACAAAGAAATCGATGGCATTGCCCGCCAGTGCACGGACGAAGCGAAACAACGACTTCATCGCCATCACGTCCTCTTGCCTGAGGACCCGCCGCCAGTCGAGTTCAGATTTGCGACGGCGGCTCTTGACGGCGGAACTCAGTCCAATGGGGGCAAGGTCCAGGAGGAGGACGGCACTGACGGCACTTCGGCCGCCTTCGGAGTGTCATTGCTTGCGAATCCACGATGCCAATCCGGCCCGAAAACGGCACTTCCTACGACGGCACTGCGGGCCGCACAATTCATTTCCTAACGTTGAAGTCCATAAACCCGACCGTTGGTGACTTTTTGTCACCTTCCGGCTGAAGAATTTGGGAACGGTCCGTTCCCAAAAGCGGCTGGGCAACCGCGATTTGTCGCACACTCTGTCAACAAATTGAGGACAGCCACGCCAGCCCTATCCCTCAAGAACAGTATTTCCTTCACCTCTGGCAGCCTCCGGACAGCCTGTAAACAGCGTGCTCACAGCATCGCGACGCTGTGACCAAGCTGTCAGCAAGCTGTCACCAGCGAGCGACGAGCGTCCAACGGCGACTTCAGGCTGCGCTACAAACGGCGCCACCTAAAACCGTTCGGTAAACTTATGTCAAAGAAATCTTAGTCCTTGCGCGCCAGCGTCTTGGAGTGCTCCAGACCTTTGGTGCTTTTCTCTCTAGGCGAGTCGCAAGTTCCGCATCTTCCTATTCCCCAACATGTTCCGTCTTGGCCTTTCCCTCTCGTAATCGCAATCGTAATCCCGATCCTCCTCGTAATCATTCTCCTAATCCCGCCCCACCTTCCTCCGCTCTCTATCCCCCCATCGCGAACGATTGCCTCCACCCACAACCGGCGAGCGAGGTGTGCGGCATCGCCCCAACGCGCGCGTCGCGACGGCCCAATCGAATCCAGGAGCAGTTTGCTCCCGGCATATGCGACATATCTCCCGCCAGTCGCTCATTCTCGACTTGAAACCTAAATGTCTTCCTCACGCTAAAAACGAACTCCAAAGGAGGAGTTCGATAATCTTGACCGTTGGGCCCTCACGGTGATTCTGGCGGTGGCTCCATGTTCCTAGTGCTTGAATCCGGAGCTCTCGCAGGCGAGCCAGTGCCGAGGACTCGCTCTATCTTGGCGGCAGTTAGGTGGTGAATGCCTCTGATCCGGCATAGTTCTTTTTCAGGGGCTATCATGGCTGCTCGGACCGTTCCGAAATGGTCGAGCAAAGCGGCGGCTTTTTGCGGGCCAATCCCCGGCAACCCTTCAAGCACATAAAGTTGGAGTTTCCGGAGGCGCTTTGGTCGGGGTCCAATGCGCTGAGCCCAATCGCTCTCTGAGCGGCAGAGTTGATGCCCAGCAAACAGTAAGAGTTGGGCCGTTTCTTCCGGCCCACGAGACCGAAGAATCGGCAGTTGGTAAATAAGGGTGAGCGAAACGATGGCCCCTTGTAAGGCATTTCGATGGACGCGAATCGCGGCCAGGTCTTGGCTCGTGCCCTCGAGAATGATGGCACAGGATTGTTTCGATTCCGCCAGGCGGTACGCCTGGGAAAAAAGGCGCCCATCGATCACGGAGGCCGCAAAGTCGAGCAAGGTCTTGCGCTCGAACAGCCAGCCTGCTGTCTGATAGTCACCTAGTTTCATCTGTTCGAACGAGAGCTGAGCTTGGCCAGATTGCTCAAGAGAGTGAATGACTCGGCTCGAGCGTTCACGATAATCAACCACGATCGCCAGGCTTTTCGACCGATCCTCCTCGATCATATCCAGCTTCTAGAGCTCCGCTTCTGAATTAGCAATGCAAATCAGAGCAATGCTGCAGGCGCAAGCTGATCGGCTGAATCTTTTTCCACGGCCAGGGGGGTTTGTCCTTAAGGCGAAAAGCTGAGAAGAGTATGAACGATGGCGATGGGCCCAACCGAATCCCCGCCTCTGGTGAGTAAAGAAGGCCAACTCCCCCTTCTACGGGTGTGTCTGCTGCTCAACGAGACGGGAGCACTCTATTGGGTCTGTGGCGCCCAGGCTTGCATTTTGCGCGGCTTGGTACGCACGACTGAGGACGTGGACATCCTCGTCCAAGCAACAGAGGAGAATTGCCAACGTGTTATCGATGCATTGGGACGGCTGGAAGATGGCGCGGCCCGCGAGCTCACGCCGCGCAATATTCTTGAGAATGTGGTGGTAAAGGTCGCAGATGAAGTGGAGGTCGACATCAGCACCAAAGCCTGGAAGATCGGTTACGAAGACGCGATCGCCAACGCAAGGGAAACACTGACCCCTTGGCACACGAATTGCCTCTATACGGATAATGCTGCGTTTTGTGACGCCTGCGCCAGCAAGCACGAATGCGGTGAGGAAATGCTTTCACCGATTGTCGATTCACCCCGGACAGGAGTTTGCGGCTATATCGGTCCTTCGATAGAACCGTAAGTTCTCTTTTCTTCCCGCGTCAGTAGTCCGCTCCTCGGGTACCCATAGCCCAGTATAACTTAGCAGAACTGGTCTGGTCACGTTTGAGCGGACCGCATCATCAAAGCACGGACCAGCTTCAGCTGGCCGTAATCGTAACGCCCTTCGAGTGACTGAAAAACAGGCGACAAAGGTTCGAAGCCGAGCTTCGTGAAAGCAGCGACAATTTCATCCTGCGCCTCAGCGCCGATCAACTGGTTCAAGTCGAGCTCCTCCTTTGCGAGCAACGCGTCCGCTAAGTGCCCATAGATCGTGCCGGTGGAAAGTGAGCGGTTCGAGGCAATTTGCTCGATTGACTCGCCTGAGCGCCAGCGGCGCAGCGTTTCTCGAACGGTTTCTGAACAGCCCGTTCGAGTTGGAGGGCTAAGCGGAACCGATGGACTGGCAAAAGCCTGTCGCGGGACATTTTGCAGGTAGGCAGCAATTTCGCCCAGAAAAACGGCTCCGAACTCCTCGAGCTTCTTATGCCCAACTCCATTGATCCGGCTGAACTCATGCTCATCAGCAGGATGTTCACGAGCCATTTGGCGCAGGGAAGCGTCTGAGAATATGATGTAGGGCGGAACACGGCGTTCCTCGGCCAGATGTTTGCGCCGTTGGCGCAATCGTTCGAAGAGAACCTCATCACAGTCGATCTCTCCAGCCAGTCGTACTTTGGCTGCGGGAGCACTCATGACTTTGGTCAGCATCACGGTCTGGCGTTGTTTCAGAGCGCCCAACCCTGCAGCGGTGAGCGACAGCACATTGAACTTCTCCGGATTCTGAGCCACGAATCCATAACGGATCAGTTGGCGGCCGATGGCTTTCCATTCGGGTTTCGTGTGTTCCTGACCAATGCCATAAGTGGAGACCTGGTGATGGTTCCATTTGCGCACATTTTCCGTGTCGGCGCCCGCGAGCACTTCCACGATCTGATTGATGCCGAAGTCAATGCCGCTCTGCTGATGAACTCGATAAATGCAGGATAGGAATTTTTGGGCAGCCAGCGTGCCGTCGTACGTTTCACGTGGGGTAAGGCAGTTGTCGCAGCCGTGGCAATTCTCTTCCGGGTACTCCTCACTGAAATAATGCAGCAACTCACGTCGGCGGCAGGTGGCGCTTTCGGCGTACTGAACCATTTGGTCCATTTGCTGGCGGGCAAAGGTCCGCTCCTGAGGCGGCTTTTCATCAATGAAGCGCAATTGCTTTACGACGTCGCCAGCGCTGAACAGCAAAAGGCAGTCGCTCGGCAAGCCGTCACGTCCAGCTCGGCCAGTCTCCTGATAATAGCCTTCGATACTCTTGGGCAAATCATGATGAATCACAAATCGGACGTTGGGTTTGTTGATGCCCATGCCGAAAGCGATCGTCGCGCAAATGACCTGAACCTCATCGCGGAGGAAGAGTTCCTGATGCTGCGTGCGCTCTTCCGAAGTCAGGCCCGCATGATACGGTTTCGCTCGGATTCCATCCTCGACCAACTGTTCCGCCAAACTCTCGGCAGTTTTACGAGCTTGGCAATAGACAATGCCACTCTCTTTGTGACGCGCTTTGACCCATTGCAGCACTTGCGAATAAGCCTGGTTCTTGGCCACAACTCGGTAGGTTAAGTTCGGACGGTTGAAGCTGGCCACGTAACAACCCGGGTCGCGCAGCTGGAGCTGCGAGATGATGTCGTTCCGGACAAACTCTGTGGCCGTCGCCGTCAATGCCATCCTGGGCACTTCCGGGAGGAGTTTGCGGAGTGTGGCCAGTTGACGGTACTCGGGCCTGAAATCGTGACCCCAATCGCTGATGCAATGCGCCTCATCAATGGCTAGCAAATTCACTTTCCAACGCTGCAAGTCCGAGAGGAAACCGGGCATCATCAGCCGCTCGGGCGCAACGTAGAGGAGTCGATACTGACCCTGATGTAGCCCGCGCAATCGGTCGGCTGAATCTGCTCCGGTCAGTGATGAATTGAGAAAGGTCGCTGGAATGCCTGCCGCATTCAGACTATCGACCTGATCCTTCATCAACGCAATCAGGGGAGAGACCACCACGGTCAGACCCGGTCGAACCATCGCGGGCAACTGAAAACAAAGCGATTTACCTCCACCGGTGGGCAACAACGCGAAAACATCTTTGCCCGCGAGCACATCCCGGATGATTTCCTCCTGCAACGGACGAAACGAGCCAAACCCGAAGTGTTCCTTCAGCAACGGCAGCAGCGGTGGAAAAACCGACTCCATGCCTGAGAGTCTACATAGACTGCGCGACTTGTTAAAGAACGGAGAATGGGACCACTTTGTATCGGGTGTGATTAGAGTGAGGTGAGATTGGCTAACATTTCCCTTGGAGCGCGGCTATGCCGAGTCCGACGAGGTTAGCCGGAGCATCTCCAATCTTCTGCGGATCGTGCTGCGCGACAAACTAGGCCGAAATAACAGGGCGTAAGGCGATTTTCTCTGGGCTCAGGCTCCTGGGCAGCCAGCCGAGGCCATATCCGCCCAGAGGTTTCGCCGCCGCCGATATACGGTCTTCCACTGGGCCAACTGCTTGGCGTAGGCGGTTGGATTCACCTCCGAAAAAGCCCGCATCCATTTCGCCGATTCTCGATAATAGGTTCCGCTTTCACCGGGTGGCGGCACTAAAGTGTGCAAGTGTTGTTCCCAGACTGGCCTGACCTCAATTCGCTCAGCCTTGTCTCCCAAAGAAGCCAAGGCTTGCCTGAGACTCTTCTCCATATCATGCGATATCTTCAGAGCTGGAACCAATACTTCAGAGTGGAACGTGCCGCAGATGGCGCTAAACTCGCTGTGCCGTGGCAGAAACCGTGTGAGCAACGCGAGCGACCTCCAGTTTTTCTGGAAGAACGAAGCGTGTTTGCGGCAATTCTCCAGCCATCGATCGACATGCTCCAGAAAGCTCGCCTGGCTCCGGGCCGGATCTCGCTGCGCATCCAGCAAACGATGAACCCAGGAGTCAGTCGCCTGCTCATTCAAGCTTTCCGGTGAGGCGCACGCAGTTGCGATTCGTTGCCGCCATTCGGGAAACAATCGCCGAGCCGCCTTCTGATTGGCCGGGTCGGATTCATATTCACGGAAGGCATCCAGGATGACGTCCCAGTCTTCGGGCGATCTCAGGATTGTGCGTTGCAGACGCAGGCTGGCGACCCGCCCGCGCTTGCCACATTGAGTGGCCGTGCTTTCCCACTGGTTGAGCAGGCGAAGCATTGCCTCACCTTCTTCGGGCGGACGGTGGTAGCGCGATTCCGGTAAGAGCATCGTTTCGGGACGCCATGGCTCGTCGCCGGACCATCTCAGCAAGGTAGATAATGTCAACGAGATGAATTCTTCGGCTGCCGCGTGATCCTGGCACGCCAACGCGTGGTCTATCAGTGGCTCTCCGTAACGCCAATCCTGAGGAAGGTGTTCCTCGCAGGTTTGGAGGTGGGCGGCGGGATCAAAGCGGTTTTCGTAGCCATGTTGAATCCGGTGCCACAAGGAGCGACGGTCGGCGAGTCTCTCGCGAAAAAGGGGCTCGCGCAAATAGGCGTGGATCTCGCGGCATACATCTTTCGGCAACTTGGAGAAGAACTGAGTGGCAGCGTCGCGGTCTAGTTTGGTGTGCTTATCAGACTGGTCGAGGTTGCGGATGGCGTCGACCAGCTGATGACCGGGCTGGGATTGGTCAGCCATTCCGAACCACGTCCACCGCAGCACGCAGGAACTGGCGCCTGGACCCAGCACAAAATTATCGTCCACTGGTTGGAACCACTCCGGCAGGGACCGCATGTTCTCGTTCAGCTCCTGCAGGCTATCCAAAAACAGATCCGGCTTTCCGATCAATGGGAAAGCGTGGTCGATCCACTCCGCAAGCCGGTTCGCGTCTTCCTCCAAGTCTTTCTCCAGGGCCGCATGATCAAGATAGGGTGGGTGCCAGTGCTCTCTATGGTTCGCGTAGGGCCCTTTTTCGTCGGCCACGTTCGCTATACGGGTTTCCCAGGATTTCCAAAGACCGTTCCATATCTGAATAGTCTTTTGTGAGGATGGAGTTGGCATCGGCTGCCGGCCCGGAGCATCTAAAATCCGCCGCACCGTATCCGCAAGATCCCGGTCAGCTTCCCGAAGCCGATCCTCCACCGCGCGCAGTTGGCCGGTCTCGGCGGCGACGTGTAGGAGGGTCTGGAGTTGCTCATCCGTAAGAGCCGCTCGGAGCTGAGCGCCGAGATTGTCAGGCGATGATGTCCGCTCGCTGCTCATAGTCAGGTGTGAGTTGCAAGGTGGCGTTTGGAGTGAGTGTCGCTTTTGAACGAGCGCAATCAGCCAGAATGCGTTTCCAGCCATTGCGGGCCGCAACAGCGTCTGTCAGAAGGTCCTGCAACTCGGCCTGATCGACACGCCGATCCATCTGGTTCGCACTGCTTGCGTACTGCGCTAGAAGCGCAATGCGTTCGACTCTCCCATGCGTCTGCTCCAGTATCCGGCTGTAAATTTCGCAGGCGTAGGCAAACGTTTCCCGCTTGGCAAAGGCAATGTCGAGCAACCACTCTTTGCGGCGCGAATGCGCCAGCCCCAGAGTGTGGCTCTTGCAGTTGTGGAAGATATGAGCAACTTCGTGCACCACGTAATCGGCAAAGGGATCCTCTTCGGCGAAATACTCCATTGAGACGTAACAAGTGGTCTCGATGCTGAGCCCCACCGGCTTCTCCTTGTCGCTCAGCGACGGTGCCCGAAGACTGTCGAGATACATGTTGCCGAGGGTCCACGCTGTTTCAAGATAAGCGATTTCGCGGATGACTCTCTCGATTGATTCGCGAGTTAGAAAGACGATCGAGCGCTCAGCCGTCGCAAGCACCGTTTCGCATTCGTCGCCACGAAACAGTCCGCGAATCATCGGCGTCACCTTGCGGCGGACCCATGCCGTGGAATTCATATCTGGCGGGGTGTGCTTATGCTCGCGCCCAGCTGCGCGCTGCCGGACCTCTTTCAGGAGGGCGGCGCGCAGGGTGCTTTCGCAGACTGTGATACGTTCCAAAGCATGTCTGCCAGGAAAGGCCGTGCCAACAGGATCTGACTCGCCGGTTGCCAGGAAATGAGCGACGGCTCGCTCAACAGCGGGCGATTCAGACTTGGTGCTTTCGATCATCACGGGGACTCTACCGTGCAAGGCGGGCGGAGAGAAGGAAACACCAGAGGGGCCAGCATCCACTTCCAGGGCAGGTGACCCGACAGCACACAACGATTTACTCAGCTGAAGGTTTCGTTAGAATAAGGCCGTGACGAAGCCAACATCCATTTCATCTTCCCGAGCGCTTCCTCTCGGACGGATTCTGCAGTTGAGGATCGCGTTGCGCTATATCGAACCGCCGATTTGGCGGCGGGTGCTGGTTCGCGACGATTGGCTCCTGGGAGAGTTGCATCCGGTGTTTGTGCGCGTTATGGGGTGGGCTGGTTACCACTTGCACGCGTTCCGATTTGGTGGCGGTTTCCGGCAGGATGAGTATTCCACCGAGAGCATGGCGATGGAAGCTGGGCCTCGGGTGCGCGATGAGAATTCCGTGCGTATCGGCGATGTCGTTCATCGCAAAGGGCAAGTTTTCACCTACGAATACGATTTCGGAGACTCTTGGTTGCACGCAGTGAAAGTCGAAAAGGTTCTGCCATCCGATCCTGAGGCCATCTTGCCCGTTTGCCTGGCAGGAGCGCGCGCGTGCCCGCCGGAGGACTGTGGCAGTTTTCCCGGCTACACCCGCGTTCTTCGCGTCCTCGCGAAGGCAGAAAACAAGGAGGATCGCTCTCTCCGCGACTGGGTTGGCTCGTATAACCCGGAGGCCTTTGACCTCGCAGCTGTGAACAGATCGCTGCAGTCCTTGCCAAAGACAAGGGGCGTGGCAAAGAACTGAAAGCGCGACGGTTCCCCAACGCAGATGCCAGGTAAATCATTCATTCCGCAGAAACTCAGGCCGTGGATCGAAGCCCGAAAGCATTTCCACCTGAGCCACGCCCAGGTGCAGATGGCGCGAGTTGGGCATGAATCCAGAGAAACTCGGCAAATTGGACAATCAAAAACAGGAGCGATGGAAGCTGCCTTTGCCGCTGTTCATCGAGGAGTGTTACTTCAAGCGCTTTGCTAAAGCGCGGCCAGACGACTGTCGCTCCATTGAGATCAAGGTTGCCGAAAAGAGGGCAAAGAAAGCGGCGATGCGACAGACCGAGAATCCCCAGATTCCTCCGGTTGAGGCAGATCTTCGACGGCGGCGCTGTGGCCCAGTCCTGATTACAGATGTCGTTTGGCGAATGTCCGGCCTGGCTCACTCTTCAAAATAGCAGCTCGAACGCGGTAGTTTTGGCCTGACGCAAAGGCAATGGCCGTTTCGATCCTGCACGGTTTGGACTTCGGGGTTGCGTGAAATCACCAGCGGTTTAGCCACAGGCGCTTGCGTAGATCGTCGGTCAAATCGGTATACGAGCTCCTGCAACTTGAAGGAACTCCAGGATGTAAATGTAGTGGAAATGGCCTGACGCTGAATCCATGTCGCTCCTTCCTGGACCGTCTGAATCGATGTTGCCAACGGTGATGTCGGTTGCCGTAGCCGAACAGGAACCGAACTGCGCGTCTGATTTCGTCCCGCGGACGGGATCGATAGCAAGTAGCTCGCCTCCGGCAAAGGCTGGTGGAGCCGAGGGGAGTCGAACCCCTGACCTTCTCATTGCGAACGAGACGCTCTACCAACTGAGCTACGACCCCATCCAGAACGGACATTATTATGCCTGGACTTAGACTGACCGCAAGTCGTTAATCGCGGCGCCGCAGAAATGTCAGGAACCGGGCTTTGGGAGCCGGTTTTGGATCTGGTCGAGCGACAAAAGCCAGTCGAGACTGCTCCCGAAGGGAGCTCAGCGCGGTTCCTCAATCAATTCCAGGCCAACTTCGCGCGGTGTGGGAAGGGATCGGTCCGGTTTTGCCGCCAATCTCACGCGGGCCAAGTCTGCGATCTCGGTCTCATACACCTGCGCCAGATCGTGATAGCGTTTCCGCGTCCAATCGAGCGCGTAAGGTTTGTTTTCCCGTGACCACAATTCGGCGAATCGTTCTCCGAGGGCAGCGTGGGCATCGCGATTCGCTCTTAGCTGGACTTCGATCTGCTGGAGCAACGGAAGCGCCTGTTCCAAGGAGGATCTGCGTGCTTGGCGGTAGAGCAGGGCGGCGTCCATCCGGTCGAGTTCGCGCTGCATGCAAAGTTCCAGCCGTTGGGCTCCAAACAAGAAATAGTCCAGCAGCCCCCCATTCGTCGTCGCGGCTTTTTGACATGTCCGCAGATCAGCAATGGCTTGCCGAATCGGTTTGAGGTTGGTTTCCCATTGTTCACGAGCCGACGGAATCGTGCGGACCTTGACGGGCCCAAAATTGAATTTCCAAAATGTGCTGTTGGGAACGCCGTCGATTCCAGGGGTCATGAGCGACTGGATCGCCCGCCCGAAGGCGTCACCATTTTCTCCGTAGATCACGGCGCCAAGACGGCGTTGGAAATCTTCGGAGCGGGTTTTCGAGCCGGACCAGGCACATTCTGCGCCCCAGGCAAAGGCGTGCCAATTGGGTGCGTTAAAGGTCTCACCATCATCGTCCCACGCGGTGTTCAGCATGCCTCGGGCGCCGAATCGCAAGCCGTCGCGCACGAAGTTTTGAATATTTGTCACGGTTGGTCCAAAGGCGGGAAGGATACGGTTCCAGCCGTTCGCCCCTGGGCAAACCAGAAAGTCATACCCAGCCTTCGCGAAGGGAGTGATCTGCTCGTCGAAGCTGGCACGAGGATCGTAACCCCACGTCAGCATGACGGTATCTTTGGGGATTTTGTGCAGTTGATCGGGATGGCGCAGGATGATGTCGCCCCACATCATCATCCGCTTATGGTATTTGTTGGCAATGAGATCGTGAATTCGCCGGATGTGCTCGACGTAAAGTGCGCCCGGGCCGATCGCACTGGCGAGGGGTTTGGATGGACCTTCGCCAAGTCCGTCGGTTTCATCGCAACAGACGTTGAAGAAAGGGAACGGAAGGAGCGGGGCGACTTCTGAATAAAGGTCGTCCAAAAGGCGATACGTCCGGGGGGTGGTCGGGCAAAGGAGATAGGGAGTTTCGCGCAATGCCTCGTATTCGGGGTGAGCCAGAATAGCGGTAAAGTGTCCGAACGACTGCTGATTTCCCAGGATATTGATCCGTAACGGCTGGGCGAAGGCAACCAGCGCGGTGAGTTCCTCCGAGGTCAGTGACCCGTCTTTTGGGCCGATCACTGGGTGCTTCTGAAACGCAAACTGATGTTCCATGTAGTATGTGAAAAGATTCAGCTTGAGATAAGCGCCTAGAGCGACTTGTTGCTGAAGATTCTGGAGCGTGGAGCTTGGTCCACGGGTAAGATCGTCTTGAAAAGCGCGCCATTCGAGCGCGGGCCAGTCTCGCACGCTCAAGGCTGGAATCGTGTGATTGTGACGATTCGCTCGGATCAATTGGCAAAGTGTTTGCCCTCCGTAAAAAAGTCCGCTTGGAGTTCGCGCGCTCACCAAAACCATGTCCGGCTGCACTTGCAGGGCGTATTCCTCCGGCCCTGCACCGTCGCGCAAGGGCAGCTTTTTGAGAGTCCGCCGGACGCGCGTGGAAAGGCAGAGCGTCTGTTGCGAGGTTTTCACCGGACGCACGATCGGCGGCGCGTAGCCCGCCTGGACAAACTCGGCGCGGATTTGATCGCCTAAAATCTGAGCTTGCGATTGATTAATCTCCAGCACGAGGCGCCGGTTCAGGGCAAAGTTCCCCGCTTGAGCTTCCACCTCTTTGGGAAATGGAATGAGATTCAATGGTTGGAGATCCGCTGCTAATGGGGTGCTCGCGGCGAGCACCCATCCAATCCAACAGCAGCCAACGAGGACCGGCAGGCGCGTTGTTCTCATTGATCCGTCCGATCAGGATCAGTCGCGAGGCCTTCGTCGAGTGTCTATAAGCCTCCGAACCGGCGATGCCGGCGGGCGTACTCTTCGAGGGCCTCGTAAAACTGGGCCTTGCGAAAATCAGGCCAGAGGGTTTGGGTTACGACTAATTCAGCGTAAGAGATTTGCCAAAGGAGAAAATTGCTCACCCGCATTTCTCCGCTGGTCCGAATCAAGAGGTCAGGGTCCGGCCAGTGGCGCGTGTAAAGGTGACCCGCCAGGACTTTCTCGTTGATCTCCGCGGGTTCGATGCGTCCCTGTTTCACCTCGTTGGCAATACTCCGCACAGCATCCACGATTTCGGTCCGCCCTCCATAACTGAGAGCAAGGATCAGCGTTAATCCGTTGTTCTTGGACAACGCTGCTCGGGTCTTTTGCAGCTGATCCTGGACAAATTCTGGAAGTCGATAGATCTGGCCGATGGCTTCGAGTCGAACATTACTGCGATTCAGTTCCCCAATCTCCCCTTTCAAATATCTCGCCAGGTAGCGCATGAGTGTGTCGACTTCGTCCTTCGGCCGGTTCCAATTCTCGACAGAGAAAGCGTAGAGGGTCAGATACTTGATTCCCGCCTCACCAGCCGTCCGGACGATGGTGCGGACCGATTCGACTCCGTTGCGGTGCCCTTCGACGCGGGGAAGATGGCGTTGCTTGGCCCAACGCCCGTTGCCATCCATGATGATCGCGACATGCGAGGGCAACGACGCCAACGCTTCACGGCTGAGATGAAGTCCTGCCGCTGTCATGTTCCTGTTCTCTCACGTTTGGTTGTCAAAAAGAGCCGAAGCGCTTTCCTGAGTTCGCCCGGAATGGGCGCCGTTCGACGGATGCGACTCGAGTCGCGAGCCATCTTACTCGGCTGAGTCACTTCGGACGAGGCTTTTACGCCGCGTCCATCGTTGGCCCGAATTGTCCGATGCTCAGAGCTTGCCTGAGGTCTGTCCCACAAGGTGCCATTCGGCCCATTCCCGCGCAGATCTTGGTTGAAACAGCGGGATAGGGCGAGCTGTCCGCTTGAATGATGGCACCCGCGATGTGCCGAGTCGGTGATTTAGCGCAGAAAGATTGTCTGTTCCCGAGCGGGGCCGATAGACGCAATCGTCAGTTTTGCTCCAGACAGTTTGGCGATGGCATTTAAGTAGGCACGCGCTTTCGCCGGAAGCTTTTTCCAGTCCCGAATATGGCTGGTGGGGGTTAGCCAACCAGGAAACTCTTCGTAAATCGGTTCGCATTTCGAAAAGGCTTCGATGCAATTGGGCACGTAGTCGTAGCGCGCAGAACCACAGCGGTAGGCGACACAAGCGCGAATCGTCTTCACAGTGTCCAGCCCGTCGATATTGGTAATCGCGATTTCGTCGATGCCATTGACCACGGTGGCATGGCGGGTGGCCACCGCATCGAACCAACCGCAACGTCGAGCCCGGCCGGTGGTCGCGCCGAACTCACGTCCCATCGCGTGAAGCATGTCCGCAATCTCGGCGTTTTCCGTGGGCAAGGGGCCTTCACCGACCCGGGTGGTATAGGCCTTCATGACGCCGACCACGCGGTCCATGCGGTTGGGCGGAACGCCCGAGCCCGTGCAAGCGCCTCCAGCTGTAGTGTTGGACGACGTTACGAAGGGGTAAGTGCCATGGTCGATGTCCAGAAAGGTTCCTTGCGCGCCTTCAAACAGGATGTTGGCTTTGCGGCACGTGGCGTCGTGGAGCATGACGACCGTGTTCGTCACGAAGGGGCGCAAGTGGTCTCCAGCGGCTCTATACGTATCGTGGACCTTCTTAAAAGAGAGCGGCTTGGCCCCGAGCGCTTTGAGGATTTCGTTGTGTTCCTTGACGCGCTGCTTCAGCAGCAGTTCGAACCGAGGCGGATTGACCAGATCGATCATGCGGAGGCCCGTGCGCGCTGCTTTATCTCCGTAGGCCGGGCCAATTCCCCGCTTGGTCGTTCCGATGCGATTCTTGCCTTTGAGCAACTCGCGCTGGATGTCGAGCTCGCGATGATAAGGAAGTACCAAGTGCGCAGTCTCGCTGACAAAGAGATTGCCATCCACGTTCACCCCTAGCTTCTTCAATCCCTCAATCTCCTGGACCAAGCCGATTGGATCCACGACCACGCCGTTCCCGATCACGCATTGCTTGGTGTCGCGAAGGATCCCAGAGGGAACGAGGTGAAGGACATACTTCTTGTCGCCGATGAAAACGGTGTGCCCCGCGTTGTTCCCACCTTGAGTTCGCACGACAATATCGGCGTCCTCGGTAAGGACGTCGATAATCTTTCCTTTGCCCTCGTCGCCCCATTGAGCGCCGACCAGAATCGTATTGGCCATAGTTACATTCGTCGCGTGCAGACACAAAAAGACCCGGCAGGGTGCTGCATCGGGTGCAATCCGTCAATCCGAGCCATTTACTATCCTTTTCTGCCTCTGCGTCAAGCCTGTGGGCATGGCAAATCTATAATGTCGCTGGGGCTGACTGCGGCGCGCTCATTGTTTCTCAGGCTAATTGCAGTCCTACAGGCAGGGTGTCGCCCAGTGCCCGAGCCTTGTCGCTGACTTCGAGTTGCACGACTTCATTGACCATGCGACGCCACGCCATCGATGCGTCCGCCGCCTTCAGAACATCGCGTACTCGGGAACGCTCGGTCTCTTCGAGATCGCGGGTGCGATCGCCCGTCATCCGGGCCAGTTGCGCCAAGGCGAAGAGGGTCGCTTCGGTAGGCGTCGACTTGGATTCGAGAATGTTTTGAGCCCAGCGAGCCGCGGTTCCTGGATTTACCACGCGATGGGCGCTCCCATAGATCGGGGCTCGGGCGCCAAGGCGACCGAGCGACCAGGCCCAGGGGCCCTCCGCACTGCCGCCTCCTTGCAGTCGGGCGCAAATCCAATCGCCGAGCAGCTCCTTTTCGGACGGGGAAACGTGCTCGAGCGAAGCGGCCAGGCGAACCATCTCTTCCGTTCCTTCGGGCTGAACTCCCTTGGGTTTGGCGATGTGCCTGGGGACGTTCGGTGGTACGCGGTGGGCCAGGTGGGGTTTGAGCCACTGCCAAATCTCCTCCTGGCGTGCTGGGCTTAAGCCGCCTGCCACCCGCCGCCAGAGGACCCAAAACTCCGTCCAGACCGGTTTTTCTTTGGCTGCTTGTACGCCTTCGGCGAAAAGGCGCGCCGTTTGTTCCCCGCGCCACTCGTCCAGCGGATAACCAAAGCCCGGACGCAGGCCATAGCCTAGCAATTGGAAAAAGACGCGTTCATGATCGACCGATCGTTTACGGCGCGCGGCGCCCGAGAAAAGGACACTCCAGAGTTCGCGCAGCACGGGCACACGCCAATCCGCTCGCGGGCCCAATGTCTTTTCCAATGCCGTCCACAAGCCTTTGATTTCTTTGGCTAATTGAGTTTTGGCATCGACAGGAGACTTTGCGATCACCGGTTTCCCGCCATAGACCCGCTCGAGGGCATCGCGAGCCTCGCCGAATTTTGGGGGCATGGACTCGGTCACGGTCAGAGAGTCCGGAGCAGCCGTCCCGCGAAGTTCAAACTCCAGGCGCCATTGCTCGGCGCTCGAATTCGAGACACACCACAACTCCAGCGTTCCGATTTCCGTTAACGACGCTCTGAGATGCACGGGCACGCTGCCCTTTTGCTGGTGCGAGCTTTTCAGGACGGTGTGGATCGGCGGCAAGGCATTCATATCGTCGCTCGCAGTCACGACCTCGCCTGCCTTCTCGACGCGGTCTGAACTCGAGGAGAAAAGAGGAAAGCGGACGGGGCGTCCCAGCGTCAACTGGAAGACCCGGTCTCCGATCTCGACACGCTCGCCTTCTTCTTGCCCGCGCGGAATGACGCACAAGACGGGAGCTGCGGCAGAGCTGGACGGTTCCAATCCGATATAAAGCGCGTGCGCGGCGCCGCCGGTGATGCGGCGGCCCAAGCCCCGTCGAACGAGCCCGTAATATGCGGCCCCTCGAGCCACGGCCAATTCGAGCGAACTATGCTGCAGGATCCGCATCGGCTCCGCGTTGGGCCACCAGCTGCTCAGGACTTTCGCCAACCGTTCGGCAATGCGCTTGGAGTTGAACACGCCTCCATTTAAGAGCAGGGCGTCTGGACGAGGCAGGCGGCCGCTGTTCAAGGGCGATTCACCGAGGGCGGCGAATCCAGCGGTGGCGTGGAGTCGTAAAAACCCGGCCAGGTGGCGGGTTATGCCAGGATCATGGGCATAGGGCAGGCCAATTTCCTGCAGAGCAACGCGTGAAGACCGTTCCGGCTTGGCTTCGGGAGGGCATAGAGGAAAGAAACCGTCCAAGACAAGATCTTCCACTTCGCTCCGGCTCAGCTGAGTGCTCAGTCCGCCGCCTAAAAGCCGGCTGCCTTCCGCTAGAATCGAGAGCTGAAACTGGGTTGGCGGCATCTCTCCCAAGAGTGTTTCTTTGGCGACGCGAGCCAGTTGCACGAGTTGCGTCCACTGCGTCGCGCTTAGTTTGCGTCCGCCCGCTGCGAGGCGTTCTTCGGCCCGGCGGCCGAGCGCCGCGTCCATATTATCGCCGCCTAGGATCAGGTGCTCACCCACCGCGATCCGGCGCAGCACTGGGCCTTCCGGGGAAACGCCCACTTGGACCAGCGTGAAATCGGAGGTGCCACCTCCGACATCAATGACGAGAATGAGGCGCACGCCTGCCAGCGCCTGCTCGAGGTTTTGGCGGTGGCGGGCCGTGAAATCGTAGAACGCGGCTTGCGGTTCTTCGAGCAAGGTAAACTTCTCCAGACCTGCACCCTGGGCGGCAGTGACTGTCAGAGCCCGCGCAACTTCGTCGAACGACGCTGGCACCGTGATGATGACTTCCTGCTGCGCCAAAGGCGCCTCCGGGTGAGCCACGTTCCAAGCCTGGGCCATGTGTCGCAGAAACTGCGCGGAGGCTTGGACAGGTGAAACCTTGGTCACGTCCGTCGGAGCACCCCAAGGCAGAATCGGCGCGGTGCGGTCCACGGCCGAGTGACATAACCAGCTTTTCGCAGACGCGACCAGCCGGCCGGGAACTCGCGAGCCTTGCCAACGCGCAAACTCGCCCGTGATAAACTTGGACTCCGGAGCCCACGGCAGTTGGGTGGCCTCGCTGGGCAGTTCGTGCTCTCCCGCCACGTACAAGCAGGAGGGCAAGAGCGGGATCTCTGTCACTTCGCCTAACCGCCGGAGTTGCGGAATGGGCAGGTCAACAATCTCCGCGGATGGGCCCTGGCTGGCTTGGATCGAAGCGACCGCGCAATTCGAGGTCCCCAGGTCGATTCCAACTAGATACGTTGGATCACTCATGCGAAATCGCTTTTCCCACGGCGGCCTCTCATGCAGGGTCCTCGCCCTTCATGCGGACATTGAGTTCGAGCTTCCATCGGCCCTCGCCTCCAGTTTGCAGGCAACGCACTTCCAAGGTGCCCAGTTCTGTCACCGCCGCTTGCAGGTGCACCGGAACGAGCGATTGGCCGTTCCCGGACCCTGTCGGCAGCGTGGTTTCAATCGGTGAGAGTTCCTCCAACTCGTCCGAGTTGCCCGCATCTTCCAACAGATTGCCCACCTGATCATCGCGGCGCACGGACGAGGCGAAAAAGCGGAACCGCGTGGGTTCTCCTACGACCAGGCCGAACTCCTGCGGAGGCACATCGGCTTGCGTGCCTTCCTCCATCCCGAACGGAGCCACGCACAGAGCCTTGACCGGAGGCTCGAATCCTGGAACGGCTGGCATCGGGGATTCGACTCCGACATAGTAGGATCGCGCTGTCCCTCCCCGAATCCGAATTCCATGGCCGCGGCGCACCCAACCGTAGTAGGCCGCCCCGCGGGCCACGGCCAGGTCCAGGTCTGCGCCCTCCAGCTCCTGCGCGGGTTTTCCGCCGTCGCTGAGCAGCCAGTCGTTCAGCACCTCCATCACTCGCTCCTTCAGTGCCGACGCTTTGAAAACCCCTCCGTTAAACAGGATGGCGGTGGGATGCACAAAGGTTTTGCCGTCAGTTTTGACGGGAGCGTCGGGCGAGCCTTGCAACGCGCGGGCTTGCCTCGTGAGGAAGGCCGCCAGATGGCGCGTGATCCCGGCATCTTGCGCATAAGGCAAGGCCATTTGCGTCAAACCGGTCCGGCGCGCGGTCTGCGGCAACTCTGTCACTGGCACCCGCGGGATAAATCCGTCCGTGAGAATGCGCGTCAGATCCTCGCGGGTCAGCTCGACCTTGATCGTGCCGCCAATGAGCGCGGACCCTCGGCTGGGGACTGAGATCGGCGCTTTCTTTAGTTTTGAGTCGCTGAAGAGTTGTTCCTTGGCGCGCCGGCATCCAAACGTTAGAGAGGCAAACTGCCACGAATCGAGCTTCTTGCCCGTCGCCGTGAGCTGTTGGTTCAAGGTATGGGCTAAGGCCAGGTCCATATTATCCCCACCCAAGAGAATATGGTCGCCTACGGCCACTCGCGTGATTTCCAGATTGCCTTGTTGCTCGGTCACCGCCATGAGAGATAGGTCCGTGGTCCCACCACCGACGTCGACGACCAGAATGACGTCCCCCACTTTAACGTGTTTCCGAAAGGAATCGCCCATCGCTTCGAGCCATGCATAAAGGGCTGCTTGCGGCTCTTCCAAGAGGGTCAGATGTTTCAGACCCGCCCGATCTGCCGCCTGCATCGTTAGGTCACGAGCCGCCGCGTCGAAACTGGCAGGGACAGTGAGAACGATCTCCTGGTTGGCGATCGCATCGCTGGGGTCGCTGCCCGGTTTGGCAAATCGCCAATTCCACGCGGCGGCCAAGTGTCGCAGATACTCCGCCGATGCATCGACCGGGGATATGCGCGGCACGTCGGACGGAGCTTGCCAGGGCAGCAGCGCGCTAGTGCGATCGACGCCGGCGTGGCTCAACCAACTTTTGGCCGACGAAACCAGCCGGGTGGGAACCTTAACGCCATGGGATCTCGCCAATTCACCCGTCACCAATCGCGCTTCAGGATCCCACGGCAGGGCCAGACTTCCCGCAGGAAACTCTTGTTCACCAGCCAAGTATAGAAACGACGGGAGGAGCGGGCGTTCCTCGAGCGTGCCGGGCGCGCTTAGTTGCGGCACGGCCAGGATGGTTTCGTCCCGCCCTCGAGCTTTCTCCGACGTGAGATCGTAGAAAGAGAGCGCGCAATGAGTGGTTCCCAGATCAATCCCAATCGAATAGTGCGACATATGAAAACAACAGCCTTGAAGCAATTTACACTCGCCTCTGAAACCATGCTCGAACGCATGATTCCCTCCTGAATGGTTTCCGAGGCCGGAACTCCTTTAAGCTAACTCCACCTCCGCCGGCGCGAGTACTCGGGCATCGAGCGTCTCCGAGATCGCGGGCAATCGGACTTCTTTCGCCACCCAACCGTGATGTTTCAACGTGCCGCGGAACGGAGGTTGGCCAGTGACATTGCCCGTCAACCGAATCCGTTGGGCGTCGAATGACGCGGGAACGGTCATCGGTGTCCCTTCCGCCCCGCCAACGGCGGGCTGAAAGTCGAAGTATTCCCGCAACACCTTGTTACATCCGGCGTGGACGACACGGGCGGCAGCAGCGACATCTTCGTCGCCATAGCCAGCTACGTCCTGCTGAAGAAAATCGATCAAGCGCCCTTCGCGCTGCAGCGCAGAGAGCACGAACAACCCCGAAGCATGGGTTCGTTCCGAACCTTGCGGACGCTCGACAGGCTTTGACACCAATGGCTTAGCATCTTTGGACGCCAAAAGGTCCAATCCTGCCTTCACGCGGTTGGCGAAGTTGCCGTCAAACGCCAGCCGGAAGGCCATGCTGATCCGCGCAGAAAATGACATCGATTCTGCGGATTGATTACTTTCCATGCGGGGAACGATAGCAGTGCTTGGAGCTGGATCAAAACGAAACTAGCCCGGAAACGAGCAGGTTCAGCTGGGGACGGCGGGTCAACGGCCGTCCCAAGCCTGCCAGACGGCTGATTCTATTTGCAAGCAACTCATTGTCATGTATTTAAGCATAAGGCAGGGCCATTCCCTGACTGGACTGGGCGTCGGGTGGATTTGGGGTTAAAGGCCAAATGTCTCACAGTTTGTCCGCAAATTGTTCTCGAAGTGTGATTCATTTGGGCTGACGGGTTCCTCGCTGTTTCCAGTGGGAGATAAGCTTTTCCACTGGAAACAGCGAAAAGCTGCTGATCGGACGCGGAGCCTGTTGACCGACTCCCAGGGGAGAGCCGGACCAAGCCGGGTGCACTGCCGCGTCAACCCCGGTGCAACGCCGCTCCGTCACCGGCCTTGCAGCGGCCTTGGACCGGCCTTGGACCGGCCTTGCCTCGAACGGTCCCGCCCTGATCCTGCGCGCGCATCAGATCTTTTCTCTCCATTCCGCCTACTGTTATTTCACACCTCAGCGGGGTTCCTGAAACGAGGACGGTTTCTTCAAGCCAAAGCGATCGCGCGTCACCGGAAGGCTCCGAGGGTCAGTCCGCCCTGAGAAACGGAAGAAGCCAGGTCGTCATGCTTCACGAAATGTCGCACACGGCAGGAACAAATTGCTCCAGTGGAGACCTAGTGTGGTGACCGCTAAGGCCTTATACTTTCGTTGCGCCCAAAATGG
>JBGAIN010000065.1:0-42474 GCA_044225505.1 Limisphaerales bacterium
CTGGATACCCACCTTCCGGTGGAGGGGTTGTAATAACGGTGGCCTGTTATTGCATCTGGAAAATCCCGGTACAAGGGTTTTTTGCTCGCACGGCGGCGGCGGCGCGGTCCTCCCATCGGCGGACGACGCTGCTTTGACGACAGCAACCTCACGGCCAGAAGCTTACACCCACCAGCGGCAGCTAAAAGGACAATCAACCTTCTGGCCCTGTGTAGATGCCTGGCCTTCGCAAAGTTAAGGCGGCGGCTGGCGGTGCAGCCAGTAGCGCGGTCGGCGATGCAGGTGCATCACGGCTTTGATATACAGCGCGTCGGCACGCACGCTGTAAACAATGGCGTAGGGAAAACGATCGAAATTGAGCTTGCGATTCTCGCCGCGGATCTTTCGCCAGCGTTCCGGCTCAGCCACGATCCGGCGCAACGTGCGTTCGAACTGATCCAGGAAGTCGTCACCAAGACCGGATTGCCGTTGCTCATACCAGAGTGCCGCGGCTTCCAACTCCTCGTCTGCCTCAGGATGGCTGACGACGCGCATGGAGCTTATTCCGGATGTCTTGGACAACTTGCTCCACGGGACGGCAGATGACTTGGCCCTCCTCGACTTCCCCGGAACGCCGGTCAATAACCTCTTGCCACTGCGTTTCGGCGTCAGAGTCCGCGGTGTCGTCCAGGCTGGCGATGAGTTTGCGGGCCAGGAACGCTCGGTCCTGCTCGGGCAGGGCCAGCACCTCGGCCACTTTCTCGGCAGCAATGCTCATGCAGCAAAATATCGGCGTCTGTGAGTGGTCTGGCAAGTCTTCATTCCCACTCGAGTCGGACCTCCTGCTGGAGCGGGCGTGTGAGGGCGAGGGACTAGAACGAAGGCAGAAGCGAAAAGGACCTGAAGACGGCGGCAGAACGACAAGCGAGGATAGGGATCAGTCCCGCAGATACGCATGTCCGGTGTTCGGCAGAAGTTTCTCACGATTATTTGTGCCACTCTCGGACACATCCGGCGGCGTAGCCAGCCGCGCCCATCATCAAGGACGCGCCGTGGTAAATGGCTCCAGGATATTGCAGTCTCAGCTTTCTCGCCATGCCAAGAACTTGCCCCTGCCTTACCTCAAGCGTCAAGACCTATATTGCATTATGCGGGACTGACCCCTTCGTCACTTCGCGTCATAGCTAAAGCTGCGGCTCTGCCCATTGGGATAGCTCGTTGCGCTCAACCGTTCCGTCGCATTGACGTAACTGTTGGTGAAGCTGCCCAGGACATTGGTCACCGTCGTGACACGGCCCAAGGCATCATAGCTGACATTCACGGCCACGCCGTTGATGGCGCGACTCTGCACCCGGCCCAAGACGTCGTAGCTGTAGCTGATCACGTCATTGGCCAACGGCCCGTCGACCGCCGCCAGACGCCCCGCTCCCAACCCGCCTGCTGGATGATAAGTGTAGCTGGTAACGCCGATCCCATCGGCCATGCTCGCCAGCCGATTGTAGCCGCTCTCGTAAGTGAATGCCACGGCCGGGGTCGTGATCAAAGCGTTGGTGTAGGTCACCTGGCGCAGGTTATCGTCCAGCCAATACTGATACTGGGTCGTCTGCCCTTTGGCGTCGGTCACCGCTTTCAGCCGGCTCGTCGTCGCTTCATAGACATACTTCACTTCCGTTTGATCCGGATAAACCTTGGCCGTTAAGCGCCCCTGCAAATCCCGGTTCCAGCTTGTCGTCCGGCCTAAAGGATCGGTCAGCGCGTTCAACGCTCCGCAACTGCACCAGTCAAAGGCCGTCACCCGTCCGGCTGCATCTTCCAGGGCGATCATCTGTCTTAGCGGATTGTAAATGCGGGTTGACCACCGACCGCGCCGATCCCGGCTCAAGACCGGGTCGAGCTTGTTGTAAACGGTCTGCGTGTAGGTCCCGTCCGGGTATGCTGACACCGGCCAACCGATCCAGGGCATCATATTCAAAGGCCAGCGTATACCCTTCCGAGTCGGTCATCGTTTGCACGCGGCCATAGGTGTCATAGGTCAGGCTCGTGGTCGCGTTGGTCACCGCACCCACGATATTGGTCAAGTAACCATTGGGGTCATAGACAAAGGTCATCGTTTGCTCAGCGCGTTGGTCACGGCCGTGAGTTGCCCGGGTAACCATTGTATCCAAAATAGTTGGTCTGCCCAGAGCCCCGTCCACCCGGCTCAAGGGCAGATGCTGCCCATTGTAAGTGAACCGGGCGGAGTAGGGGTCAGTCCCGCAGATACGCATGTCCGGTGTTCTGCAAAAGTTTCTCACGATTATTGGAGCCACTCTCGGATAGATCCGGCGGCGGTAGCCAGCCGCGCCCATCATCAAGGACGCCGCGGTAAATCGCCCCTGGATATTGCAGCCCTCAGCTTTCTCGCCATGCCAAGAACTTGCCCTGCCTTACCTCAAGCGTCAAGACCTATATTGCATTATGCGGGCCTGACCCCTTCGCCATCACGAGGTCTTCGTAGAAACACGTAGTCGATCGCGATAAAGATACTGATCACGATCGACAAGAGATCCGCAACAAGCCACAGCACATTTCGAGTGTATAACTCTTTCAAATAAACCTCGCCAGAATGAATCGAAAGAGCTGAAGCAGTGTTTCCAAAAGGAGATGGTTCTCGGGGACTGAGCTTAACCTCCACACGCCCCGAGCCTCCCATTAACTCAAGGTCCCCCAATCAGGAAATAGAGATCATTTCCTGATTTAATAGCTGGCTTTAACGTCAGACTATTTTGTGAGAAGCATAGGTTTCGGTTTGTCAAAATGCTCAAACTAGCAGCCCAGTTCGCTTTAGGACCAATCTGCCAATTCATGAAGTTTTCCCTAATCTCTTGCGATACCGTTCCAGCATCGCACCGAAGATAGAGGAAATAATGGCCCGGACCAGCGGGATTCCAAACCAGGGCGTTCTCGCCAGTCGGGTTCACGATTGCCTCGACGCTCAGACACGGGTCCTGCCTAAAAATCTGGTGAGCCACCAAGCAACTCAGCAGAAACACGACCCCCATTACTCGGATGATGTAGGCCATGATTGCGCTAGAACGACAATCCGGAACCAGGTACCGAGGTCACGCATTTGTACCGATTGCACCCATTGTCGTTTAATGCTTTCAACGCGTCCGCCACATTCCCAGGCATCGTTGCCGTCATGCCAGTCGTGTTCAACAGGTCGGTCAGTATGGACACAGACAAAAGAGTGCACTTACAAGGCGTTTTCTTCTGCTTATCGGGATCAAGTCCGGCGGCAATCGCCTGCTCAGTGTAGTTCCCGCAATTCGCGTTCAGGCCGTTGTAATTCGGCGGAGTTGCTAAAAGCGGCTTAAACCAAGCTGCAACTTTGCCTTCATCAATGCAATCGGAGCAAATCGTGCTGCTGGGCGTACCAAGATTCGCGATGTCAACTTCCGGAGAAGCGTGCCAATCGACCTGACTAGTCCCCATATCATTTCCTGACGGGTAAGCACTGACGTAGGTATTGTTATCGCACTTCAACGCGCTGTGTCCGTAGAGCGTTATATAAGGACGCACGGGAATTCTGCTCCCTGGCAACCAAGTCAAGAGGCAGCACTTTTCACCAAGCTTGTCGAACTTATTAGCTGGGTCATTGTTGACAAAACCGTAAAGGTTCCTACCCCCAGTTTCCCCAATCGGGTCTCTGGAAAGCCATCGTCCGGTGGAGGGGTTGTAATAACGGTGGCCAGATACTACACCGCAAAAACCCGGGTACAAGGGTTTTTTGCTCGCACAGCGACGGCGGCGGCGCGGGCCTCCGATGGGCGGACAACGCTGCTTTGACAACAGCAGACTCACGGGCAAGAGCCTACGTCCCCCAGCGGCAGCTAAAAGAAGAATCAGCCCTCTTGACGCTCCCGGGCATGGCACTGCCCGTGGCTGCGCGGCGTCGCGGATCTCGAGGGCGGTCATAGGCCGGTGAGTTTATTCCGCAAGCCCACGAGCGAATCGACGACCCGGTCACTCACAACCTCAGTAGAGTGGGAACACCGTTACCTTTCGATCGTCGGTCACCCAAACCCGAAACGCGTTGCCCGGTGTTGCCTGTTCGAACGTGAACCGAAACGCCCATTCGTTCTCTTCTCTGTCGGCCACGACTTCGTATTTAGCCTCTCCCGGTAAGCCACGTTCCCTCAAGGCGTCCAGTGCAATCTTCTCAGCCGCTTCCTTGTCTAAGCCAGCGTGCCGACGAACCGCCCCTCCCGTTGCGCAGCCGAGCCCCATGATGCAGACGGAAAGAGCCATACAGAGAAGAACACGCATAAATGCTTTATGGCTATCGGGCACCTTTCTGTCGACACCCCTCTTGCTTCATGACCTTTTGTTCGTAGACAAGAAACTCCTCCATCTTCTTATGACAGGTAGGGCTGCTCGCACCGCCGTTTGCAAGGAGTTGTTTAACGGCGTCGTAATCCTGCTGGTACTTAGCGCATTCGCTCGCCTTCCGGTCGACATCTGGTCGGAAATCCGGTGGGTAGACGACGGTTCTACAAGCGTCACATGGCACGACTTCCGCAATATGCTCACTCTCTTGCTTGCGGATAATCTCGTCGAACTCCGGGCATAGCGTCTCGGGAAGCCATGCTCCAAATCCGAGCACGCAAGGGCAGATTTGACCCTTGTAGCAATAGACACCTCCTCCCCTCTCCCGCGACAGTGGATCGGACTCATTTACCTTCCAACAGATGCTGGTGCAGGACTCCGCGAGACCCAGCGGATCGTGAGCATTTACAGGAGAATTACGGACGAAGGCGTACAAATTGAGTCCCGCCTCCTCTCCTGCTGGGTCCCTGGAAAGCCACCCTGCTGCGCTAGAGATCATTTTGCTTGGCCAAGCTCATTTGTCCGCAGGAAAACTTTCTTTTCGATAATCAGGCGATTCGTTTTGAGGATATTCAAAGCCCGATTGGCCTGGTTTTTGTCGACCCAAATGTCGTAAACCTTGGAACCGTCAAACGATGCTTCAATGCCGTGCTTTGCCAGAACTTCATGGATTTCCGTCTGCTCTGGAAGCAAATCCCAGCGGACCCAGCCGATTGCAACCAGCTGCTGTTCGGCTGGTTTTATCGCTGCCGAAGGGGCCGGTTGCGAACTGCAGCCAGACCAAAGCACTACCAGAAGTGCCGTGACCGCACACCATAACACGCGATCCAGTAAGCCTTTGGGCAAAGTTTTCATGAGGCCCTCACAAATTTGGAGTCGGGTCTGGAGTTTGAAGGCTCCCAACGGGGGTAGCCGCTGGATCAATGACTTGGAGCACCGTGGCGCTGACTGAGTCCTTTTCGCAGTTGCAGTCTTTCGGGTTCACTACAGTAATGCGAATATGAAGAACCCGCTTGCCGAGCTGTGGATTGGCCGCTGGCCAATCGTAGTCCTGAACGATTCTTCCGACCGCAGGACTACACGTCCTGGCACGATTCTTCCAGTTGTCGTGAACTAACGACGGATCGAGTGCGTAAACGTCATACCACTGATCCGGCTTGGCACCCAGATCTTGGTAACGCTTAGGGGGCCTATTCGTTTTCTCTTCCCATTTAAGCGTCGCAAATCGGTCCTGATCGCTGGGATGATATTCCAAGTAAATATCGACGCCGAAGAAATGCCCAGGAAAACGGCTTATGGGGTGGGGCTTTGCCTCAATGTCCGTAATGTTGATTCCGACAGCACACTCGCAGCACTTACAGTCTTTGTTCTCCTGCTCTCCTAGAGGATCAAATCTATTGACTGGGTCATTACTGACGTAGCCGTAGAGATTACGCCCTCCAATTTCCCCGATGGGGTCTCTGGAAAGCCACCGACCAGTAGAGGGGTTGTAATAACGGTGGCCTGATACTACACCGCAAAAACCCGGGTACAAGGGTTTTTTGCTCGCACGGCGGCGGCGGCGCGGTCCTCCCATCGGCGGACGACGCTGCTTTGACGACAGGAGACTCTTGCGGCTCAAGGCCGAGAATTGCTCGTTACGACAGTAAGGATCGCCAGTAGTGTCCAGCCGACGACGTAAATCCACATTAAGGCCTTTAAAGAGGATTTCCGTTGCACTGCAAATTGCAGGCCTGCAATTGCTAGAACTGGAACTAGAGGAAGCGCGGCGAACATGAACCAGTAAAACAGGTACCGATAGCTCCAAGGATAAGCGACGCCAGCGTAAAATTGCCGACTGACGGCTACAGTGCCCAACGCAAGGAGGCCGTTCAGAACAATCATAATGATCGAGAAGCTGCGCATAGGAATTAGCGAGTAATCGACGCATTAGGCCAGGTTGACATGAGATCTCCAGAGAACTTCTCAATGGAGGGCGAACACGTCTTGTTGAGGTCTTGCTTAGTGCTGACAAATCCCGGGCCTGAGTCGCCCCCAATGTATCCATATTGAGCAAACGTGACCGCAGCTTGCCAATCATCGAGCCACTTCGTCGGATTGGACAATTTCCACCAATCCACGATCCCCTTAATGTCGGTATAGCCCAGACCACAAAGGCTGCAAATTACACCAAAGGAGTAGTAGTTCGCGTCCCATGCATTGTAGCACCTCCCTCCAATGGTAACGGTGTTTGGGCATGCGCCGGAGTTTTTGCCCTTCATATTGTCGTTCCATCCCCATGTCATTGCCCACAAATCCCAACCCTTAGAACCCCGTTCGAGGGCGCTCGGATTTGTTATCAGATCGCCTATGCCTTGTGCCGCCAGGATGTATGGCTCACACGCGCTTATCTGGTCTTTTCGGCTGAGATTGTGGAACCGATCGGTCATGTTTTGACGAGCCCTTACCAACGCGTCGCCGACATCGACTCCGCATCCGCAAGCGAGTCCAAGGAAATCAAAGGAGTTGAGTGCATCATTCCCGAGCATCGCGTACAGATTTGCTTGCTCATTCGCTCCAAATGAACCACTTCGAAGAACACCCCCGGCCACCTTCCTAAGGCGTTTTCCTGCGGATAACTCGAAGCCCGGCTCACCCATTGGGTCTCTGGAAAGCCATCGTCCGGTGGAGGGGGTGTAATAACGGTGGCCTGTTATTGCATCTGGAAAAACCCGGTACAGTGATTTTCGTTTCGCGCGACGGCGGCGAGAACGTTCGATCGGCGGACAACGCGGCGATGCCATCGAGAGCTTCACGGCTCTGTAGCCTACGCCAAAGACCCGCAGCTCGAAGGAAAATCGCCGATCATTGCGTTGACCGTCTCTGCGATACGGCGCCTTTTGAGCCCTCAAAATCAAGCGCAAGGCCGAATCTTAACGTTAACGACATCACAAGCAACTGACCGGCAGTGACCTGTCGTGGCGACAGTAGAGCTTAAGCGTCGACAGACTTGGATCCACTGACGCCACGACCGTGGCCATTTTGACCAAATCTCGGCCTCTTCACGTCAGGGTATGAAATATTCAGGCTAGAGAGCCACTCAGCGACGCTCGGATTTCCCATACACCCGTGGACTGATTTTGATTACGATATCTCCTCGAGGGTCCTGGCCCTTCTCGGCAAATCTCTCGAACATTTGCTGAGCTTGGGTCCCTGCCGTATTACGAAGGACGACCAGCACGACATTTGGTTCTACATACAGGGAAACAATCTCTCTGTCTTCGTTACGCTCGAATCCGACCAAACCCAAATCTCGAAAAGTTTTGCGAAGTGATTGAACCTTGTTCGTGAGGGAATCCGCTTCCGCGGAAGTCAGGGTCTCTTCCCATTTGATCGGTTCTTCAAGACTCGCATGGTAAGCGTGATCACCTGTGCGGACTATCAACCGACCACCCTGGGCTCCGTCAATCAGCAATAGTTTGGTGAGAACATTATCCCGCAGTTTATCCGCAAACTCGATCCACTGGGCGAGGTGAACTTCTTTACCTAGTTTTTCAACTTTTGACCGCACCTGCGAAACCTCTTTATGCCAAGCTGGCTTAGCGCCTTCCGAATCACAAGCCACTGGCAGCAATAGAGACACCAGTATAAAAACATTGGCGAGGCTCCGAACCGCGAAACTAACAGCACTAAAACGCATAGCCCTCCTCTCTCGCATGAGAGTCCCTCGGGTCATCTCCGAAATTCCAGATGTTCGAAAGAAATTTCGCCACATCGAATTTGTCATTTGTTATATCTTCGTACGTTTGGAAGGCGCCGGCGCCCTTTTTTGAGAGCAATTCTGGCCATCCAAACGATTTCATTATCGCGCCCCATGTAATATTCCCGATGGAATCTCGAAGGTAAGCTTTGTTTTTGTAAATATACCATTTGTTCACGTCCAGATCCTGCTTATAGTCCCACGGACGCCCCGTTGGGGAATTGGCCAAGACTTCCGGCAAGGACTTGACGTAATCTGGTGCAAGCAGCATCCAGCGCGTTAGAAGCGATGGACGCCAGCCAGGCGGCTTTTTGTGGCGGTCAACAAACTTCCGCATTTCCGGCTCGAAGTCTTCGACTATGCCAGAATATGCACCGGGTAGGTAATCTCTGTCGTATTTCCAAACCTCCCAGAAGCGCAGGCAATTCCAGTTTTTGGGTCCATGGGGCCCTTCGATGTACTTTGTCTCGAAAGGCCACCAGGTATTGTCACGACCGATCTCCTTTCCAGTGCGGTCGTAATAGATGCTGACAAGTCCAAGCGGATCACACTGATCTATCGGGCCATTTGCAACAAAACCGTAAACATTGGCACAAGCAATCTCACCCAGGGGATCTCTGGATAGCCACCGTCCGGTGGAGGGGTTGTAATAACGGTGGCCGTAGTAAACCAAATCCGTCTCCAGGTCGGTGTATTTGGTGGACCAGCGGATGGGGATCGCTGGGCTGATCGAGCTGGTGGCGCGGATGACTTCACGGAAGGGGCCGTACTCGTGCTGCGCGGACGCTTGACCGCTCGCTCCACTGACGTAGGCCACTACGTTTCCATTCCCATCGTACGCTGGGAAATAAATCGTCCCGCCTGCCGACACAGCTACGAGTCCTCCGACCCCACCCGCCCCTTGCATCGAGCCGCTCAGGCCCGTTCCCCAGGAGTAAGCCCGCATGAGGGCATCTGCACCGTCAAACTCCGCCACTAAGTTCCAGCCATCCCAAACATACTTCGCTTGCCCCTGGAGCACGTGAGCGGATTTGTTGTAAGTGTAGATCTGCTTCGATCCTCGCCTGCCTTGGGTGTCGTATTCAAACTTTAGGCTCCGTACAGCAGAGGTCGGCACTGTGCTTTGGGATGGCACCGCCTCGAGCAGGTTCGCGGCGTCCCGCGTGTAAGTCCAGGGCCCGTCCGAGATCAGGTTGCCGTCCGTGTCGTAGCTGTAGCTCTCCGACGCTCCGGCCACGAGTAGGTTCCCCGGGACCGTATTGGTCGATCCTCCGCCCACTGCTGTGACGGTTACTCCCTGAGAGACCGGCTCAGACCCGTTACTGACCGAGACAGCGCTCTGGAAATACTCACCACGGCGAGTGGCGCTTGGGAAACCCTCGGCTTTACCCCGTGAGATAACCGTGTCAGCGCGTTTTGAAATAACGCTGGCCCCAAACCGTCTTAAAATTCCTCTCTCGCCGGGCCGCATCGGCCCGGCAGGGGCACGGTTCATTAACGGATAGGCCGCTTCCGAATATTCCAGATCCAGTTGCCTGGGCATGACCACCTCCCTACTGCCGCCAATACTTTATGTCAATCATGAGGACTAACACCCACGGTTTCCTTCCGTAGCCGACAAGGTCTCGACCATCTCCGGCAGGGGGAAAAGCGAGCAGTGCTCCGCTTCTTAAGAAATCTTGGCGTCGTCGCGTCTGGGCGTGCGGAACGTATTCAGCCATCCACCCGAGAGGGAGCGACTGGCCAGAGATATGTCTCACATACCAGGAGCAAATTGCTCCTGGATTCCGTCGCGCTGCTAAGGCGCGCGTTTGGGGCGATGCCGCAGACCCTCGATCGACAGCTCTGGCTGGAGGTGACGCCCAGCGGTGGGCGGGACGAAGAGCGACGAAGGTGGGGGGATTATGATTACGAGGAGGATTACGATTACGACGGAAGTTGTTGGGGAATAGAAATATGCGGGGTTACCGACGAGTCTGGGCGGAAAAGCGCCAGAGGTCTGGCGCACTCCAAGACGCTGACGCGCCATAACTAAGGTCTCTTAAAAATTCACTAGCAGCACCGTATGAGGTAGGGCCCGTGGTATCGCAGCCAGATTCCGGCCGTGCGCGCTTCGTCGTTCGCTGGTCACGGCTCCCTGACAGCTTGGTCACAGCGTCGCGAGGCTGTGAGCAAGCCGTTTACAGGCTGTCTTGAGGCTGCCAGCGGTGTAGGAAACACCGCTCCGGTAGGTGGGGCGAGCGGGTTTGTCCGCAAATTGCGGACAGAGTGTGAGACAAATCGCGGTTGCCTGGCCGTTTTGGGAACGGCCCGTTCCCAAATTCTTCAACCGCAAGGTGACAAAAAGTCTCGCGACACGTCGGTCAGTAAGAAATGAACTATGAACTACATAAATCGCTGCCGGACATGATTCTCTGTGATCCGGTCCTGCTTTTCGCAGCAGGTATTCTATGGGAGCGGGCGTTTGGCGGGCGACCAGTGTCACTGCCAAAGGTCCGAAGCCTCCTAGACAATGTAGCCAGCCTGGAAGCCTCACTCCGGGTCCCGGCGCTAGAATCGGACGGTAGGGTCAAAGAAGTCTCACACTCGCAAGCATCGTCAGTCTCAACAAGCCACACGAGGCTGTTCAAGGCTTGGACCAAAATGGTAAGCGGTCAGGTTCGGACTCTGACTTTTAGTCCGACGCGAATGCTGCACCGCCGGTGTATAGAGTGGGCCTAACCCGTCCTGTGATTCATGTGGAACGTGGAAAAGCCGCCATTCATTCCCGCCTTGGCTGGTCCAAGGCAGGCCCACCGTAAGGCAAGCCCAGGGGAAGCGGCAATGAGAGGATCGAACAAGCCAAGGCCGGTCTGTAATGGACCGGATATGCCCACGTCGATCTGGTCTCTCTTTGCAGGAGAATCCGTAGAATCTTCATCACCGAGGAAAAGCAAATGACGATTGATCTTCACCGGTCAGTTGGTGCGTCCTCGACCCAGAGCCAGGATTGGCGATCCCTTCCCTGGGATCAGATCCGAGCACGGGTCCGAAGACTGCAGATGCGTATTGCAAAGGCAATCAAGGAAAAACACTACGGCAAAGCCCGTGCTTTGCAGTGGATTCTCACGCACTCACGCTCGGCCAAACTCTTGGCCGTCCAGCGAGTGACCACCAATAAGGGAGCCCGCACACCAGGGGTCGACAAAAAGGTGTGGCGTAGCAATCAACAAAAGATGGCCGCCATCGGCCTCCTCAAGCGACGCGGTTACAAACCGCAGCCGCTTCGGCGTATCTACATCAAAAAGAAGAACGGCAAACTAAGGCCGCTCTCCATTCCGACGATTCTGGACCGCGCTTTCCAAGCCCTCTACATGCTAGCCCTCCAACCCATCGCCGAGACTTGTGCCGACAAGAACTCCTACGGGTTTCGGGAAGGCCGTTCGTGCGCCGACGCCATTAAGCAATGCTTCATTGTTTTGGCCAGGCGCACCTCACCACAGTGGGTTCTCGAAGGCGACATCCGAGCCTGTTTTGATCAGATCTCGCAACCCTGGATGAGACAAAACATCCCTATGGACCAACGAGTTCTCCGTCAATGGCTTCAAGCCGGATATATGGAAAACAACCGGCTTTTCCCCACCACCGCTGGCACCCCTCAGGGCGGCATTGCCTCCCCAGTGCTGGCTAACTTAACCCTCGACGGGATGGAAGGCACGATCCGGGCCGCCATCGATCCCAAGCGCGACAAGGTCAACTTCATCCGTTATGCGGATGACTTCATTGTGACCGCCGCCAGCAAGGAGATCCTGGAGCAGAAAGTCAAACCAGCCGTCATTCAATTCCTCGCCCAGCGCGGACTCCAGCTCTCCGAGGAAAAGACCGTGATCACTCCTCTCACCGAGGGATTTAACTTCCTCGGGCAAAATATCCGCAAATACGGACAGAAACTGCTGATCAAACCAACTCGACAAAGTGTCCGCAGCGTGTTGGAAAAGGCCAAGGAACGGATTAAGCACAATCATGGCCAATGCGCAGCCGCTCTGATCCACAAACTCAATCCGCTCCTCCGAGGGTGGGCCAACTATCATCGGCACGTCGTCTCTAAACGCGTCTTTGGACGAGTAGACTTCTACGTGCACGCGATGCTCCGGCGCTGGGCGCGCCGAGAACATCCTAACAAATCCTCTACCTGGATTCGCAAGCGCTACTTCTCCGCCGATCCCACCGGTGCCTTTTCGGTTCGAACTAAGAACCCTCAAGGCCTGGCGGGCGTGCTGAAAGTCTACCGCGCAGCCCAGACCACGATCCAACACCATATCAAGGTCCGAGGAGCCGCCAACCCTTACGACCCTCTTTATACAGACTATTTCGAGAAACGGCGATGCTTCGCTTGGCGCACCTATCCCATCAGTTCCACTCGGACCTTTCGGTCGAGGCAGGATAGGTCAGTCTCTCGATCGTCTCCTCTCTCATCCTGATTGCCGGATCACCTCCGCTGAGGTCGGTCTTTGCAGAGGCTCGAGCCGTATGAGGGGAAACTCTCACGTACGGTTCTTAGGGGGGTCTGGGCGGGCGACCGCTCAGATCTACCCGGTACCAACTACGGTCATGCACCGACGGCTGTGTTGCTTCTGACTTCAGCGCCTCCAATTCGTCTCGCCCGTCAACCCATCTTCAACTCCGGTCCACTCGCACCGTTTCCTCCCGCTGCCGCGCCGGTCAGATGCCGACGACGGGCCGCTGTCGGTTTAGTCGACGATGGCCTTGCGCGTCGTAATCACAGGGTCGCCCCGGCCGTTAACGACATGCCGAATCCCACTCCCCGGCTTTCCGTTCAAGCGGATCGTGACCATGTGACGCATCTTGACGCCAGGGACCGCAGGGGTTTCGATCGCATTCTCTGCCACGACCGGTGCCGCATAGAAAACGCAGTAAACTCCTAACCCCCACGCTTCGTGCCGCGTCACGCTGTCAGCGACTTTATAGGAAGCGTAACCGTCCGTCTCCCCATGCCGCCAGGCGTCCTGGCTGGGCGGATCGTACGGCATCTCCGATTGGTAAAAGTAGACCCGTCCGCCATTCCCGTTCCAGACGGTCTGGTACTCTTGGCAATGCTCGACGAACAACCCGTAGATCGTCACATTGTCGCCGTTCACAATCAGGCCGGTGCGGTTCGGATTCTTTGACCAGCCAACGCCTCGGCCATGGTCCGCGCGCCAGAGCCAAAAGTTGTCTCCGATCACATCCTGAGAATGAATAACCATCATGCACGACGCGCTCCCCGCTTGCGCCCCGCCGACGCGACAGAAAATGTCCCAGAGGCAAATCGGATCGGTCGCATGCGATTTGCGGCTGCCTGGCTCCCCAATTTGGATCAGCTGGCTTGAGTTCGTCGCCCCCGCTTCCACGAGGATTCCGGCAATCTTGACCCCGTCAACATCCGCCACCTCCAGTGCCGAGGTCCCGTGCACCGGCAACAACGTCGCGTAACCCAAGCCGAGCACGACCGTGTCGGGACGAGCGACACGGAGGGAGTTCTCCAGGCGATAGATACCCGGCGTGAAAAGCAGGTGTTTCCCTGAACTCAGCGCTGCGTTCAAGCTCTCCGCCGTATCAAACTCCGGCTTGGCCAGGTAGAACTGCTCGATCGGAATCACCTTGGCCGGCGTCGACCCAGTCGACCACGTGATCCCGCGTGTTCCGCGCCCAGTAAAGCTCGGCACCGCTACGTAGTAGTGGTCCTGGGCGTCCACGAACAAAAAGGGCTTCTCCCGAACGAGGGGCGTCTCCTCGATCACCGTGTACGGCGCCTCGGGCCAGGCTCCCGAGGGAGGATTCATCGTCCCGACAAAGACCATGTTCCAGGAACCTCCTTTCCAGGCCCCCCACTCGGCATTGCGCGAAAACCATTGTTGTTGCGAACCGGAGTTCACTTGTCCGTCGATCTTGCAGTCAGCCAGGAAACCGCCGCTCGACCAACCGCCATCCCAAAGGTTCATCGATCCGCGCACGTGGACCCGCCGTAATGCCGTCGCTTGGGACACCGCCCAAATATTTGTGCCGCCGTCTTCGGAAGGGATCACCGCCAGGTTCTCCGCGCAGCGCCAAAAGTTACAGGTGGCATTGTGATTGGCCATCCAACGCGCTTTCGAGCGCACCGCGCCGGTGATGGTCACATCGTCCGGACTTTGTCCGAGACCGCTCACCTGCATATAGAATCCGACTTGGACATCCAATTGGTAGTGGCCCGGCTTGAACAGGTAAGCGACCCGATTGGACCCAAACTGACTCGGCTCTTGCCGGCTGAAAACGGCATCGATCCGGCTTTGGATATTGGTCATTGAAGGATCGAAGACGAAAACGTTCGGGCCGAAGTCTGGAGTGGTGCTAGCGCCTCGCGCGGTGACAATGGCCAGCAGCAACAGCAGAATTGGAGAAGGGTTCAACTTCATAATCTTCATTAACCGGATGCGCGACCAAAGAGCGTCCGGCGGCGGCACACTCTGGTATCGCCGAACTCAGCGCTACCAGAATGCCGCAAATCGCCGTTCGTGTCATTAGACGAATCCTGCCGGTGGGCCGCACAACGGACGGCGTTTTTTGTCTGAACCCGGCTTTGGCTCCGGCCAGACGAAGGGAGTGGTGATTCCATCGGTGCGCTCGAGCGGAAAAACTGGAGAGGGCTCCAGCACTCCAAGACCTGGCGGAAACGAGCACGCGCCTCGAATTTGGCGACGTGTCGTCGGCGCTCCGCCAAGGCCTTCGACGCGACACGAGTGCCTTCGATTGAGCTTCGTTAGCTTCGTTGCCTTCTGGTCGAGGAACCTCGTCTAACTCGTTGTTGGCTGCGGCTGGGCGGCAGGTTTGAGAGGTTTGGCCTGCGCTTCCAGCGCGTATTCTCATTCGGACGCGAACCGTGGGCGGCGCTTCGCTCTGCCCACGGCTACGGTGGAGTTGGGCCTTTGGCCCGGAAAGAGGTGCGGTAAAACTCCCTGGCGATCCACCTATTTCGTTTGTTCCGTTAGGCGGCGGAGGTTTTGGGGCAAAGCGGCAAGGGGCTCTCCTGCCGCGGCTGAGATGCTCATGATTCGCTGATAACACGGATTAAACATGGATTCAACAAGCCTTTAACACGGATTGTACCCGTGTTATTTCCCTGTTATATCCGTGTTATATCCCTGTTATCTACGGACGAGAACCCTCATTGCCCTCTGCGCTTGCCGTTTCGCCTTAACCTCAGCCACACTCGAACCGTGAAAGCTCGACGGCTGCTTTGGCTTGGACTTCGAACGCTACTGGCGGTTGCACTCCTTCTGGCCGTGGGCATCGGAGCGATCTGGTGGTATTTCAATCCAACCCACACTCGAACGAGCGGGATCGTGTATACCCAGCGCCACGGCCACGACCTCACCTTTGATATCATCCGACCGGCACGGCCTAATGGCTTGGGCGTCCTCCTCATGCTGAGCGGCGGCTGGCGCTCACCAAAGTCTGAGAGTTTTCGCGCGTTCATTGCTGCCCCCTTGCTACGGCATGGCTACACGGTGTTTCCTGTGTCGCACCTATCGCAACCGGAAGCGACCGTGACTGAGATTGCGGAGGATGTTGGCCGCGCGGTTCGGTTTGTTCGCCATCACAGCGCGGATTACGGAATCGACAGCAAGCGGATGGGTGTGGTCGGCGGCAGTGCCGGGGGTCATCTTAGCCTGGTGCTGGCCACTCGCGGGGCTCCGGGCCGTCCGGACGCTCCAGATCCGATCGATCAGGAGAGCGGTGCGGTCCAATCGGCCGCCGTCTTTTACCCTGTGACCGACCTTCTCAACCTCGGCGCGTCAACGGAAAACCTGGGGGATGGAGGGCCGCCCAAGAGTTTCGCGAAAGCGTTCGGGCCGCAATCGACGAACCTGGCGGTATGGAAAGTCATCGGAGCCGATTTGTCTCCGATCTATCATATCACGAGTAATACTCCGCCTATTTTGATCATTTGCGGCGGCGCTGATACACTCGTGCCCCCCGATCAAGCGACGCGCTTCAGCAAACGCGCGAACTGGGGCGGAACGTGGAGGTGATCGTGCGGCCGGGCAAGAAACATGGATGGCTAACGATGTATTGGGACATACGCCTTTTCGCCCAGTGGTTCGACGAGACGCTGCGTTCGAAACAGAGTTGATTTGAGCCCGAACATTCCCGCGATCGCCTCGGACCCATATATTCGTCGAAATTTTGAAAGATGCGCTGTGGTTGGCGCGTCGAGTTGGTAGGGACCTGCTTTGGATCGCGCCCAGGCCGATGGTGCGTCCGGCATCCAAAAGCGTCCGGTGGCCCGGTCGGGCCGGCCCTAGTCGCTTGGTTTGTTTGATTCAGGTCATCCTCTTCCGCGTTGAATCTGGCATCCTGCAGCGAGCGTGAGCCCCCTTGTTTCGATCAACAATAAAGTTGCCATTAGCGTCACTGCTCGTGCGCAGGCCCCTACCGCATGAGTCGCACCGGTCTGGCACGAATCCTGGCCTTTCACTCAACGAGCTTCGGTCTTTTCCTCCTGGCACTGGCGCTCTGGAGCGTTCGAGCGGACACGAACGAGCTCGCCCGACCGGTCCCAGCCCTCCAGGCCATAGCCGTAACGGAAGATCTCACCGCGGACGGAGTGCTGGACGAGCCGTTCTGGCAGCGCTGCCCGGTTGGCACCGGCTTCATTGATCACCGTACTCAGACGCTCGCGCAAGAGCAGACACTCGTCCGCGTCGCGTACACGCGAACGCATCTTTACATCGCGGTGGAGTGTCTCGATAGCGACATTGGCAAGCTCCGAGCCTCCGAACGACGCGAGGATCGGGCCTTCACGGGGGATGATTGGGTCGAAGTTCACATGGACCCGCACCATACCCATCGGATGAAATACGCTTTCTTCGCCAATCCGCTAGGCACCCGCGCGGATGCCAATGAAGGTCCCTCAGGGGTTTTCAATTACGGTTGGTCCGGGGAATGGCAACTCGGCGCCAAAATCCTCGCGGATCGTTGGGTGTTCGAGATGAAGATCCCTTTCTCCATCTTGAACTATGAGCGACGCAACGGACAGATCTGGGGGTTCAACATCACGCGCCAATTGCGCCGGACGGATGCCTTGACCTTCTGGAGTTTTAGCAGCACAGACATGTACAAGCCGCGGCACTTCGGTCATCTCACCGGTTTGGACCTCGCGGGAAGTCTCTTCGACCGGAATTGGGAAGTGACGCCTTACGTCAGCTCACGAACCGATTTTGGCCATGACATCGATACAACTTTCCGCACGGGCGCCGATGTGAGCTTCCGCCTGACGCCGTCGATCACCACGGCCTTGACCCTGCGGCCCGACTTCGGGCAGGTAGAAGCGGACGACGACACGATAGAGCTCCGGGATACAGAGCGCTTCCTGCCCGAGAAACGCCTCTTCTTTCGCGAGGGCGACGAGCTGATCCGGATGCCCAACTCACTCTATTACAGCCGCCGCTTCACGGACATTGACGCGGGATTGAACACCAGCGGACAAATCGGGGGTTATAGCTTCAGCTTTTTGAATGTCTACGGCGACGTGGTGCACGACGGCACGTACCGCGGCGATTCCTCGGTGTTGCGCGTGGTGCAACCGGTCGGAGACCGATCGAACATCGGTTATTACGTGGCCGATTCGGAACTGCACGGGGCCCATTCCCGAGTCGTGGCTGCCGACGCTTACTTCTTCTTAACAGACGCTTGGCGGATCAGCTGGCAAGTCGCCGGGGCGGATGATCGGCTGGCTCCGGGCGCGACGCGAGACAATACCGACTTTTTGGGACAAGCATCGCTCCTTTACGAGCTTTACCCCTGGCATTTCAACGTGACTTACCGCGGGATCACAGAAGAGTTCAACCCGGTGTTAGGGTTCATTCCGCGGCGCAATATCTTTGGGCCTTCCTTTGCCGGTGGATACTTCGGCAAATCGGACAAGCGCTGGTACAAGGAGCTAGGGGTCGACTACGAGACTTACTATTTTCTGGATCGGGAGGGCGAGGTCTCGATCCGCGATCACGGGGTTTACAGTCAGGCCTTGCTGCACAATGACCTGGCGCTGCGCCTGAACCACCAGGAGAATTATCACGCGCCCTACCATAACCGGCGCACGGGCGCAGGCCTGACGCTCTTTGCGTCGGACTTATGGCGCTCCGCGAGCGTCGGCTGGGGGGGAGGGGTCTTCGAAGACATCAACTACCACGAAGTTTCACTCGGCAAACCCTTCAAACCGTGGGAACGGCTGCCGATTCGTTACGAGTTCGTGATTCGATTCGAGGACAAACCGGCCCACGTCCATGACGTCGTCTGGTTGAACCGGATCGTGTTCGATCTCTATTTGACGAAGACGATGTGGATCAAGAGCTCGCTGCAGCATCGCAATAGCGGGGTCCATAACATTAGTGTTATCTACGGCTGGGAGTTTCTGCATCGGACATTTGCTTACCTAGTCTTCAACAACGTGGATGACAGCCAGGAAGAGAGCAGCAGCGTCTTCGCGAAACTAACGCGGACGTTTTAAGAGGGAGATTTCGCACCGGAGAAGCCCCGGCGTGATTCTTGGATAGCGCTCACAAGCCATCTATTAACCTTAGCAGTCAGACTGGAACATCGCCGCCACCGGGTCGCTTGACCCCACGGTCGAACGCCCCCCCATAGTTAATCGGAGGTTTATCTTGCTCGCTTGGTTTTGGAAGACGCGCGCCGACGCGGATTGAGGTAAGGTTCTGGATCCACTTCGATCCGGCGGCATAACTCCATGAACGCTTCTCGTCTCGCTTCCGGCGACGGAGTGTTGAATCGCAAAAAGAATGGGCGCTGATCCCAATCAAAGCGGCTGGAGGCTTTGCCATGCAGATAGGTCAACATCGCCGCAAAATGCACAGCGATCCCTCCCTCGCGAGCCAGGGTGCCATGAAACAAAGCCGCCATCACTTTCGGTGGATGCAATGATTCCGCTTCGCTCAAGGCCTCCGAAAGTCCGCCGTAGAATTCGGCCGTCTCCAAAGCCCGAACCAGCGACTTGACGCGCTGTGGATTCGAAACCAAGTCCGGCGCAAAGCGCACCACGGCCATCCGAAGAGCCGAATCCGAACTCTGACTGGCAGCGCGTAAAGCCTTCCGCGCTCGTTCGCTATCCAACGCGGCTAATGCTTCGATATCGCGCCAGTCGCTCGGCGGGCGTCGCGTGAGCAGTTGCTCGATCTGCCTTCGTTCCGCGGGAGAGGCCTGACGTAAACAATCCAAGTCATACCCGATTCCTTCGTGCCATTTCTCGTAATCGATGTTCATGCTGCGTTCGAATCGAGCCACCGCGCATTCAGACTCGACCGCAGGTGGCAAACTCGACGGCAAGGGCGCCACGGGAGGCACCGGTCGAAATCCTGAGGATCGATTCACAGCGTCTCGGATTGCGTTCATGTCCAGCTCGGGCGGTGGCGGCAAGGGAGCTTCGATGACAAAATAGAATCCCTTCGCGTCCGTGAACTCACCCGAGTAACTCGAACTGTTGTAATCGCGGAACCTCAGCCCTCCCCCCTCGGCCCGCGGACGCGTTGAAACGGGCCGCGCCAACTTTGCGTAAGCGCCCGCAGGCGGAGCGGGAAAACTGTGGCCAATCTCGAGAATATCGTTGCCGGCGGAAAGTTCCGCGTCCACCAACGCCCGCAAGAGAGGTGGGAACGCTTCGAGTTCGCGGCGATGCTCGTCTGGGACGTTCATGAGGTTTCAGCTAAAGTGCTTGTTCGTGTCATTGACTCCGTCCGAGCCATTCCTGAGGTATGCGTTCAGCGGCGGAAGGACGACCAAATCCCGCCCACGATGCCTAGCGCGACCGCGAGCACGATCCCAAACCCAAAAGCCAACGGGACCACGATGAACGGAAGGACCATCAAGAGTCGCTCCAGAAGCTCCACGTCGCGCCCGACACCGGAGTTATGACGCGCACAAAACCAGAAAACCAGGGCGCTGATTAGCAGCAACACCGATTCTGGGCCCAGGATAAACGAGACAAGGCGACTCATGGCGCGAACGTCCCACGAGGAGGTTCTCCCGCATTCCCACCGCCTTTGGCCTGGCTGGCCGGTGGCGTTGCCTTCGGCTCATTCAACGTCCGCGCGGTCGAAGGACTGCTCAGGCAAAGCCAATAGAACACCAGCCAGGCTCCGAAGTAAGCGAGCCCGCACCCTCCGGTGAACACGCTCTCTTTCATCAACCAAAGGCAGCTGGCAACTAATGGCAGAACGACTAACGCCGTGGCGTGCAAAAGCAACTTTTGCGTCGGACAGAAGAGGGTCGCCAGAATCAACCCGCCTACCAGCAATGGGACGCCCACGACCAGCGCGCCGAGCTCGGAGGCGCCGAACGATCGGCGGAAACTGTTGCCCACCAGGGCGAGCAGGAAATATCCAACCACCAGGATCGCGGTGATAACAACTAAAACCCAGCGCAACACTGGTTGTTCAGCAGATTTGGTTCATTTTGTCCGTCGACCCGCCACGGGTGAAGGTCGTCCCGACCGGTTTTTCGTAGCACGACTCCCGGCCGGTCGCCAATCCTAATTTGTCACGATGGACGACTCTGGATTGAACCGGCCGTTCTCCTTTAGCCAAGCGGCGACTGGCACACCAACGCCCGCTCAGACCACTGAATTTCCCCCTCGCCAGAGTCGCGCGGAGTTGTTAAGCAATGGGCAACACCGTTAATCACTAGTAACACCGCGCCACGGTCGTGCCGTGGACGATCCTGTTGTAAACTATGAAACTCAAGTTCCGCACGGCGGTTTCGCTTGTCGCTTGTCTTGCCTCGACTTACCTGGGTCCGCTTCCGTCTTGGGGTCGGGTGGTCGATAATTTCGATTCCAACACCAAGACGGATTGGGAGGATTTCAGTTTTGGGGCGGGTCAAAGTACGGTGGCCAACGGCCGATTCACCTTCCAGATACCAGCCGCGGGCCAGGCCATCTTCTTCGCCAGCACCAAGAAGTCCGAGACATTTACCTTACAGGACGGACGGACGATTGAGTTTCGCGTGGACCTGGTGAGCGGGAATAGCAAAGACTCATTCGCCATCCTCTCGTGGATACCGACGTCGGCCTCTGTCTCCAGCCTGGCAGGTTACTCCGTCGCAAAATCGACGACGGATATCCTCGTCACCAAGGGCATCAACAAATACTTCTACAACGAGAACCCAACCCCAGAGATCAAGAATGATAACGTGACCCTCGTCCTGTCGCTGACGGCTTCCGGAACGAGTGTAATCATCAACACCAAGGTTCTGGATAAAGACAACAACAACGCCGTGCTCTTTGACAAAACCTTCGTTGATACGCCTGCCGCGGACATCCTCAGCGACGGCACCGATAGCCCAGCGGCCGCGTATTTGGGGGCAGGTAACTTCGTATTGATGGAGTATGAGGATTTCGACGCCAGTGGACCCGATGTCTACGAAGTCGTGTTGGACAACGCGCAAGCCTTTGTGCTCGACCACGCGACTCTCGATGACTTTAACGACAACACCAAATCTGATTGGCAAGATTTTTCGTTTGGCGTCGGTCAAAGCACCGAGGCCAACGGCCAGTTTAAGTTCGAAATTCCAGCCGCAGGCCAAGCCTTGTTCTTCGCGAGTACCAAGACATCGCAAACCTATGAAGTTTCCGACGGACAGAAGCTCGAACTCAGCGTCGATCTGATCAGCGGCAATGGCAAAGATTCCTTCGCCATTCTATCGTGGATCCCGACAACAGCGTCGGTCTCCGCGCTGGCTGGCTATTCCATCGCCAAGTCAACGACCGATATTCTCGTCACCAAAGGGATCAACAAGTATTTCTACAACGAGAACCCGACCCCCGCGATCAAGAACGAGAATGTCACGTTGGTCTTAACTCTCACGGGCCAAGGCAGCAATGTGATCGTCGAAACCAAGGTTCTCGACAAAGAAAACAATAATGCCGTTTTGTTCGACAAAACGTTCATTGACACTCCCGCTGCGGACATTCTGAGCGATGGCAAGGACGATCCAGCAGCGCCCTATCTCGGGCGGGGCAATTTTGTTTTGATGGAATACGAAGATTTTGATGCGGGTGGACCCGAAGTTTACGAAGTAATTTTAGACAACGCCCGGGTGGCCGCGCCGCCAACGACCGGCAATACGCCGCCGGTTTGGACGGAAATTCAGCCGGAAGATTTTGCCAACTTCCTGCCGGCCTCGACGACGATTTCGTTTAAAGTCACGGACGACAAAGCGCTTGTCGATGGCGCGATTACGTTATCGCTCAACGGCACGACCTACACATCCACGAACGGGTTGGTCCTCGGAGGTTCCGCCACCGCGCGAACAGGCACTTGGACCGGCTTGCTCCCCGATACGAACTACGAAGCGACGTTTCGGGTCGTTGATGCCGACGGTGTCACGAACGCGACTACGCGCTACTTTGACACGTTCCAGTCGAGCCGTTATGTGATCGAAGCGGAAGACTACAACTTTGGCTCGGGCCAGTTTATCGACAATCCAGCACCCGCTGGGTATCGCGGTCAAGTTGGGGTGGCGGAAGTGGATTTTCATGACAGCCGGGTTACCGGTGACAATTTCCCCTATCGCTCCGATGATCCGGTAGGCACCAAGGTGACGTTGGACTTTGCCCGCCAGAAGTTCTCCGCCGCAGGTGGAGCAGCGAGTGATATCTTTGATTATGACATCGGCGAGATGGCGGCCGGCGATTTTGTGAACTACACCCGGACGTTTCCCGCCGGTTCCTATGAGGTTTACCTGCGAGAGTCTCTTTTCAACGTTCTTCATGGTGAAGCTCTCCTTGAGTTGGTGACCAGTGACCCGGCCCAACCGAATCAAACCACCACTGTCCTCGGTTCGTTCCTCGGCTTCAACTCCGGGAGCAAGTTCCGCAACGTTCCCCTGACCGACGCGCTCGGGCAGTCCAAGGTCGTGGTTAAGCTTTCGGGAAAACAAACGCTACGCCTTCGGCAAGTCACACCAGAGCCTGATGACGGCGATATCTTTCAAAACTACTTGATCTTCATCCCTTCCGAAGACGTCGGCAAACAAAGGGCGGCAGTCAGCAGCGTGACACCAGCAGCGGGATCAGTCCTGGAAAGCCTTTTTCCTGTCATTACCGCGACGCTCCAGAACCATGACACGTCGGTAAAGACCAACACCATCGTTCTCCAGGTCAACGGAACAGTCGTCGCACCGGCCCTTACCAACACAACCACAGAAACGACGGTCACCTATAAGTTATCTCCCTTGCCGGCATCCAACTCCACCAACGACGTCCAACTGGTCTTCAGCGATAACGAAGATGTGCTGCAGACGAACCGCTGGAGCTTTGTCCTGACTTACAAATCTCTGCTGGCGTCCAATCGCCGCGCTGGACCTGGCACCGATCCGGGATTCAATGTGCACGTGGTGCAAGCGCCTCAGGGAACTGAAGGTCTGGAGAACAGTCTTGGGCGCGCGGAAGATCAACTCAGCGCCAACTCCAAGATCCCGGCATTCTATTCAACCAACGACATTGTCTCAGTCATTAACTTCTCGGACAAAGGACCGGACAGTACCGATGGATATTTCCCGGGCGACGCCCTCATCCCAGGCCTGCAACCCGACGTGAACGGAACGGATGACATCGCCATGGAGGTCAAGACCTACCTCGAACTTACGGCTGGCATTCACCGGTTTGGCGTTCGCTGTGATGACGGTTACAAACTAGTCGCTGGCACTTCTTTGACCGACAACACAACCCCTGCCCTTGCCTTTCATAACGGCGGGCCGGCGGATGAAACCGTCGACTTCATGGTTCCTCAAACTGGGCTCTATCCGTTCCGCCTGGTTTGGTATGAACGCGGCGGAGCAGCTCACGTGGAATGGTTCTCCGTCAACCTGGATACAGAAGAGAAGACGTTGATCAACGACCTGAGCGTTCCGACAGCTGTCAAAGCGTTCGTCTCCGTCCCAGCCAGCGCCGAAATCCAAGTCGAATCGATCTCCAAGATCACGGATCCGTTTGCCGCAAGTGGCAGCGCGACGATTGATACGGCTGCGCAAACGATCACCATCCCGATCGTGGGGACAAGCGGATTCTTCCGCTTGCGCCAGTCTGGCGCGCGCGCGGTCATCACCGGGTTCAAGATTGTCGGAACCAACCTCGTTCTGACCTATACGCTCGCGCCCCTGTAGGCCACCACCCAAAAGCGCGGCATTTCAAACTGCCTACTGGGCAGCGTCGGGACGCGTCAGGCCTGCTGGCTTGACGCGCCAAACTCCGTTCCGCTCGACGAGGAGGCGGTGGCGGCGGAAGGAGCTCCCGTCCGGGCGTTCGTATTCCAAAGTAAGCCGGACTTCGTTGGTGCTGAGCTGCGTTTGTTCGACAATGCGATACCCGACCTCGTTGCCCATGCCTTCACCCAAGTCGATGGAGTAACGCGCGTCCGGGGAATCAAAGTCGTCCGGCACATCCCAGATCGTTTTCATGCGCGTCTCGGTCAAGGGTTCGCGTTGCTGATTGCGCATCACGTAGTTGAACGTCGCTAGTCCGGCCGTCGGTGTCGCGTTTCCGGCGTTGGTGATCGCGCTGAAGTATTGAAATCCTGGTTGCGCCGAAGGTTTCAGTCCACTGTGCACTAGGTCCCAATCCTGGGCACTCTCGTCCGGGTCAAATCTTGGCCGCTGGGCATCCCTCAGCTCGCGACGCAACGCGCCGACTTCGCTCCGCAGGCGAATCAGTTCCGCTGGCACGCGCTCTTGTTCCCTCGTCTTCTCGCGGCGCGTTGAGTCAGACGGAGACGGTGCACTCATTCGATGGCCCGTTTCACGCGCCATGACTCGAACTTCCTCCAACGCTCGATGCTGATATACAAGAATGGAAATCCCGGCCAATAGTATCGCGGCCAAGCCAATCCAGAAACCTCGGGATGGCGAGATCATTGAATCTCCTTCCAGCCGGTGCGAGTCAAACCAAACGTAAGATGTTCCGTGTTGGTTTGGTGTCCTCGGACGATGTGCAGCACGAGCTGAATCCGACGCTCGTCCAGAGTTGCACGTTCGGTAATCTCCACGGTCGCCTGATTGGCGGGAGCTTCTGGGATCTTGAGCGATTCTTCCGGGGCCGACGCAACGCCCTGGGCATCAATTCTGACGACGGATTGCCGGACGACCCCAGACATTTGCGCCACCATCTCCTGAGAGAGCTCCTGGCGCTGCTCGGGAATCGATAAGATTTCGCTCCACTGTTGCGCTTTCTCTGGTGAGAGCAACATCAAGCTGGACGCCCCGTCTACATCCCCGTCGCGACGATAAGCAAGGATGGATTGAAGTGCGGCCTCGGGCGTGGCGTTTCCCGCATAGTGCAAGTCCGCAATCGCCGCCGAAACGCCTGGACGGAGAAGGACGGTGCCAGGCGCCGGCCCGCTGGCGTCTGAGGGTGCAGCCACGCGCGCGCGGCGCGCCGCCAATTGCTGCCGCAAAGCGTCACCCTCATGCTGCAAGCGAGTCAGCTCCTCCGCGGCGGATTCACGGGCTCTTCCCGAGCCCGGACGGGTCAGGACTTGGACGGTGTCTGGCTCAGCGACTGCGGGTGTCCCAGCGAGAGTAGCTCGGGCCGAGGCCAGGGCGGATTGCTGAACGGAAACCGGAACGGCAAGTCCGGCAGCCAAAGCTAAGAGCACGGCAACTTGTGTTTTAGTCATAGCGAGAGCAGAAAGAAACGTGATCGAACCAGGAGCAACGGCCGTCGACGTTGCGACGGATGCCGCTAAAAGCGAGGCCTTCACAATGCCAGCAGACAACGCCAACGGAGCGGCCTCAATGGTCTTGGCCGAGAGGATGGCCGCCAGCGCCGGAGCACTCACGCCGACTGGCAGAACTGTGCCGCGCGCCACGAATCGGTCCCGCAGTCGGTCCAACGCGCGCCGAACCCTTTTCTGGGCGGCTTCCTCACTGATGCCTAAACGCTGACCAATTTCGCGGGCCGATTTACGTTCGAAAAACCGCAGGAGAAGCGCGTCTCGGTCCGGGTTGGGCAACTCTCCCAGTGCGCCGTCCAAATGCGGAGCGATTTGTTCCCAGGCTGCCGCGGCATCGTCGTCCGAAACCTCATGCATAGCAACCGCCTCCTTCTCCCGAGCACGGCGTCGAACTTCCGTCCGAACGGTTTTCGCCGCCAGATTGCGGGTCGTCAGATGGAGCCACGCGGAAAGCGCTGCCCCTTGGGCCACTTTAGTCGCCACAAGTCCCGCTTGTTGGGCCAATGCCACAAAGACCGCTTGGCTGACGTCCTGCGCCAGGTGTGGGTCCGCCACGAGGCGCATCGCCGTAGAATAAACCAAATCGAGGTAGCGTCGGACCAATTCGCCAAAACTGGCTTCGCTTTGCCTTTGGGCAAAGTCGCACAGCAGATCCAGCTCAGAGATCTCGGTCACCAACACATGTTACCCGGCATCGCCGAATCCGGACAAGGCGACGCATCCGGATGGCTGGAAATCCCGGAGGGAGAGCGATGCTTTGATCAGAATGGTCAATTTAGACCACCAGGAATCGCGCGGTGCCATCGTCAAGCTTTCGGCTGATCCTCGAGAATCGTTGAGCTTGAAGCGAATGCACAGAGCAAGCGCTGGATTCGGGCGTGGCAACCAACGTGCTCCCGGAGTCAGGTTGGTGCGTCGATTCGTCATCCCGAAGTTCCCGTTCGCTCGACTCTGGATCAGCAGCGTCTTTGGAGTCGGAGTGCTCCTTTCCCTTTTTGCTTTCCTGGCGGTCGGACAGTGGGAACGGCGCGCGCTCCAAAACGAGGCCGCTAAACTCGTCGGTGAGCAGTTAGACAAACTCGAGATCACCATCCTCCGGTCCACTGAAGTTCTGCATTCGATTGCAGCGCTACATCAGGCCCGTGGACGGTTGGATCCAGACGAATTTCATCGCTTCGTCGGACACGCGCTGGCCAGACAACCGGAGCTCCAAGCGATTTCCTGGAATCCCCTCGTCGCAGAGGATGACCGTTCGGCCTTTGAGCAGCGCTTCCAGAAATCCGGCGCTGGTCCACGGCGTATTTTTGAACTTAGCAGTTCTGGCCAACTGGTCGCCGCCCGACACAAAAACGAGTATGTGCCGGTCGACTTAATTGAACCTCTCGAGCGAAATCGAACCGCTCTGGGCTACGATCTTTTGTCCGACGCAAGCCGCCGCGAATCTTTAGAGCTCGCGCGGCGGACGCGCCAAATTGTGGCCACGGCGCCTGTGCGGTTGACGCAGAGCTCTGGACAAGACACCGGAGTGCTTGTCTTGTTACCCGTTTACAGCGCAGATGCGCCTGGAGCGCCTGGGGCTCCAGAGAACCTGGTCGGATTTGCCGTCGCGGTATTTCGCGTCGCGGATCTTGTCGGCGAAGCCCTGGCTGCTCTCAAGCGGAAAGGAATTGACGTCGCGTTGCATGATGAATCGGTCCGTAGCGCTAGAATCGCCGGCAATAGTGATGCAGCCCGTCTTGGGCAACTCACATGGCTCCAAGTCCCGAGCCGCCGCTGGGCTGTCGCCTACGAACCGAACCGTCATTTCCAGGCTGACCCACTTCGGAGCCAGTCGTGGTTTGTTCTAGCGGCAGGTCTGGCGTTTACCTTGCTCACCACGGCTTATTTAGAGTCGGCATCACGCCGCCACCACGAAGTCAAAGCCGTCAATCTCGCGCTGAAAGAGGAAGTCGTTGTTCGCCAAAAGGCGGAGGCGGTAGCGGCGGCGGCAAACCGGGCGAAGTCTGACTTCCTGGCCAATATGAGTCATGAGATTCGCACGCCACTCAATGCCATCCTGGGGTATACGCAGCTCATGCAGCGGGACGCAAGTTTGGCCCTGGACGCCAAAGATGCCATCCAAGGCATTCACGCGAGTGGTCGGCACTTGCTGGGGCTCGTGAACGAGGTGCTCGATCTGGCGAAGATTGAGGCTGGTTGCATGGAACTGGCGCCGAGCGTTTTCGATCTGCGGGGACTCGGTCGTTACCTCGAATCCACTTTCAAACCGCTTTGCGCCCAAAAGAAACTGCGTTTTTCGATCGGGGTGGAGAGTGCTGATGGCACCGTTGTCCGGACGGATGAAGGAAAACTCCGCCAAGTGCTCATTAACTTGATCGGAAATGCCGTCAAATTCACCCAAGCGGGAGCGGTTTTCGTTCGCATTCGCGGCGGTGCTGGCGACCAGGTCCACTTTGAAGTAGTCGACACGGGGTTGGGCATTCCGCCCGAAGAACAGCCGCACGTCTTCAAGCCGTTCCACCAAGGGCAAGGGGCACAGCATCTTGGAGGCACAGGACTGGGGCTGTCCATCGCTCAACGACAGGTCGAACTATTGGGCGGGCGGCTTGATCTCGATTCGAAGCGCGGGATTGGCTCCCGCTTCCATTTCACGCTACCGCTCCCACGGATCTCTGACCGAACCCTCCTAGCGCCTGGGCCTGAAGCGAACCTCGATGACAGTTCATCCCTCGCGGAAGCGCCCGAAATGGAACCGATCGTTCTCCCCGAGAGTCTGTCCAGCCGGTTGATCGTCGCCGCAGAGCTCCATAGCACAACAGCGCTCAAGTCGGCCCTGCGCGACTTGCAGCAACTCGGCCCGGAAGCGGAACGTCTTGCTGAGCACCTCAGGAGGTTGATGCGCAGCTACGATATGGATAGCATTCAGCGACTGCTCTGTCGCGTCGTCGTGCCCACGATCAGTCTCTCCGGCTCTCCTGCTGCGCATGTCGTTACCGAACACTCAAAGTAATTCGCCTGAGAAGATCCTGCTCGTAGATGATGTCGCCGACAATCTGTCGGTGTTAACCGGCGTTCTGGAAGTCGACGGCTATGAGATCCTGGCCGCATCCAGCGGCGTGGCGGCGCTGAAAGTGGCGGAGCGCGCCCAGCCCGCACTGATTCTGTTAGATGTCATGATGCCGGAACTTGGCGGGTTTGCGACGTGTCAAAAATTGAAAGCGCACGCCGTGACGCGAGACATCCCCGTCATCTTTATCACCGCTCGTGGAGATGTGAACGGGATCGTTGAGGGATTCCGCGCCGGCGCGGTCGATTACGTCGTCAAACCGTTTCAACCTGAAGAGATTCTCAGCCGCGTGGCCACCCACCTGCGCCTCGGCAAACTAACCCGTGAATTGATGGCGAAGAACCACGCCCTGGAAAAGCAAGCTAACGAACTACGGGCGGAGGTGCAGCGGCGTCATCATGTGGAAGCAGCGTTAAAAGACGCAGACGAGCGTATTGCTGGCCTCTCGGGGCTGGAAGCGGAACGAGGCAACCTCTCGGGACTGGTCGGCTCCAGCCGGCATTGGCAACGCATGGTCGCGGATATTCAGCGGCTCCACTTGTTCCCCAACACCAGCGTGCTCATTACTGGCGAAAGTGGCACGGGGAAAGAGCTTATTGCCCGCGCCATCCACTTCGGCAGCGCACGGGCGAGAGCTCCGTTTGTTCCCGTGAACTGCGTCGCTATCCCGGGTGAACTCGCTGAATCCCTCTTGTTCGGCCATACTAAAGGAGCTTTTACCGGTGCCGTGTCCGACCGCAAAGGTTACTTCGAATTGGCGCACGGTGGCACGTTGTTCTTGGACGAGATCGGTGACATGCCGACCTCACTCCAGGTAAAGTTGCTGCGCGTTCTGGAGGATGGCCAGGTCACGCCTGTCGGCGCCGTCGAACCAAAGACCGTGGACGTGCGCATCTTGGCCGCCACGAATGCCGATCTCGATGCGCGTATTGGGAGTGGCTCGTTTCGAGAGGATCTCTATTTTCGCTTGGCCCGCTACCGCGTGGAGACCCCCGCGCTGCGCGAGCGCGTGGAAGATATTCCCCTGCTCGCGGCGCACTTTCTAAAGCTTTTCGCGGCCGAGATGGGAATTAAAGCCCCTCCGTTCCGTCCGGAGAGTTTGGAGGTTCTGTCGGCCTATCCGTTCCCTGGCAATATCCGGGAGCTACGGAATATTATCGAACGCGCATTGATTGAGAGTAACGGCACGCCGATTGCGCCAGCTTATCTGCACCTTCGGCAGACAAGCAGCAAACAGCCTATCTCAGCGACCGGAGCCCGCATCAAAACGGACGCCGTTTCGGATCTGCCGCTGAACCTCGCGCAAGCGGAAGACCTCTTGATTCAGCGCGCCTTGCAGGAGACCGGAGGAAATATTGCCGATGCGGCGCGTCTGCTTGGAGTGCATCGAACGCGCATTTACCGGAAACTCGCGACAGAGAGTTCCAGCGAACCCAATCCGACCTCAAGTGCCCCCGCGCCTTGAGAGTCCCAATCAACAATTCAACATTACCGCACCGCTCGCAGGTCTTCATTCTCGAGCGATTCGGGAACCGGCTGGAACCTCAAGTGTTTCAAGTGTTTCACCGGCGACAGTTGAAACACGCTCAATTCGGTAGGGAAATTAACAAGGCCACGAAAAGCCTTGATAATGGGGCATTCCGGGATTGGAGAACCCGTGGCACGGCAGCAGCTAAAGGCCATTCGAATCGATTGGAAATCCGAACACCCGAACGGATAAACCCCCAACCAAAGGATCCCGATGAATCGAAGTTGTCCCGTCACTCCCTGCCCTGCTCGTTCAAACCGCATTCTTCGCAGCAGCCCTATCGCCGTCGCGCTGGCGCTCTCTCTTTCCGCAACCGTGTTTGCCGAGGAAGCTGCCTCGCCCGCGCCGCCCCCACCGTCGCGGTTCCACGCCGTCTCGAATTTTGAATTTGCGGATAAATACCTCACTCCGCGCGGAATGATCGTTCATAACGACGGCCTGACATTCCAATGGTTGGCCTTGGGATTGCTCAACCTTTATCACGGCGATTCGTTCATCAACGACTTCACGCTCGTGGGTGGCGTTTGGAATGATTTCTCCAGCGATGGCGTTTCAGTGCACGCTCCCTTCGGCAGCAGTCCCAAAACGAGCTACGTCGAAATCGATCCGATCGCGGGGATATCGATGTCCTTCGCCAAGGACTTCAAACTGGACGTGACCTACACCGCGTTCGCCATGCAGATACTCGATATCGGGACGTCGCAGCATCTGGAAGTGAAATTGGGCTATGACGACAGCCGCTTTCTCAAGAAATTCGCACTTCATCCATACGTGAGCTTCTGGCAGGAGTTGGACGAAAAGGCGACTGCCGCGAGAGTTCCCTACATCGTGTTCCTCAATCAAAAGGGACCTGCTTCGAGCTATTACTTCGATGTCGGCATTGATCCGTCTTACACCTTCGAAGGTCTTGGGTTGAAACTGGAAGCGCCTTGTCGCGTGCTTCTCCCGAACAAGGACTTTTATGGGGAGTACTACGACAAGGCTTCGACGGTCGGTCTTTACGAACTCGGCGTTAAAGGCAGCATGCCCCTCAAATTTGTGCCGCAAGGTTTTGGGAGCTGGGGCGTTCACGCCGGGTTCAAATACATGAACTTCGTCGACGAAAACCTCCGGGGCATGCAGCAATTCAACGCGCCTGGGCACTCCGTCCGCGAGACCGTGCAGTTTTACGGTGGATTCAACGTCTTTTTCTAGAATTAGTCCCTCTCTCACAATTTAAACATCCAAATTCATTGTATGAAAAGGCAATCGATTACCTCCGTTCTCCTCGCCGTCCTAACTCTCGCCACACCTTGGCTCGGTCCAAACGCCTCCGGCGCGGACGCGGTCAAGATGGGATTCATCTATGTCGGTCCCAAGGACGATTATGGATATAACCAGGCGCATTCCGAAGGCGCTGCTGGCGTGCAGAAGAGTCCGCGGGTCAAAGCAGTCGAAGAAGCGAGCGTCCCGGAAACAACGGCGGTGCAGGAGACCATGCGCAACATGATCAACCTGGATGGCGCAGCGATCCTGTTTCCAACGTCCTTCGGTTACTTCGATCCGCACATCCTTAAAGTCGCCAAACAATACCCGAAAGTGCAGTTCCTGCACTGCGGCGGACTGTATACCGAAGGCAAACACCCGAAGAACGTCGGGAGCTACTTCGGTTACATTGATGAAGCCGTTTATATCTCCGGCATCACTGCCGGTTACACCTCCAAGTCTGGCAAATTGGGTTTCATCGCAGCCAAGCCGATCCCTCAGGTATTGCGGAACATCAACGCCTTCACGCTCGGAGCTCGCAGCGCCAATCCCAAAGCGACCGTCCAAGTCATCTTTACGGGCGACTGGTCGATGCCGGTCAAAGAGGCTGAGGCCGCCACCAGCTTGATCAATCAGGGAGTCGATGTTCTGACGTGTCATGTCGACAGTCCGAAAGTCATTCTCGAGACGGCTGAGCGCCGCGGCATTTACGTTTGCGGATACCACGCCAATGGTTCAAAGCTCGCACCCAAAGGCTATCTCACCGGTGCGGAATGGAACTGGTCCAAGGTCTACACCCAATACGCGGAGATGGTGATGCAAGGCAAAACCCTGGCGGCCGGCACCATTCCCCACCTGGTGCGCGGCGGACTCAAGGAAGGGTTTGTTAAATGTTCGGACTTCGGTCCCGCGGTGAGTGAGACCGCCCGCAAAGCCGCGGCGGCGGCCCTGGCCAAATTCATGGACGGGAGCATGGTGATCTTCCAGGGCCCACTCACAGACAACACAGGCAAAACCATCCTTCCTGCCGGAAAAGGATTCAAGCAACAGGACCTCGAATTGGAGTCGATGGGATGGCTCGTCGAAGGAGTGATCGGCAATACGAAGAGCTAGCCGTCTCAATCCCTACCCAAACACGCGCATGGCGAATCCCGTCCCCAGCACCGAGGCCGCGGCCTTGAGTTCTCTGACCGAGGCGGCTGCGGCCAGTTCGGACCCACCCTCGCGGAACTGGCGACCCGTGTTGGAAGCGGTCTCCTTGCCTGTGGGAGCGGTTCTGGTCGCTTTGGCGTTGTTTGGCATCTTTTGCGCCGCGCAAGGCGCGAATCCGATCGCCGTTTTCCGGGCGATTCACACGGCGGCATTCGGCAGTTGGTACTCGTTTCAGAATACGTTGGTGCGCGCCGCGCCGTTGATGTTGACCGCGCTTTGCACAGCCCTTCCCGCCCGACTTGGGTTAGTCGTCATCGGTAACGAAGGCGCCTTGGTGATGGGCGGATTGGGCGCCATCGCTGCCGGGCTGGCGCTAGCCACGGCTCCCTTCGCCCTCTCCCTCGCGGGCATGGTTTTGGCCGGGATCATCGCGGGCGGACTTTGGATCACACTCGTCGGCCTGTTGCATTACCAACGGGCGGTCAATGAGACCATCAGCAGCTTGCTCATGAACTACATTGCCATTGCCATTCTCAACCATCTCGTGAACGGGCCGTTGCGTGATCCCAGCAGCCTTAACAAACCTTCCAGCTATCCCATCCCGGATGAACATCTCTTGCCCACGTTAGGAGAGTCGAACGTTCATGCCGGCCTGATCTTCGGTCTCCTGGTCTGCTTGATCGCGTGGGTTGTGATGGAGCATACCACGTTCGGCTTTAAGGTTCGCGTCATCGGCGGCAACGTCCGTGCCGCGCGGATGGCCGGCCTGCCCGTGGCTCGGCTTGGACTGGTGACCTGTTTCCTGGCGGGTGCCTGCGCGGGACTCGCTGGAATGGTCGAAGTGGCCGCCGTCCACGGCCGAGCCAACGAGTCTTTGGCCGCGGGTTATGGCTACGCCGGAATCCTGGTGGCTTTCGTGGCCAGACACCGTGGCCTGCCTATTATCGTCGCCGCCATCGTGCTGGGAGGAATACTGGCCAGCGGCGGCATCCTGCAGCGCCAGTTTCAATTGCCCGATTCGACCATCCTGGTGTTTCAAGGGCTCGTGTTTCTCTGCATCCTGTTCAGCGATTCACTCTACGGGCGATTCAAAATCTTCAAGGAGGGTGGCGTATGAGTAGCGATTCCATCGGCTGGTGGGGAGTTGTCATTGGCATCCTGGCCGGAGCTGTCCGGGGCGGAACGCCGTTCCTTCTGGTCAGTTTGGGAGAGTGTCTGACCGAGAAGAGCGGAAAGATCAATCTCGGCCTGGAAGGGACGGTCCTGATGGGCGCGATGAGCGCTTATGCCGTGGCTTATAAGACGGGCAGCCCCTGGGTGGGCGTCCTCGCCGCGGGCATGGCCGGCGCGCTTTTGGGCCTGCTCCATGCCGCCCTGGTTTCGCGCCCGAAGGTGAACGATATCGCAGCTGGCATTGCCTTGCTCATCTTTGGGAGTGGTTGCGCTTTTCATTTTGGAAAACCGTTCATTCAGCCGAGCGCGCCCCAACTCCCTGGCCTTCCATTGGGTGGATGGAGTTCGTTGCCGCAACTGCAAGCGGCTTTGAAGCTCAGCCCGCTTTTCATCGCCGGTGTCGGTCTGGCGTTCGCGATGGATTGGTTCTTTCGCGCCACGCGCTGGGGCATGGCCGTCCGAGCCGTCGGAGACTCACCCGCGGCGGCGCGGGCGATGGGCATTTCCGTCATCCGCGTGCGAGTTATCGCGATCACGATTGGCAGCGCCTTAGGTGCCATGGGCGGGGCGCATCTCTCGCTTTTCTATCCGGGAGCATGGTCGGAAGCGATCTCGAGCGGGCAAGGCTTAATGGCCGTGGCCCTGGTCATCTTTGCTCGCTGGAAACCGGTGCACTGCCTGTGGGCTTCCCTCTTGTTTGGGGGTGCGCAAGCGATTGGTCCATCTCTCCAAGCCATCGGGGTCAGCACCGGATACTACCTGTGGAACGCCTCGCCCTACATCCTGACGTTAGGAGTGATGATCTTGAGCTGCTCCCCGAAACGAACGCTCGCAGGTGTCCCCGGCGCCCTCGGCGCGAACGCCTGAGCCTGTCATGAACCACACCCTTATCATTCAAAGCACCTTCCGGCCACTGCTGGAACTCGGCTCACTCCCTGTCCACGTCGAGGGCTCAAACCTCAACCCCATCCTTTCCTCTCAAGCCGCGGCATGAAACGATACGTCGACGCAGATCCTTACCCCTGGCCGTTTAACGGCGAACTCCATCCCGCAAACACGGTCTTCCTTGTCATCGACATGCAGACCGACTTTTGCGGGCCGGGCGGTTACGTCGATAAGATGGGTTACGATCTCTCCTTGACCCGCGCGCCCATCGTGCCGATCCAGCGCGTCTTCCAGGCGGTGCGTCCGCGTGGGTTTCATGTGTTCCACACGCGCGAAGGGCATCGGCCGGATCTCTCCGACCTGCCGGAAAATAAGCGTTGGCGCAGCCAGCGGATTGGCGCGGGCATCGGCGACGCCGGACCGTGCGGTCGGATCTTGACCCGAGGAGAAGCGGGTTGGGAAATCATCCCGGAACTGCAACCGACCGCAGGCGAGCCGATCATTGACAAACCTGGCAAAGGCTCGTTCTACGCCACGGACCTGGACATGTTGCTACGACGACGGGGCATCCAGAATATTGTCCTCGCGGGAATCACCACGGATGTATGCGTCCACACCACCATGCGAGAAGCGAATGATCGTGGCTACGAATGCCTGCTGTTGTCCGACTGCACCGGCGCAACCGATTTCGGAAACTATCAAGCTGCTCTCAAGATGATCAAAATGCAGGGCGGCGTTTTCGGGGCGGTGGCTGAGTCTAGCGCATTTCTCAAAGCGATTGTCGAGTGATCCATGTTAATCCCACCCTCACCGCCTCGACCAAACCGTCCTCTCTCCGTGGAGTTGGTGAATTTGACCAAGCGCTTCGGCTCTTTTGTGGCCAATGATCGAATTTCTCTCACGGTCGCACCGGGCACATTCCATGCCTTGCTCGGAGAGAATGGCGCCGGGAAAAGCACGCTAGTCAAGTGCCTGATGGGGTTCCATCCCGCGGATGAAGGGGACATCGTGATCGACGGACATTCGCGCGAAATTCAAAGCCCTTTCGACGCCTACCGCTATGGCATCGGCATGGTCTACCAACACTTTACTCTCGTTCCCGCCATGACCGTCGCGGAGAACCTGGTGCTCAGTCGCCCGGACTTTCCCGCCGTTCTCAATTGGAAATCCGAACGCCAGCGTCTGAACGAGTTCATGCGCACCGCGCCTTTCCAGGTCGATCTCAATACGCCTGCCTCACAGTTGGCTGCCGGCCAGAAACAAAAGGTGGAAATCCTCAAACAGCTCTATTTGCAGAGCCGGTTCCTCATCCTGGACGAACCCACCTCCGTGCTGACCCCGGCCGAAGCCGACGAAGTCCTGGGCCTGATCCAGGGCAAAGTCAAAGCCGGAGCGTTGAGCGTGCTGCTCATCACCCACAAGTTCCGCGAGATCTTTGGATTTTGCGATGACATCACAGTTCTTCGAAAAGGGAAACTGGCCGGGTCCGGTCGCGTCAAGGACCTCACCACCGACCAACTGGCGGCCATGATGATGGGCGGCCAGCGCGAAGTGAAAGTGGTCTCCAAAGTGGACCGGCCGCCTGGGCCTCCCGTAGTCGAACTGACCGGGCTTTGCGCGAATCGAGATAGCGGTGTCCCCGCCATTCGCAACATCAATCTCACCGTGCGGGAAGGTGAAGTCGTCGGATTGGCCGGCGTTTCCGGCAACGGCCAGCGCGAGTTGGTCGAGGTTCTGGCAGGGCAACGCCTGGCCACGAGTGGCGAAATGAAAATTCACGGCCAACCTTACCGCGCGACCCGGAGCGAAGCTTACCAGCATCGCGTCTTTCTCCTGCCTGAGGAGCCTCTCCGCAATGGGTGCGTTCCCGGGATGACCGTTGCGGAAAACCTCGTTCTGCGCAGCTTCGACCGCCCGCCGATGACCCGCGCTGGCTGCTTTCTCAGCCGCCGCGCCGTCCGCCGCCACGCCCAGGGCCTGATCGCACAATACTCCATTCGAACTCGTTCCCCGGAAACGCCGATTGGCGATCTGTCCGGCGGCAATGTGCAACGCGCGGTTCTGGCGCGGGAACTCGGGTCTCGGACCGCCAAGGTCCTGGTTGCAGCCAATCCTTGCTTCGGGCTGGACTTCGCTGCGGTCGAATCGATTCATGGCCAGATCACCGAAGCGCGCAATCGCGGTGTGGCCGTGTTGCTGGTGAGCGAAGATTTGGATGAGCTCATCGCGCTGGCCGACCGCATTCTCGTGATCTCCCACGGTGAACTGGTTTACGAAACGACTCCGCAAGGGGCGGATCCAAAAACGATCGGCCATCATATGGCTGGACACTGACCCATGGCACGCCCGCTTCTCCAAATGCCACCGCAGAACGATTGGCGCCTCTCGCGTCCGAAGATTCCGAAGAAGATCGCGTTTCCAGAAATCCCCGCCCGGCCTTTCCCTCGCTCGCACTGATGACTATGAACGTCGCCTCGACCGTTTCTGTGGAAGCCGAACCTTACACGTTCGAACTCCGCCCTTGGGCATCTGCCCTCCTCATCATTGACATGCAACGGGATTTTCTGGAGTCGGGTGGCTTTGGCGAGATGCTGGGAAACGATGTCTCGCAATTGCGCCGGACGATCCAGCCAAATCTCAAGCTACTCAAAGCCTGGCGATCCCTCGGTTTCACTGTCATTCATACGCGGGAAGGGCATCGGCCCGACCTCTCCGATCTTCCGGAGAGCAAAAAGCGCCGCGGCCGAAGCAAAACATCCATCGGTGATAAGGGGCCGATGGGACGCATCCTTGTTCGCGGCGAAGCTGGCCACGACATTATTCCGGAACTTTATCCAGCCGCCTCCGAACCGGTCATCGACAAACCCGGCAAAGGCGCTTTTTTCGCCACGGATCTCCACGCCATTCTGCAGAGCAGGCGCATCGCGCAACTGATTGTCACCGGCGTCACGACCGAAGTCTGCGTGAACACGACCGTCCGCGAAGCGAATGATCGCGGTTACGAGTGCCTGGTCCTGAGTGACTGCGTCGGATCGTACTTCCCCGAATTCCATGAGATGGGCTTGCGCATGATCAAAGCGCAAGGCGGCATCTTTGGCTGGGTCACCGAATCCGGGAAGCTTCTCTCTGCCTTGACCTGAATCTCAACCACCGCTGTCCCTGCGACACAAAATTATGAGTACTAAACCTAGAATCTGGGTCCCCGGAGACTGGAATGCGCTGTTCGGCTTTGGGACGAACATCCTCGTCAATCTGCTGACCTTAACCGGCCTGCTCCGCTTCGTTTTGAAAATGCCGGATGAGCTTGTCTTCGGGCGGATCCTCCCCGCGACCGGACTCATGCTTTGCCTATCGACCCTTTACTATGCCTGGCTAGCCTATCAACTCGCTAAGAAGACCGGCCGCACCGATGTTTGCGCTCTGCCCTCCGGCGTCAGCGTGCCGCATATGTTTGTGGTCACCTTCGTGGTCATGTTGCCTATCAGCCTGAAAACGGGCGACCCGATCAAAGGGTGGGAAGCCGGTCTGACTTGGGTTTTTCTCCAAAGCTTTGTGCTCATGATCGGGGGGCTGATCGCCCCCGTGATTCGCCGAATCACCCCACGCGCCGCGCTTCTCGGAACGCTCGCGGGAGTCTCCGTGACCTTCATCTCCATGCGTCCGGCGTTGGAAATGTTCATGACCCCGCTGATTGGCCTGGTCTGCTTCACGGTCATCACGGTGAGTTGGCTGGGAGGCGTCAGCTATCGTGGTGTTCCGGCCGGCCTTGTGGCCATTGCCGTCGGGACGGCGATTGCTTGGGGTTCAACTGCCCTCGGTCTGAATTACGGTGGGATGAGCTTGCAAGGCCTGTCCGATTCGCTCGTGAACTTTGGCTTCCACGTGCCCTTGCCTGCCTTTGGTCACGTCTTTTCCGGGTTCGAATTCCTCGGCGTTCTGCTGATCACGGCGGTCCCCTTCGGCATCTATGACCTCGTCGAAGCGATCGACAATGTGGAAAGCGCCGCCGTCGCCGGCGACCATTTCCCCACGGTGCGCGTCTTGACTGCGGATGGCGTGGTCAGCCTGATCGGGTGCATGGTTGGCAACCCTTTTATCAATGCGGTTTATATCGGCCATCCGGGCTGGAAAGCAATGGGCGGACGAATCGGCTATTCCGCAGCCACCGGAATCGCAGTCATTCTCCTCTGCTGGTTTGGAACGATCTCCCTTCTGCTTGCCCTCGTGCCGAGCGTCGCAATCCTTCCAATCCTTCTTTACATCGCCATGCTAATTGGTTCGCAAGCGTTTCAAGAAAGTCCCAAGCGCCATGCCCCCGCCATTATCCTTTCGCTTGTGCCGCACCTGGCGCACTGGGCGATCACGCTGATCAATGGCGCATTGGCGGCCGCCGGAACGGTCGTGGCCACGCTGAGTACCGCGCAACTGGACGAGCTGACCAACCGGATGAAATCCGAGGGAGTTCTTTACCGGGGCCTCCAAGTGTTAGGGGGCGGTTCCATCCTCGGGGGGCTGATCCTCGGTGCGATCGCCGCCTGTGTGATCGACCGGGATTACAAAAAGGCCGCCGGGTTCGCTTTCGCCGGTTCGTTCCTGACATTCTTCGGATTCATGCATGGCGAACGGATTGGATTTGCCCAAACCCCGGTCGTGGCGGCGAGTTACTTGGCCGTCTCGGGCGTTTTGCTCTATTGCGCCCGTTGCGGCGTAGTGACCGAGCAGGTTTCCCAACCCGCCTCTCATGGCCCCGCCGAAGCCTTGCCATCGTTTGCCGCAGAGTAATCTCGGTTAAAAATTGACGCCACCCATCTCGATCCGGTAGATACCTCGCAATTGTGGCACTTCCGCCTGAGCCCGACCCAACGCCCCGTTTCCAACGACTCGAACTGCACGACCTGTTCCGCATCGCCCAATGGCAAGATCAGATTCCGTGGCAACCGTTTCATGAAGGAGTGGAGATCCACCGGCTTTATGGGGACGGATCGAGCGGCCCTTCCGCCGCCCTCATTCGCTTTCGCCCGGGCGGCCAGGTGCCCTGGCACGTGCACACTGGCTTTGAGCATATCATTGTGTTGCACGGAACCCAACGCGATCAGAACTCCACGGCCGCCGCCGGGACCCTCATGATCAACACGCCAAGCACCGCGCACAGCGTGACCAGCGACGACGGCTGCATCGTCCTGGCCATTTACGAAGCGTCGGCGAGGTTTAGTAATCCGTCAGCCGCAACCGTTCCTTGACCCGGTTTCTCGATGCAAAACCCGTTGCTGGCCGTGAACGGCACTTTGATGCACGGTCTCGAGCTCAACCCAAACCTGTTGCAAGCCGGTGCGACATTTAAGCACGAGGCGAAGACCGCCGCCTGCTATCGGATGTGGTCCATTCACGACCGGCATCCAGGCATGATTCGGGTTCGCAGTGGCGGCGCTCCCATCGAGGTAGAAGTCTGGTCCGTGCCCGCGGACGGCCTGGTCTCTGTGCTGCTCAACGAACCGGCCGGATTGGCCATCGGCAAAGTTCTGCTGGCCGATGGGAAGGAAGTCTTGGGAGTGCTGGCGGAGCCTTTCCTCTGCGAAGGGCAAAAGGAAATCACACCATTCGGCGGCTGGCGGGCCTACATTAAGTCCCTGACGAAACCATGCTGAGGCCGCAGCCCCAATCCGTCACCAGATACGCCCGATGGCCCACACCGGGGGTCGATCCCATCTTCGCAGCGTCCGCTGGCGGAACCCCGCGGGCTCTCGTGCTGACTTTGGTGACGTCTCAACAACACCGCCGCAAGCCTGCGCCTGCGGCGGTCGAATCTACCCGGCACTTAACCAGAATCAGTGACGGTCCCCGCCCCAGTGCGGGCGATAGACCTCCATCGTCTTGCGATCCCGGTCCACTCGCTCGTGCGCGTGGTTCGGAGCAGGAGTTCGCATGTCTTCCAGGTGCATCGTTTCGACACGGCGTCCTCTGACCGCTGCGACGCGGCCCGGATCGATCCCGTGATTGATCACGCGCAGTTCCGAATGATTGTCCACCACCGTGCGGTTCACCGTATAATGGTTGATCACCGTGGTCCGGCGAAACGCCATCCGCCGATCGTCATCCCGTCGGAAGCCAATCCGCCTTGGATCACCTAATTCCCGGACCCGGCAAAAGTTGAAGTGGTGCCAATCAAAGCCAAAGTCGAAGTCGATCCCCACGTGCCGACCGCGAAAGACGAGCGCGCCAGACAGATCAAAATACGCTCCGGGCGGCAATGGCGCCCAACCGGCATAGTCGTCACCACTTCGCCATGTGACCCAGGCGGGCGCCCAGACGCGGTCAGGATACCAGAGCCAACCATGCAACGGATGCAAGTTCCAGCGTCCGTAATGAAATGGCGCCCAGCCCCACGAATAGTCCGAGGCCCAGTACCAGCCGCTGTCCGTATAGACCCAGTGTCCCTGATCCCAGTAGGGCCGCCAGGATGGATTGGTCGCAGCCACGGAGGGCTGCCAGAACCATTGATTATCCTCCGCCATAATCCAACGTCCGTAAGGACTGAGCTGCTGGTAAAAGTAAGCCGCGTCCGGGCTCATGTTCGGCGCGGGCGCGAGCACTGGACTCGCCGCCGGGGCTGGCGCTGCCGCAGGGCTGACTGTCACCAAGGGAGGATTAGGTGCCGGAGTGGGCGCAGGAGCGGGAATCCCCGCGGCCGAAGCGGAACCTTTGTTCAGCATGGCCGCGAGGACCGCCGAACTCAGCCCTTGGTTCTTCAAGAGAAGGATATCGTCCGCAGATAGGTCGTAATTCGCGTTTTTGCCGTTAATAAAGGCCACGATCGCTTCATCGCCCAAGCCAGCTTTCGTTAACTTGATCACGTCGTCGACCGCAGCGCTGTTCATGGCGCGGGCCGCACTCACGCAAATGCTTAACGCGCAAGCAGTCACGGCCAGGTACTTCAATGTTTTCATAGCATCATTCCAATTCCGACGCCATTCTAGGCGTTACCACGTTGGACGTTCCAGAAAACAAGATCTTCGCAGCTATTTCTACGCGATTTCACACCATCGACGTAACCGTATCGCTCCGCGGATCGTCTATGCGCCAGGCCTGCACGCGCGCTCTGGCAGCGAGAGTCGAATCAGCACGTCTTGACAACCCGATCGTGTGGAATCTCCGATGCTGGCCGATACAGCGCACGCGCATAGGCAAGGAGAATCGACGCATATTCGGCCAGCGTGATCTGGACATGGTCTTGAGCAGGGCCTAGCTCCGGGTTCAGACGGGTGTATTGATTAGGTTCTGTATGATGATACGTATGCGCCACGGAATCGTCGTGGTTGAGGAAATTCACGAAACGCTGCAAGAGCGTTTCGTTCTTCAGATTGCGCGTGAGTAGGTTTCGCGCTTCGGCAGTTCCATCCGCAATAATCCCTAGATGCTGCAACCATTGGTTATGTCGCGTCATGACCGACCCTGACCAAAACATCAACAGGAAATTAGCGAGAGCAAAGAGGCCTGCCTCCGGAGCGACCCCCACAAAGAACGCGGCCAAGCCGACAGGTAGAACCAGACGGTTGGGTAGATGTGACAGAATTGTTGAAGT
>JBGAIN010000066.1:0-40245 GCA_044225505.1 Limisphaerales bacterium
GTGGACAACAACCATAACATCATTGCCGATGCGGCGAGTGGAATAAGTGCTCCATCAGGAGCACAGAACGGCTCCGCAGACATTGCGACATTTTTCGAGCGCAAACGCATCAAGCTCAGACAACAAATCAGATAGAGTAGCAGGTTGCCGGAAACGGCAACGATGGTGAGCTGACGGAAGGAACCTAAAGTCGCAATGACGAAGCAGAGTGTCGCATATACCCCGATCGCAACGGCCGGCGTAAAAAAACGTGCACTAACCGCCGCCAATTGTTTTGGCAACTGACCAGCCTCGGCCAACGCAAACAAACACCGAGGGGAGCCTAGCATGTCCGAACACAGATAGGCGCTCGGTGGGACCGCGCGGGGTCAGCCCTTAAATTAAAAGTCAACGGTCGCAAGTTTCCGCTCGAGCTCTGTATCTATCGATAGCCAGTGAGCCTCTGCCGACACGCTCGGCCGCCATGTTGCCAACGGCTGACTCACGGCCGTTCCAGTGCTCAAGGCGATGATCTGTCACTCAAAGTGAGCTGACGAACGCCGCTAACTTTTGACTTAGGGGCTGACCCTGGCTGCCGCAGATTTGCGGAGTGACGTCCACGCGCAATGCTTTTCCCATTCCTCCAGCATTCGCGCCACGCCCCTGGGGCCACTCTCTAAATGCGACCCATTGCCACTTTCTTTTCCGGGCTTTGAGTTCTTGATTGTTATCGCAGGTGCGCGGAATTTATTCCGCCGGAAGCCTCGACGGGCGGACTCATCCTCGGAGAATCGGCAGCCGATCCTCCACGCGACCGTTCCTGCGGTTTGAAACCCGCGCCCCCATGAAGTCGCTGGAACTCCGAGCTCCACGGCATCACCGATCCATGGCCTTGATCTTCTCGACAAACCCGGCACTGCCCACTGCCAGACTTTCGGTCCAGATCGGTTCCCGCTTTCATTCTTCTCGGGCCATCGCGTCGGCTAACGCTGCTTCCAGGTTACGCCGGACTTCCGGAGCATCGTCGGGCTTCCTCGAGCTGATCGTCGCCGTTTGCTCGATGCCCTGGACGCGCTGCCTCGTGATATGTCTCACATACCAGGAGCAAACTGCTCCTGGATTCGGTAGCGCCGTCGCGACGCGCGCGGGACCGGTGCCGCAGACCTCGATCGCTGGCTATGGCTGGATTTGACGGTTCGCGATGAGGGCGGGAAATGGGTGGAGGACTAAGGTGCGGAAGGATTAGGAGAAGAATTACGATTACGATTACGATTATGATTACGAGGGAAAGACCAAGACGGAAACGGTTGGGGAATAGAAATATGCGGGGTTTCCGACGAGTCTGAACGGAAAAGCGCCAGAGGTCTGGCGCACTCCAAGACGCTGGTAAGGTGCCTCTAAAACTCGTCTACCGCACCACCGCGGTTTATGCATTCGGCAAGCTGGCAACAATTTGTTGACAGAGTGTGAGACAAATCAACCAATGGACGCATGGTTTGGGAACGGACCGTTCCCAAACCGAAGATCGGGCGGTGACAAAAAGTCACCAAATCGGGCCGACGACCGTCGTTCGAAACCGGCGAATATGCCCAGTTTAGATCCTACGTCTTTTTTGGTTTAGCCAGTTTCTGCTGGAACTGCGAGAACGGCTGTTATACCGTCCGGGTTCAGCCCAAAGACACCAGACCCGGCAATTGCTAGGCAAGTTCCAGGTACTCTCCTCATGACACGTGGACTTTACCTACGATGCACCGTTTCTTGGGATCTTAGGGGCGCCCAAACCATGAAACCATTCACCAGCCAAACCTTGCTTCTCGCCGCGGCAACGCTTTTCAGCGGCGATTTCAACCCTGTATGTGCAGCAACTATATTCCAGACCCCGGGCAGTGCTTACGTCAGCTTTGAAGCTGAGACCGAGAGTTTGTTGATCAACGGAACTCAAACGTTTTGGGTATCCACCAACGACGCCCCGGCCAGCGCGGGCGGCGTCCTGGCCATAGGCGGAGCGACGGACAACGGCACGTCTCCACACAGCTACGTTCAATACCAAATCAAGTTCGCCACCCCTGGCACTTACAATCTGTACTACCGTTGGAAGGCCGATGCCACCCGGACGGTAGCCGATCAGTTCACCGCCAATAGTTGTTGGATTCCAAACGCTTTGGGCGCTTACAGCAAACCGGGCGCGGAGGCGCAAGCCGATTTCCACACCGCCGCCTCGAACGGCACGCAAGCGCCGGGAAATAACGCTTACGATTGGCAACGGGAGGCCGATACGGCCACTTACACCGTGACCCAGGAACAAGTGACAGCGGGCGTTCCTCTGGTCTTCACGGTGGGCAGCCGCGAAGCCGGCATGATCATCGATCGTTGGGTGTTCAGTCCAGACGCAGCGCTGACGGACGCAGCTTTGGACGCGTTGGCCAATTCCGAAACCAGCTTGGTGGCGCAAGGCTCAGGCGAGGGTTTCGTCGCGTTCGAAGCAGAAGCCAAGGGCACGCTCCTGAACGGCACGCAAACGTTCTGGGCATCGACCAACGACTCTCCAGCCAGCGCGGGCGGGGCGCTTTACATTGGAGGCACCACCGACAATGGCACCTCGCCGCACAGCTTCATTCAGTATCAGGTCAAGTTCAGCGCACCGGGCACGTACAATCTCTATTACCGCTGGAAAGCGGATTCCGTGCGCACGGTCGCGGATCAGTTCACGGCCAACAGCTGTTGGATTCCCAACACATTCGGCGCCTACAGCAAGCCGGGCGCGGAGGCACAAGCGGACTTCCACACCGCCGCGTCGAACGGCACTCAAGCGCCGGGCAATAACGTCTACGATTGGCAACGAGAAGCGGACACGGCCACTTACACCGTGACCCAGGAACAAGTGAACGCTGGCATTCCTTTGGTCTTCACGGTCGGCAGCCGCGAGGCAGGGATGATCATCGACCGTTGGGTGTTCAGTCCGGACGCGACCCTCACCGACGCTGCGCTCGACGCTCTGCCCAACTCGGGTGCGAAAGCCGCTGGTCCCGAACTCGTCAAAGCGGTCGGCTCGGCCGCGTTGAATACCGCGCGCGTCTTCTTTACCAAGACCATTGCCGCCAATTCCGTTGTGCCGGGCAATTTTAGCTTGAGCGGAGGAGCCACGGTCTCTGCGGCAACCCTCGACCCTAACGATGCCCGCCAAGTCCTGCTCACCACCAGTGCGCAAACGCAAGGCGAGGTCTATACCATCACCGTGAAAGACTTGAAGGACACCACGGACACGGCCATTGCCGCTAACAGCCAGACGAAGTTCACGGCTTGGAAACTCGTCAACGGCTGGACCACCACCGAGATTTACCTCAACGTCACCGGAACCACTGTAGAAGAGCTCAAAAGCGCCGCAGCTTACCAAGCGCGTCAACCGGATGAAGTTCGGTGGGTGAAAGGATTCCAACTCAATAACGATCCTCGAGCACCAAACATGGGAGCGCGTCTCAGTGCGTTCTATACTCCGCCGTCAGCCGGGGCCTATAAATTCTACGTCAATAACGACAACGAAGCGGAACTGCAGCTGAGCACGGACCAGACCGAAGCCAATTTGCAGTCTCTCGGTCTCTTTCCCCTGATTCCGGCGACCTTCGACGACACGGCGGTGGCGACGTCAGGCAATCTCAGCGCCGGGCAGAAATATTTGCTCGTCGGTTTACTAAAATCCGATGGGGGCGATGTATACCTGAACGTTGCGGCGCAACCCTCCAGCGGTTCCACTCCAGCCGCCAGCCTTTCCGTTCTGGGCGGCGCTAACGTCAGCACGTTTGTCAATCCGGACCTTGGTGTTGTGACATTTTCCGAACAACCGTCGGCCGCCAGCGCCTCGGCCGGCGACCGCGCCCGGTTCGCCGTTCGGGTGAAAGCCAATGAAAGCCCGGTCTATTATCAATGGCAGGTCGATGGGGTCGATATCCCCGGCGCCACCCGTCTCGCTTACGTCACGCCGCCCTTGACCACGGCCGATTCAGGAAAGAATTACCGTGTCGTGGTCAGCGTCGCGGGCAAGGATACAGTCAGCAATGACGCGACCCTCACGGTCAATCCGGGTGATCCATCCAACCTCCAACCTTACGTCGGCGTCAATTTCGTGGGGGGCGGAGATAACCTGCCAGGTCCCCTGACTGCCGTTGACGTTGCGGGCGTGGTCCTCCAGGAAAACTGGAACAATCTCACCGGCTTCGACTTCGCCGACGTTGCTCTTAAGGATGCCGCCGGCGCCGTCACACCGGTCACGTTAACCGCTCAAGCGACGGAACATTGGTATTCGGGCACCTTAGGTTCGGGCGATGCCAATGGCGCCCTGCTCCAAGGGTTTCTCAGCATCGGGGCGGGGACAGATCCGTTCCCGATCACCCTGAACAAGGTGCCCGCGGGGAATTACCAACTCGTGGTCTATAGTGTCGGGTTTCCCTTCCAAGCCAGCTACGAGGAAGGAATCAGCCTCGCTGGTTCCGGCACTTACCCTGTCTACCGCGTCAAAGCGGAGAGCGGTCTCGAGTTCAACGCCAACCCTGTCTTCCGACGCATGGCCAGTACCGACGCTGCAAATCGGGCCAGTGGAAACTATGTGCAGTTTGACAACGTGAGCCCCGCCGCGGATGGATCGCTCGTCATCTCGACGACCTGGGAATCCACCAACGCAGGAAACACGCATCAGCCAGCGGTCAATGCCATCCAATTGATCAAGGTCGGCGCGGTGGCCCCGCAACGGCCCACGGTCGCTGTCGTCCGCAACGCGTCCAACCTGACCGTATCCTGGACGGCATCCGCCTCCGGATTCGTCCTGGAATCGAGCTCAAGCCTGGGCGCCACGGCGAGCTGGCAACCGGTGGCCGGCGCAACCAACCCGCTCACTGGCGCTGGCAGCTTCGATGTCAACCTCACTGGCAACGGTGGGTTTTACCGTCTCCGGAAGGCGAATTGAGCCTCCCGCAGAATCCGTCCAGGGCGGAGGTGGGCATTCCTGCCTCCGCCCGTTCACGGAGTCATCCTGCCGACTGCCTTTTTCAGTGTTGCCTCCGACATGTCCGCCCCGGCTGCCGCCTGCGGGCGAGATGCCTCAAGAGTTCCCTTGTGCGGGATCCTTTTCTACTGAACCCGGCGACGAACCCCTGGCGGTAACTGGATTTTGCCGCCCAAGGACTAGAATCTTCTACCCCCAGGCCCGAGCCCGTGGCGGGACCTCCGCTTCAGCCTTCGATCAGCGTTCGATCAGCCTTCGATCAGGTCTCGGTCAGATCTCGATCAGCGTTGGATCAGACCTAGGTTATTTCTTGGTCGGGATCGAACCCTGATGGAGCGTTGAGCGAACCCTGACCGAGCTCTGAACAAGGGCCGAGGCCATCGAACTCGTAGGAGACGCTTCAGACGGGCGGTAGGGTCTGCGGGGTGGGAAAAAAATAAGGGGTGACGCGAATCGTCACCCCTTTGGAGAGCATTGTCCACCCGGGGTTAGCCGAGCGGATGTGCTCGCTTACAGAGTATGCCCAGGAGCATCGCAGGTCGGGCTCTCGGACACGGCGCCGATACTGTATCGGCCGTTGCCCGGGCAGATCGGCAAGGCATTCCCTTTCAGGTAGGCCGCGACGTCCTGCTCGCTCGGAACGTCCGAGTCTCGCTTCCGGTTCTCTGTAGCCCACATTTGCTTGGCGCCATCGATCTGGCGGAGGTTGGCAATGCAGGCGTTCCGTTGCGCCGTGCTGCGCGCTTTCGAGAAGTTGGGGATCGCGATGACCGCCAACAACCCGATGATGGCGACCACGATCATGATTTCCACGAGCGTGAAGCCTGCACGGTATTGACCGACTTTATGTTTACGCATGGTTTTCGCTGATGCCTGCGCAGGGAGGTAGGTATGAATAGGTATGATTACGAGTTAAGGCCACCCTGATCAGGATCATTCTAGTTATAACAGACAGGAAAGGTAAGTCAACGGCCGCTCACGCGGCGCAAATTGCGCTGTCCACCCTGTCCGTTGTTCAAAGAAATAATACCCGGTGCGGCCCAATAGTTGCAGCAGGCTTAGCGCCTACTTAAGGACGTGTGATCCGAAGCGCTTTCTCGAGCTTGTCGGAGAAGCCTTTGACCTCCTCTGTAATCCGTGACGGTTGTTCCGCCAGCGAGGAGACAAAGCGAGCGGCCAAATCCGGTTTCCGCTGCAGGAGTTCGGCCGTCGCAATAATCAATGAGACGCAATTGTTTACGTTGTGGCGCAGACTGGCTAAGTGATCGCTTAACTCAGAGATCTCAGCAGGCGTTAGGGTGACGCTTTGATCGGGCAATTGCATAAACCTTGCTCAGTGGAAGAAGTCCAGCTTTCGCGAACTCATTGTAAGTGCTTTAGGGTGAAGAGCAAGACGAACTCTCGGTGATCCGACACGATCCCGCCACGACCTGCCTGGGCGGGCCTTTTTGCGGTCGGAAACCCTTGGAACGGACCTTGCCTGTGCTTGACAGAGCGGATTGATTCCTTAGGTTCCTTTCATGCCGAAATCTTCTGGCCAAAAGAAGGGCCGCAAAGCGATGATCCTCGGAGTAGGGCTCGATTCGGATGGCCATAAGCGGGTCACCACCGGGCCGAACTTTGCCTTGGTCGGAGGTAGCAAAGAAACCCACGAGGTGATGACGGAAAAGGCCATCAAGATCAATGAGAAGCTCGCGGCGAAAGGAAAAGCTTTGGAAGAGGTTAGCCGCGAAGAGTTTGACGACATGGCTGAATCCGTCGGGCTGAAACGAGCCCCGGAGCCGGATCGCAACTGAGCCTGATCGAGAAGTTTCGCGCGCCCAGACCATTCATGGCCACGTCCTATAGCCCTTACCTATTCCTTGCCATTTTAGGGGTAGCGGCAGCGATCTTTGCGCTGACGCCTCTCCTGCTTGCGCGGATCTGGGCCGTATTCTTTTCTCCGGCGAAACCAGGAGCCGACAAGAATGCAATTTACGAGTGCGGATTGGAGTCGTCCGGCGATGCTTGGGTGCAATTTAAGTCTGAGTATTATCTCTACGGGATTATTTTCCTAATCTTCGACGTCGAGACGATTTTCCTGCTTCCCTTCGCGGCGGCCTTTACCGGGTTACCCGCCGGGGGATTTCTAGCCATGATGGTTTTCCTGCTCCTGTTGGTCGAAGGCCTGGTATGGGCATGGAAGAAAGGCGTGCTGACCTGGAAGTGATCTAGGTGCTCTCGGAGAGCCCGCGAATGCGCGTATGGATGAAGGACTTCGCAGTGAATTGAGCAAACATGGGATCGTCACGACGACGATGGAGGAAGTGTTCAATTGGGGACGCAAGAACTCCGTTTGGCCCTTGTCGTTCGGCCTAGCCTGTTGTGCCATCGAGATGATCGCGGCCTCCATGGCACGGTTTGACCTGGCCCGATTTGGAGCGGAGGTATTCCGCCCTTCCCCAAGGCAAGCGGATCTCATGATCGTGGCCGGAACGGTGACCAAAAAGATGGCGCCGCAGGTGGTGCGTCTTTATAACCAGATGCCCGAACCAAAATACGTCATCGCCATGGGGGCGTGCGCCATTTCGGGAGGGCCATTCAAGCAGGGCTACAACGTCCTGAAAGGCATCGATCGTTATATTCCCGTGGACGTGCATATTCCCGGTTGCCCGCCTCGACCCGAAGCGTTGATTCATGCGTTTATGACGCTACAAAAGCGGATCGGGCAGCAGCACCTATGGGGACCCAACCAAGCCAGGCACTTTGACCGCAACGCGCCCAGCGAGTTTCCAGTTCCGAAGTTTGGAGCGCATGACTTGGAGCCGCCTTGTAACCCTGCGGTCTGGAAACCGCCTGTGCTCGTGCGAGGTTAGGACAGATTCGGCGCTTGCAGGCTGGCGAAGCCTGTGACCGCTCGGACTGGTCCCAGCTGCAGGAAAGCGGTTCGAGCAATAACCGAAAACGCAGTTTCTTTGTGGAGACCTTAGAAGAAATCAAACAACGGGTAGAAGCGGCTATCCCTGGCGCGCAGGTCGAAATTGTGGCCAACGACTGTCCTTCCGGGCAGCGCTCTCTGTTGCTCACCGCATCGCATGGGCGCCAGGTTGCCGAGTTCCTGCGGGATGACCCGCAATTGCGCTTCGATTATCTCTCCAACGCCACGGGCGTGGATTGGCCGGAACTGGTCACCAAAGAAAAGATCAAGGTAAAGAAACTGATCGACGGAGTGGAACAGCAGGTGGAAGAGACCGTTGAGCGGAAACGGCCAGCGTATCTCGAGGCGGTCTATCATCTCTATTCCATGGAGCTGAAGCACGGGCCGATCATCCTTCGGATGCGCACCGCGGATCGCAGCGTGCCTGCCCACTTGCCATCGCTAACACCCGTTTGGCGGGGTGCGGAGTTCCAGGAACGCGAGATCTACGACCTGTTTGGAATCGCGTTTGATGGACACCCGGACCTCCGTCGGATTCTCTTGTGGGAAGGGTATGTCGACCATCCCATGCGCAAAGATTACGTGGAACCGGACGATTACGAATGGGAACCCACTCCTCACGATGAGGTCCTCGAACGCGCCAAACAGCGCGAGAAAGGCGTGAACCGATGATTCGTCCCAACGGTGAACTGGACCCCGTCGGACCGGGCATGGAGCATCGCCTGATTGCTTCCAGTGACCTCGACGCCCCTGGGGATCAACTCGAGGTTTCGATGGGCCCGCAGCACCCATCGACGCACGGTGTCTTCCGCATGGACGTCGTCCTGGATGGCGAACGGGTGGTCTAGCTTAAGCCAGTATTTGGCTACCTCCATCGTAACCACGAAAAGATTGCCGAGACGGTGACTTATCTCGCCTCGATGCCTTACACCGATCGGCTCGATTACTTCTGTTCGCTGACCAATAACTGGGCCTACGCCCTGAGCGTGGAGAAGCTCGCGGGACTGCAAGTCCCGGAACGAGCCGAGTATATCCGGGTCATTACGGCGGAACTCACCCGCCTGCTCAACCATAGCTGCTTGATTGGCTTCCTGATGCAGGACATGGGCGCTTCTGGCACTCCGCTTATGTATGCGTTTCGCGAGCGGGAGAAAATCCTGGACCTGTTCGAGGCGCTCACCGGAGCGCGCATGATGTGCAATTACATGAGGTTCGGTGGCTGCCGCTGCGACCTCCCCGCGGGTTGGCTGGAACAAGCCCGGAAGGTCGTCGCGGATTATCCTCAATTCCTGGATGATTACGAGAGTTTGTTGGCTGAGAACGAAATCCTGATGGCGAGAACGCAGCACGTTGGGGTTTTGTCCAAGACACTGGCGGTGCAATCGAGCATGACCGGCCCGATGCTCCGAGCAAGCGGCGTCAACTACGATATTCGCAAGGTGGATCGCTACGGCATTTATGACCGGTTCCAGTTCCGAGTGCCGCTGGGAGATCATGGAGATGTCTACGACCGCTACATGATCCGACTGCTCGAGATGCGCGAATCGGTCCGAATCCTGGAGCACGCGCTGCGCGACATTCCTGCGGGACCCATCGTCGACCCGAAAGCGAAGATCCGTGGGTTTCGTCCGAAGGCAGGAGAAGCGTATGGCCGCATCGAGTCGCCCAAAGGCGAGCTCGGCTTTTATCTGATCAGTGACGGCTCGCCCAACCCCTATCGATATCGCGTCCGGCCGCCCAGCTTAATTAATTTGACGGTCCTGGAGGACCTTTGCCTGGGTCACACCGTGGCGGATGTGGTGGTGATCCTGGGAAGCGTCGATATTGTCCTGGGTGAGGTGGACCGTTAGCCTTTGGTTGAGACGTTCCGGAAACCTGAGTTAATCGCAACCGCATCTAAACATCGCATGCTAGGCAAAGGCATCGTCAAAGGTCTGGCCGAGACCGCGCGAAATTTCATTGGCAGCTACGTGGAAGCGGACCGCCTGACCACGGTGCAATATCCGGAGGAACGGTTGGCGCCGAAAGAAGCCGCCCGGAATTTCCCTTTTCTCGTCTTCGACGGCGATGATGCGATGAAGGGGCTCCGATGTGTCGCTTGCCAGATTTGCGAGAAGGAATGCCCGCCCCAGTGTATCTATATCGAAAAAGACACCAGTAAGAAACCGGACTACGTCGGCAAACTCCAGTTTCAACCGCGCGTGTTCGATATCGATACGTCCGTTTGCATGAGCTGCCAAATCTGCGTGGAGGTCTGCCCGTTCGACGCCATTAAAATGGATACAACGTTTGAGCTGAGCGAGACCGATCGATTCCAAGGGCTTCTGATGGATAAATACCGCTTGGCCAAGGCCAACGGCTATTACCACAAGATCCATCCGACCGAGGCCGCCGAAGTGGATGAGCGCCTGGCAGCGGAAAAGGCGAAAGTCGAAGCCAAAGCGAAGGCAGACGCGGAAGCCAAGGCCCGAGCCGCCGCGGCTCCGAAACCAGCCGCTCCGACCGCGGTCGCTTCGCCAGCTCCGGTGAAACCGACGCCGCCCGCGAAGCCCGAAGTGCCAGCGGCCTCTTGAGAGGCTTGCGGCGAAGCATCGTCCTGCGTCCAAGACTCAATGGGTTGGATTTTGCATTCGCCAAGCTGCAGCAAAGCTTGATTTTGCCGCCGCCCCGCCCCACTCTCCCCGCCGACAAGTAAGTGTCACCGATTACGACCCAGCCCTGATGGATACGCTGGACCAGATTTTTGTCTTGTTAAAGCACGCGGTGGTGGGGCAGTTCCCCTTCGCGTGGCGTCCGGTCGTGTCGGCAATCCTTTCGGTGGTGCCGCTCATGGCGGTGTTCCCTCTCCTCTTTGCCATTACGACCGTCCTGGAACGTAAGGGACTGGCTCGAATGCAAAATCGCTTGGGCCCGAACCGCGTCGGACCGTACGGTTTTCTGCAACCGATTGCGGATGGGATCAAATCCTTGACCAAGGAGGATATCGTGCCGCGTGCCGCAGACCAAGTCGTTCATTTCCTGGCGCCGGTGGTGCTTGTCATCCCGGTGTTTCTCGCGTTTGCCGTCCTGCCTTACGGGCGCAACATGGTGCCAATCGATCTCAATTGCGGCGTGCTTTTCTTTTTTGCCGTCGGTTCAGCCACAGAAATGTCCGTTTTCATGGCTGGATGGTCGAGCCGCAACAAGTATTCGCTCTTCGGCGCGATGCGCGCCATTGCCCAAATGATCAGCTACGAAATCCCGCTGATGCTTTCAGCCGTGCCGGTGCTGATGATGGTAGGGTCCCTATCCGCCGTCGACATTGTCGAAGCCCAAGAGAATCTCTCCGGCGGACTGGCTCATTGGCATGTGTTTACGCCGTGGGGGTTGTTGGGATTTTTCCTTTTCATGATTGCCGCGACCGCCGAATCGAACCGTTCTCCGTTCGATATTCCTGAGGGCGAATCGGAAATTGTAGCGGGTTACTTCCTGGAGTATTCAGGGTTCAAATTCGCACTATTTTTCCTCGGCGAGTACTTGGGTATGTTTGCCACGAGCGCCCTGGGAATCACATTGTTCCTTGGCGGCTGGACAGCTCCAGCGAGTTTTCTGAACTGGGTCCCTTCGTATCTTTGGTTTTTCGCAAAGCTATTAGCGTTGATCTGCGTATTCATCTGGGTTCGCGGGACTCTACCGCGATTGCGGATGGATCAGCTCATGAATTTTGCCTGGAAATTCATGCTGCCGATGGCTCTGATCAATATCGTGATTGCGGCGGTCTGGTTTTACATGGCTCCTGGGTGGGAGCGATGGCTGCTCTCAGCAGCGCTCGTCGTTGCGCCTTATGTCATGCTCGGCAAGGCGCTGGCGGCTGGGCGGAAACTCGCACAACGGACTTATCGCTTCGCGGATTGATCATGCGTCATTATTTCCAGTCCTGAAACATGTCGACGGTCTTCTTATTGATTGCCGCGTTCACTTTGCTCAGCGCGATGGCGACTGTGAGCCTGCGCAACTTGGTCCATTGCGCACTCTTCGCCGCGCTGACGTTTGCCGGAATTGCGGCCATGTTTTTGAATCTGGGCGCGCAATTCATCGGTTTTGCCCAGGTTCTGGTCTACGTCGGAGCGGTCGCGATTTTAGTTGTGTTCGCCATTCTCTTAACGCACGGCCGCGGTTCCGCGATCGAAACGACACTTGCGCCCGCTTCATGGATTGGGCTGGCAGTCGCACTGCTGGTCGGACTGACGCTCGCTGGGGCGGTTCTGGGAACTTCCCTCCGGCACCGGGCCCCTCCCACCGAAACGACGTTGGAAAAAGCCGGAGAGATCCGCCGCATCGGCGAGCAACTGATGACCGAGTTTGTCGTGCCCCTGGAGATTGTCGCACTCCTGCTCACTGCCGCCACGATCGGTGCGGTGATTATTGCCATGCAAGAGAAAGGTCGCCGCTGATGACCCCCCTCTCTGCTTACCTGCTTTTCTCGGTCATGCTGTTCGGCATCGGCTTGGCGGGCGCCTTGAGCCGGCGCAATGCCATTGTCGTCCTGATTGGGGTTGAGCTAATGCTTAACGCGGCCAACGTCAATTTCATCGCTTTCTGGCGATTCAGCGAACACCCTGAGGCGCTGAGCGGCTTGATCTTCGTGATTTTTTCCATCGCAGTGGCTGCAGCCGAGGCGGCGGTCGGACTGGCGCTAATCATTGCTGCCTATCGGCATTTTCAGAGCACGAATCTTGATGAAATTAGCTCCATGAAAGGATGAGCCTCGTCGCCTCCATAACGTCCCGACGGAAAGGCCGGCCCGATGCTTAAGGTCCTCTGGCTCATCCCGGTACTCCCGCTGCTCGCCGCTGGCCTCACGGCGCTACTTCGGCAACGACACCGGACGCCCGCAGCCGCGCTGGCCATTGGATCCATGGCCATCTCGTTCCTTCTTTCATGCGGTGCGCTTTTCAGCACGTTCCAAACCGCGCCTGGAGAGCAGCATTTCTTCAATTTCCCCTGGTTTGAACTGGGAACGGGTGCGGTGCAGTTAGGCTGGGTCTTGGACCCGCTGACCGCCGTGATGTTAGTCATGGTGACTTTCGTCGGCAGCCTGATTTTCATCTACAGCTTCGGCTACATGGCCCACGACGAGAACGCGACGCGGTTCTTCTGCTTCCTCTCTCTGTTCGCCGCCGCCATGCTCGGCCTGATCATTGCCAACAGTCTGCTGCTGCTCTTCATTTGTTGGGAATTGGTCGGGCTTGCTTCCTATCTCCTGATCGGTTTTTGGTATCATAAACCAAGCGCCGCGGCCGCTGCCAAGAAAGCGTTCATCACGACGCGCATTGGAGATATGGGACTGCTGTTAGGGATGGTGTGGCTCTATTCACAGACGGGCACGCTTCTGTTCTATGACGCAGGCAACGGGTGCTTGGAGCAAACTGCGCTCACCCGCATGGCAACCCAAGTAACGTCCTTGGGCTTTGCCGTCTCCTCGGGCATTGCGCTTTTAATATTCTGTGGTGCGATGGGAAAATCGGGACAGGTGCCGCTCCATGTCTGGTTGCCCGATGCCATGGAAGGACCGACGCCGGTCAGCGCGTTGATCCACGCCGCGACCATGGTCGCCGCGGGTGTTTTCCTGATGGCTCGAGTCTACCCGCTGCTGTCGGGTCACGGTGCTGTTCCCCACGAACACGGAGCCCCTGTGGTCTCGGAGGCGCTCAATGTCATTACGTGGGTGGGAGCGATCACGGCGGTGTTTGCCGCGTGCATTGCCGTCGCCCAGAATGACATCAAACGCATCCTCGCGTATTCCACCGTCTCTCAGTTGGGTTACATGATGATGGGCTTGGGCGTCGGAGGCGTGGCCGTCGCCATGTTTCACCTGATCACCCACGCGTTCTTTAAAGCTTTGCTGTTCCTCGGATCGGGCTCAGTCATTCACGGATGCCATGAAGAGCAAGACATCCGGCGCATGGGCGGATTGAAGAAGTATATGCCCGTGACGTTTGCCACCTACGCCGTCGGCATGATGGCGCTGGCGGGTGTGCCGCTTTTCTTTTCCGGTTTCTGGAGCAAAGACGAGATTCTGCACGCTGCCTATCGCTGGCCCAACTCGACGTGGCCGTTCTTACTAGGTCTATTTGGCGCGTTGCTCACGGCCTTTTACATGACTCGCCAAGTGGCCTATGTCTTTTTTGGCGACTATCGTTCAGGCAAAGCTGCGCATGGCCAGCATCACGCTTCGCTACCTCATGAAAGCCCCTCCGTCATGACGCTACCGCTCATGATCCTTGCTGGATGCGCTGTCTTGCTTGGCTTCCTAGGCACTCCAGCCTGGCCGCTCTTTCAGGATTATCTTGAAGGCACGCGCGCGGAGGTTCATCTGGGCAACCTTTTCCAAGGCGAAACACTGCTGACCATGCTGGCGTCGATCCTCTGTGTCGCGCTCGGCATTGGCTTGGGTTGGCGCATCTACCTGTGCCGACCCATTCGGATCGCGGATTCCCTCGACCCGCTCGAGCGTTTACAGCCCGAAATTTTCAACGTGTTGCGAAATAAATTCTTCGTCGATGAGTTCTATGAAGCGACGGTTGTTCGACTCAATGCATGGTGGGCCAGGACGAGCGATTGGTTCGATCGCTTCGTCTGGAATGGCGTCGTCCAGGGAGTGTTTTTTCTCGTCCTGGGTAGCGCTTGGATCAACCGTTTGATTGACGAATACGTGGTGAACCTCGGATTTGACCAAGGCTGTCGCGAGCTGCGCCGAGGCGGTCGCGGTTTGTCTCGAGCTCAATCCGGCCGAGTGCAACCCTATCTCCGAGTCGTCGGGATTGGCTTGGCCGTTCTGGTTGTCATTCTCACATGGAGGGCGCGCTCATGATCGGCCTTCTGACCTTGCTGACCCTCGTGCCGATTGTTGGTGGAATACTCCTGCTGATGCTCGGATCGGGATCATCGCGGACAGCTCGCCGCATCGCTCTTGGGACCAGCTTGCTCACGCTTGCGCTTACGATGGTCGCCTGGCAGCGATTCGAGCCTAGCACGGGTGCGATGCAACTGGTCGAGAGACATGCTTGGATCCCCGATCTGGGAGTCGATTATCATGTGGGACTGGACGGTCTGGGATTGTTAATGGTGTTGTTGACCGGACTCGTCGTCCCTATGGCAATCCTGGCAGCCGGACGGATTGAGCCTCAAGCCAACCTCTATCTGGCTTTTGTTCTGTTTCTTGAAGCCGGCTTGCTGGGCACCTTCACGGCACTGAACTTCTTCCATTGGTTCCTCTTTTGGGAACTAAGCTTGGTGCCGGCGTTTTTCTTGATCCGACTGTGGGGAGGCTCGGAGCGGGGTCCAGCCGCAACGCAGTTCTTTGTCTATACAATGGTCGGAAGCGTGGCAATGCTACTTGGTTTTGTGGCACTCTTCATTGCCGCTGGAACGTTTGATTTTGGACAACTGGCAGACCTGGCCCGAACCGGACAACTAGGGCCGATGCTCTCTGCAAAACTGGCACGGAACCAGTGGACCGCCTCCCAAACCTCGCTCGTGGTGTTTTGTGGTGTCCTCTTGGGATTTGCCGTCAAAGTTCCCCTCTTCCCGCTCCATACATGGCTCCCTACCGCATACGCGGAAGCGCCGAGCGCAACGACCATGCTCCTTACCGGATTGATGTCGAAGATGGGAGTCTATGGGTTTCTTCGTATTCTGCTGCCCATCTTCCCGGAGCAAACCCGTCAAATGCTCACCCCGCTGCTCTGGCTAACCGTGTTGACGATTGTTCTTTCAGCATTCGCCGCGTTTGCTCAGCGAGATCTCAAGAAGGTGCTGGCGTACTCTTCCATTAACCATCTCGGATACTGTTTGCTAGGGCTTTTTGCCGCCATGCAGAGCACCGGCGCGGCTCCGTCCATTGCTATTGAACGAGTCGCGGCGATGAACGGTGTTTTGCTCCAGATGTTTAATCATGGGCTTACCGCGTCCGCGTTATTCGGATTCATTGGCTTTCTCGAGCAACGTTCGGGTGGACTTCGCGGATTGAACGACTTCGGCGGATTGCGCAAGGTAGTTCCGGTCTTTTGCGGGTTAATGGGGATCGCCCTGTTTTCATCCCTCGGATTGCCCGGCTTGAACGGGTTCGTCGGAGAGTTTCTGATTTTCAAAGGCGTTTTTCCTCTGGCCACTTGGGCAGCGTCACTCTCGACAGTCGGGCTGCTGGTAACGGCCGTATTCATTTTAACGACGCTGCAGCGAGTATTTAGCGGCCCAGTAAACCAGAGGTGGGCGACGATGCCCGATCTGTCGCTCCAGGAGCGGCTCATAATGGCGCCGGCGATCGGACTGATGTTCGTTCTCGGAATCTATCCTCAATGCGCGATCGGTCTGTTTAACCGGACGGTGATGCAACTCGTGGAACGATTGTGAAGTTACGCCCCATGAACCTCCGTAGCCATCGCCTCAATGTTCGCGCTTGCGCCTCACGAGAAACCGATGCGACGTCGACGCCCCGTCGATGGTTGAGTCCCTGGTCCACCGCACACTCATGAGTCTCGCTTGGACTATTTATGTCTCGTTCGCGGGTGCCGCGATCCTAATGCTTCTCCCCCGGGATAGCGCGCAGACCGCGCGCGTGGTGGCCCTGGCAACAGGCTTCGTGGGACTCTTTCTCGCCGGCGCGGGTTTCTTGAACAACCCACCCGCTCTTACGACGTTCTGCAAAGTACCTTGGATTCCATCCCTCGGGATTTCTTACCACCTGGCCGTGGATGGGATCAGCTTGACCCTGGTCCTCCTGACCGGGATCGCATCGGTCTGCGGAATTCTGTTTTCCTGGAACGTCGAGCACCGCGCCAAAGAGTTTTTTGCGCTGTATCTGGCGTTGATCGGCGGCGTCTATGGCGTGTTTTTGAGTTTCGACGTCTTCCTTTTGTTCGTCTTTTACGAGTTGGCGATCATTCCGAAATACTTCCTCATTGCCATCTGGGGCTCGACCAATCGCAGCTACGGCGCGATGAAGTTGGCACTCTATTCGTTTATTGGGAGTGCCATGGTATTAATCGGGATTGTCGCTGCTTACGTCGCGGCGGGATCGCGAACGACGGACCTGCTCGAACTGGCCAGGTATCCGTTCCCGGAAAGCTTCCAGTATTGGGCATTTCCCCTTGTCTTCATTGGATTTGCGATCCTGGCAGGTTTGTGGCCTTTCCACACTTGGGCACCCACAGGCCACGTGGCTGCGCCGACGGCAGCTTCCATGCTTTTGGCCGGCGTTGTGATGAAACTCGGCGCCTATGGCGCTCTGCGGGTCGCGATGACTCTTTTCCCGGAGGGCCTGAAAGCGTGGCAAGGCGAAATCGCGATGCTGGCGGCCATTGGGATCGTCTACGGCGCGACTGTGGCCCTGGTGCAAAAGGATTTTAAGTTTGTCATTGGCTATTCGAGCGTGAGCCACATGGGATTCGTCGTGCTCGGCTTAATGACGATCAATCAAATCGGACTGAGCGGAGCCGTCTTACAGATGTTCTCCCACGGAATTATCGCTGGGCTGCTGTTCGGCGTGGTTGGGCGAATGGTCTACGACCGGACGCACACGCGTGAATTGTCGGTGTTGGAAGGAATGCAACTCGCCAAGGCGCTCCCATTCGCCTGTGTCACGTTTGTCATTGCCAGCGTCGCCTCGATGGGGCTGCCTGGGTTCAGTGGTTTCGTGGCTGAATTGCAGGTCTTAATCGGTGCCTGGCGGGCGTTTCCGCGGCTGACCATTCTGGTAGGTGTCGGGATTGTCATTGGTGTCGCCTACACCCTCCGGGCGATGCAAAAAGGCTTCTTTGGTGAACCTAGCGGATCGACCGCTCCAGCCCTTGGGCATCACGAACCGCTGGCACCGATATCGTTTCCAGAACGACTGGCTGGAGTAGTTCTGATGGGCACCAGCTTGGTGGTTGGTCTCTACCCGAGGGTACTCTTGGACTACATCGTTCCGAGTTTTAATGATCCTCTGTTTCAAGGCATGCGAAAGGCCGGATTGTGGTGATGACATCGGATTATCTTTCCATCCTGCGCCTCCTCGCGCCTGAGACGATCGTCGTCCTGACCGCACTGGCGGTGCTCGCGATCGATTTACTGGTGGTTCGGGATCTTGCCGTGGGACAGCGCTGGACCATTCTTGGCGTTTTTGCCTCGTTTGGATGTGTCGCAGCTTTCCTTTGGGCTTTCAACCAGGACGGAAGTCAGACCCTTCTGAACCGAATGCTGGTTAACGATCCGCTCAGCCGCATCGTCAAGCTGGGCATCTTGGGACTAGCCGTCGCCACGCTTCTCGTGTCAATGGATTCGAGATTTACCGAGCACATTGGAGAATATGTCTCACTAGTATTATTGGCGACAGTGGGCATGCTCTTGATGGTCAGTTCCGAGGAATTGATGACAATCTTTGTCTCCCTGGAACTCACGAGTCTGTCGCTCTATATCCTGGCGGCGTTCAGCAAGCAGAACGTTCAATCGGTCGAAGCAGCCCTTAAATACTTTTTCTTTGGCGGTGTTTCGGCTGCGTTCACGCTCTTCGGCTTGAGCCTCGTTTACGGGCTTTCCGGGTCTACCTATTTACGTCCAATCGCCGAGGCTCTCCGGAATCAACCTCTGAACCCACTATTGATTGCTGGGATTGCCATGACCGTGGTCGGTTTCGGTTTCAAAATAGCGGCAGCACCTTTCCATCTTTGGGCGCCCGACGCGTATCAAGGTGCTCCGACCCCGAGTGCCGCTCTAATTGCGTCGGGATCGAAAGTGGCGAGTTTCTATCTGTTTTCGAAAATTCTGACGGTCGGGTTTGCCAGCGCGGCAGGCAGCGGGGCATGGCGTCATTTCAGTTCGGGTTGGGTTATGGCGCTGACGATTCTGGCCGCCCTCTCGATCATTTTGGGTAATCTAGCAGCCATCGTGCAGGGCAACCTCAAGCGGTTGCTTGCCTATTCGGCGATAGCGCACGCCGGCTACGCCTTACTGGGGGTTGCGGCGGATAGCCAGCAAGGAATCGCATCGCTCATCTATTACACCATCACATATGGCCTGACCGTGGTGGGCGCCTTTGCCGTCGTCCATACGGTTGAGCAACAGACTGGCGATTCCAGTTTGACACAATTTGCCGGACTGAGCCGCCGTGCTCCGTGGCTTTCTTTCTGCATGTTAGTGTTCATGCTCTCTCTGGCTGGAATCCCACCGCTGGCCGGGTTCTTCGGCAAGTTTTACCTGTTTGCCGCCGCGATTGGCTCGGGGCGCGACGGCGGATTGCTCTGGCTGGTGGTGCTTGCCATCGGGATGAGCGCAGTCTCTCTCTACTATTATTTGCAGGTTTTGAAACAGATCTACGTGGTTGAAGCCCCGGTGGAATTGGCCAGCGGGCCTACCCTTTGGGTGAGTCATGCGGCCATTGGGCTGTTGGCAGCGTCGGTCATTGTTCTAGGCTGCGCACCGGACCTCCTCTTGGGTCGACTCGTCGATGCGGTGCGCCTTGCTGGACTCTAAACCCACCGCGCATTCGTTCCGCTCACGCGGCAATCAATCTGCGCAAGGTTTAACCCGCGACCGTCCTCATACCGCTCGAATCACCAACGCTGTCGTATTATCTCGGCCATTCCGAGCGACGGCTTCTTCGACCAACCGGAACGCAGGCGGACTTTCCGGTCGGGTTGTTTCCGGTAAACGTAACAACTCGACCAAGTCAGAGTCGTAGAGACCATCGACGAGGCCGTCCGAGCAAAGCAGGAACGTATCTCCAACTTCGTAAGTCACAGCGCCCACTTGCGGTGAGTTAAACTGATTGTTTCCACCCAACGCCTTTTGTAGCACACCCCGGCGAGGATGTCTTCGAGCTTCCCCTTCGCTCAGTTTCCCTTGCCGCAGCAGCCAGCCGACGTAGGTATCGTCGTGGCTCAGTTGTCTGAGCCCTCCGTCACCCGCTGGTAGGTAGTAAATGCGACTGTCGCCCACATGACCAAAAAACATCCGCCCACAGGTGAACCAACAAAGACTTAACGTCGCTTCCATTCCCGAACATTCCTCATAACATCGCCCTTCACGAGCGAGCGCCGAATGGATTTCTCCGAACAACTCCTGGAGAACATCCGCAAACCCAGGATCCAGCCCGACCGCCGACTGCCGATAGGAACGCGGCAGCAGCATCGCGATCTTTTGCACCGCAATGCGGCTGGCATGCTCCCCGGCCAAAGCACCGCCCATTCCGTCGCTCACGGCAAACGCGAAATCTAGGTGCGTCGTCGGCGCTTCACCCGTTTTCCCCAGGAAATGAACCTCTTGGGCGTCAAAGTGAACTCCGACAAAGGCATCCTCGTTACTTGGGCGGACACGTCCAGGATGAGTCCGGCCAGACCACTGCAGACTGTGAACAGGAAGACCGTCACGTACAACATTCATAAAGGCGCTGTCGCTTCGGACCCGGGTAGAATGGTCGCAAACTCGAAATCAATCACGCAAAAGCGACCATCGGACTGCCGGTACGTGACGTTGCGGATATTACAGTCGTTGTGACGAACACCATAACGTTCTAGTTCATCGAAGATCTCTTGCTCTCGCGCGGCATCAAGATGCTCAACCCGCTGTCCACAGTTCGTACTGACAATTCGAATCCGGTCGGGATCGACCTCCAACAAGCGCGGGACAAAATCGCAGCCGCGCGCTTCAAGGTGGCGAAGCACCTGCACTTCGCGATCGAAGCGCGCGCGGGCATCGGGCCCGTGATAGGTCTTAAAAACCCGTCCGTCAAAACTGACCTGCACCGTTGAGCGTAACGTGTCCTTTACCTGCAGCATACAGAGAGAGCGTGCCTTGGGAGCGTGAGTTGGTCAAATGGGCATAGGTTTAATTAGACCATTACGATCAAAGATAGCCAGGGGTTGAGCCAGGGAGCGCCCGGGTGAATTCTGCAGACTCTGGAAGTAGTTCCACGCCAATGATCGAGGACCTGACGTGTAGTAAATTGCATTGTCAAAACTCCGGCACTCTGGTTGCTTTATACCCCTATCTGCCGCGGTTAACGAATAAAATGACTCTGCGGCCACTTATTAACCGTTCTATTGCGCAAAAACGTCCATGGCGAAATACAAACTCGAATACATCTGGCTCGATGGCTATGAACCAGTCGCGAACCTCCGCGGCAAGACCCAGGTAAAGGAATTTGACTCGTTCCCGAGTCTCGAACAGTTGCCGATGTGGGGCTTCGACGGGAGTTCCACCCGTCAAGCGGAGGGCCACAGCTCTGATTGTATGCTGAAACCGGTAGCTGTCTTTCCGGATTCTACGAAGAAGAACGGGGCGCTCGTCATGTGCGAAGTCATGATGCCCGATGGCAAGACCCCGCATCGGACCAACGCTCGTGCTACCATCTTGGATGATCCCGACGCTTGGTTCGGGTTTGAACAGGAGTATTTTCTCTATCAAGATGGCGTTCCGTTGGGCTTTCCAAAGGGAGGCGGTTTCCCTCCGCCGCAAGGCAAATACTACACGGGAGTCGGCAACGATGCGGTCGGACCGATCGCTCGTGAAATCGTCGATACGCACTTGGATCTTTGCCTGGACGCCGGAATTAATCATGAAGGGATCAATGCCGAAGTCGCTAAAGGTCAGTGGGAATTCCAGATCTTCGGGAAGGGATCGAAAAAGGCGGCCGACCAGATGTGGATTGCCCGCTACATCCTAATGCGGCTGTGCGAGAAATATGAGGTCGATGTGAATTTCCACTGCAAACCGCTCGGGCCGGATGTGGATTGGAACGGCTCTGGGATGCACAGCAACTTTTCGACGAAGTACATGCGCGAAGTGGGTGGGAAAGCCTATTTCGAAGCGCTCATGGCCGCGTTCGACAAGCACAAGAATGAACATATCGCGGTCTACGGTCCGGATAACCACCTGCGTTTGACCGGATTGCACGAGACCCAATCCATCGATAAGTTCAACTACGGAGTGGCCAACCGTGGCGCTTCGGTCCGCGTTCCGCATAGCTTTGTGAATAACAACTATCGTGGATACCTCGAAGATCGACGCCCGAACTCCCAGGGTGACCCATACAAGATCGCCAGCCGAATTCTTCAGACGATTGCGACCGTGCCGTTGAAGTAATCGTTGACTTTGGCGAGAGCTGACGGCAGTCGTGGGGACTCCGTCAGCTTTTCGCCCGTATCGCCAGTCCCGATAAGTCGGCCAACCTGCCGCGCCATTGGCAGGTTGGCCGACCTTTTTTGGTCGACGCCACCGGTCGGACGGTTGTCGTTCGTATTCCGCCATTTGCGGTCGATGATTAAAAGAGAGAACTCGCCTACTTGACGGCGTCCGACTATTTTATTAGTGAGTCAGGCTTTGATAGACCATGAGCGCACCCGAAAAACACCATTTCCAGGCAGAGATTCAGCAACTTCTCAACATTGTCATCCACTCTCTTTATACCGACAAAGAGATTTTTGTTCGTGAACTGATTTCAAATGCCGCGGATGCTTGTGAAAAGCTCCGTTTCGTCCAATCATCGGGGCAGGCCGTTTACCAACCGGACGTTTCGCCCGCGATCTCCGTCCTCACTGACGAGAAGGAAGGGACGATTACCTTTGTGGACACAGGCATCGGAATGGCGCATGGCGACTTGGTAGACAACCTTGGCACCATCGCACACTCAGGAACGAAGGCATTCTTAAAGCAACTCGCCGAGGAGAAGCGACCAGATGCGAAATTGATCGGCCAGTTTGGAGTGGGCTTTTACTCGGCCTTCATGGTGGCCAACCGGGTGATCGTATTGAGCCGCTCGCATCTGCCGGAGGAACAGGGCTGGAAGTGGATGAGCGAAGGAGGCGGAGGTTATGAGATCGAGCCAGCGCCCGACCTAGCCCGAGGCACTCGAATCACTCTGCAGCTCAAGGACGATGCTAAAGAATTCAGCAAAGGAGATTCCATTGAGTCGGTCATCAAACGCTACTCGAGTTTTGTTCAATTCCCCATCGAGCTGAATGGCAAACGCCTGAACACGGTGCAGGCCATTTGGAGCCGTCAACAAAGCGAAATCAAGCCAGAGGAGTACACGGAGTTTTACCGCTATATCGGGCACGACCAGCAGGAACCGCTCTATCGGTTGCACTTCAGCTCTGACGCGCCACTGACCATTCAATCGCTGCTCTTTGTCCCGGAGAAGAACTTCGAGTCGCTCGGAATGACCCGATCCGAATCGGAAGTGAATCTTTACTACTGTCGCAAAGTCTTAATTCAGGCCCGGGCGAAAGGCCTCTTTCCGGAGTGGCTCCGGTTTCTCAAGGGCGTGGTCGACAGTGAGGACCTTCCCTTGAATATCTCGCGAGAGACGATGCAGGATACGAGTCTTATGCAAAAACTGAACCGTGTGCTAACCACGCGGTTCATCAAGTTCCTCGACGAACAAAGCGACAAAGACCCGGAACGCTACGAGAAGTTTTACAACGAATACCAGCGGTTTCTTAAAGAAGGCGTCATTAGTGATTTTACCCACAAAACGGCATTGGGTAAACTCCTGCGCTACGACTCTTCCAGTCTCGAGCCAGGGAAACGCACGTCGCTCGCTGATTACGTCAAACGGATGCCTTCAGACCAAAAGGAAATTTACTACTTGCTCGCTCCCAATCGTGAAGCGGCCGAGAGCAGTCCCTACTTCGAGGTCTTTCGCGCGCGCAAATGGGAGGTTCTTTTCCTTTTTGATCCGTGGGACGAGTTTGTGATGGAACATCTTCAGGTCGTGGATGAGAAACCAGTTCGTGCGGCAGAAAAAGCAGACTTAGGGATTACAGAACCGGAGAAGAAAGAAGGGGTCCTGAGCGACGACCAGGCTAAAGAGTTGGCCAAGTGGCTCAAGGAATGCCTCGGCGACCGTGTTGGAGAAGTGCGGGTTTCTCAGCGATTGGTCGAGAGCCCAGCCGTCGTCGTGGAAAGCGACAAGTTCCTGACGTCCAGCATGCGCCGGATTTTAAAGACCGTCTCGAAAGACCAGGATCCGAACGCCATCGTAAAACAAGACCTGGAGATCAACCCACGCCATCAAATCATGGCGCGACTCGACAAGGAACGCCAAGCGGACCCGGAACTTGCCGGAAAAGTTGCCGAACAACTCCTCGACAATGCGCGAGTTGCAGCCGGATTACTGGAAGATCCGCGCACAATGCTGAAGCGATTGAATGAGCTTTTGGAACGGGTCCTGACGCGACCCTAGTTAGTGTCCCATTCAGCAATCCCGGAGCAGCCAGTTTCCGGCGGTGCAATGACCGCCGGACAAGGCAACAACTCCATCACGGTTTCGCCAAAAGTTCCGCCCGGTAAAACTTAGGAAGTTCCTGAGGGTCGAGTTCCTCTCGTAACGTGAGAAGCCCGCTCTCGGGGAACGTTTGGATCGCCGCGACCTTCCAAGTGATTAGATCCGTCGAAGCGGTTAACTGGACGGTTCGCCCTGGAGGACCGCGCAAGGCGATTCCGGGACCTCCGTCCTCGGTATTGTTTCGTCCGAGCCAATAGAGCACCAATGGAGTGCTGGGACTTGGGTCGAAAAATAATCCACTGAGAACGGCATTCACCAATTGAGGCTCAACCTTGATCGTAACGGAGCCGGTCACTTTCCAGAGGAAATAGGCCCCCCCACCGAATTCCGTGATGGTTTGGCGATCTAATTCCTTCTCGGTCGCCGGATCCATTAGGGTGATGTCCTGAATGCGGCCGCCGCTATCCCAGTCCAGGAAGTAAAGCGCGAGCTGATGCGTGGCGCCGTCGAGGAAGTCGATACGTAATCGGATTTCGTCTCCGTACCAAGTTGCCGCAGTTCGGAGACCTCCAGATACGCTCTGAAGTGCCCCAGCGGCATCAAATCCTTGAGCCCAGAGGAACATCTCGCCTTTTTCAAACTGAACATTGACGTGGGGTGGTAGATTCGTAGCGACGCCGGCCATCATATAATGCTGGTAGACTTGCCGCCAATCTCCGCGAGTGCCACGATCCATTCCGACAAACTCGGCGGCGGAGATCGCAGGGTCCAGTTGCACATGGATAGGGAAAGAGTCCGTAGACGCATCGAGATCGTCAAATGCGCGCGCGACGAGCTCATGAGTTCCCGAAACTGGGTTCGTCCACAGAAACTGGTAAGGTGCTTCGGTCCTCACTCCAAGCACGGTTTGACCATCGAGAAACTCGACGCGCCGGATCGAGCCGTCCGCATCTGAGGCATCAGCGACCAGTACCATTTCGGTGGGTAGCTGCCGACGTTCAAAACCGAGCGGGCGCAACTGAGCGGTTGGCGGTTGATTGAATGCAGGCCCAACGAAGATGCCGCTCAGGACGGCAGCGTAACCTTCCGGACTGGCAATCTCGATTCGCACGTGCCCACGTACGGACCAAACTAAATAGCGCCCGCGAGAAAAGTCCTCGACGCTGCGGCGGTCGAGTAGTGTTCCGGTCAAGACGTCATGGACTTCGATCGATTGGGCGTAACCGCGGTCATCGCCACCTGAAAAATAGAGGGCAATTTGATGGATTTGCGCATCGTTCAATCGAATTTCCAGAGCCAGCTGAGAAGCTCCTGCCCAGGCTGAAGCGCTCCGAGCTTCGCCATCCGGCATTTGCAGGGCACTTTCGCCCGGCGCCAGGTTATTCGTTTCCACATCGGCGTTTTGTGAAATCAACAGCTGAATGTTGGAGCTCAGATCTTGCCCGATTCCAGCCAGGGCATACCCTTCGGACCCGTAGACGCCCCGCCAGTTGCCCCGAGTACGCATATCCAGTTGTTGGAATTTGGCAATTCCAGGAGCTAGCGCTACGCGGATCTCGACCGGATTCGACAGGATCGTTGCGCCATCGCTGTCCGTCACCCGGACTCGAAGAGCGTAAGTTCCGGCACCTGGGTTGGTCCACCTGAACTCATAAGGCGGCGCCAATCGTTCCGCTAGCCGCTCGAAGCCAGCGAGGAATTCAACTTTGACAGGCCCGCTGCTCGATGAGACGACCGTTCCCACCAGCTGGACTTCACCTGGAGAAATGAAAGTTTGCCGACTGGCCGGTATCTGCAACGAAAAGGAAACCCACTCGATATCGCTGAAGAGCGCTTGGCTAAACCGAGGCCGCGCGCCTGGAACCATCGACGGGCCCACTTCAACGACGACGTCACCCGCAAACGGCAGCGTTCCGACCACCGACCACGTTGACCGATCGGTCGAAGTATAGGCCACCAGTCCCGAGTCTTGGCGTGCAATCCTCAGCCACGGATTCCCGGCTAACCGGCCGAGTGAAACGGTCTCGGCTGCCGCATAGGGAGACATGCGACGTTTGACATAGGCCATGCCATCGCCGCTTTGATAAACCCCGAGAAATGGGGCTTCCGCCGCTTGACCTAGTCGGCAAAGCAAGCCCGCTTGGGCATCGGTGGAAGCCGCTTGAAAATCATTCAGGTGCGCGATCAAATGCCCGTTCCTCTCGAGCGGCACGAACATCCGATAAACGGCATTGGTAGATTCCACAGTCCCATTGCCAGCAACGCTCAACCTGAGCGCACCCACCTCCGTCTCGGAATAGCCCTGCACCCCGGCGGGTCCCGCCATCGCCTCTTGCCATGGCGCCGTTGGAAATGAGTTTATCCAATCCGAGAGCAACCTGAGTCCATTCGAGTCAACAAGGCTGCTTGCGATCGGCGGCATTTGAAATTTGCCGCGACGATTCATCCAATGCCAGACCATAGAATTGGTCACCGAGTTAGGAGCCAACCGCCGCACGGGTAGACCCCAGGTATCGTCGAGGTTGAAGATGACCGGGGCATCGATCAACCGGGCCTCGGATAAAGGAGTGGTAATGCGCGCGTCCCAACTCGCTTCGCCAGGAGCACCAGGCTGATGGCATTGGGAGCAGTTGGACGCGAGGTACGAACGGGCTCGATAAGCCAGTGGTTCGTGGACGTCGCTCGGGCCTGCCAGTCGCGGAAGCCCTTCAGGTTCGAGATTCGGATTCCCTTCAAAACACCCTGCCTGCTTGAGAGTCGTCAATTGATTGAGCGAATCGCTGCTCACGAGCGACCGATTCAACTGCGCCGTGTTAAAACCAAGAGCGAATCCGGCTTCTTTGGTATGGCAAAACAGACATTGAGCTCGGCCAGGATAATGCCACACCTGGGTGCGAATTGTGTCCCCGTCACGGATCGCCAGAGATTCGTCAAGGCCCTCGTCCGGCACAAGGAACGCGTTCGTTAACGCTCGGTTCCAACGATAGCTGAGCCCGTAGATTCCGTTGGTGGTCTTCACCAGAACTCGTGTCTCGATACGTCGACTCGATTCGGGAAGTCCATTCGTCAACTGCAGATCAAAATGCTTCAACCAAACGGATCCGGCCGGGAAAGTCCAATTGCCTGCCGGGCTGAATCCGACTCGCGCGTCGTCGTTAAAAAGACCGAACCAACGCATCTTGATCGCCTGATCCGACCAAAACGGCACGTTCAAGGTGTACGGGATCATGTTCGTCACCAACTCGAACTTTGCGACATCGAGGAACAGTCCTGTATCCTTAAGCTGTTCTGGAATGATCGAAGGTGTCTCCGGTGGAACATAGACAAGTCTTTGAATCCCTCCGTTAAAGTGATTAGCCACGAGGACGTCGCCATTGCTTGGGTCTGTGCCAAATGCGGCCACGCCTCGCTCTGCACAGAGAAATCTCCAGTCGGAACTCACTCCGCTTCGCACGTTGAGCGCCCAAATGTTGCCGCTTCCATAATCGCCGAAGACATACGACCCTCTGAGCGTCGCGATCTTGGCCCCGCGATAAACCACTCCACCCACGACGGCCAAGCCCTCCCGGCTCCCGTAGCCGTGGGGATACGCGAGCAACGGAGGAATCGCTTGGATCTCAGAAGGTGCTTCGCCAGCGTTGCCTTCCAAATATGGCCAGCCGTAATTCCCTCCTTTCGTCACTAAGTTCACTTCTTCCCAGTCGCTGCCTCCAACATCTCCCGCCAGCAAATCTCCCGTGGCTGAGTCAAACGCCATCCGCCACGGATTGCGAAAGCCGAACGCATAGAACTCGGTCCGCACGCGATTCGGATCCAACGCCACTCCGTGAAACTCCTGAACTCCGACAAATGGGTTGTCCGGAGGAATCCAATACTCACCAACTGAAGCTGGATGTGCGTTCGGCCGAAGGCTCCCCGGCCGTTGATCCACATCGATGCGAATCACGCAGGCAAAGAACCCGTTGTCAATTGGCTGAGGCAGATCGGATCGGTCTTTCGGAGGAGGCCCAGTATCTCCGAAAGAAACGTATAAGTAACCGTCCGGTCCGAAATGCACATCGCCACCGTTGTGCTCGGCGGACTGGTCCACTTGGGCGATGAGCGGCGTTTCCGAGGCTGGATCTGCAACATTCGGATCCGTCGCTGAGACTTGAAACCGCGATAGTTGTTGGTGTAGGAGATTCGGGTAACCCACCGTGCTGCGCGTCAAACTGCGAAACACGAAGAAAAAGCCATTCGATTGGTAATTCGGATGGAAGGCCAGCCCTAGTAGTCCTGCCTCTTCATAACCCGAAAACGTCAGCGGCCGCAGATCGAGAAAGACTGTCACCGTCGGTAGCGTTGCCAAATTCGTCACCACTAAAATTCTTCCGGCACGTTCGACGACAAAGATCCGGTTGGTCTCGCCCGGTGGTGATGCGAGAGCCACCGGATGCTCAAAACGCAAGTCTTCGAAGGCAGGAATGAGGCCATAGCCACGAATTGGGGTTTCGAGCGGGAGCGGCAAGCTCGATCGTAAGCTCTTTACCGAGGTTGAAGCCGACACGGAGGGACAGCAGAGAAAGCAGGAGAGAACAAGGATGGCTGTGACGTTTTTAAGCTGGGCAAAATACATCGGATACATCGGATACCAGTCGCATACATCGAGACTTCCGAGCACCCTTCCCTTTCCCCTGTGGCCCAGCGATTCACGAGTCAATCCCGTGGATCCACTCTATGCACAATGGCGACAATCAGACACAACAGCTGCTCATTACCGTAGAGAGCCAACTACAGCCATTCGCATGCCAACCGGAAACCAGCGAATTGAACTGCCGAAGTTCAAGACTGTGCCCAACCGCCGAAGGTTACATCGATTTTTCCAGCCAGACTCGAGAGGCGCGCCGCGGAACCGGGTCGGCGCGGAGCGTCTTGTCATCGCCTATGAATCGCAGTGGCTGCCCCACTGAGCTCGCGCTATTTTGGCCTCGTGGCCGGTGGCACATACCCGTTGTGCCAGTACAAATCCCACAATTTATCAAGCTTTAACGTTTCCACATGGCCATCCATACACGCCATATTCACGGCACCCGGCAGCGGTGCGCCCGGGTCGACTTTACGGGGAGCTGCTTTTGCACCACGCCCGGCATGGCGGGCGATGCAATACCGGCCAATCCCACCCGCCACACCGTCGCCTTCGTAAAGATTGCGCGCAGGTTTGTCGGTAGCTTCGGGCCAAGCATCGACCCACATGGCGTCTCCGGCAAACGGAGTCATACTCGGGTATTGGACAGCGGCCTCTTTCGAGTAGACTTTTTTCGGGTCTTCTCCGATCGCCGTGGCCAGATCGGAGTACAGCCAGCCGTTAGAGGAGTATGAGCCTTGGTACCCGCTCACTCCGTTCGTCCGCCAGATCCAGGTTTCATCGGCGGTTCCGTAGTCCGGATTGGCGGGATTGCGGCTAATGCGTTTGCGAGGCTCTGGAGCTGTCGGACAATAGCGTACAAAGTGCGAGTTTCCCTGGTAGTCCATGAGTTTGGTCAACCAGAGATGGGAATTGCCCGTGGTGTCGTAGGGCATAGAACGATTGTAGTCGTTCATGTACATGGTATGCGCCAACGCCATTTGCTTGAGATTGCTGGTGCACTTAATCTGCTGGGCCTTAATCTTGGCTCGCCCTAATGCGGGTAGCAGCATTCCTGCGAGAATCGCAATGATGGCGATCACCACCAGCAATTCGATCAGCGTAAATCCTCCGCCTTGTCGGACCGCTCTAAACGTCAAGAACCGGTTCATCCCCCAGTTCTAGCACGTCTTCATCCGCTGACTAGCTGAATTCTGACAGCTTCACGGGTCTTCTCTCCGAAAGTGATCGCTTGGCCGCCAAGCCAATCACCGCCGGAGCGCGCCCATCCAGCCCCGTCACAGGCGGAGTCCGGTTGTGCACGACCGCGTCAACGAAATCCTGCATCTCAATCACGTAAGACTCCTGGTAACGGTCGAGGAAAAAATGCTGCGGTTTTGCCGTCCCGACCCCATCGCTCGTTAGCAGAATATGCTGGTCGGTGGGACGATTCGACACCGTGACCATGCCGCCACTGCCGAAGACTTCGACGCGTTGGTCGTAACCGTAAGCAGCCTTCCGACTATTATCGATGGTCGCGAGCATTCCGTTCTTTAATCGCATGGTGATGATACAGCTATCCACATCCCCAGCCGCGCCAATCTCCGGATCGACCAGGGCATCTCCAATCACGTAGACATCCTCGACTTCGCTCCCGGTGAGGAAACGCGCCATGTCAAAGTCATGAATGGTCATATCCAGAAAAATTCCACCAGACACTTTGATATAGGAAATAGGCGGAGGGGCTGGATCCCGGCTGGTGATACGCAAAACATGCGGGCGCCCAATCTTCCCGGCAGCGACAAGTTCCCGAACCTTGGCAAAGCTCGGGTCGAAGCGCCGATTAAAACCGACCTGAAACTTAACGCCGGATTTGGCAACGGCAGCCAAGGCTTGATCAATCCGACGCAAGTCGAGATCGATCGGTTTCTCACAAAAGATCTGCTTCCCCGCGGCTGCGGCCGCTTCAATGATCTCGGCATGCGTATTAGTCGCGGAACAAATCGCGACAGCGTGCACGGAAGCATCCGCGAGAAGGGCGCGGTAATCCGCGACAGCGACCGGACAATGAAGCTGTTCGGCCAATTGCTGGGCCGACGAGAGATTCACGTCGGCCACGCCGGACAGTTGGGCGCCACGCACGCGACTGGCCAGGTTTTCCGCGTGGATCCGACCGATTCGTCCGGCGCCAATCACCCCAAATTTGAGCGTTGTCAGTGACATAGAACTTTCGATGTTATAATCCGCAGGTCCGGAGATACTCGCGATTCCGACGCGCAAATTCCTTGGGTTCCCCCATGCCAGGCAAAACATCCTGTTCCACCACGATCCAACCTTGGTAGTGCATCGAGCGCAGTTCGTTCGCCACCGCCGGAAAGTTCACATCGCCTTTTCCCAACTCGCAGAAAATCCCGTGTTTGAGCGCGTCGAAGTACGACCAACTGTTAGCTTGGGCTTGGGTCCGTTTGGCCGGGCTGCAATCCTTGAAATGAACATACCAAATGCGATCCCGAAACTGCCGCAACGCCCGCACCGGATCTGTGCCGCCGCCAAACTTGTAATGGCCCGTGTCGAAGCAAAGACCGACCAGTTTAGGGTCGGTCGCTCCTAGCAGTGCTTCGATTTCCCAAGGAGTCTCGACATAGCCTGCGCAGTGGTGATGAAAAACAGTTCGCAACCCCGTCTCGCGGAGAACCGCCTCGGCGACGCGGTTGACGCCGCGGCCGTAGAAGTTCCACTGTTCGGCCGTCAAGCTATGCTCCGGCTGAATCCGCCCTGCCAGGTTCGTCCGGTTCGGATTCTTGCCATTGTCGTCAGCGAGCACGAGAAAGGGCGTTTTCCCAACGGCGTCGGCCATTAATTTAGCCGTTACGGCCCGCGCTTCCCCGTCTGGAACAGCGCCAGGCTGAGCGAAATCGACCGGGACAAATGCACCGAGCAGTTCCAGGTTGCGCTTCTTGATTTCATCGCGAAGTTTTGCAGGATCCGTCGGCATAAAGCCCCAGTCTCCCAGTTCGGTTCCGGCGTAGCCGGTTCCCTGGATTTCGTCGAGGACTTGAGAGTAGCCCAAGGCTTTTCCGGGCAGGTCGAATTCGAGCACTCCCCAGGAGCAGGGAGCATTGGCGATGCGAATGGATGCGGTCATGTCTATCCTGATGTCAGATTTGGGATGTTAACGCGAAGGAATAAAACTAAAAACGGCGCGCCCATTCTTTGGGCCACCGTTCCACAACGATCTTGGTTTGAGTAAAAAACTCGATCGCATGGCGGCCCTGCCCATGCAGGTCTCCGAAGAAACTCGCACGTGCCCCGCTGAATGGGAAGAAGGCCATGGGCGCCGCCACGCCAATGTTAATGCCAACATTTCCGACTTCCGCCTCGTAGCGGAACTTGCGGGCATTAGCACCACTGCTGGTAAACAAACAGGCCATATTGCCGTAGGCCCCGGAATTCACGAAGGCGATCGCCTCCTCCACCGTCGCCATATGAAGCAACCCAAGCACCGGGCCGAAGATCTCCGTCCGCACCACCTCTCCTTGCGGACTCATGCCATCCAAGATCGTCGGCCGAATGAAATTACCGCGTTCAAAGCCCGCGACGGTTGCTTTTCGACCATCGACCAGTGGTTGAGCGCCTTCCTGCACTGCTTGACCGATCAATCCTTCCACGCGCGCTTTGCTTTGCGGGCTAATGACCGGGCCCATCTGCACTTTTTCATCCAAGCCGTATCCGACCGTGCGACTGCGAGCCGCTTCCACCAGCGCCTCGGTGAAGGGTTTGCGAGCATCTCCCACCGTGACCACGAGTGAGGCGGCCAAACACCGTTGGCCCGCGCAGCCGAAACTGCTATCCGCAATGATTCGAATGGTCGTTTCCGGATCGGCATCCGGAAGAATGATAATCGGATTTTTCGCTCCGCCTTGGCACTGGGCACGTTTGCCGTGCAACGCGGACTGCGCGTAGACATGCTTGGCCACGGCGGTCGAGCCCACCAAGCTGATCGCCTTGACTTCGGGATGCTGAACGAGCGCCTCGACCGCAGCTCGTCCGCCATTGACCACATTTAACACTCCCTTTGGCAACCCAGTTTGCGCCACTAATTCCGCCACGCGCTGCATCGTCAGCGGCACTCGCTCCGATGGTTTAATGATGTAAGTATTGCCGCACGCCAAAGCATACGGCATGAACCAGAATGGGATCATCCCAGGGAAGTTGAACGGGCAGATGCACGCGCAAACCCCGAGCGGCTGCCGGATCATGATCTCGTCAATGCCACTTGCAATGTCCTCGGAGAAGTCGCCCTGTAACAAACTGGGCGCGCCGCACGCCACCTCGACGTTCTCAATCGCCCGCTGCATTTCACCGCGCGCTTCACTGATCGTTTTCCCGCATTCCAGCGTGATCGTGCGGGAGAGTTCTTCAAAGTTCTGTTGCAACAATGCCTTGAGCTTGAAGAGAAACTGCACCCGGTCCGTCACGGGCGTCCGACGCCACTCTGGAAAAGCGCGCGCCGCCGCTTGGATCGCCTCCTCGACCTCCGCCGCGGAGGAGAGTGGCACCCGGGCAATCGTCTCCGCCGTCGCCGGATTCTGGACTTCCTGCCACTCCGTCGCCGTGGAGTCGCGCCACTCCCCGTTGGTGAAGTTGCGAATGGTTGTGGTCACAGAAAGTATCTTTCGTTCTGCACAGCTTTTTCGAATTCTTTCCGGGCCGCTTTCACCGAAGCGATTTCGGACACCTCGGCAATCGGGACATCCCACCACGACTCGTATCCGGGCGCACGCTTGTTGGCATCGGTCTCAAGGGCGATCACCGTGGTTTGGGTCTGTTGGCTGGCCTTGGCGAGCGCGTCCTTCAATTCCGCGGCATCGCGCGCCACAATGACATGAGCCCCCAAACTGCGGGCATTTGCCGCGTAGTCCACCGGCACGGCCGCGCCGCTCAATTGCCCGCTCTTAGTTTCGCGGAACCGGTAGTTCGTTCCGAAGCCACCGCCGCCAATGGCACGCGAGAGGCCGCCAATGCTTTGGAAGCCGTGGTTATCCAAAAGCAGAATTGTCAGCTTGTAGCCTTCCTGCACACTCGTCACCAGCTCGCTCGACATCATCAGCCAGGAACCATCGCCGACAATCACGTAAACCTCGCGATCGGGCGCTGCCATTTTGACGCCCAGCCCGCCCGCGACCTCGTAGCCCATGCACGAATAGCCGTATTCCAAATGATATCCTTTCGGATCACGGGTCCGCCAGAGGCGATGCAAGTCTCCTGGCGCACTCCCTGCCGCACACAAGATCACGTCCTGAGGCCGTGCAAAGTCGTTCACGGCGCCGATGACTTCCGCCTGGCTGATCGGCAATCCGGTGCTGGTGTGGTAGAGGCGGTCGACTTCCTTGTCCCAATCGCGATTAAACTTTTCACCGCGTTTGCGGTAGGCGGCGCTCACTTGCCAGCCTTTCAACCCTTTCGCCAGGACTTCGAGCGTGGCCCGCGCGTCTCCCACCAAGGGCAGCGCGGAATGTTTAAAGGAATCGAACTCCGCCACGTTGATATTGATGAACTTTACCTTCGGGTTTTGAAACGCGGTCTTCGATGCGCTCGTAAAGTCGCTATAGCGCGTTCCAATGCCGATGACCAGATCCGCTTCCCGCGCGATGATGTTGGCGGCGAAGGTTCCCGTCACCCCGACCGCGCCCATGTTTTGGGGATGATCGTACCGCAGCGATCCTTTCCCAGCCTGCGTTTCGCCCACAGGAATGCCCGTTTGGGCCGCAAACTTTGCCAGGGCGTCGTGGGCTTCGCTATAGAGCACCCCACCGCCCGCGATGATCATCGGCTTTTTGCTCGCCCGAATGAGATTGATCGCCCGGCTGACCAACTCGCTATCCGGCGTCGGGCGTCCGATGTACCACACTCGGTCATCAAACAATTCCACCGGGTAATCAAACGCCTCGGTCTGGACGTCTTGCGGCAACGCCAGCGTGACCGCGCCGGTGTCCGCGGGCGAGGTTAGAACGCGCATCACTTCGGGAAGCGCCGTGATGATTTGGTCGGGACGATTGATCCGGTCCCAATAACGCGAAACGGGTTTAAAGGCGTCGTTGACCGAGATGTCCTGGGAATAGGGTTGCTCCAACTGCTGGAGGACAGGCGCCACATTGCGCCGGGCAAAGATGTCGCCCGGCATGATCAGGACGGGGATACGATTGATTGTGGCGGTCGCCGCACCCGTGACCATGTTCGTCGCGCCAGGTCCGATCGAGCTGATGCATGCGGCCGTGCGAAGGCGATTACTCATCTTGGCAAACGCCGTCGCGATATGGACGGACGCCTGCTCGTTCTTGGTCATGTAGTATGGAAACTGCGGGTACTGCTGCAGCGCCTGACCCAGGCCTGCAATACAGCCATGGCCGAAAATGCCAAAGCAACCGGCAAAGAAGCGCTGACGTTTCCCGTCACGTTCGACCTGCTGATGGAGCAGGAACTGAATGACGGCCTGAGACATTGTGAGTCGTTTCGTTTTCATCGTGGTCAGTTCTCAGAATCCTCCTCGTTCTTCGACAAACTTCAAAGCTTCATCTTCGTAGGCCATGAAATTGGCGCAACCGTGGCGCGTCACCACAATGGCACCGCCGGCGTTCCCCATGCGCCCGGCTTTGTAGTAATCCCAACCTTTCACCAGTCCATAAATAAACCCGGCGGCAAAGGCGTCCCCTGCCCCTAGCACATTGTAGACTTCCACGGGAAATCCTGGAATATCTACCGGCGCCCGGCTCGCTTCGAACAGCGTTGCTCCTTTTTCGCCTCGCTTCACCACAATCACTTTCGGCCCGCGCCGCTGCATGGCTTGCACTGCCCCGGCTAAGTCCCCTTCGACGCGCGCGCCGGAAATCTGAGAGTGAGTGACATTGACGCTCGCGGGGTCGGTCAACGTCACCGCTTTGCACTCGTCCTCCGTTCCCAGGACGATGTCCACCAACGGCAACGCCGCCCGCACCGTCACCCCAAACGCGCGCGGATCGTGCCATTGGTTCGGCCGAAAATCGACGTCGAGCACCACCGTCGCCCCGGCGGCTTTCGCCTGTTCCGCCGCGAACAGATTAGCGCTGCGGCTCGGTTCTTTGCTGAGGCCCGTCCCGGAGAATTCAAACACCCGGCAATCCGCGATCGGCGTTTTCAGCACGTCATCAATCGAAAGCTGATTGTCCGCGCAATTGTCCCGGTAATACACCAGCGGGAACTTGTCGGGAGGTTCGATCCCAAGCACGACCGCACTGGTGCGGGTTCCCGGTTTTTGCGGGATATAAGCCGTTTCCACTCCTTCCGTGCGGAGAAACTTCAAAATGAATTCCGCGACTGGATCATCGCCGACCGCGGTGACCACCGCCGCTTTCAGTCCTAAACGTCGCGCTCCCACCGCGATGTTGGTGGGGGACCCGCCCACGTAGGCAGCGAAGGATTTAATGTCGACAAACGGAGCGCCAATATCATTGGCGTAGAGGTCGATCGAGGATCGCCCCATCGTGATCAAATCAAACGTGGCATTGGTTCGCATAAATCGTGCCTCGGCTGTCAACGGCCCCCGCCCCGCTCCATCGCCATCGTGACCAGCGGCACTCGAGGGTCTTTCGTGCTCCAGGTCCCTTTGATCCAGGCGTGCGCGGGATCATCCACGTTCGCCAAGGACTGGGCGCTGCCAGCCAGGAAATTGAGGTAATACGCGTTATAGCCCGGGGCCGCTCCCACCGGATGGTACCCTTCCGGAACGAGCACCGCGTCATTATTACGAGCAACAATCACCTCGTTGAGTCGTTCATCGGCCGTGTAAACGCGTTGCACGGCGTAGCCCTCCGGCCGTTCCATCTTGTAGAAGTAGATCTCTTCCAGGTCCGCTTCCAGGATCGCTCCAGAAGCGTCCACGCGGTGCACGTCGTGTTTATGCGGCGGATAGGAACTCCAACTTCCCGCGGGCGTATACACCTCCACCGCGACTAACCGATGACAATCAAACCCCGGCGGGATCAGCGAATTGATCTGGCGCGTCGCGTTCCCGCCGCCGCGAATCTCCACTTGCACCCCTTCAGGCGTCACCAAGCGGGGCGGATGATCTCCCGCACCGCGACACCACCCGCATGCCACATCAAGCTCTGCGCTCAGCGCGGTCAGTTTGAATTCCGTTTGCGGAGGCAAATATAAGGCGTAGGGCATGCCCTGAAACACGTTCGCCCGGCGACCGATCGCTTCCCAACGCCCGCGTGACGTCTCCACGGTGCACTGTCCGCCTAGAATGACGAACCCATACTCAGCGTCCCCCGTGTTGCCGGTCCACGATTCCCCCTGCCCGAGGAGTCTCGCGGCAAAGGAAAGATGATCCCACCCTGCCCGCTCCGGCGTGATCCGAAGGTATTCCCCTGCTTTCGCGGTCGGCCGAATGAGTAAATGCGAGGTCGCCATGAATCCTTTCTAAGCTGCGGACCCAAACGCCACCGTGGGGGCTGGGGTTCGGCGAGCGCTATTCGCTCGTCCCGCGGCACCGAGTTTCTCGCACTTCGCCGCCACAAAAGCGGCAAACTGCTCAATGTAGACCTTGCCTGGCGGCATGAAGTCGAATTCGCGCGGAGACAACTTGAAAAACTCACGGTGCACCCGAGTCCAGATCAAGCGACCGTCCGTCCCGACGTTGACTTTGGTTACGCCCAATCGAATGGCTTGCGCAATGTCAGATTCCGCCACGCCGCTCGCCGAAGCGTCTAACTGGCCGCCCGCCGCGTTAATGCGCTCGACTTCCGCTCGCGGCACCGCTGATCCACCGTGCAGCACCAGCGGAAATCCTGGCAATCGCCGCTGAATCTCAGCCAGTCGATCAAAGTGCAGCTGCTGTTTGCCTGCAAATTTATACGCCCCGTGACTCGTGCCAATCGCCACCGCCAGGCTGTCGCAGCCCGTCTGGCTCACAAACTCCTCAGCCTGAGCTGGATCGGTCAGAATCGCATCACGCGCACTCACCTCCATGCCGTCCTCGATGCCTTTCAGTTGCCCAAGCTCCGCTTCCACCCCAAGACCGGCCGCATGAGCTTCGGTGACAACCTGCCGCGTCGTTGAGACGTTCTCCGCAAACGGGTGATGCGACGCATCGATCATAACGGAGCTGTACCCGCCCGTCCGGATGGCTTCGTGGCAGCTCGCTTCGTCACCGTGGTCCAAGTGAACTGCGAACACGACCTTCGGGTAGAGTGACGCCGCGGCTTGGAGCATCGCCTCCAGCATCACAGGCGCTGCGTAACCTCGAATGACCCGGGTAAACTGCACGATGATCGGCGCTTCCGCACGGTCCGCCCCTTGGAACAAACCGTGGATTTGTTCCATGTTGCAAACGTTGAAAGCCCCAATGGCATATTGGCCATAGGCACCTTGCATCAATTCAATGGTACGAACGCGCATCAGCTCAAAGGGTCCATGTCGTTCTAGAAAGCTGAGATTATTCACTGCTGAAGTGTCAAGCGCGAATGTCGGTCATGCGCGACTCTCGAACCGAAGAAAAGGGTCGGACCTCGCCCAAGTTTCCTAACCACACGCAAGGGAACGACAATCATGAACAACCGTCCGGTAGCATCTCCGTGCAATCTCCGTGCACGTTCCGGCTGTGCATCGGACGCAGTCGGGGTATCGGCGTTTGACACCGTCAACCTGAGCGAGCAGTGGATTTTGAACACGGGAACGCGCCTGGACTCCTTCGACGTCACCTACCACCAATACGCGACCAACGGCACTCGAACCGCTTTCCATCGATCTGACCTGGAAGCCAGCTGGCGGTCGGGACTGGTCTACAAACCGCGCCCCAACGGCAGTATCTATTTCGGGTATGGCACCTCGTTCAATCCCTCAGCGGAAGGTCTAACGCTGGCGACGAACAACGTCAGCCTTTCGCTTCGCTTATGCTCCGGTTGGTTGAATCGCGCCGACGCCTTGACGCGACGCGCGCGTCCCGGCGATCTGGATGCCGCCTTGGCCGCGTGAGCGAACTCCCTCCGCACGGATGATTGCCGCTCGCGATGCCCTCGCCCGCCCGTTCCGTCATCTGCGTCGCCAGGCCTTTGCGACAATGCACCAGGCCGCTTTTGCCAGGGTCCTGGATCAATCCGGCCTCTTGCGCGCCGTGGAAGCGCGCCTCACCCAGTGCTCATGACTGCCGCCGCGTTCCCGTCCGTTTGCGGAGCGCGGTCGTGTCGCGGACTACAACCAACTTCGATGGGAGCAAATCAGCCGCTAAGCCCGGGTGTTAACGATATCGAAATGCACAACCGCCAACAGGTGAGACTCTTACTCAGGTCCGACCCCGCACCCAAAACAGCCGCCAAGCCAGGGTGTTAACGAAATCGGAATACACAACCACCAACAGGTGAGACTCTTACTCAGGTCCGACTTGGACTCCGCAGCAATACACTCTTCTGCGTTCGCCGTGGTTTCCGTTTTCAGTCGATGTGAACACTCCCGGTAAAGAACCATTCTCCATCCACCTTTACCATCTCAACTGTGTGTCCGCCCGGGATGAAACCGTAATGGAAAAGCCGCTCAGGGCAAACGACTGCGTGAGGTCCCGAGACTCTGATGCCCGACCTCCGACTGAGGGGCCTGGCAAAGCGGTCAAGCATGTCGAAATTGCGGTAAGCACCACCGCGTAGATCAGGGGCAAACAGTGACTGGGCAAGGTTCGTATTTCCGGAGGAAAGCGCCATCCTCATCTGCTGGTAACGTACCTCGATCCGGTTCCGCTCTCCACGCGCAGCCTGATAATTTGGAATCAGCACCGCGAGCAGCAGCAGAGCCGCAATCCCCAACACGAACACTGGACGAAAGCTGCGCATGGTAATGGCTAAGAACCCGGATCACTGACCCAGCGCCAGTGGTTCTCGATTGCCCGCCAGAGCATCATCGTCGGGTTCACTGCGTCTGGCTTGTTGGAAATCATCGCACCTTTGACTCTCGTATTTTCCATAACCGGTGAAAGTTGAACTCGCGAACGGTCCAAGAGACTTCTCCTGTTTGAGCATCGATATACCTCGAAAACATCCATCCAGGGTATACAAGGTTAGTTAAAGTTCCTCCTCGCGTCTTTGGTTGTTCCCATTCAAAGGTATGCCAACCGCAGCGTCTGTATCGCCCACCGTCATCGGTGGAAATCAGCTTGGGACTTATCAAGGTTGGGTCCCACGGGTCCTGGTGAATCAAGACGCGCCCATGCGAAAACTCACCTGTCACGTCGCTGCTGCACAGACAGTCGAAAAACGGGCCGCGCCAATATCCCGTTGGTGATGTAGGAATAGCCAAGCGAAGGAGGAGAATGGCGGCGAATGCAATCGCTAGACGGCCCCACTTAGTTCTGGCGAGGCTCATTTCAAACGCTCCTCGTCAACGACTGCTGCTGAAAGCGGTCTCACGTGCTCACCGTAGTGCGCCGGATCTCGCAGGCAAGTTCCAAACGATGCGCCGAGCAGCAGCTCGACTGC
>JBGAIN010000311.1:0-4611 GCA_044225505.1 Limisphaerales bacterium
CGTTGACCGCCTGGTCCACAGGTTGAGTCGTGATGTTGGGGGCCGTTGGGACGACCAGCGCAAAGGTTTGGACAGATCCCGCCGCGATGGCCGTCACCCCGCTCTGCGCCGCGAGGGGCACCGTCGTTTGGCCGTTACCTCCCCAGGCCACCATCGCGTAAGAAACTGCCGCTTGAGCGATGCTGGTTCGAGACCAGTCGCAAAGGATGAGGAGCGTCACCGCGAGAGCCAAGCGAAAGAGTTGATGTTTCACAATCTGGCCTTTTTCATTGTTCTTATTTCCGGCGACGAACGCCTGTTGCCCTGTCATCGGTCCAAGGCGTTTTCCGCCGCCCAATCATGCCACGGGCTTGAAGAATTTTTGAGCAAAGGAAAAGCGGTGGAGGACTACCGCCCGTCCTCCGTAGGAATACTGCGGAGGGTGGACAGTCCGAGACGCTTCGCGATTGGCGAGACTCCTGATGATTCCGCCAAGTTTTGGAGTGAGCCAGTCCTCTGGCTCTTTGGCAGCGGCAGCGGCCTGGGTTTATGGCCGTTGACCTGCCACCTTTTCCTTAGCCTCTGCTGCCTCGATTTCCTCCAGGGACGGCGCGATCCAGGCCTGCCACGGCGGACCGGCGAGGATCGCATCCCCGTCGGCACTCCATTGGGCCATGTATAAAGTCGAGTCACTGCTAACCAAGGTCAGCAGTTCCTGCCGCGTGCCGACATCCCAGAGCCGGACGGCTTCCTCCCCGCGGTTGGAGGGAGAAAACAACCGACGTCCATCCGGGGAGAAAGCGCTGCGACTGGCGGACATCAGGTGTCCGCGGAGAGAGTCGAGCAACCTTCCCGTGGCGGGATCCAACAGCAGAACCCGACCATCCAACGGGGTCGCGCTCGCTAGCCCGCCGTCGGGCGAAACCGCCAATGCCGTGGTAAAAAATCCTCCCGGAATACGCAGGGGCGAGCGACCGGGACGGGCCAAATCGTAGAATCCGATTTCATTGCGGACTCTATGGCGGAAGGCAACGACCAGAACACTCCCCTTCGCCGCAAAGCAGGCATCACTAACGTCCTGGTTGATCGATGCCACGATCTTCCCAGATTCGACGTTCCAGACGCGCAGGGAATTCCACCAGACCGCTTCCTTCTTAGGCACAGCCGCCAGGTAATTTCCATCTTCACTGAAACGGAATGGAACCAGCTCCGGAACATCGCTCGCCAGTTCGATTGGAAGGCCAGGTGTCGCGAGACTGGCCAGGTAAACCGAAGCCGGCGAAGTGCGTTCGGTCCATGCCAGGAGCCGGCGCGCGGGGTTGTAGGTGAATCCGGTTGGGCGCAGGCCGGAATCCAGCGTGATGGCGCCGCGCTGAATGAACTCGGCGCCGTCTAATTCGCCGACGAGGATTTGGCCCCCCTTCGCGGAGCCCACGGCGGGCAGGCCGTTCCAGATGCAAAGAAGGTTGGCTCCAAAACAGCCCAGGACATTGGAGGAAGATCCAATCTTTGCCAGCGACACCGGAGGGGAGTCGCGCTTGAGATCCATTACCTCGGGAGGATGGACTGGGGGCAGCAACAAGACGCGTGAATGGTCCAGCGGCTGGACGTCATTGGGCCCGAGACTCTCTGGCAGACGCCGGTAACCTTCCGCGGCCCGTATCCTATCTTTTGTCCACAACTTGAGGTCTCCGTCTTTGCTCACACTGGCGATGAGTTGCGCTGGCTCGGAGATCGCAACGGACCAAACCTCGTCGGTGTGGCCGCGCAACTCCTGGGATTCGGCCCAGGCGCTGGTGTTCCAAAGGCGGATGGTTTGATCCAACGCTGCGGAGATCAAATGTCGCCCGTCTCGGGTAAACGCCAAATCGTAAACGCAGCCGGTGTGTCCGGCGAGCGGCTGCCCGATGAGGGGGTCGCCCGTTGCGGTATCCCAGATGTGAATCGTCGCATCTCTGAAGCCCGAAGCCGAAGCCAGCGTCCGCCCGTCCGGCGAGATGTCCAACGCGGTGAGCCCCCAACCAGTTTTCAGACCAGTCTGCCATTTGGTCTCCCAGAGTTTTTGGCCTGTGTCGAGGTCGATGCACTGGATGGCATAGCGATTATTCAGATAGTCAGAACGCGACAGATACAGACGCCGGTTGTCGGGCGAAAGCCGGGCGGCTCCGAAATGTTCATAGGCGTGATGGGTGCGACCGGCCGGTTGACGGTGCTCGACCTGGGAGGAGGACACATTCACCACCCAGACGGCGTCGTCGCCTTCGGGGTTGGATCCCGCGTAAATGACCAACCTAGAACCATCCTGCGAAAATGACAGGTCACGGACGTCCCATGCGGCATGGCCGGGCGACCGCCAGAGGGACGATTCTCCACCAGAGTCGAGGTTATACAGAGTGACCACCATGTGTTCGGAGGTAGCCGCCAGAAGATTCCGCACCGGCGAAAACGCCACTCGTCCCGGGTGGGGACGTTCGCGATCGGTCAGCGCTCGAACCCATCGCCGACGCGGGACATCCCACAAGTCCACGCGTCCGTCCCGCCAACCCACGGCCAGACTCTTGCCGTCTGATGAAAAGCGGACCAAGCATCCTTGCATCATCGGTCGGTTGGTGAGGGTGGCGAGTTCGCTACCGCGGGTCAGTTGCCAGAGATAACGCCACTCCCATCCGCGGAGATCTTCCTCGCCGGGATGCGGCCGGTGCCTTTCCAGCAACTGGCGCGCCTTGCCGAGATTGTTCAGCTTGAGCGATTGCTGAGCGAGATTCATGTCCGAGGCGTAGAGCAACCGCTGTGATCGCTGCGCTTGGGAGTCGGCACGGCGCTGCTCGTTCTCGGCTTGGGTCTGCGCATGAACGGCAACAGTCCTAGCATGGTTTGCGATCACTGCCTGCCAGGTGCTGATGCCAATCCCCGCGACCAGCGCCACCGCCACAACTGCCCCGGCCGTGAAGACGACTTGGTTCCGCTGCCACGCTTTCTGAAACCTGTAGGCTGCGCTGGGCGGACGCGCGATGATCGGCTCGTTCGCCAGATGCCGCTGGACATCCATGGCGAGCCCATTGGCCGTTTCGTAGCGGCGTGTCCGATCCTTCTCCAGGCACTTCATCACGATCCAATCAAGATCGCCCTGGAGTTGATGCACAAGTTTGCTCACCTCGGTCTGACGGCGTTTTCCGGTGGTGGTGCGAGCCTCTCCCTGCAACGTGGTCAGCCTGGCCGAAGGCCGTAACGGTTCCTTCTCGCGAATGATTTGTCGCAAGGCGTCAAGACCGCCCCGCATCATTTCCTTGGCATCAAACGGCGTCTGGCCCACCAGCAATTCATAGAGCAACACCCCCAGGCTGTAGATGTCCGCACGCGTATCAACGTCCAGCCCGCTCAACTCCGCCTGTTCCGGACTGATGTAGGCCGGCGTGCCAATGAACTGCTGAAAATTCGTGAACAAAGTCTTGTCCGTTAGCTCCTGCTGCGCGGCTTTCGCAATACCGAAATCGATCACCTTCGGCACTGGGACTCCGTCGTGCAGCGTCACGAGGACGTTTGAGGGCTTGATGTCCCGGTGGATGACGCCCTTCTGGTGCGCGTGCTGGATCGCCTGGCAAACGAGGATGAACAACTTCAGCCGGTCGCGGGTCGGAAGCTGGTTCTGATCGCAATACTCGGTGATTTTGATGCCGCTCACCAGTTCCATGACGAAGTAGGGGCGGCCATTCTCCGTCACGCCGGCGTCGAAGATCCTGGCGATGTTCGCATGGTCCATCATTGCCAGCACCTGGCGTTCGGCTTCAAACCGGGCGACGATCTGCCGGCTATCCATGCCCAGCTTGATGATCTTGAGAGCGACGCGCCGTTTGACCGGCTCGCGTTGCTCCGCCATCCAAACTTCGCCGAAGCCGCCCTCGCCGATCTTCTCCAGCAGCTTATAGCGGCCAATCGTCTGGGCGGGGTCTTCCGAGGCTCGAGCTTCGACCATTCCAGGCCGTTCCGCCTCCAGCGCGGATCCGGCGAGGAGGCTGTCGTTGGAAAAATGTTCCCTCAGCAACTCCTCGACCTTGCACCGGAGCGCGACATCCTCGCGGCAGACTCGTTGCAAGTAAGCCGCACGCGACTCGGGCGTTGGCAGCTCCAGAGCTTCAAAGAAGATTTCGCGCTTGCTCAGAGGTTTCATCGTGACGGGCTCGATCAAAGCAGTTCACCAACCTCCAAGCCAAGGCGAGATCCGGGGCGAAATCATGCCATAAAACCAGGAGAACCTTCACGCCGCGCGATAGTCGACCATCAACGGAGCGGTCCACCGTTGGACAACAAGCCGCGAAGCGTGCTCTTTAAGCACGCCCGGGCAAAGGTCCAATGCCGGGCCACAGTCCGGGGCGACAAGTCAAGCGCATCCGCAATTTCCGGTACGGTCATGCCGACGAAGTAGCGCATCCGGACCACTTCGGCTGCCTCCGGATCCTCTCGCGCCAGCTCTGCCAGCGCTTCATCGACGGCCAGCAATTCCTCCGACGGCACGGCCACGGCGATGCGGGACTCGTGCAGTTCCTCCGCGGCCTGGTTAGCGCCGTGTTTCAGTCGCTGCTTGCGCCGGGCGATGTCGATAAGAATCTGCTGCATCGCGGTGGCGGCGGCCTT
>JBGAIN010000067.1:0-39736 GCA_044225505.1 Limisphaerales bacterium
TCAATGAAGATTGGCTGGGAGAATACGTTCCACTCGGTTGGGAACGGCCTTTTCAAGCACGTTGGATGGCTCGTTTTTTCGTGACCAGTGGGGGCAAAGCGTCATTCCGCTGGCCCCACATGAGTTACTCGTTTCCTGTCGCAAACGCGAAGACGCGCATTTGGGGTGTCTGGTTCGAAGACTGGAATCACTACCCCTTCTTTTTTGAGGGGTCGCGCCTAGTTGCCCATTTTGAAAAGAGTTTTGTGCCTAAAGGAGAGGCTTTGATTTATTTTCTGGAGCCGGCCGCGGCGGATTTATTTTCGCCGACCGAGATTGTCGAACAGGTCCTGGGAAAGGATCGAGCTGAGGAGTTGCTCGATGTCGGCGCAAACCAGCTCCGAAAGCTCCGTTATTCGACGCCTAACGAGTTTTTGTATGATCGTCCGGTTTGCGCCACGACGACGAGGCTTTCTGGGATCAAAAAGGAAGAAAAGGCTACTGTGGGAGTGCAGTTGGCGACTCATCTTTATGAGTTCATCCGTGAGATTCGCAGTCGGGTGGACCAATATACCGCCTTTTTTGACGAACTCACTCGATATCTCGATGCACAAGACCTAGCGCATCCTCAGGAGCGTGCGTATATAGCTGAATTGAGATCACTTCTGGCGGAGGGTCGAGCTAGAAATCAGGAGATTTACACGACTCCCCTCACGGTGGTGCAGAGTAAAATCGACTCGATGAAACAATTGTTGCGAGCTGGGCAAGGAGATGGTTTCGATTGCGGCACGCTCGACGTGCGTGGCCCAGCGGGAGCCCAAGATGATCTGTGTCGCAGGAACAACCGGCTTGTCCTGAGACTCATCGAAACAGCCGCACTTCAATGCGGAGACTCAACAGATCGTGCCATGATCGCGACCCACGTTTGGGACGTCTCGCGCGAGGTTTTGCGGAACCCGACGCATCTATGCTGCGATACTTTTCCGTTCTGCTCATTGCTGCCGTCCTATCTGGCTGCTCCCCGCGTTCCGACGCGCCTGCCCGGCAGGAATCGACAGCCGCTCGTTCCGCTTCCGAGTGGGAAATGGTGACTGTATCCGGAGGCGAATTCACCATGGGCGCTGACGACGGGACGGTCGACGTCAAGCCTGGTCATCGCGTGAGGGTGGATGGATTCGTGATGGACGCGCGAGAGATTACCCAGGAGTTTTACGAGAAGATCATGGGCGCCAATCCGTCACGCCGCAAGGCACCTCAGAATCCGGTTGAGCAAGTCACTTGGTCGGTGGCGGCAAAGTACTGCAATGCGCGATCGGTAAAGGAGGGATTCGAACCGTGCTATGATTTGAATACGTGGCAATGCAATTTCGCGGCCAGCGGATATCGCTTGCCGACAGAGGCCGAGTGGGAATATGCCTGCCGCGCGGGCACGGTGGGTGCCTATCATTTCGGAGACCGCGCGGAACAGCTCAAGGGCTATGCATGGTTCGAGGGAAACTCAGACTCCGGACCGCACCCTGTCGGTCAGAAAAAGCCAAACGCCTGGGGGCTGTACGATATGAACGGCAACGTCTGGGAATGGTGCAATGATTTTTACGGAGCCAAGTACTACCGAAATAGTCCGGCAGAGAATCCCCGCGGGCCGGATGAGGGTGAAAAAAGAGTGCTTCGCGGCGGGGCTTGGTCCGGAGGGCCAGAAATGTGTACCTCGTTCGCCCGCAATTGTGATGAAGCAGGTACGACAGACGTCTGCCTGACTATGGACTCGAATGGCTTCCGGTGTGTGCGCCGAAAGTGACTTCGGTCACGCGGGAGCGCCGGATGTGGCGTCGAGCAAGCCTCGAAAATAACCGACGCATTCGGCAATCCCAGTCAGTGGGTTATCCATATCCTTCTCGTATTCCAGGCTGCAGACACCGCTGTACTGCACTTTATGGACAACGCTGAAGAATGCCGGCAAATCAATAGCGCCGCGGGGTAGTTCCGCAGCCCTCCCTGTCTTGTCGGGAGAAGTGACGTTCTTCAAATGAATGTCAAAGATGCGATCTGCGAAATCCGTCATCGCTCTGACGGGATCTTTGCCATCCCGGAATTGGTGACCGATATCCAGGCAAAGTCCCACTCTGGGGTCTAAGTTCTGAATCAGTTCCATCGCGCTTTCCGCGTTAGGGAACAATTCCGGCATATCGGGACCATGGTTATGGATGGCGTAGCGAATGTCGTATTCCTGGACCTGGTCATGAACAAGTCTTAGCAGATCGGGCGAGGCTACGCGTTGTTTGTCCACCCGTTTGTAGGGCACGCCCACCAGCGTGCGTACCCCGACTCGCTTCGCGTAAGCGAACGACTTTTTGACCTCTTCCTCAGTCCCCATGTAGATGGGGCCCACTCCATAACCTGTTACCTCTGAGGCTTGGCATTTCGCGTGGAAATCGGCGATTTCCTGGACGGTGCTCTCCAAAGGCAAATGGAAATCCTTGATGCAAAGAAAGTGAACATCAACTTTGCGCAGCATTTCCAACGTTGGCTCCAGTTTGAACTTGTTGAATGTATAACCGGCGATTCCTAGGCGAAATCGTGGCGCCGATCGCCGCCGACGAGAGTCGAGAGCGATTTGCGCACTGGCTGGCGACCAAACCGGGCTGCTGACCACTGCTCCGGCAGCTCCAGCTTGGATGAGGAAGCGACGCCTTGAAGTCATAAATTGAAGAAAATAACTGCCAATCTTGTGACGAAACATTTGATTATGACGGTTCCGTGACCATTCGGCAAGCCACCTCCTATTCATGGTGGTCGATGGTGGCAGCAGGTTCCAGGGACGGTGGAAAACTTCATCGGGTGGGTCGTTATTCTGAAAGCGGTGTCACCTGAAAACTGTTTAGCTCAACCCCTTCCGTGCGAACCCCCAACTGATAAACGGTGAGATCGCGTCGATACGAAATCATGGTGCGTTGTCCGGCAATCTCTGCGTCAATGAGAGAGCCGCCCAGCTTGGGACCGCTCTTCACGAGCATTCGAACGCTAAACGGCTTATCGGTCCCAATCAGATTCTCAATCGCGTAGTTGCCAACATGCTGAGGGGACGCGCCTTCGCGCAAGGACTTCTCCTTGGATGCAAATCCGGCTAGCGAACTAGGTCCAAATTGCGCGCGGCGATCTCGGAGGCTAATCTGGAGTTCACAGGCGGGTTTTTGATCCGCTTCGGGCAGGAACGAAACACTGAATCGGCCGGTCGACTTTTCATTGGGATGAACAGTAAAGGAAAGAAGAAAGGAGCTAGACTGGACCGGGAAAGTTCTGGCCTGGGAGATCGTGGTGCCGAGTGTGTTCGGTTTCTCAAGGGCCGGTATCACTTCGTTCATCCATTTCGAGCCGATCCGGCCGTCCGCGAACTGGATCAGCTCGCGAAGCAGGAAGACGCCGCCCCAGCCACGCACTGGAATCCAACTCGCCATTAAAAAGCGCCCATCGCCAATTCGAGTAACGGCCGGCACGTTCGAGCCGTCATAGAAGTCGAGTCCTTCACGGACAATATCCTCATACGCGGACTCCGGGGCGTCTGCGGGTTTGCGCCAGAGTCCCGTGAATCCGCCGATGATGTAATCGAAGCTACCCCAGCGAAAGAATACAGTACAGTCTCCTCCTGGAGGGAAGTTCGGATTCACACATCGCCACCCTCCGTCAACGGTGTCCGATTCCCAAGTGCCGCTGGAACGGTAGTTGGCCAGCATACGCAGCTTTCCTTGTGGATCGGTGTAGACGCTGGGGTTCTCACACGGATGAAACATGATCTGAGATTTTCGGAATTGTCCGATTCCATCGGTGCTGATCGAGTAAGTCGCGCCGGCTGGCACTCCTGGGGTGGTTTCTCTCCGGAAGGTCCCACTGCTTCCAGAACGCTTTAGGTGCTCTCTCTGAGCCGGCAATGTCGTCTTTTCCTCTGGGTAAATGCGTGTCGTGTGCCAGCCGAAGCTCAGGCAAAGTTGATCCTTGAAAACAAACGGAACACCCGTGCCGATACATTCCCATTGCTCGTCAAGCGGAGTGGCGGCTTCGTGCTCGGTCCAGGTAATGAAGTCAGTCGTGGAGAGGTGTTCGAAATAATGAGCGCCGCAACCGAACTTGCTTTGGTGATGCCGACGGTCATACAGGTAAAAGACGTGGTATCGGCCGTTGTAAAAGATGGTCTCGACGTCGCCTACCCAGTTATTATGACCGCGGGGCATCCAATACTGAATGCCGCGAATTTTTCTAGAGGCGGACGCTAACTGGTTCTGAGGCTGAATGGCCGGAGCGTAGAACTCAGCTTTATCAACGAACTCCTGGTCAATCTTCCAGGCGCTGCCGTCCGGCCATTGTGGGTAACCAAACGGAAAGTCATTATCGAGCAGTTCGCCGTCGACGTAGAGCGTCCAGTTGACGCCCGTAAACTGCAACGTCACGTCATGCGCGCCTTCCGGCGTTGGGAGCATGGCTAACGGAATGCCAATGACCATTTCCTTCCACTCGGGATGCTCCACGGAATGCAGCGCGATCGCTGCTTCCAGCACCGGGACTGAGCCGTCCGACATTCTGAAGGCCGGGTAGTTCTGCCGATCGCGATCGAGTGGATCGTGGTGGTGAAGGCGCACGGCAATGGCATTGGGAATCTCAACAATTGTTCTCGGCTCGTTGAAGGTTTTTCCCTGGAGCCGGAAACGAAGGGTGAAGCTGTTCGTCAGATTAGGCGGAACCGGCAGCATGGTCTGCGGCGCTTTCGCTGTCAGCGTGCTCAACGCCGGTTGAGTCGGGGTGAAGCGCCAGAGGTTTGATTGCCGTTCCAAGACAGGGCCTTGTTGGGATGCTGTCCCGGGGACAGGCTCAGCGTGACAGGGCCGGACCATCTCCGCGATATAGCCCCAAGCCAGGACTGAAACGAGAACGCTCCCAAAAGATCGCACTGATCCAAACGGCTTCGCGTTAAACAGGCTCAGAAGGCCAGACTCTGTTTGCCTCCTCTGCGTCCGGCGGGAGGAGTGAATCCTTCCCGCCGATTCTGAATGCGTGGGGAAGCTCGAGGGATTTGCTCTAAGGATCACGTGGATATTCTCAACGTTATGGTTCTTGATGCAAGACCGCTGATGGGAGGGACTGCGCCTTTGCGGGAGGCCAGGTTTAGCTTAATCCGAGACCCATGGCGGCGCGGCTGGCTGCCGCGTGTCAGTTCTGCTGGGAAATATGTCGCCGGTTTTCAACCCCCGGGATGGACTGGACAGGCTTCCATCGGCAACGGAGTATAGAAGGACTTTCATCCAAGTCTGGTTTCATGATCAAACTGCGTCTTTACGGCCTCGCGTTCGCCCTAGGAATCTTCAAGACCTCTACCATTTGGGGAGGCCAAGTGGTGATCAGCCGCATCCTGGCCGAGCCGAACCTCGGTCATCCAGCTGTGGTTGAAATTTACAACATTACGTCCAACCCCCTGGACATTGCTGGATGGCGCCTCGCGGGAGGCGTCCGATTTAGGTTTCCAGACTTCTCAGCTGACCAGCCGCAAGCGTCGTTCTTGATGCCGTTCGAACGCCTTGTGCTTTCGAGCGTTGGATCCAACCCAACACGGGAGGTTTATAGGATCCCAGCGTCGGTTCGAGTGTTTGGTCCTTGGAACGGCAAACTCAAACCGGGCGAACGATTGGCTCTGGAGGATAAGAATGGAGTAACGATCTGTAGCGTAAATCCGGGGCGCAATTGGCCTTGGCCGGTGCCTGCGACGATGTCAGGCCAGGGCTTGGCGTTGGTGGATGCTCAGCGAGCGGCCGACGACTGGAGGAATTGGATCGTCACAAGCCCTGCCACAACGCTGCCTGGGATTCCGCGAACGCGCCAGGAAGACTCTTGGGTTGCATCACCTGAGATCGAGGCAAACCGCGGACGAGTTTTAGTGGACTACGACGCCCTATGGGGGCTGCAGGATTCCGGCCAGAATCTTGGCCCGGAGTGGAAGACAGAACGGTTCGACGCTAGTCGCTGGCGGCGCGGCCCGGGGTTGTTGGGATTTGACACCAAACCTCTGCCAGGGCCCGGGCTCAAGACTCCACTGCGAAATGGGCGACAGATCACCTATTATTTCCGCCATACCTTCCAATTCCCAGGCCAGTTGCAGCCTGGCGACCGGCTGATCCTTGATCAGATACTGGACGATGGCGCGATTTATTATCTCAATGGCAAAGAGCTCGTTCGCTCCAGGATGCCAGCCGGTTTCGCAGGATTCGCAACGCTCGCGACATCCACGGTGCCAACTGCTTCCGAAGAGTTGAACGCGTTTGCGCTCGACCCGAACTTGCTCGTGAACGGCGAAAACCTGCTGGCGGTGGAGGTTCATCAATGTAGCGTGAATAGTTCTGATCTGATTTTCGGGATGCGGTTGCGCCTGGTCTCGTCGGTTCCTGCAGGATTTGTCATCAATGAGCTGGCTGGCGATTCCGCCAAAGGATTTGTCGAGATCTGCAATACCGCGGGGGATTCGCGGAATTTGAAGGGGTGCTTTATCTCGGACCAGCCAGGCGCCCTACGCCAGTTCGAAGTGACTCAAGATCGAGTGGTTCCCCCAGGAGGGCTCGTTGGATTTAGTCTTGCGGAGATTGGCATTCATAGTCGCGAGCCGCTGACGGTCTACCTCATTGCGGCAGACGGGCGTACCGTTCTGAACGCTGTAACGGCGAATTTCGCGCAAGATGGCCGATCGCTCGGGAGAAGTCCGGATGGTGGAAATCGTTGGTTTCGTTGGGCAGAATCGAGCCGCGGAATGCCGAATCGCGTGTCGAGTCTTCCAGGCGCCGGAGAATCGTCATCAAACCCGGGACAGGGTGAGGAACAATTTTTCGGCAACGTCATTATCAATGAATTGATGGTGGATCCGCCATTCGGCCGCGAGGGCAGTGAATACATCGAATTATTCAATCGCGGAACGACGCCGATGGATCTGTCGGGGTGGCGCTTCGATCAGGGAGTCGAGCTGACCTTTTCGCAGGGAACGATCATAGCCCCGGGGGGGTATTTGGTTGCGGTTGCTAATGCCGTGCGCTTTCGGAAATTCTACGGTGACCTCCCCGTGGCAGGCGAGTTTACTGGCAAGCTTCGGCACCAGGGAGAACTGTTGCGTTTGGTGGATGGAGTTGGGCGGGTCCAGGATTCAGTCGATTTCAAGACGGGCGGCGACTGGCCTTCCTTGGTGCGCGGAGGCGGGAGCAGCTTGGAATTGATCCATCCAGAGATGGAGAACAATCAGAGCTCGGCCTGGCGAGACAGCCGGGAAGACGGAAAAGCCACTTGGGGACAGTATGCTTGTACGAATATCTACCTGGAACAGAACCCGATCGGGGCGCCTACCGATTTTCGAGAACTTCACCTGTTCTTAGTCGGGCCCGGACACGTGGCGCTGCGTCAGGTCGGCTTGCTTAAGAACGGACGGAATTTCTTGGATCGGCCGGATGGAATGGCCACGGACGGGAACAGTGCTCATGGCTGGGTGGCCCAAGGAACTCATGCCGGCAGTTACATGACGAATGGGGAACTGCACCTTGTCTCGGACGGTCGAGGAGACAACCGCGCCGATCGCGTCGAGATTGACTGCGTGCGTCTTCGTCAGGGGGAATCCTACGAGTTACGCTTCGAGGGGCGTTGGATTTCTGGCTGCCCGCGCCTGATCGCGCAAACATGGGATCGCAGCATTGGGAGTTCCTTTTTGCTCGCCTTGCCATCGGCGCTCGGCACTCCTAGTCGCCGAAATTCAGTGGCTGCCGAGGAGCCCTTACCTCAACTCGACCATTTGGCGCATCGTCCCGCCGTGCCTCGACCTGGCGAGACGGTGCGCGTGAGCGTAGAGGTGGCTTCTCGAAAAGCGCTTAGCTGGGTGCAAGTGGTTCACCGACTAGACAACGCTTCGGGGGACGCCCATTGGTTGCGAACGCCCATGGTGGCTTCGGCAGAAGTAGGTGCCGACCGGGCTCTCTACTCAGCGGATCTCACCGCGCACTCGTCCAACGGACAAGTCGTGCAGTTCTACGTGGAAGCCGAAGGGAAAGCGGGTGGGCTCGTCACGATCCCACGCGATGGAGCAGCGCGTCCGGCGCTCTATGTGGTGGACGATCGTAAGATCGCCCAGGACGGAAGAATCGATCGGTTTGTTCTCTCGGCGTATGACCTGGAGAGTATGCGGGAAGGGAACACGGCCAAATACGGCTTTCGCCAACCGCGCTTGTCCAATCACCGCTACAACATGACGTTCATTTCCAATGAGGAGAGCGCGTTTTACGGAGGCTCAATTCGGGTTTCGGGCAGCCCGTTCACGCGCGGACGTGACCTGGGCAAAGGCAAATGGGAACTGCCCGCGGACCGACCATTTAGAGGTCGGACGAAGTTTTACTTCGATAATGACAGCAATTTCCACAATCGGCTCTGTCGCTATTTGCTCTACCAACTCGGGCACGTCGCGGGTGAAGCGGAATGGATTCGAGTGGCCATCAACAGTTCGGGCGCCTTCCTCAAGGAGGATACAGAACCGGTTAGCAATGAATTCCTGGAACGTGTGTTTCCAAATGGCCGCCAAGGCGAGCTTTATCGGTTTGATGATGAATGGTGGTTCACGGACAGCTGGGAAAGAAACAACCGAGATGCGGACTGGCTCTACAAGGGTAATGACGATCCGCTCTTTTATCGAACAGAATGGCAAAAACATACCCGCGAGGTAGCGGATGATTTTTCGGCGCTGATCGGCTTCTTCAAGCTCTACTCCGGTGGTCAATACTCTCAGAGTCAAATCGAGCAGTTTCTAAATGCGGACGCGGTGATGCAAATGGCCGCGGTGCGCGGTTACATTGGGGACTGGGACAGTTTTACGATGTTTCGCGGCAAGAATGGTTATTTTTACCGCCGTCCTGACACCGGCCGATTTCAGTTTCTCCAATGGGACAGCGACCTGGCGTTCCGCAGCCCGAACTACCCCTTTTACTCTGAACGCGTAGCGCCATGGCTAGAGCAAACGTACAATTTCCCTCGGTTCAAGAAAATGCTGCTCGAGTTGGCGCGCGTCACGGAATCGCCGCAATTGGAGACTTGGCTCGCGTTGGAGGCGACGGCCTCGCCGGAACGTCCCGTCAACGTCGAATTTTACAAATCATTCTTTCGACAGCGGAATCTCTTCCTGCGAATGACAGGAGGCTCTGCCCACTAGCTCGGACCGGAATGGGCAGTTCCGTGGCCGACGTCGTCGTTTTGGAGTAGCGAGCGCCAGGGCCGTGGCTGACTGGGACCTGCACGGGACTGTTGTCTTGACCAATGGCGGCAGCTCGCTCGTCTAGCGGTGTGCCGCGTTTTGACATCGAAATGAGCCCGTGGATCTATGGGCCGCCCGCACGTGCACTGCTTCCTGGAGTTCCGAGATTAGCTCCCGGGACACGGAATGAAACGTAATAGAATCCTTTGACCGCCGGCTGATCGATGAAGAACTCCAGCGGACCGTCCGTGGTCGCAGTGTGGATATGCCGATCTACACTACCGCTTGGACTCAGAGAGAAAGGCAGCGCGCCCCATGACAGGGGTCCCAAAGTCGGATTCCCGTAAATCTCATAGCTGTAACCGGCGTAGGCCGCGAGAGAGATTTTGAATCTCTCCCCGCTTGAAGTTGGTGTTCCCGCGATGACGAGATTTCCGCCATTTGGGTAGCTGGGTTCCACGGGTGTCAGTCCGCTCACAAAATCCCACGTGGTGGCTTCTTCCCCAGTGGTTGTTCCAACCACGGGCTTAAAATCAAGCAACATCAAGGTTCGTTGGGCGGCGTCGGACACCGCGCTGAAAACGTTGTCGTTCGAGTTTTGGGTTTGCCAGGCACTTCCATTGAGGTCGTAGGCTACTTCGTTCCAACCGGTCTGGGTTGTCTGCCGAGTTGTTTGACCAGGAACTGTGACGCCCCAGTGAAAGTGACGGGTTCGACCTTGGTAGAGTCCAGCCTTGATTGTGCGGAAGAGAAATTGACCGCTGGATCCGGTCAGGAATTGCCCGAAGCCTGCGAAATTGGCGTCACACGCTGGATTTCGGGCGGCATTGGCCGAGTAAACATAATCACCTTCGTGATCGGCGTGCCAAAGCTCTACGAGCGCGCCTCGAATCGGGTTGCCGGTGCTATCCAGCACTCGACCACTGACATAGGTGATCGTGCCGGCGGCGGAAGTGAGGTTGTCGTTGAGTTGCGCGAGATCACTATCTTTGTCCAGAGGGATGTTATTCGGCAACGGATAATATGGTCCTTGCGTGACCAGCGGGGAGACGGTCAACGCCTCGGCGAGGAAACCCGGGAGTGTAAACCCGGCCGAGGCGATGGCCATGCTTTTGAAAAAGCGTCGGCGATCGATTGGGATGTGAAAAGATCCGAAAGGTTTTGATGTGTCTGTTCTTTGCATACGATCTGCTCGATTGCCAAGACCATACCGCTGGACCGGTTAAGCCTGGATGAAGCTTAGAAACTTTTGCCAGCACGCGAGAGCTGCGTGACTTTTGAGCGAATGGCATGCATTCTGTCGCAAAATATCTTCGTACAACCCTTCGTTATGAATGCCTCGTGGAAACACCTGAAAGTCGGTATCGCCGGTTTACTGTTATTCAGCTCGGCGGCGTTAGCACAGTCGCCGGCAACGCTGCCGAAAGCCTCGATTGACGGATCTGGACCTGGGTGGAAGGCCCTGACCGAGGACCAATTCGCTCATGTCAACTGCGATCCTGGCACTTGGACTTGGACCAACGGTCTTGTTCAATGCACAGGGCAGCCAGTCGGTGTAATCCGGACAAAAAAGATCCTCACTAACTTCGAATTGGTCGTCCAATGGCGGCATCTGCGATCCGGAGGCAACTCCGGCGTATTCGTTTGGGCGACGCCCGAGTCCATCGAACAGCTTGAGAAAGGAAAAGGGCGTTTGCCGACCGGTATCGAAGTTCAGGTGCTCGATCACGGATACACCGAGCAGTATGAGAAGGAGACCGGCAAAAAAGCGGATTGGTTTACCACCAACGGGGATGTTTTTCCCACGGGCTCTACAAAGATGCAGCCTTTTCCACCGGTGGCTCCCGATGGGCAACGCAGTTTCCCTTCAAAGAACCTGAGCCGCGGAGTAGGGCAGTGGAATCATTATTACGTTCGCTCCATCAATGGCGAAGTGCGTCTTTGGGTGAATGGCGAGGAAGTGTCCGGAGGCACCAAGATTCAGCCTGCTTCCGGATATCTGTGCCTAGAATCCGAAGGCTCTCCCATTGAGTTCAAGGAACTCCGCGTCCGGGAGTTGCCATGAGATCAATGCGACTTTCCGTCTGCGACACGAGCCGCTGCGACGTTCTATTCGTTGACGAGGCGGAAAAATCGCTGGGGCGAACCGGCGGCGTCACTATTGTTAATCCGGATCAGACCGGCGGTGTTTGTTGCGGTCATGACCATCCAGGTACGTAGGTTCGTCGAAATTCCCACACGATAGACATCGTTGCCAAGCGTTGGGACGGCGAACTCGAAGGCTCCTTCCACCGTATAACGAGGCGAGCGGAGTCGTATGCCCGGCCGAAGCACGTCGGCGCCCTGAATGGCCTCCGTGCTACCGTCGAACGAGACCGCTCCATAGAACGGAATTTCCGAGAGCGACGGTGCTGCCACCGAGATTTGATAGCTCAGGAGGCGAGGTGTGGCATCAAAGAATGGTCCCCAACGGATCGTGCGCTGGTCGGCGCTATACGTCCCGCTCTCTGAGATGTTAGTAATGGTCAGACCGATTGCCACTCGTTCCTCGACAGCGTAAGCAGCCGCGGACGGGTCCGGTGAAACAGTTATGGTCACTGGCGACCATTCATTGGCGATCGGTGGGGTAGGGAGAATACGTTGTGCTTGGCCTTTAGGCTGAACGGCAGTTGGTGGCGGCGGCGCTGGAGCGATACTGGCCGGACCATGAACGTTCTTCTCCTTACCTTCAACGATCACCCCGCCTTGGAAGAATCGAATGTCGCCTTCATTGAGAGGGGGCTTGATGGAATAACGCAGAGTCGTCGGACCTGCGCCAGTGAACGGACCAAACTTGATGGCATGGCGCGCTGAGTCGTAGATCCCATCGGGGTTCAGATCAAGGACACTCCAGCCATCCGGAACGATTTCCTCGAGGGTATAAGTCTGAGCAGAATTCAACGCTGGCTTTGAAGACATCACCAACTCGACCGCCAGGGGGCTGCCAGGGGAGTAGATCGGTGGCAGAATTCTCCGGAAAGCGAAGCCGCTGGGCATCGGTTCAGTCGGATAGCGGAACAGCGCTACCACCTCTTCTGAACTGAGCGCTCGAGAATAGACCTGGAGTTCGTCGATGGAACCAGTGAACAGTCCGAGCGGAGCACCGTCGAACAATGCGCCTCCAATGAGCCAGGGGGCAGGGCTACGCGCGATTGGCAAACTAGCCACGCTCGACTCGAGCTTACCATCGACATACATGCGGTTTTCTCCGTCGTGCACATGAATCGCCGCGAACTGATGCCATTGGCCGTCGTTCACAGAGGTCAGCGACGTCGGCCCAGAAAAGACATCGCCTGCAAAAAGAAAAATCTTGTCGGGTGAACCGAGGACTGGGTTTGATCGGTTGACGACGACGAAATAGCCGTTCCCATAACCTGACTCGTGTTTGGCCAGGACTAGAGAGTTTTCGGTCTGGTCTCCAGGATTCATGCGAATCCATCCGACAATCGAGAACGTTGCATTTTCGAATCCGAAGTTCGTGCTCATCGTGACGTAGCTGTTCAACGCGCGATCCAAGCGCAGTGCGCTTCCGGATAGGCCGTTAGAAACGAAGGTCGCACCTGGCGAGAGTTGACCGTGGGTTTGGCCCACAACATCGTGAGCGGTTGACCCACTTGCCTCGTCGAAGGGCCAGTAAGCAATCGGTGCATCGGTCGGGTCCACGGCGAGAAGTGCTGAGGCGCTCGTAACGGTTCCGAACGCATTGCGGATTGTAACCACGTAAGTGCCCGAGTCCACTTGGCGGAGGTGGGAAAGATCAAGAACACGATTCGTGCCCGAGAGGATCGGCACTTGATTGTGCCACCATTGATAAACAAGCGGTCCAGCACCGTCGGCTTCGACAGTGAACTGCGCGTGGCCTCCGACACCCGCCAAAATGCTCTGGGGCGGGACAGAAATCCGGGGCGGCCCCAACGATTCAGGGGCTTCTGGCAAACACTTGCCGTTGGACTTTGCATTGTAGATAGCGCGCAATTCGTCGGCGGTCAGCGCGCGAGCGTAAAGTCCAACTTCGTCGATCACCCCGGTGAAGTAGCCATCGAATCCAGGGCTAGCATGGTATCCGAACCGAAGCGGTTCGGAATTTGTCAGGTCTCCTGGAACCACGGTGGCGTCAAAGTTCATGACGACTTGCCCATCCACGTAGAGCCTCGAACCAGTGACGGACGAGCGGTCCACTACCGCGGCCACATGATGAAATTGACCATCACGGAGATCTGGACCGAGAGAGTAGAAGTCGTGAAAGCGATAGTTTGCGAGAGGAGCATCCGATAACTGCAAGCCCAACCGGCCCTCCACCAGAAAAAGAGTGTATCCTATTGCGGCGTTGAACGGTACGCCGTCGAGGGTGGCTGGTGCGAGACGTTTATCCAAAATGCTCATGGCGTATTTCGACACCGTTCGCTCAACGCGAATCCAAGCCTCAACCGTAAAACTCGCCGCCGGACCGAAGTTGAGCGAAGGCGAATCGGCAACCGTGACCGCGCTATTGGTTCCGTTGAAGAGGATTCCTTGACCGACTTGGCCGGGAGAGAAACGAACCCAGGCATTGGTTACGCCATGGTCGGAGCCAAAGACATTCCTTACGTCGTTCTCACCTCGCCACCAGCCGACCGCTCCGCTCGGGCTGGGGCTGCACCATACACTCGAGCCTTGTCCAAGGGCAGAGCGTTCTGCCAGGAGGAGTAACAGGAACACGCAGGTTTGAAGCGTCCTTGAACCGCGGAGGACATCATCGATCATCCCCGCAGTTTGCCTCTGAAATTTACAGGTGACGAGGGATTAATTGGAGGAAATGCGAGTCTATTCAAATTCCGCAATGCGCGACGTGGTCCTTCCGTTTTCGTTGTTGAGTGATCCTGCTTTTTAATCCGGCTTCAACTCGGCAACAAAACCGCCTCCTGCGGCAAGACGGACCTTAAGCGAATCTGCTTTCTGAACGGATGAGGTCGCAACCGAAAGGGTCCTTCCAGACGATCGCGGTGCGGCGGCCTGAATTCAAGAAGTTGAGTGGGAGTGTTATCTCTTGCGCGCGAGCCCCAGTGATTCCGCCCAAGAACCAGGTCGTTCCTCGACGACGCGCCACGACGAGTATCTCTCCGACGTTGTCTATTAAAACGCGTGTTTCGTCCCACCATGTGGGAACACGTTGGATAAATTCAAAGCCGGGCTGCCCTTCGTAAGCCGCCGGATAGTCAGCAACCATAGGCGCAGGATTATCAAAGCAGACGTAGAGAGCGAGCATATGGCACCGAGTGCCAAGCACATTAGGTGCGATGTTTCGCGGCTTGAACTCATTTGGTCGAACCGCCCGGAATCCACCTAAATGGTAATCCATGGGACCGGCGATGAGGCGAGTGTAGGCCATCTCAAGGTCGTGTTGTGGAGTGCATCGATCACTCCATTTCAAGTACTCCAGGTTGAGAGCTCCCTCATGGTTCATCAGGTTCGGATAGGTTCGCTGCCAGCCCGATGGCTTCCAGACGCCGTGAAGATGAATGAGGATATGATGCCGCGCGGCAGCTTCGAGAACCGATTCGGCGAACTCAACGGAGTCTTGGTCGTCATGATCGAAAAAGTCGACCATCATACCGCTCCAACCCAAGCGCTCAAAAGCGGCAAAAGCCTCTTCAACGCGGCCTCGCAGAGCTCCCTGATGAACCCAGGTCCATAGCCGCACGCCTTTGGACCGCGCGTATTCCCGAATGGCCTCCAGATCAAATCCGTCCCGGGGTTTTGTCACATCCGTGTCGGGACCAGGTTCGACGCCCGGCTTAGACTGGCGATACCACGGTGTGACGGTGTTTTCTGTGGACGTGAGCGAATGCGTGTGGAGTCCGTGCCGCGCACAAAAATCGATGTAACGCTTGGCCATGGCCAAAGAAAGGATCGGATCGCCCGGATGACCATCATAAACGTCGCCGTTCCACCAGGAGAATGTGATTTTTTCGGGTTTGATCCACGAGGTATCCGGGATGAGCGACGGCTCGTTCAAGAGATATAGGGTTTGCGACTCCAACAGTGCGCCCGCACGGTCTCCAACTAGAACGACGCGCCAAGGGGTTTCCATAGGCAAGACGCGTTTCACTTTGCTGCCGTCGGGTCGCGGTGTGAGGCGGGAGACCAATTCAACGCCAGCAGCTCCCGCGCCCGTTCGTGAGAGAGCCATCCCGGCGTAGCGGCGAAGGGACGCTTCAGTAATTGCAACGTAGGTATGATCCGGCCACGCCAACGTCAGTGGCACGTCCAGCAAGGCGTCGCGACGAATTTGTGTCACGGGCAAAACGTCGACATTGTGCTCATGAGAGGTGTTGTAGTTCTCTAAATACTGCACGCGAGCGGTGGGAGACCCTTCAATTCCAAACGACGTCGTTTCATCTGTGATGGTTACTTCGCTAGAGGCGCTCGTCGACGGCAGTTCATAGCGAAACGCAACGGCGTCATTGTAGCAGCGGAAAACCACTCGGACTTGGCTCGCGGTAGAGTTCGTCAGCGTCAGACTCAGTTCATGGAAATGGTCCTGAGCCTCCGACGACTTGCCAAAAAGCACGGGCACTCGCTCGTTGACGGTCCGAGATTCGGTATGCGATACCTGCGCGCCGGTCAGTAATTCTCCTTTGGACGCCGTGACGAGCCCTAAGCCACATTCTTTCAGCATGGGTTGTCCTCGAAAACGCATGGCCCAACGCGGAGGTTCGGCGACGGTCGCCGTGAGAGTTCGGATAGAGATTTCGATTCGACCATCGGGCGAACTCAAGCTCAGAGCTGAAGCTGCGTCGGCGGAATACGGTCCGAACGAGAGCAGCCCGAGACTGAACCAGAGGCTAAGGAAGAGCTTCTTCATCAAATTCCGTGGGTAAGCCAATTGTTGCAGGTGTGCGTTCCGAGTCGGGCCTAGAAATCAGGTAGCGCCCGGCCCAAAGAAACGGTTTTTGCCGCTGGAGAGAAATCTTACTCCGGAGCGCGAGGCCCATTGGTTAACGGTAAACGACAATCCGTTCCAGGCTGATGTTCTGTCCTTGGGATCGGGGATCTGCAGACGGCAGCGTGACGATGCGAAGTTCATGGTCACCTGGCTGAAGTCCGTAAGTATGCCAAAACGCGTTGTCGTGTGTTCGTTGAACAATATAGGCGTCTGCGGTGCCCACTGCTTTTCCATCCAGGAAGACTTCGGCGCGGCCCCCCTCTTGGCTCAGTTCACCGACGAGCGCCACGGCGACTCCCGTGAAGCGAACGGAGGCTTCGTTCTTTGCCGATTTGGACAGCTTGCCATTTCTTTGAGTCGTCCATTCGCCCTTCCATGTCCACGCAGTCTCCGACACGGGAATAGCGCGATAGGGAGTGCCTGGATTCCATTGCTCAAGCTCGGGCGCCTGCGGTTTCTGAGTAGGAATTGTGACCTCCGAGTCTGTGACGGAGCCGCCGTTCTTTTTGATGAGAGTCACAGCGCGATTCATTGTCGATTGGCAGATGGAATCGAACGAATAGTCGGTGAACTCGAACTTGTTCCGCGCCAGTGGTGCAATGCCAGATTTGAATTGGTCGGGAATCTTGGCGTAGCCCAGCATGACGCCGAGGATTCCAGCGGCACTGGATGGGTTACAGTCCGAGTCCTGACCGCAGCGCGTGGAGATGTCCAGTGTCTTGGCAAAATCTCCTTTTCCGAAGAGGAGACCGAAGGCGATGTAAGCGCCGTTGAGTTTGGCGTCGATATTGAATGCGACCATGGCTCCGTCTGGGCAGGGATCGTTCTTATCCCATTTGTCTTCCATCATCTGCCACACCTTGCGCCAGTCATTGGGGGTATTGAGCGGACCAGTCAGAAGATCGCGAAGGACGAGAGCGTATTCACTTTTCGCGGGGATACACGCCAGTCCAGCTTCGACCACACGGCGCGGATCCGACTCGAAGAAAGCGGCTGCGTAACATCCGCACACAAACATGCCGCCATACAAGCCGTCGCCATAGTTCATGACGCGCCCGACGCGGTCGCAAAGCTGGTTAGAGGCTTGCGGAAGCCCTGGGCACATGAGCCCGATGAAATCCGCTTCAATCTGAAAATCGATGTCATTGGCGTGAATGTTGTATTTAGGATGCCCGGAAAGCGGAGCTTTGATTCCTTGGTTTAGCAAGCGGCGGGCGCCGGCGTTGGCATGCCAAAGGTGGTACTTGGAGTCTCGGAACATCTCTCCGTACTGTTCGCTGGTTGCATCGAGGCCGACGGTATCCATCACTTTGGAGAAGGTCATCTCCACGTAGAGGTCATCCTGATGAATCGAGTTTTCGACCATGTTCGGCTCCCATTTTATCTCGCCCTCATTGATGACGGCGTTGAATCGAAACTCCGTGGGTGCGCCGTAGGAGACGCCGATCATCTGTCCTGCCCATCCGCCCCGAATTCGATCTTCGAGCGTCGCTCGGGAAATGCGGTGGACATTAGCGGGGTCTTGGGCTTGAGCGGTGCAAAGCGAGGCAAGCATCCCCGAAAGGAGCAGAGTCTTGTGCATACCCGTAGGTAAGCCGTACTATCAGACCGAGTTCAAGCTGGAAGTCGCAGCTGGGCTCACATACCGGCGAACCACCACTGGACCAGGCGGTGACCGCCGAACATCCAGAGTGTGGCCGCCAGGGCGATATAAGGTCCATACGGCAAGCGGCTGGACCAAGCTCGCTTTTGCAGGACGATCAACGTGACACCGACCACGGATCCAATCACCGCACTCAGCATCAGGGAAAAGAGGACCGCTTGCCATCCGAGGAAAGCGCCAATGGCACCCATGAACTTAACATCCCCCAAACCCATCGCTTCCCGAGGCAGGACCAGGTGATCGGCAACGACTTCGAATTGAGGAATGGTTTCCGGATCAAACGTGTCCTCGCTCACCCGCAGGGATTTGGGAGTCAGCCGGACGGCCGCATCCGCGTAACAACGGTCGATCAGTTCGACCCGGTGCGCCTTCAGCTCCACAGCGTCGGATTGACGATAGAATAAGTCGCCGTAAGGGATCTCTTGGTCGGGCAACACCAGGGCGTGCTCCGTGAAAATAATCCGAGTGCCCGGTGTCAGAGGAACATCTTGTCGACCGAATAAGAGTTTTCCGAGTCGCAGAATGGCATAGATAATTCCGGCTCCGGCGGCAATTCCCCATAAGCTTTCCCGTAGACCGCCGGTCCGCGTCGTCACCTCGTGCAAGCGCGGAAAAATGCCGGAGAGCGCGAAGCCGACCACGGCGCCACCGAGCGTGATTTCGTCAGGGATAATGAAGTGCTCGAAGTCGATAAAAGTCGCAACGATGAAACCGGCGAGGACTAGGCAATAGATGATCGCCAGGGTCGGCGATTGCATTCCATACGTCCACCAGCATGCGAGGAACGCGATTCCGGTCAGCAACTCTACCAGGAAATAGCGTACTGAGATGGGAGCCTGACAGTGCGCGCAGCGCCCGCGCAGGAAAACCCAAGTCACCAAAGGAATATTGAGGTACCAGGGGATGCTATATTGGCAATGGGGGCAGTGCGACGGGGGAAATATGATGCTCTCACCGCGGGGCATTCTATGAATGCAGACATTCAGCAAGCTCCCCACGATCGTCCCGAAAGTGAAGAAAACGAGCGCCCAGAACCCAAACGGCACTGCCGCCCATATTTGAGGATCAAACATCGTATCTCTATAAACACCGGCCATAGACGGCCGATTCCAGCGCTCGCCGCATTTCTTCTACAGGCCCAGGTCGACCCGTCCAAATCTCCAGCGCTCTGACGCCTTGATAAAGGAGCATTCCTAACCCGTTTGCAATCCGGCAGCCAGCCGCTTTGGCTCGCTGCAGAAGCTCCGTCTCCGCCGGTCGGTAGATCATGTCATAGACCGCACTGGCTTTCGCGAGGGTCCATTGCCTTGGATCGAAGGGCAGGGGATCTTCTTTCTTCAAACCGGCTGAGGTCCCATTGAGAATGAAGTCCACCGCCTTCAAAGGGTATCCCACCGTGACTCGAGTTTCGGGATAACGAAGTCGGATCTGGCCTGCAACCGCTTCGGCCTTGGACGGCGTCCGATTGACCAGGTAAAGTTCACGCGCACCTTCTTCGGCCAATCGCAGGGCCGCTACCGATCCGGCGCCCCCTGCCCCCAGGACCAAGATAGACGCGCCGCGTGGCTCGACTTGCAGATCTTCCCGCAGCGAACGAATGACGGCGTCTGCATCGGTGTTGAAGCCCACGCTGCGAAGTTCCTCGGCCTGACCCGGATCGACAGCGCCGAGCGGCTGCCAGATTCCGCCGACACGACGGGCGTCCCAGCGTATGGTGTTGATCGCACCGTATTTGCGAGCCGATTCATCCAATTCATCGACCATGTCCAGAGCCAAGAGCTTATGCGGAACGGTCAGATTGAGGCCGATGAATTTCATGGCTCGTGCTCCCTGGATCGCTTGGCGTAGGTCGTTGGGATGGACATCGAACGCCAGATATCGCCAGTTCAAGCCTAGGGTGGTGATCCCGGCGTTCTGCATGGCGGGTGATGCCGAGTGATTGACGGGATGGCCATAAACCGCGCAATAGCGGGTGCTTGCGTCGATCGCGGTGTTGGGTAGCTCGGACACGGGCTGGTTATAGGTGAGGTTGGGCGAAACTTCAAATGCGATTCAACACGAGTGCATGAGCAGTTTTGTGGATCTGTTGTCCGAGTTTTTTCCACGACGGAATCGGGAACACTCTTGCAGCGTGGCTCGACCTGGCTCAGAACTGCGCCGTTTGGTCTACCCCCATCCGGTCGTCGAGTGTTAACAGTTGACGGCGTGGGGCCGATTCATAAGCTTGTCCCTATCCAGGACCTAGAATTATGAGCCAAACCAGCAAGCCCAGCGACTCCGGAATTACGTCGGTGTTGCACGAGACGCGTGTGTTCCCTCCGCCCGAAACGTTTGCCGCCGCGGCCCGAATTCGATCGTTGGAGGATTATCAACGATTGTACAAAGAATCGATTGAGCATCCGGACGCGTTTTGGGCAAAACAGGCGGGTGAGCTGGTGTGGTTTAAACCTTGGACGGAGGTTTTGCAGTGGAACGAACCCTTTGCCAAGTGGTTTGTGGGGGGCCAGCTCAACGTCAGCTATAACTGCCTGGACCGGCATTTGAGTACACCTACGGCGAACAAAGCGGCTTTGATCTGGGAAGGCGAGCCCGCGGGCGGAGGTCGGCCTGGCGAGGAGCGGACGATGACCTACCGCCAACTGCACCGCGAAGTGTGCCAATTCGCCAACGTCCTCAAACGGAATGGGATCAAGCGTGGGGATCGAGTGATCATTTACTTGCCGATGGTGCCAGAAGCAGCGGTGGCGATGCTGGCTTGCACGCGTGTGGGCGCGGTCCATTCGGTGGTCTTTGGTGGTTTTAGTGCGCAGTCTGTCGCGGATCGCATCTTTGATTCACAAGCGAAGATGGTCATTACGGCCGACGGTGGATTTCGGCGTGGGGCCATCGTGCAATTGAAGAAGAACGTCGATGAAGCGTTGCATTTGAAAGATCCTCACGGCGCCTTGTTAGCGAAGACGATCGAAAAGGTCGTCGTCCTCCGGCGTGCCAACAATGAGATTCATATCCAGGAAGGCCGGGATGTGTGGTGGCATCGCGAGCTCGATTACGTGACGGCCGATTGTCCGGCGGAGCCAATGGACAGCGAGGATCCGCTTTTCATTCTTTACACGAGTGGGTCGACCGGGAAACCCAAAGGGATTCTACATACCACGGGTGGATACCTCCTGGGCGCCAAAATGACGACGCAATACGTGTTTGATCTTCGCGAGACCGATGTCTACTGGTGCACTGCGGATGTGGGTTGGGTTACCGGCCATAGCTACGTCGTGTACGGTCCTCTGGCCAACGGCGCGACTAGCCTCATGTATGAGGGTGCGCCCAACTTTCCGGAGCCCGACCGATTTTGGCGAATCGTCGAGAAGTATGGAGTCAGCATTCTTTACACGGCCCCGACGGCCATCCGGGCGTTCATGAAATGGGGCACTGAATGGCCCGCCAAGCACAACTTGAGTTCGCTGCGTCTGCTTGGGACGGTCGGAGAACCGATCAACCCCGAAGCTTGGATCTGGTATCACGAAGTCATTGGCGGCAAACGCTGTCCAATTGTCGATACGTGGTGGCAGACTGAAACTGGCGCTATCATGATCACTCCGCTGCCCGGGGCTATTCCAGCGAAACCCGGATCAGCGACACTTCCATTCTTCGGGATCGTTCCTGAGGTTGTCGATGACCAAGGCCAGCTCGTGCCCGCGGATACTGGCGGCAAGCTGGTCGTGCGTCGGCCTTGGCCGAGCATGCTTCGAGGACTTTGGGGAGATCCTCAGCGCTACAAGGATGTGTACTGGAGCGAAGTGAAGGGATCCTATTTCACGGGCGACGGATGTCGCACGGACCCAGACGGTTACTTCTGGATCGTCGGCCGCATTGATGATGTCTTGAACGTCGCGGGTCATCGGATCGGTACGGCCGAGGTCGAGAGTGCGATTGTTAGCAATCTGAAAGTGGCGGAGGCCGCGGTCGTAGGTCGTGCCGACGATCTCAAGGGGCAGGCCCTGGTGGCGTTCGTGACGCTCAAATCGGGGGTTAAGGCGGATCCGGCGCTGCGCGAGGAGATCCGGGCGCACGTCGCCAAGGAGATTGGGCCAGTGGCCAAGCCGGACGATATCCGCTTTGCCGAGGCTCTGCCCAAAACACGTTCTGGAAAGATTATGCGGCGATTGCTCAAACAGATCGCCTCCGGAGCTGAGATTCGCGGAGACACCACCACCTTGGAAGACTTCAGCGTTCTCAGTCGATTAGGTAAAACCGACGAGTAGGCACCCACTGGAGAGAGCGGCCGTCTCTCGGGAGACCCGCTCCTATTCCTTGTAAAGCCGGAAGTACTGGGCGGCGTTCGAACCTCGCAGACTGAGCGTTCTGACTCCGTTCGCAGACGTCGGCACATTCGTCACGGCCGTCCAATTCCCTGGGGTTAAGCTCGTCGCGGATTGCAGGGCGAACTGACCAGCTGCGGGAAACGTAATCACGACTTGGTCTCCAACGTAGCGGGACTGGATGGTAGGAAGCCCAAAGACTCCGTTTGATTCATAAGCGCCAATGTCGTATGGCTCAGTGCGAGTGGCGTTGCGTTGGTCAAACGAGGGGCTTCCGTTCCCGTCCGTCACGGTGATGGCGTTAATCGCTGGGCTATTTGTGGAAAGTGTCAATCCCGGGACGACACCGCTGGTAACCAGTGATCCAAGCCGCGGATCGATCCCATTTTGGCTGCCGACAGCATAGAAGCTAGGTGTAGAATCTGAGCTCAGATTGAATCCTTCATCGAGAACAACTCCGCCCGCATTCCCCCCTGATGTGCTGTAAGCGAGAAGCGAGTTCTTTAGGTGAACGGTCCCTCCCGCATTGAATAGCGCTGCTCCGACCGCGGTGCCTCGATCGCCGTTGTCTCCGTCACTTCCGAGACCGCTGCCCGGCCCGCCGATTCCCCCAGCGGCAGCCAGTGCCGTATTATCCGAGAACGTGCAATTCACAACCCAAGTGGACGATCCGCTCCCGGAATATAGTCCAGCCCCCATCGCGGCGCCTCCGGTTCCTCCGTCTCCGCCTGCCCCTGCCAACCCCGTCGGACCTCCGGTTCCGCCAACCCCGCCGGTTCCACCCACGGCCGAATTCGCCACCCATGCGCAGTTCGTCAAGGAGAGGTTTCCGCCCGCGTTAAAGACCGCGCCAAAGGCGACGCCACCCTCACTGCCATCTTGCGCCTGGAGAAAGCCGCTTCCGCCATATCCTTGTTTGCCTGCGCCGCCGGTTTCGACGTTGCGGATGAACGTCGAGTTGACGATCACCATCTCGCCGTTGTCGTTGTAGATAGCCCCGCCCACGCCCCCACCGCTTTGTCCAGGGTTACCTGGAGTTCCCAGAATTCCTCCGGCCGCGCCACCGACTCCGGCCGAACTACCGGTGACTTGATTACTGGCGAAGACGCTGCTGTAAATCTTGGCGATCCCATTACCAGTGTTAAGAATGGCGCCGCCCACTCCGTGGCCCGCGTTGCCACCTCGACCCCCTGCCATTCCATTTCCCCCCGTCCCGCCGCTTCCGCCAATCCCTCCTGCGCCCCCGACTGCCGAGTTCTGTGAAAAAGTCGAGTTGGTAACCATGAGCCAACCGGCGTTGTTATAGATCGCACCGCCACGGCCATTCCCGCCGTCGCCGCCCTTAATCCCGGCACGAACCGCATCGGCTCCCGTTCCGCCCGTAACCGTATGACTCGTCAGAGTGCAACCGATCAACTCCACGGAGCCGCCATCGTTGAAAATGGCGGCGCCGAAGGCCGCCTCTCCAGCCCCACCTTTGGAACCGGCGCCGCCAACAAACCGCCCACCCGTCAATGTCAGATTGCGCAAAGTTAACTTGCCGCCGGGTTGGACCCAAAAGAGATTGGGAAGGTTGGTAGCGCTCCCGCTCAAGATGGCGCTATGACCAGTGCCGTCCAGGACGACTTCTTTGACAATCAGCAACGAACTCGTCAAGGGGATCGTGCCATCGCAACTTAACACCACGGTCCCGCCGCCAGCCATGGCGGACTGCAGTGCTGTTTCCGTGCAGTTTGTTATGATACCGCTGCCGTGGACCCCAGGGAACAGACTCAATCCGAAACAGGCCACCCAACCGAGTGGCGTTCCCACCACGAGGAGCTTGCGATTCGGGAAATACCTAGCCGTGTGGCGACCCAACTCGGCGATCAACAGAAGGAGGTTTCGAATTACCGGTTTCATGACGAGACAGACCCATCCAGAGCCGCGGACGGGCACACGGTTGTATCATCCCTGTCAGCCAAACACGTTACTCGGGTAACCCGGGCGTCGGGGGAAAGGTCACATTGGGGTTAGCCCTTTTCTGTAATTCCATTAACAGAACATCTTGCACGGCGGCGTTGGGATCCGGACGGGCGGCCCCTTGGTTCGGTTCGAAGCCGGCGTTCACGTTCACGGTCGGAGTTCGCACATTGCGCGACGGTATAGTGCGCATACGACCTCCCGCGGGATTCAGCGTTGCCGTCGATGTTCCAGGAGCGCCAGCGTTGACCTGGGCGACCGGAGGCGATCCTCCTGGAGGACCTCCACCTCCTGGTAAGGCGGGCGGAGCACCTGCGGGAGCACTTCCAGGGGCGCCCGGGGCAGGCGTCGCTGGGCCAGCAGGGGGTTTGACTCCGTTCGAGGCAAAGGTCATGACACTTTCGACCCCTGCGTTACGGACCTTCACGCTTCGCGCGGACGTGTCGATCTGGATGACTTCCAAGCCGTTCTTTTTCTCGTCGACTCCCAGGCTATAGTATTCCGGAGGCTTGCCTTGGGGCGCCTTACTCATGAAATAGGCACGCAACCCGCCGATCGACGTAATGCCTGTCAGGAGAATTTCATCTTTGATCGTAGCGACGACTGGAGCATTTGTGACCGGCGGAGGGGCTGGTTTTAACCCAAAGGGGTTCCGATCGATAATCACGCGATAATTACGATCCTCTGCCCCGATCTCGGTGTTGAGGGCGAACACGTTAGGCGATAAAGCCAACGTCGCCAGGCTGATCCATGGCGCTGCGAAGCTCCTGAACATGGCCGCATTATATCGCACAGTGAATCCTAACACCACTCCCGCGTTTTGGTTGCTGGCTTTCGTTGAGGGCACGACCACCGCGCCCGTTTCGAAAATCTTTGAGCGAAAGGCCGAGGAGGCTGTTGAGCCCGCTCGGCCTATGTTCCGAAAGCGATCGCTTTCCGTGGTTTGGCGACGAGCGTTTCGATCGCCAAACGACCATGCCAGGCAGTTTTAATAGGCAGCCTGAACGCCTTTGATCGATCGCTTCTGCATCCACGGCATCATCGAGCGCAATCGAGCTCCGACCTTCTCGATGGAGTGCTTCTCTCCCTGCTTGAGCAAAGCTCGGTATTTAGGATAGCCCGACTGGTATTCTTTCACCCAGCCCTTGGCGAACTTGCCCGTTTGAATGTCTTTCAGGGCTTGTTTCATCCGTTTCTTGACGCTCGCATCGATAATTTTCGGGCCTACCGAGACGTCTCCCCACTTCGCGGTCTCTGAAATCGAAAAGCGCATGCCGCTGACGCCCGCTTCATTCATCAGGTCCACAATCAACTTGAGCTCGTGGAGGCATTCGAAATAGGCCATCTCCGGTTGATACCCAGCCTCCACCAGCGTCTCGTAACCTGCAACGACCAGCGCGCTCAATCCGCCACACAGGACGGTTTGTTCGCCAAACAAGTCTGTTTCAGTTTCTTCTTGGAACGACGTTTCGATGATGCCCGCTCGCGCGGCGCCGATGCCCTTGGCCCAGGCCAAAGCCACTTTCTTCGCTTGTCGACTTGGGTTTTGATACACAGCAATCAGCGCGGGCACGCCTTTCCCTTCGGTGAACTGGCGTCGGACGATATGCCCGGGACCTTTCGGCGCCACCAGGATGACATCGACGTCTTTCGGGGGCACCACGGTCTTGAAGTGAATGGAAAACCCGTGCGAAAACAACAACGTCTTGCCTTTGCTCAGGTTCGGGGCGATGTCTTTGAGATACGCCGCTTCCTGCTTGGTGTCGGGAAGCGCGACAAAAATGACATCCGCTCGTCGGACCGCTTCCGCGGTCGGAAAGACCTCAAACCCGCGTTCCTTGGCGACAGGCACCGATTTGCTGCCTTCGTACAAGCCAATGATGACTTTGAGTCCACTTTCTTTCAGGTTGAGCGCGTGGGCGTGACCTTGCGAGCCGAAGCCAAGAACGGCCAGGGTTTTGCCTTTCAGGACGTTCAGGTCAGCATCTTTTTCGGTATAGACTTTTGCAGGCATGGGAGTGGGGGATTAGAACAGCGGTGATGAGTTTACTTTCGGGGCAGAGCGACTTTCCCGGTTCGAGTGAGATCTTCAATGCCAAACGGTCGGAACAAGTCGATGAGCTTTTCCACTTTGCTTTCATTGCCGGTGACTTCGACGGTCAAGGTGTCCGGTTGGACATCGACAATCTTGGCGCGGAAAATATCCGTGATCTGCATGACTTCCGCTCGCGTCTTGGAATCGACTCGGATCCGCACCAAGACCAGTTCGCGATCGATGTACTCGTGTTCGCGAAAGTCGGTAACCTCCAGGGCGTCGACCAGTTTGCTGATCTGTTTAACGATTTGCTCCATGGTGGCATCGTCCCCACGGGTTACGATGGTCATCCGTGAGGTGTTCGGGTCTTGGGTCGGAGCCACATTGAGCGTATCAATGTTAAACCCGCGCCCACTGAACAGTCCGGCCATGCGGGTAAGCACGCCGAACTTGTTTTCCACTAGGACGGATATGGTATGTCGCATACGTTCTTTCCAAGCGGCCGTTTTCTATCGCCTAAAAATCAAAAACCCGCGTTCCAGTCGGAACTGCGGGCGGCCAGCAAGCGTTTGAGCCAAAGCCTTGGGCCGCGTCAGTCGCGAACGACTACGACGCAAACCAGATCAGCATTGGCTAGGCGATTCATGCGCCCGGGAAGGTATCAGCGACGCCGTTGCAGCGTCAACGAAATTCCTGAATCTTTTCGCTCAAAAAAATGGGTTGTTTCCCTTCTCAATCTCCACCGTGGTAACCGGCCCGTGGCCCGGACAGATCAGGGTCGACCCAGGCAACGAAAAGATCTGCTCTCGGATCTTTTGCTTGGCAAGTGGCGCCAACTCCTTCGCCCCACCCATCGAGCCGGCGAAGATGGCGTCGCCGACAATGGCCACATTCGGGGCGTCATCTGGCCAATTACCCACGACATACGTCACCCCGTCCTCGGCGTGGCCAGGCGTGTCGCGATTGGTAATGCGCAAGCTGCCCAAGTGCAGAAAGTCGTTCGCGCGATTCCGCTGATCGGGAGGAGCGCTCTTGGTGCTCGAATGCAGTTTCACCTTCGGGAACTTTTCCCGCAACGGGCTTAATGCGGCAATATGATCGTGGTGCGTGTGAGTGACGAATAAATGACGCAATTGCAATTGCTCGCGCTCGATCCATTCCAAAATGGGCGCCGCATCAAACCCCGTGTCAAATAAAGCCGCCTCCCGGGTCACTTCGTCCCAGATTAGAAAACAGTTCACGCTCATGCCGGAGCCTTGCGTGGTGATCTGCCGCAACTCACGCCAGGTCCCCAAGTCGATCGCTGGTGGCAGCCAGCCTTGCGCTACCTGTCGCATCTTGGCACCGTCCAGACCCAACAGCCGTCCCGTCGCCTCAAAGTCGGGTTTGCCATCGCATTTTCCCGAATCCTCCAAGGCAGTCAGTTGACTCGGCGTCAAGCCGGCCGCACGCGCGACCACTTCCGGAGCAAGATTGGCGGACATCCGAGCCTTACGAATGATATCGCCTACGGTATCTTCGAGCGTCATATCGGAAGGCTACTGAGGTGTGGCTCGCGGTGCAACTACGCAGGATGTCAATCGCTCCCGATTTTGGCCCGGTTCGATTGTCCGACCACAGCCAGCGCCCTCCCGGTCGGATCCAAACCCTTTTACCGCCGCGCTCCCGGGGGCGGGAAAAGAAATGTCAATGCGCGAACGGCCCGAAGCCGCCAGTAAAACTCGTTATGTTGACTGGTCTCGGCCTCATGCCACTTCGACTGGGGTAATCCGGCTTGGGCCATCTCCTGTTGGCTCAGGATGTGATCATCAACGATATGCGTCAGGTTATGGCCATCTTTCCAACCGATGCGCCGGAGTTCATCCGCGACGGCGGCGGTATGTTTGCGACCGTCATCTTCGCCGGAGTAATCGATCACACCGCTATCAAGATAAATACGGACCGGTTTGGGCAAGCCTTGGTACGATCGCAGATGGCGCACGAGAAAGCGCCGGCGTTCGACTTGAAACGCGCCAGATAGACTGGCGGCCTGCCCAAACGCGCTGGAATGTTCCCAGGCTAGGGCCAAGCTGCACAACCCTCCCATGGACGATCCCAGAACCCCCGTTGTTTGGGGACCGGGAAGAGTACGGTATTCGCGATCTATCTTTGGTTTAAGCTCTTCGCGAAGAAAACGACTGTACCGTTGATACGCCGAATCATCCCTGGGCTTCGCCACACGGCGCTTGGCCACTGTGCCCTCTGTCCCAAGCACGTGCGTGGGGCCGCGATACTCCAGGTAGCGATCTTCGCTGCAATCAATCGCGACCAAAATAATCTCCTGCATCTGACGCCTGCTCGAGAGCTCATCGACGGTCCGGTCTAGTTGCCAATTCCCCCATCCATACGCGACCCAAGGTCCAGCAGAGGTGAAGGCGTTCTGGCCATCGTGCACATAGAGCACTGGGTAACGGCGCAGCGGTCCGGTGCCGTAGCTTGGCGGAAGGTAAATGTGGACCGTGCGGCCGGTTTTCAAGACCTGGGACGGAACGGCGCCTTCGAACGCAATTCGACCTTGTAGCGGGATACTCGAACTACTCACGCGGAGAAATAGTGATCCAGTTAAAGCCTTCGGGCCTGACGTTTTGCTGTAAATTGTTTCTTGGAACAGCCCTCTGCAATGGGCAGCGATCGTGCCATAGGGATTCGGACCTGCCGCGCACTTGGGCGGCGGCCGCTTCCAGACTCGAAAATTTGTAGCATGGGTTGGCCCTCTCAGCAACGATGACGCTGACGTTGGGCCGGGACAATCGCTCGGCTCGCCCCCGTGCGGATACAGAACGGGGCGATTCGACAATCCAAGGTGTTATCAAGAGGTCGTCGCAGACTCGAACCTTTTGGTAGGGTTCACCGCTCGAAGCGAGATGCGGAACTCATTCGTTGAGCAGACCGGTACTCCTTGTGAGCCTTGGGAAGATCCAACGCCGCTTCTGCACCCTGAGCACGCCCACAAATCCCAGGCAGGGTACTTGTTGATAGAAACCGGTTCTTTTAGTTAGCCTCCACGGTTGGTCTGACGATGCCGCTGCGGTCCTTGCTCCCACTGAATTTCAATCACACCGGATGACGAGCGGCCTGCGATTCGGGTTGGACAACGGTTCTGGGTAAGGGCTACAGTCCGCGCTGCTAATGAAAAACCATGCGGTGACGAATCTGTTATTGGGCCTGGTGGCGCTGAGCGTCGTTTCGACGTCCGCATTAGCGCTCATCTACGTTCGGGCTGTGCAGAACTTAAATCGGCTCCAATTTCAATCCGCGCGTGTCACTCGGAATCGCGCCTTGATCAACTCATTGGCGAGCGACGCAGTCGAGTACAGTCGGCGCAACCCATCGATCGATCCGGTTTTGCAGTCCGTCGGGATCAAGCCGCGCTCTGGGTCCGCTCCAACGCAACCGCCGGTTAAGCCCTAGGTTATGAGCGATCCCTCTTCGTCTCCTTTCTCGTCCGGGGCTCCGTCCTCGGAGGTCACGCTCGAGACTTTGGCGCAATCCTACCAATCTCTGCGGACGGCCTTTAATGTCTCCCTGGTTTTGGTCGGGGTCCTGAGCGCGAGTTTATCCATCTTCTTCATCCGGGAGTTAAGCATCGCGCGGCGGCAGACGAACGAACTTAATTCCTCAATCGCTGAGTACGAGCGGACCGCCGTTCCGCTCCTGGAAGATTTTCGGACCAAGTTGCAGGCGTTCACGGCCTCCCATCCGGATTTCGCGCCGATCTACGCCAAGTATTTCGGCGGGACTAATGTCCCTTCGGGCAATCCGATACCCAACCGGGCGCAGCCCGCAAGCAATGCGGCCGGCGTGCGGTTGCCGCCAGGGCGGTAGGGAATAAGAAAGGCGGACTTCGCTTTCGCGAGGCGCTGCTCGATCGCCACTGGCCTAGGCAGGATTCGTCTTGGTTTTTGAAACCAAGCGAACATTGGTAATCTGCATCGCCTTATCCACCGCTTTGCACATGTCGTAAATGGTCAAAGCAGCGACCGTGACGGCCGTGAGCGCTTCCATTTCGACACCGGTCTGAGCAAGAGTCCTCGCTTGTCCGGTAATCTTGATGCGGTCATTAGAACCCGGTATTTCAAAGTCCACTTGGCAGTGGGAGAGCGGCAACGAATGGCACATCGGAATTAGATCCCAGGTTTTCTTCGCCGCGAGGATCCCCGCAACCCGGGCCGTGGCAAATACATTTCCCTTGGCCACTCGTTGTTCTTGGATTAACTGCAACGTCGAGGGGGCCACCAGAATCTCTCCTGCGGCGATTGCCACACGGTCTTGGGGAGGTTTCTCAGAAACATCCACCATCTTGGCTTCGCCCCGGGCATCGATATGGCTGAGCTTCTTCACAATTTGGGAGATGACAGTTCTGCTTTCCACGCTTGAACTGCGGATCGGATTTCGTTGGCGACGGCCAGCTTCGGGCGCACGAATCGAGGCGTAAACCAAGGGTACATCCCTAACAAGTCGTGCGTGACCAGAATTTGTCCGTCGCAGCCTGGACCGGAACCGATCCCAATCGTTGGGATCGAAACGGCGCGCGTAATTTCTTCGGCGACCGTCGGCGTGATGATTTCCAGCACAAGAGCCATGGCGCCTGCTTCCGCGAGGGCGTGTGCATCTTCCAGCAGCGCTTCGCGTTGGGATGGAGTCCGCCCTTTGATCTTGTAACCGCCTTCTTCCAGCACGTGTTGCGGAAGCATTCCGAGATGGCCGCAGTATGGAATTCCAGCACTGATAATCGCTCGAATTTGGGGCAGAATCTCTCTCCCCCCCTCTGCTTTAACGACCTCAGCTCCCGCCGCGACGAGTCGCTGGGCGTTTCCCACGGCGTCGGCGGCGGTTTGGTAGGTGCGATAGGGCAGGTCAGCGGCGATCAACGCGCGCGGTTGCGCCCGGGCGACGGCGCGAACGTGGTGTTCCATCTCTTCCAGAGTAACGTGCGTGGTGTCTGGGTAGCCAGTAACGTGCGTGGTGTCTGGGTAGCCTAGAACGACCATCCCCACCGTGTCGCCGACATGAATAAAGTGTATGCCAGCCTCATCAAGAAGCTTGGCCAAAGGGAAGTCATATGCCGTCAGGGCGGCGATTGGCTCGCGCCCTTTCATGCTACGAATGTGCGCGGCGGTAATCTTTGTCGAAACCACGCAAGACCATTGTCCGGAGGTTCCTCCGGAGCAAGTGGAATCTCGAATCCCTACCTACGCCAGGAATACGGTTGGTGCCCTGGGACTTCTGCAGCCTTGATCGAAAGGCGATGCCCGTTACCCTGATGGAATGTCGCGTTCATATCTTGCCGCTTTCCGTCGGCTGACCACCGGCGTCTTGGCTGGTCTGCTCCTCCGGTTCGCCAGTGTGACAACGGCTCAGTCTTTGCCCCCCGCGAACGGTCGCCCCCAGAGCCAGCCGGAACTATCACTCCTCGCTCCTACCAATCTAATGGCCTGGTGCATTGTCCCTTTTGACGCCAAAAAGCGCGGCCCCGAAGCTCGGGCTCAGATGCTCGATCGTTTAGGCTTCCGGCACTTCGCCTACGATTGGCGCGACGAACATATCCCTAGTTTCGACGAAGAGATCGAGACCATGCGTCGCCATGGAATCTCCATTGATGCCTGGTGGTTTCCAGCTGACTTAGGCAAAACCAGTCGCGCGATCCTCGACGCTCTGCAACGCCACGACATCCATCCGCAATTATGGATCACGATGGGAGATCCCGCTCCGCAAGGGAGTGGCGCTGATAAGGTGCGCGCGGCGAGTGCAACGCTTCGTCCGATTGCCGAGGAAGCCGCCAAGCGCGGGTGTGCCGTCGGCCTTTACAACCATGGCGGCTGGTTTGGGGAACCGGAAAACCAACTCGCGATCCTAAAAGAACTCCCGATGACGAACGTCGGGATCGTTTACAACTTTCACCATGGTCATGACCATATCGAGCGTTTCGCTGAGTTATTCCCTAAAATGCAATCCCGCTTGTTGGCCGTGAATCTCAACGGCATGGTCAAAGGCGGCGATCGGAGCGGGAAGAAGATCCTGACGCTCGGGGAGGGAGACCAGGAGTGGCGCATGCTCCAGGTCATTCTTGCCAGCAATTGGCATGGACTGATCGGGATCCTGGATCATCGTGACGAGACGGATTCCGAAGAGACCTTGCGCGCCAATCTGCAAGGCCTGAATAGACTGCGAGAGGCGCTGTGCCCTTCATCCCCACCTGCATCACCACCGGACGGCAAACCGCCAGCGAACAGTCCGTCGCGAGCCTCGTTGAGCGAACCGGCACCGATCGAGGATAGTGCGGTGCGAGCGCAAATGCCTGAAACGGTCGTTGAACCGCCAGCGAGAGACAGCGAACTCACGCTCGCAAACGGATTTCCGCAGGCGACCATCTTTCGCAAGTGGGAACGTTCTCATGGCGATGCTTCCGGGGCTCGATTCTCTAGCCTGAACCAAGTCGATCGTAGCAACGTCAAGAATCTCGAGCTTGCCTGGACCTATCATTCGGGCGATGGCAATGGGAACATCCAGTGCAACCCGGTAATTGTCGATGGCGTCTTGTTTACCCCAACTCCAGGGGGCTGCATCGCTGCGGTGGATGGCGCGACCGGCACCGAGGTTTGGCGGTTCAAATTGACTGATCTAGGTCCGTCCGCAGGGCTGGCCGATGCCCCCGCACGACGGGGCATGGTATACTGGGCGGGGGATGGCGAAGAACCAGCGCGGCTATTCTTCGCGGTCAATCGCTGGGTCTATGCGATCGACGTCAAAACCGGCCGACCGATCGATTCCTTCGGCATCCACGGACGAGTTCCGCTCGAAACCGCCGGCACTGTGGCCGGTGCCATCTTTCAAAATGTGCTGGTTGTTCCAGGTTTTGAACGCGACGTTTTCGGCTTCGATGTTCGTTCGGGACGACTCTTGTGGCGCTTCCACACGATTCCTCGCCCTGGCGAGTTTGGCGCTGAAACATGGGATCGTCCGGAGCAGGGAGCCAATTGCTGGGGCGGAATGGCCATGGATACAGAGCGAGGGATTGCCTACGTCGCGACCGGATCACCCAAACCCGACTTTCTTGGAATGGGCCACCGTGGCCAGAATCTTTTTTCCGATTGCCTGATTGCTCTGGATGCCAGGACCGGACAGAGACTGTGGCATTTCCAGGAAGTTCGACATGACATTTGGGACTGGGACATTCCTTCCCCGCCGGTGCTGGTAACGGTCAACGTGCGTGGGCGGCGGGTGGACGCGGTGGCCGCTGTCACCAAGCTTGGCAACACGCTCTTGCTAGATCGCGTTTCGGGAAAGCCGCTGTTTCCGTTCCGCTTGAAGCGGGCGCCCACCACCAAGATTCCCGGCGAGCATACCTGGCCTTATCAGCCGAGTCCGGAACTTCCCGAGCCGATCGTCCGACAGGAATTCCGTCTCGACGATGTCACGCAACGGACCGAGGAGGCAACGGATGCCGTGATGAAGGTCGTAAGCCGGGCGAACTACGGGTGGTTCACCGCCTTTGAGGAAGCCAAGCCGACAGTGCTGTTTAATGAACATGGCGGAGCCGAATGGACCGGCGCTGCTTACCACCCTGGAAGCGGGCGTCTCTTCGTGAGCGTTAACGAGATTCCCTGGTATATTACCGTCTTCCGAGACGATGAGGTCGCGCGCGACAACCATGGATCTCCCACTGCGGGCGAACAGTTGTTCCAAATCAACTGCGCGCAGTGTCACGGCCCCGATCGCCGTGGGTTGACTCAAGCACCCCCGTTGATCGGGCTGCGCCATCGGAAGACCGAGGCCGAAGTGCTGGCCCAGATGGAAAACGGTAAGGGCGCCATGCCTTCCCATCCGAATCTCACGTTGCCAGAGAAAAAGGCTTTGGTGGACTATTTACTCTTGCGGGATGGGGCGATCGTGCCTCGCCCTCAAGGCGCGCCTGTTCGCTGGACCTTCGGTGGCTGGCAGAAGCTCTTGGATGATGAAGGCTACCCCGGGTGCACCCCCCCTTGGGGATCGTTAGTCTGCCTGGACCTGAATACAGGTAGAATTGTCTGGAAGGTGCCCCTCGGTGAACACGAAGAACTCACTCGCCGAGGCGTGGCAAAGACAGGCACTGAGAACTTTGGCGGAGCCACGGTTACGGCAGGAGACTTGGTTTTTGCTTCTGGAACCCGGGATAATCGAATTCGCGCGTTCGATGCCGAGACCGGGGCCGAGCTTTGGTCGTATGGGCTCCCTCGGCACGGCACGGCGCCAATTTCTGTTTACGAAGCGCGAGGTCGACAGTATGTCGTCGTGCCGGCCACGGGTGGCGGAAAGCTCGGGGGGCCAATGGGCGATGCCCTGGTGGCATTTGCTCTTCCGCTCGATAAGAACGAACGAACCACCGCGCTCCACGTCCAAACCGGGCGTCCCTGAGACGGCTTGCGCTACACCGGTGAATTCCCAGGCCTTGGGGCATGGTAGCTGAGCCGGGTGACCCGTTCGCAGGCTGAATGGCTTGTCTCCGCCAGCTTCAGCGTGTTCACTGCACACTCAATGAAATCTCTGACGGAACATCTTTGGTTTGAGGTTCCCAATCGGCGGGGCTTCGTGAATATCACATCCACCATTGAGGATCTGGTGATGAAGAGCGGGGTTAACGAGGGACTTTGCCTCGTTTCCGCAATGCACATCACCGCTTCCGTCTTCATCAACGATGCCGAAGACGGTCTTTTGCACGACTACGAAGTCTGGCTCGAGAAACTGGCTCCGCATGCCCCAACCTCCCAATACCGCCATAACCGAACGGGTGAAGATAATGCGGATGCTCACCTCAAACGGCAAATTATGGGACGCGAGGTGGTCGTTGCCATTACCAATGGCAAGCTCGACTTTGGCCCTTGGGAACAAATCTTCTATGGCGAATTCGACGGAAGACGCCGCAAGCGCGTGCTTGTGAAAATCATCGGAGAGTAGCTCGAGGCCTTTACCAGCGCAGCGTTAAGCTTTTTGCTTGAACATTAGATTTACTGTGTTACCGGGTGACTATGTGGAAGAGTATCTTCTTAAACCCAGTGACTTTGGGTGTCTTGAACGCTGCGCTTCTCGTCGCTTCTCAAGCGGCCCAAGTTGACCAGGAGAACTGGGCTCCAGAACTTGTCCGGTCTGCGTCTATTGTCGCCCAACAAGAGTTCACTCCAACCCTCGACCGGCTAGATAGCGTTCAATTGTGGTTGCCCAGAGGAGATCAGCTTCCGATGCCTCTTGTGTTCGGCAGCTTTGCGGTCCAGATCCGAGCAGGCGGGATAAATGGTCCCATCCTGGCCGCGAGTCAGCCGACCTACCTTCCGCCTTTTTGAGCTTGTTCCCGGTCAGACGTACGCGCTTGAGCCCATTGTCGTAAGGGCAAATATGGCGGTCTTCGGCGCCACTCTAGAACGATATCCCGGAAAGTATCTGGCCTGGGGCGGTATTGAAGAATCTGATTTGGTTTTCCGAACAGGCATCGGATTGGAAATTGTGCCCGAGCCGTTAGCGACGCTGCTCATCGGGTTGAGTCTAGCCGTCGTGTTTCCGTTCGGTCTATGCCGACCGGCAGCCAAGTCGTGCTGATGTTCGTGATAGCGTCTTCCCATTTCCATTGGCCCGAGGTTGCTAATTTGTAGAGCGCTGAAAATTAGGCTCACTGACACATTCCAACTTTCTTCGCGCTTGGACAGTATTGGGTCACGCCCGCAGTGGCATTTCGTGTCGGATTTATCCCAGGCTGGCCAAAACCCGCCACCGATTTCCAGTCAGATGTGGGGAATCATCCGTTGGTCTTGGCGAAAGTCGATACTAGCCCGGACACCGTTGCAGCAAATGAAACGATCCAACCCGGTTTGCTGAAATTCTCCGCTGCAATGGCATAACGACAAGGTGGCATCCCGGTTGCTAATGCTCTCAACGCCGACTCAACCCTTGTTACCTTGCGTCGGCTAAAACACTGAACTGAGTTGTATGGCCGAATCCCTTGCTCCCACCGTTGATATTGGACGGACTCCCCGTGTTTCGTTCGAAGACTCCGCGCCTCGGCCTGTGTTGCTCCGGCAACAGCGGCTTCAGACGTACCTGCAACAGCACCCGATCTCTGGAGTGAAACCAAGCCAGGTTCAGATCCACTTTTCCACTATGCCAGCACACTATTGGGAGCGGGTTACAAAAGCAGAATTGGTTTGGGGTTTAGAAGCGGTCGAGCAGTTCATGGAAAAATCTGCTGCGGCAGAGACTCCTCGCTCCACGGTCGTTGCCCATTCCCGGGACTATCCGGAACGGAATGTAACCAAGATCCTGGTCTGTTCTTGGGATCGACCTGGACTCCTGGCCAAGATCGCCGCGGCGTTCACCGCGCTGCGTGTGAACATCCTCCGGGCGGATGTCTACACCCGCGCGGACGGGTTGGCGTTGGACATGTTCGAGGTGGTCAGCACGGATCAGGCGACCGAGGCCGATCAGGAACGCCTTCGACATTTGGTCTTCCTCTTGGAGGGCGCCCTGAGTGAGCCTCCTCGATTCGTTTCGATTTGGGCTGGTGAATTCCACAAAACGCTTCCCAGAGGGGCGGCCGTTCCCACGCAAGTGACTTTCGACAACAACTATTCTCAGGATCACACTGTGATCCGCGTCGAAGCATCCGATCGCTTAGGTCTTCTTCATGACCTCCTCCGCGGTTTGACCGAATGCGGGCTCAATGTGGCCGAAGCCTCGGTCGAGACCGACGCCAGTCTAGCTGTCGACGCCTTTCACGTGACAGATCTGACCGGCGCCAAGATTCGTGAGACGTTCCGACTTGAGACTGTGCGGAAGGCTTTGTTGCGCTCCATCGGTTAGCCTGGGGCTCCGGGCTAACCCTCACGCCAACTGGAGGAACGAAGCTGAGCGATCGTTTGTTGCACAGTCTGTTGCCATTTTGTCACCAACCATCCCTATTGTTGTTAATCAATGAGTTAGAGACTTCCGGTGGCACTCGGTAAGAGCTGAGGGGCGGACCAAAACCTGGAGCGTTGACGGGGTCGGGGCGTAACTGCTTCCAGATGTGATCCTTTCGGCGTTTGAAGCGTTCCTGGCGGACCCTCGGACGGTTCCGCCGCGCATTCCACCTTCTTCGAGAACGGAGCGACATTTCGCTAGAATTTCGGAAAAGATACCTGGTCCGTGGCCGCTTCTGCCGTTGGTGACCCACTCCTAACCCACTAAGAGTGGGTTACCAGTGCGTCAGCTCCGAACGGACAGCGAAGGGAGCAGGGGAGGATTAGTGTGGTGACCGCCAAGCTTGTTCTCCACCCCGTCTCAGGTGTCTTGTGCTGGTTGAATTGTTCTTTAAACATTTGGAAATAAGAATCTTGTGTTGGCTTTGGCTCGCTCGTTCCTGCTTGCGGCGAGCGGCCTTTTGCCCTTTCCACGGAGCCCATTAGGTCGAATTCAAAGTGGCGGCAGGATGCATCCGTTAACTTGGAGGATTTGCTGTTTTCGATTTCGCATACATAATAGTGCAGATCACGACAGCGTCAGCGGGTCGGCTATGAACGGAGCTATTGTTTCCTCAGATTCGACTCCTTTGTGGATGAGAATGGTGTTTGGCAGAAATCCCAAACGCACTCTGGCGCGCCTTGTCGGGATGGTCGCTACGACCATTGTTGTATTCCCATTTTTCCTGATTCCGATACGTGTGAGCGGGTTGAGCATGTTGCCCACCTACCGCGATGGACGGGTCAACTTCGTAAATCGCCAAGCCTATCGCTGGAAAAAACCACAGCGCGGCGATGTGATTGCCTTTCGTCTGCCTGAAGAGGGGAATGTCGTCCTGTTGAAACGTATCATTGGGTTACCCGGCGAGAAGGTTTTGGTTGTGGACGGCAGGGCGTATATCGACGGAACCCCATTGTCCGAGCCTTACGCCCAAATTGGGAAGAACCCTCCGAGCATGGGGCGGGCGCTGGAACTAGGCAACGACGAGTACTTTGTGATCGGCGATAACCGGGCGATCTCGGTCATTAAGCGGATCCCGGAGCATTATATTTTGGGAAAGGTCATTTTCTGAAGCGCCTGCTGGTCGTAGGTGCGGTGGCTGCTCTCGCGGCCTGGATCGTGTGGAGGTTGCTCCCGAGCGATGATAAAGCCATTCGCAAATCGATGCTCCGATTGGTCCAGGCAGCCTCGGTCAAACCGAATGAGTCGGGTTTTACCCGGTTAGCGTATGCAGATCGATTAGCGGCGTTCTTTACGACCAATGCGACGCTCCACCTGGAAGGATTGAGTGCTGATGTGCCGTTGATTGCGACTCGAACTGACCTGTTACAGGCGGCGACGGCGGCGCGCGTGTATCTGCGGCAGGCGCAATTCGAACTGGCCGATCTCAATATTAAGTTTCCCGCTGAGAGACAGGTTGCGAACGTCTACATGGTAGTCACGGGCCAGATCAACGGCGAAACCAATCGGTTTGGGCAACCATTTCGCGTCGTCCTACGCAAGACCAACGGCCGCTGGCTGATCGAAGAAATGACGACGTTGGAGAACCAGTAATCTGCCGTGGTTTCCTTGAGTTCGGATCCGATCGGAGCAAATTGCTCTGATTTGATCGGTCGAAACGTTCCGAAGAATAATCGGCCGGGTAGGGGACCGAGTTCATTGGAATCGCCGCTTCGGCCTCGACACTATCACGGGGTTCAGAAATACTAACGCGTCCATCGGGTCGTTTTAGCCAGCGTCATACCATTTTTGGAATTCAATGAATACCAAGCGAATCCAACAGGCGTTCCGGCTTGCTAAAGAACGCTACGCAGCCCTGGGAACGAACGTGGAACGCGCGCTCGAGACGTTGGCCAAGCTCCAAATCTCCCTCCAATGCTGGCAAGGCGACGACGTGGGCGGGTTCGAATCGCCCTCTGGCCAGATTGGCGGCGGGTTGGCCGTCACTGGGAACTATCCGGGAAAAGCCCGAAACCCATGCGAACTTCGCGCAGACCTGGAGAAGGCGCTCTCACTTATCCCCGGACAGCACCGGGTGAATCTACACGCGATCTATGGGGAATTCGGCGCGCATCGTCCGGATCGAGACGCCATTACCGCTCAACACTTTGAGAATTGGATCGGTTGGGCGCAGGCCAAGCGCTTGGGGATCGACTTCAATCCGACCTATTTCTCGCATCCAAAAGCCAACGACGGCTTTACCTTGGCCCATCGCGATCGTGGCATCCGGCGCTTCTGGATCGAGCACGGTCGGCGTTGCCGGGAGATTGGGGCTGCCATCGGGAAAGCGCTCAATACCCCGTGTGTTACCAATGTATGGATTCCCGATGGGTACAAAGATACTCCCGCGGATCGGCATTCTCCGCGCGAGCGGCTTGCCGAGTCGTTGGACGCCGTGTTCAAGGATCGAATCAGTCCTCAATTCAACCTCGACGCGGTCGAACCGAAGCTTTTCGGTATCGGCAGTGAGAGTTACGTGGTTGGATCGCATGAGTTTTATTTAGGGTATGCCATCACGCGGAAGAAGCTGCTCTGTGTGGATGCGGGGCATTACCACCCG
>JBGAIN010000068.1:0-39567 GCA_044225505.1 Limisphaerales bacterium
ATCTGGCGCTGGTTGGACAGGCAGGCTACTTGTTTGACTTTCTCCTTCGCCTTGGCCAGCGAGGGCAACAGCATCGAGGTGAGGATCGCGATAATCGCGATCACGACAAGAAGTTCAATCAGGGCGAAACCAGCCTGGCTAGCCTGATTGACGTTCGTAGAAATTGATCGGGACTTGGCCATCATAAGGTCGTTCAAACCTATGTTTTGCATTAGACCGGCTCGAGAGTCTGTTGTCACGATGGAACAACCCATTGGACTTCTTTCCGTTGGAATCAGTTCAATCGCCTATTCGACGCGGCCCGAATTCAAAGAAGTTGTTTCGAAGATCCATCGCCTCACAGACCTCGCCGAACCTGCTTTGAAAGACAGAATCGGCTTTTGCCACCCGGGATTCGGCACGGCGAGCGGCCACTTTGCTGCGATGTATGTTTTGTGGGGCGAGCCGAAATATACCCAGTTCATGCAGGCCCTCCGCGCCAATAAGCTAAAGCTTCTGGGCGGTAACTCGGTCGTGGCCGATCAGGTGATCGCTGGAACGCTGGCCGCCGGGCCGACCGACAACGACGACGTCGCAGACGGCCTTGAGCATAAGGAGCCGATTGACGGCGTTCTCCCAGATCAGGGACCTGGGGAGCCAGGAACACTTCTGATACCCGGCACCATCGCCCTTGTTCGCGGGGCGCCGCACCCGGAATTGGCCAAGAAATTGATCGATTTCCTGGCTGGGGGCGCGGTCGAGAAACGCCTCCTCGAGGAACACTACCTGGGCTACTCAGTCCGGACAGACATTCCTATCAAGGCCCTCAATGTGGATTACGTAGAATGTGCCCACAAAATGCGTAGAGCCATCGAGCTAGCCCTCACGATTCTTCAGGACCGCCAGTGAAGAGGAGGTTAGCCTGTCTCATCGGAGTGCCAGCTGTGCTGGTTGTCGGCGTTTGCTCTGGACTCCCACTCCTGTGGGCGGGCGCCGTGATTTTGGCACATCCAGGCTCGCTGGCCGATTTGGGGATATCTTCGTTCCGTCTCCAACTCCTCGGCAACACGCTCGTCTGCAATTTGCTCGTCGCGTTGGGCGCCACTGCGTTCGGCCTTCCGGCTGGATTAGTTATGGGCCGACACCCTGGGAGGGCGGGGAAGCTGTTCTGGGTGCTCGCTCCCGGAAGCTTGCGTGGGGCTCTGATCAGTTCGCTCCAAAAGCTCGATTTTCCAGCGGTGTTATGGAGCGAGTTTGGCGAAGCGATCATCGGGTCGACATCCGTATTCGGGATCGTCGTTTTGATCGCCCTGTTGGTGATTTTGTCCGCGTCGGCTCGTTGGGCGCCCGGACTGTTAACGGTCTCAATGCTTTCCTTCTTGATGGGGGGTGAGATTCTGGCCATCGCGTTGATCCGGATCCTGAATTATCCAAGACTCCAATCGCTGTGTGACGCCTGGCCCTTGCCAGTCATCGCATACTTGGCGCGCTTTGGGTTCATCGCATTGTTGGCCGCCCGGTGCTGCTGGTCTTCAGGGTGGCGCGATATCCGGATCCAAGCTCAACACGATGGAGCGACCGGAGTCGGTGTGGCCAGGCGGCTGATTTGGCCTCTGGCATGGCCTTTCTTTGTCGTGATCGCTCTCCTGATCGGGGTCCTTTCGATGGGCGAACTGGAGGCAACCGCGACGCTGATGCCGAGAAGTCCGTCGATTCTGACGACCCGGTTATTGAGTATGGCCAATGCATCGCGCTCGAATCTGCTCGTTGAAGGTGCCCTGCTTGCCATCGCGCCAGTTGGAATTGCCGTTTTATTGTTCCTGCTTGGTTCAATGGCAAAATGGCCGTTTTTCATGCATCGGGAGCACAGGAGTCACCACGGCCGTTCTAAAACAAATTCCGGAGTATAGGCTCCCCCGGCGAATTGTTTGGAGCAGTCGCAGATCGGAGCGTTTGCGGAAAGTTCTCCAGCCCCTCGACATCTCATGATTGAGGCTGGTCCAGCGGCGAATAAATCTCAGCTGACCCGAGCAAAAGAGAATCCCAGTTTGACTAAAGTTGCTTCCCGATGCAGACTGCACACGGTGGTTCGCCGTTGCACCAGTTTCCCCGTCGTCGTGATGCTCTGCCTCGTCTTGGGGCTGCATTGGACCCTCTTGCGTACCGTCGGCTGGGTGAACATGTTCGTCACCTTCACCCAAACCGGCACGGTTCACGAAGCATTGGTCAAGACGTTCGACGGAAAACACCCTTGCTCCATGTGTAAGTTTGTCAAAAGCGCGAAGCCCGGGGAAAAGAAGGAACAGTCCCTTAACCCTGAGGCCAAGCTGATTTCGATTTTGGCCCCGGAGATTTCCCGGCTGAGTCCGCCGACTGCCTATGCCTTGCTTCCGCTTTGGGACGACACGTGTCTTGGACGCGCCGACGCCCCGCCTGTCCCTCCTCCTCGGATTGCCTGATCTATATTTCTGTCGGCTCGGACCCTCCTGGTCTGAGTTCTTCGCGCGCTAGAGATCCTGGCTTTAGCGGTTCAAACGTTCGCTGATAGGATCGGCGACAAAACTTCCGATCGACCATTGCCGTGAGCGCACATGAACACGGATTTACGCTGATCGAACTCCTGGTGGTGATTGCGATTATTGCGATCCTCGCTGGACTGCTGCTGCCCGCGCTAAGTCGGGCCAAGCAAAAAGCCCGCGCGACCGCGTGTCTGAGCAACCTGCGCCAGATCGGTTTGGGTGCAGCGATGTATTCCGGTGAAAACAACGACACTCTGCCGCAGTCATCCCACGAGCACGCCTCCTGGGTGGGTACTCTGCAACGTTACACCGGGACCAACGTCTACCGCTGTCCGGACGATCAGAACAAAGTCCGCGTTTACAGTTACGCCATGAACGACTTTCTCACCGTTCATCCCTTCGGCGCCGAGACTCTGGACTATTCCAGGCTCACGTCTCTTCCATCCCCGGCGGCGACGCTCTATCTCGCCGAATGCGACGATCAGTACGAAGGCGCGGATCACTTTCATTTTGCCGACGCTTCCGCCGGAGGATATTCGCCGGCAGTCTTTCCTCAACAGGTCGCCGTGCGGCGGCATCAATCGGGAGCAAACTACCTCTTTGCCGACGGGCACGTCGCGAAGTTCGGTTGGCTCAAGGTCCTCAAGCAAATCCAATTGGCCGGCGACCCACTCGTGCGACCGGACGGCAATCCCTGATCCAGAACGAGTAGAGTGCGAAAGTGCCTCCGCAGACAGGCTCCTGAGCGACATCAGATTGCCCGGTTCAACTCCAGATGAAACCTCAACAATTCTCTTTTGGCTTTCGGCGCTTTTTTGCCGCGCTGGCCTTTGCGGCCAGTTGGTCCGGGGGGGCGGCGCTTCAGGCGCAGCATGTCCACGTCAACGCGGGAGCGGTCGATACCCGTCAGGACGCCCCGCTCGTTTTCCAGAACAGTTCGGTCTATGACACGAGCGCTGATTACGATGTTTACCTCACCTTCACCGATGCCGGCGCGTTCCCGAACCTCTACCAGGGCGGGGGGGTAACGTTCACCGCCCTCGCGAGCACCCTCGATAATGGAGGCCCGGCTCCCGGCCACGCGGCGGAGGGGGCTTTTCTGCAATTGCAATTCGTTTCGATGAGCGGTCCGGCGGGTGGAGTGTTCGGCGTGTGGGCTCAAGACGCTGATGATCCGAGCCAAAGCTCTGAGTTATTTGCTTTGCCCGTCGGCACAGACGCGGGCACCAACCTCCTCGCTTTGAGCGAGAGTGACGGCTCCCCGGGGGCCGATCCTTACGGCCATATCCATGGACGCACATTTACCGCCACCAGACCTGGCTTGTATACGTTAGGGTGCCGCGTCATCGACACCTCCACAAACGGCGAGGCGGGCGGACCGATCCACTCGCCATCGCCTCTTTATCGTTTTTACTTTCAGGCCGGCCTGACCATCTCCTCCTGGCAGCTCAACTCGAATGCATTCGCGCTCAAGTTTGGAACGGCCACTGGCCGGACTTACTCCGTTGAATCGACAACGAATCTAACTGCGCCGAATTGGACGGCTTTCGCGGGCCCCTTCACGGGTGCTAACCATCTCCAAACGGCAGGCACAAACTCGACCGCATCAACTCTGTTTTTCCGAGTTCGCTCGGATTGAAAAGAAAAGCACCAAGATCAAAACACAGACCACAACGAACCATGAAACAATCAGAAGCTAGACTCTCCTTTCGCAGGGCCAAAAAGCTCGCGGGAAGCACCATTGCCTCGGCCGCCTTTCTGCTGGCCGGAACTATCGCTCAAGCCCATATCACGTATTCCGGACGTGATTTCGGCGCTTATTCCGGACTGACAAACGCCACCGCGACGATTACCAACCAGACCGTGACCGGCAACTACGGCTGGGCCGATGCCGCGGACGGGATACTGGGCGACAGCCATCGCGGCCGCGCTTTCCGGTTCCACCTGGACAACGCCGCTTATGTCAACGTGACGGTGGCGGCGAACCCGAACGCTACGACCAATTCCCTGGGCGGGTTCACGCCGGCGTTCTCGGTGTATTCAGGCTTGGCTGCCGTTGCCCCTTACGCGGCTAGCCAGACCACGAATGCACCAGGACCTGACCATGATTTCGGAGAGGCCTCGGTTGCCTGGCGAATCTCGTGGGTGCAGCAGAACCTGAATCCTGCCGCCACCGACGAGACCGCCACAGACGGAAGCTGGAATGCGATTGGAGATTGGAAGATCGGCGGAGATGGGGATCTTCCAGGGGACTTCTCTCAATTGAGCAGTTTCGTTTACAAGGGATCAGCGGCTTCGACCACCAGCGGGGGAAGTTTGACGGGCAGTCTTGCTCTCCCGGCTGGCGACTATACCGTTTTCGTTGGCGGCAACGACATCGCCAACAAAACATCCAACACGGCCCTCTCTCCGCATGGCATCGCGGTGACGCTGTCGGTTTCTTCTACCCCTTCCGTGAGCATCGCGGCCAAAGTGTTCGTTGCGTTGCCCACAGGCAGCACCACCAATTGGGTGCTCGAATCGGCATCATCTCTGACCTCCACCAATTGGACAGGAGTCAGCTACGCGCCGATTACGGCGAACGGGCAGCGTGGAGTTCTCCTGGATAGCGGTGCCGCCGCGCAATTCTTTCGCCTGCGATCCAACCCATAGGACGAGAAGGCGGTCATGGTGAGAATCCTCCTCCTGCTGCTCGGCTTGGCGGCCTTGGTGTTGCCAGGCCGGGCGGATACCCATCTTTATGCCGGCGCGCTGAGCACCAATCAAGGCGGCCAATGCTCCTTCAGCAACGGCGGGCTGTTCGACGCCCGGATCAGCAGTGTCTCTCTGCCCCAGGTCCTGCGGACAAACGGATTGAACGCGAGTTATTTCCGGGGCGATGCGCTGACCTTTTCCGCGCTAGCCGCCACGCCTTCAAACGGTGGACCTATTCCAGGAGCCGCCGCTTTGGGAGCACGCCTTGCCGTTCAGGTGGTGAGCGTCCAAGGACCAGCCGGAGGCAGCTTCGCGTTTTGGGAGGGGGACGGCGAGAGTGATTTGGGTAAGATCACCTTCAGCGTGCCGGTCGGCACGACAGACGGGACCAACTACGTGGTGATCAGCGAAAACCAGGGAGAGGCTGGCGCTGACCCGTACGGCCATATTCATGGCCGACAGTACACCACCAGCGCACCGGGGACTTACATCGTCGGCTTCCGCGTGATCGATATTTCCACGAATGGGCTCGGTGGTGGGCCGATTCAGTCTCCTTCGGATCTATTGCCGGTTCGCTTTCAAGCTGGGTTGCGGATTGAAAATATTCAGACATTAACCAGTGCGACCGCAGTTTGGTTTCGCAGTCCGCCCGGAATCAGCACCCTGCTCGAGTTCACCGATTTCATTCCATCAAACCACTGGCAACCGGCAGCCGCGCCGCTGCGCGGCAACAACAATCTCCAGTCCGTCGCGGATACGAACGGGCCAGCTGCGGCGCGATTTTACCGGATTCGTCAACTCAACAACTTGCCTTGACGAATCCCTTCCATGCCTCGACTCACCAGATGACAGACCTATGAGGTGCGACCGCAATCTGAATCCTGAACACTCCGATCAATGCGCGCCAAGGAAGGACAGCTGGACCTCCGGTGACATGCTTTGCAAACGCCTGACATTGCGGCGGCTTTGGGTTGGGCTTAACCGCTGGCTCCGTCTGACAGCGGGCGTGGTATTGGTATTGTATCAAGAAATCGCCGAAGCGTTGGCGCCTGAAACCCTTCGTGTCCAGCCTAAGGCGGGGGGCGAACGTGCCTCCCTCTCTTGGTCTGAACTCATTGCGACTGCCAAGACCCACTGTCCTTCCAACGAGCCGAAAACAAAACCCGCTGCAACTGTATGAGCTGCAGCGGGTAAATTGGTTGCGGGGACAGGATTTGAACCTGTGATCCCGCGTCTGCGGGATTATGAGCCTGAGGGACCGTGGGCACGCATTAGATTCTCAAGTCCTGAGCCGCCCTTCTGGCGCTTGAAGAGGTTTTCTAGAATCCGGGCGTTTCTAAGGCTCCGAGGAGTGCTTGAGAATTCCAAGCTCCAGGGTCCTCGGCCCCGAGTCCACTTAGAAACACCTTGGTTATGCTGAGCCAGGCGGTGCTCAACGTTGTTTGTGATCCCAATATACCGACGTCCTTCCCGATTTCGCAGGACGTATACAGAATACTGAATCGACGTTGGATTCACAGGCGACAGACCCGCAAGGAAAACGAACAGAGCTCCTTAATATGGCTCTGTTCACAAGAAATTGGTTGCGGGGACAGGATTTGAACCTGTGATCCCGCGTCTGCGGGATTATGAGCCGAGTCGATCACCGTCCCGCGTTAAACTCCCTGAAAGCGAACAGAGCTCCTTAATATGGCTCTGTTCACAAGAAATTGGTTGCGGGGACAGGATTTGAACCTGTGACCTTCAGGTTATGAGCCTGACGAGCTACCGGGCTGCTCCACCCCGCGATCAAGGGCCGTCAATATAGACGTGGGTCCGCTAGCAGCAAGTTTTTTCTACATATTTAAAATGGGCTCTCTGGAACCTTGTCCACCAACGCTCGCACTTCCTCAAATGACGTGATCCGACCATCCAATTCAATCAAGGTCCACTTTTCGGGGAATTCGTAGGTTTCGTTCGGCTTGAGTTTCACTTCCGGGCTGACCGGGCCGAGCTCAGCGACTTGCCGATCAAAGTAAACTTCCACGGTGTTGCCGCCGTCGCTGTAGTTGCCCTTCGACAAGTAAGGAAAATATTTCACCAGCAGCCAGCGTCCGCGCACGTAGGCAATCCAGCCGGCATCACTATCGGCGCCGATCTTGGTCGGTTCGCCTTCGCATTTGGCCACTAGCACGCGATCGAGCACGCGAACGTTCGCCGCGGCCGGCTTAGCGCCGTCGTAAACCGATTTCCCGGCGACGGTCCGTCGGACCGACCAACGCGCTGGGAACCGGCTCTTTTTCTTTAACGGAACAAAAGCAAAGCCGCCTCCTTTGCACACGGTTCGATCCCAGAAGCAATAGGCCGATTCGCCTTTGCCAACGTTGCGCATCCGTTGCGTCAGACCCAGATCGCCAGATTCGGGTTCAACCAGGAACTCCTTTTCCAATTGCACTCCCAATCCCAAGTCGCGCTCACTGGTAACCTTCAGACCGACGTTCCCTAGCGGTTTCGCGTCCCAAGGTCCGGTCCAAAGCCGATCGTGCGAAGGGATTCCACGGAGTTCCGGACCGATGTCACATTGGTATCCTGGGGCGATGGCGGTGGGAGCAAGGGGCAGGGTCCCGAAGGAATCGAGCAGGACATTCTCGCCATTGATGCTGTATTCGAGGAGGCGTCCACCCAGGTTCGGGACGACCACGGCCTGGAGCGCGCTTCCCGTCAGGGCGAACGCGGGCTGGCCCAGGAAGTTGGTGGATTGCACGCGGCGTGGCGCGGCGACCGCCTTGGGCTCGGCCGCGGCCAGAGGCGAGGATGCGACAGGATTGACGAGCGCCAAGCAAAGGGTCAGGAGGGCAACGCGTTGCATGAGACGCAAACGATTACCAGCCAGCCGTCAAGCTGGCGAGCTGAAGTTGGTGAGGGCAAGCCAGAGTTCGCGCGCGAAGAACGCCCAATCGAGGCGCTGCTATTCCTGGTCGGGAGCTGAATAAGGAAAGCTTGCCCGAACGAGGGCTTCAGTGGAAAGATGAGAGGTAGCGTCTAATCAGGTTATGAAACTCTCCTGTCGCTTTTCCTGGGACCGTTTTCGTTTTGCTTGTCATTTGGGATGGATCACCATGGCTTGCTTAGGTGCCGCGCCCGTCTTGCGCGGCGCCGATCTTCCCGACGTCTCCCCGGTCGAACGGCAGAGGATCGAAGCGGCCATTCCAACCCAAGCGCTGGTGAAACCGACGCGTCCGAGGAAATTGTTGATTTTCGACCGGAACGTGAACTACGGCGGGCATCCGTCGATTCGGACGGCCAACCTGGCTTTTACACTGATGGGCCAAAGAACGAAGGCGTTCGAAACCGAGATCCATACCGATCCGGAAGTGTTTAGACGCGAGAGCTTGCGAAGGTTTGACGCGGTGTTCTTCAACAACAATGTCGGGAATCTTTTTCAAGATCCAGAGTTACGGCGGAACGTGGAAGAGTTTGTCTATGGCGGGGGCGGGCTCATGGGTGTCCACGGAACGACGGTAGCCTTCACCCAATGGCCAGGCGCACTCGAGGATTGGCCTGAATTCGGATTGATGATCGGCGCGCGCGGGGCCAACCACAAAGCGAGTGACGAACGTGTCGTTATCCATGTGGACGATCCGGGACATCCGTTGACCCGGGTTTTTAGAGGGAACAGCTTCGAGTATCGCGACGAGTTCTTCCGCGTGCACGAACCCTACTCTCGGGATCGGCTGCGAGTCTTATTGACTATCGATACGAACCGCACGGACATGAACCAGAAACCCGCGTATGGGAAGCTCGTCCGATCGGATAATGATTACGCGCTCGCATGGGTTCGCAATTACGGCCGCGGGCGGACATTTTACTGCACGATCGCGCACAATCCATCGGTGTTTTGGGACCCGAAGATGCTCGAGTTCTATTTAGGGGCGGTGCAGTTCATCCTGGGCGATCTGCCAGCTCCGACGGTGCCCAGCGCCAAAGTGACGGAAGCGATGCGGGCGCAAGAGAAGCTCGGGTGGCGGCTTGGGATTGAGGCCTATACGTTTCACAAATTCACATTGTTTGAAGCGATCGAAAAGACGGCCCAACTCGGGTTGCCGTTTATGGGTGGGCTGAGCTTCCAAAAGGTGAGCCGCGACATCCCAAAGGACTTCGACCCGGAGTTATCCGACGAGGTGCTCGCGCGAGTGCGCGCGAAGCTGGAGGCAGCCGGGGTTCGGCTACTGACCTATTACGTGCAGCAATTGCCGGCAGATCCCAGTCAGTGCCGGAAGTATTTTGAATTCGCGCGCAAGATAGGCATTGAAGCGTTTATGTCCGAGCCGATGCCCGAAGCGTTCGACACGATTGAACGGCTCTGTGACGAGTACGACATTCGGGTAGGCCTCCACAATCACGATCAAAAGGCCTCGCCTCGCTACTGGCGGCCGCAAGGAATCCTGGAAGCGTGCCAAGGACGCAGCGCTCGAATCGGGGCTTGCGTGGATCTCGGTTACTGGCTGCGGTCTGGAATCGATCCATTGGAGGGCTTGAAGCTTCTGGGCGATCGGTTGGTCACGATCCAAGCTCACGATCTCAATGAGACAGGCAAGGAAGGCCATGACGTCCCTTGGGGGACCGGCGTCAGTGCGCTCGCGGGGGTGTTTGAAACGATGCAGAGACTCGGGCAGAAACCGGTCATGGTCGGGCTCGAATACTCTTACAACTGGCTCGAATCGATGCCCGACCTCGCGCGCTCAATTCAATTCTTCAACGATACCACCGTCAAACTTGCACGCGAGGAGAAGCCATGAAAACGCGTTCGTCGGCGTCACAATCCGCTCCAATCGCGATCTCGCGACGGACCTTCTTGCGAGCGGCGGCTTCCACCTGTGGGCTCCTGGCAATGCCCGAGTGGATTGCCCCGTCAGTTTTGGGCAGGGGTGACAGAGTTCCGCCCAGCGCGCGGCTGCAGCTTGGCTTGATTGGGATTGGCGCCATGGGCAGCGGCCATTTGCGGCGATTGATCGATGACCCGACCGTGCAACTCCTGGCGCTTTGTGACGTCGACACCACTCGGCGCGACCAGGCCCAGCGGGCAGCGGAAGCGACTTACCAGGTCGCGGGCGGGCCTGGCAAATCCTCGGCGTGTGCTGCCTACAACGACTTTCGAGATTTGCTAGCGCATCCGGGGCTCGAAGGAGTGGTCATCGCGACGCCGGATCATTGGCATACCCCGATGAGTGTGGAAGCCGTTAAAGCTGGGCTAGACGTCTACTGTGAGAAGCCGGTTTCGCTGACGATTCGCGAGGGGCGGGGATTGGTTGAGGCGGTGCGTCGAGGAGGCAAAGTCTTTCAAACGGGAACGCAGTACCGGTCCATTCCGACCATTCGACAAGTCTGTGAATTCGTCCGGCGTGGCGGGCTTGGGCAGGTGCAAGCGGCATTTACACTCTGGGGTACGTATGACATTCCGACGCTTGGACCATCTTATATTCCCCTCGATCCTACATTGCCTGAGGAACCGATCCCGAATGGGCTGGATTGGGATCTATGGGTGGGGCCAGGGACGTGGCGTCCGTATAACCATCTGTACCATCGCAACCCTTCGCCCGGTGTCGTCCCGTGGGTGTTCTGCGACGCCTTCGGCGCGGTGGCGATTACCGGATATCAATCCCACGCGGCGGATGTCATCCAATACGCGCTCGGGGTGGAGACCTCCGGCCCGGTCGAGATTCATCACCCGAAGGATGGCGATTTTCCTACGTTGACCTTTCGCTATGCCAATGGCACGCGGCTGCATCACGTGGACCATTGGGGGATGGTAAAAGATCTTTACCGGGCAGTGCCTGGAACAGCTCGATTGGCCGGGAATTTCGGTGGATTATTTGTGGGAGAGCGCGGTTGGGTGACCTCGATGTCCACGGGCGGGCCGATCGAAGCGGGCCCCGCCTCGCTGTTTGACGAAATGAAGCTGGGCAGCCGTGAAGTGACGATCGGCGCCAACAACCATCACGCCAATTGGTTTGAATGCCTGCGCACGCGAGCACGACCGAGCGCGCACGAAGAGATTGGGCATCGTTCCGCGTCCTTGGGACACCTGGCGATCATCGCCTACCAACTCGAACGTTCGTTGCGCTGGGACCCGGAACGGGAACAGTTCGTTGGAGATGCACAGGCGAATCGCTTGCTTTCGCGGGCCATGCGATCTCCCTGGCGGGTGTGAATTAAAGGAGCGAACGGGGTCGAGGCCAGGCGATCGCTGGTGTCGGAGAGGCGGCTGTTACGTGCGGTTGGTTTTGGTGGAGCGTTCGCCTGTTTGTACTAGCTTGCGCGCGGTTTCGAGTGTATCGATCTCGGCCGGAGTCTTATCTGTGCGGATGCGTGCGATCCGCGGGAAGCGCAAAGCCAGACCGCTATCGTGTCGGCTGCTAATTTGGACAGCGTCGAAGGCGATTTCCAGAACGGTGTCTGGTTCCACCGCGAAATAGCGCCCCTGCTGGCGGAGCGCCTTCTTGAGAAAGTGCTGTGTTAATTGCGCAATCTCGACATCCGTGAGTCCCGAATACGCCTTCCCGATCACTTTGAGAGTACCGGTCGCTTCGTCACGCAGCGCGAACGTATAATCACTGAGGACAGACTTACGTTTGCCATGCCCATATTCGGCGCCAACCACGACACAATCCAAGGTGGCATATGCCTTTTTCAATTTCAGCCAAGCCAGGCCGCGACGTCCAGGGACGTAGCCGCTCTCTGGATCTTTAATCATGAGACCTTCATTGCCGCGTTGTCGCGCATCGACGAATGCTGTCTCAATTTCCTGCTCCGCGCGTGCGCGGGTAATTTTAGCCAGCCTTAAGCCGTCGTCCGGCTCGAGTTGTTCGAGTTGCGTACGGCGCAAGCGCAGAGGGCGATTGAGCCAGCTTTCACCTTCGAACCAGAGGAGATCAAAGGCAATGAAGCGCACGGGGATCTGTTGTCCCAAAAAGAGGTCGCCTTCACGCCGACCGAGGCGACGCTGCAACTCGGCAAAGGGCAGCGTGGTGTCGCCGCGCATGGCTACCAGCTCACCATCGAGGACAAAATCATGAGGCAAGGTGCGGGCGACGTCTGCCAGATCCAGGAATGTGGTGGTGATCTCTTTGAGATCGCGGGAGTAAAGCGCGACGCGGTCGCCAACTTTATGGAGTTGGCAGCGAATTCCGTCGTATTTATCCTCCAACCACACGGTCGGAGTGGCCGGAATCGACCCGAGCGGCAGTGCCACATCAGTGTCTGAGCGTGGCGCGCCGGCATTTGACCAACCCAAGACCCGTTTCCAAATATCCGCCGCAGACTCTTCGGGAGACGCGAGCATAAACTTGAGCGGTCGGAACGGAACGACCGCAGCGGTGCGAAGTTCTCCGCGTCTGGCCAGGCTGGCCGTTTCGCCAATGCTCCCAAGGATCAGATTGGCGTTTTTCACGTCGGTTAGCGGCGTGGCAAAGGCTTGCGCGATCGCTTCCTCGACCAAGCCCTCCTTCAAGCCGATCCGGAGGTCGCCCGTCAGGATTTTGACCAGGTATTTTCCTTCCAATGCCGTGCATTGCGACAAGACCTTCGCGAGAAGCGGCAGCTTGCCCAGCGGCCCTCGAGCGGCGTGAAGTTCCCGGAAGAGAGCGTCCATGTCTCGCAAGGTCAATGTCCCCGACTTGGGCGCGTGTTGGCTTAACACTTCAAAGGCGGTTTCGCCCAGATCACTGTGTTTGAGATAAATTTGACCAAAGCCCGCTTGGTCCAATCCCGTCACAGCGCAGAGCGCGTCGCGGATTAACGCCCATCCTAGTTGAAGCACCTTATTTTCGATCGGGGCGAAGGGATGGCCAGTGAAGAAGACGCTCACCGCGCGGACTGAAACTTCATCCAAAGTACGCAGGTAGTCTGCGACGCGAGCTGTCTTCTCCAGTTTCTTGGCGGTCGACCCCACCGCAGCACAGGTTAAGGCAAAGGCATGGAATCGTTCCGAGGCCTCTTGGGAGAGAGTCGAACCGAGTGCGGCGTCGACCGCCGAATTGGCCTGGTTGGCCGTTTGTGGCTGGCTCGACAAATTGATCGGCGACTTTACGCCATGGGTTGCTGGGCGCCGCGTTGCGGTTTCTAGCGTTAAAGGAAGGGCCAATTGCTCCTCCTGGCTGAGCGCTTGGGCCGAGTAGCCCAAAGTGCGCAACGTGTTGGCGAAATCGGCCGCAAAGCCGTGGAGCGTGAAAACCTGCCGTGGCTGTACCAGCTTTACAAACTCTACCAGGTCTGGGAAGTCCGCGTGGTCGCTCAACGGAAAAGCGGCGTGAGCCTGGTAGCGGAAGCGGCAATTGGCATCGACGGCCCAGCCAGTCAAGACCGCGACACGCGTTGGGCCCAGGTTGCGCAGCAGTGCGGAGTTGGCGACATTCGGCGGGCAGATCAAAACTTTACCGCGTGCACTGCCACTTTCGTAGCGTTCGTATGGAGGGAAAGTCTGCCCAAACTGCTCGTAGATTCGGGTCAGCTTATGGACCGTCCCGTGCAGCACGATCGGCAACCCAGCTTCAGCCAAACCACAGAGCAGCTCCTGACTTTTGCCGAGCGAGTAACCAAGCAGGACAGGCGTTTCTTCGTTATCCAGCGCTTCGCGGCAGAATCGCGCCACGCCGTTCAAAACGGCAGCCGTCGGGGGGAACTGATAAAATGGCCGTCCGTACGTGGTCTCCATGATCAGGATATCGGCATGGCGGGGAGTGCACGCTTCGGCTGACCGACCGGGGCGGAGTTTGAAGTCGCCAGTGTAGAGGAGGGACGAGCCTTCCGCTTGAATCAAGGACATGGCGCTGCCGAAGATGTGGCCGGCGGGCAGAAGGGTTATCGTAAAGGGCCTTTCAGCTCCCTGGAACGACACGGGTTCATCATAAGCCAAGACATGCTCCTGCCAATCGCCACTCAGACGCGCGTGCATCAGCTTGGACGTCGGCTTGCTCAGGATGACCTCGCGATGAAGGCCGATATGATCCGAGTGGGCGTGACTGATAAAGACCCGCTCCGGACCGGTCTTCGGTTCGTGCGGGTCGAGCCAAAGTCCGAGCTTTGGCAAAAAGACGCCACCTCGATGAAACCGAATTGCCAGCGCTGACATGGGCCAGAATGTAGGCGCTCGCACTTTCGCGTGTCAAACTGACCGGGGGCTCGGGTGCTAGATTTGTTGTCGGGGGAGCCGAACTGTTCCTCCGTTGCGGGCTGGATTCAGGGACTGTAGTCTCGGGTCGTGTCGGACCTGATACTTCAAGTCGAGCGCATGATTCGGACTCATCCGCTGTTCTCGAGAGGCGAGACGATTTTGGTTGGCGTTTCCGGCGGGCTGGACTCGACGGTGCTGCTGCAGGTGCTGTTCGATTTGAGCCAAACCTGGGATTGGCAATTGGTCGTGGGACACTTTAACCACCAACTGCGCGGGAGGAACAGCGATGGGGATGAGAGCTTTGTGCGAGGCCGGGCAGCGGAACTGGGATTGCGTTGCCGAGTCGGACGGGCAGATGTGCGACGCTTGGCGGCGCATCGTCGGTGGTCGATCGAAATGGCGGCGCGCCACTCTCGGCACGCCTTCTTTGCCAGAACGGCGCGCGCCGTCGGCGCAAGCCGGGTGGCGTTGGCACACCACGGGGACGACCAGATTGAGCTCTTTTTTTTGCGGTTGCTCCGCGGGAGTAGCTTGGATGGGCTCTGCGGGATGAAGTTGGTCAGTCCATCCCCGGCCGATCATCGAACTTCCCTGGTTCGACCATTCCTGGAATTCAGCCGAGGTGATCTGGAAGCGTTCGCGGAGAATAGGCACCTTCGTTACCGCCGGGACGCGACCAACCAGGACACGCGACACGAGCGGAACCGTGTTCGGCACGAGTTATTGCCGTTCTTGCGCGACCGGTTCCAGGCGGGGGTGGACGAGAATATTCGGCGCACGCTTGTCTTGTTGCGATCTGAGGCGGAAGTCGTCTCGCGAACCCTGGAGGTGGCCCTTAAACTGACCAGGCCCTTCGCTGACTTGGAGACCGCGCTCCAGCGCCGTTGGCTGCACCGTCAGTGCCTAACCCTAGGGTTAGAGGCAGACTTTGCCTTGATCGAACAATTAAGGCTTCAACCCGATCATCCGGTTTCCATCGGTCCGAGCCAAGTGGCCTGGAGAACTGCGGCTGGCCAAGTGCAACGGGAACATACGCGACTGCCACGTTTTCGGCCTGACCGGGTCGAGATTCAGATGCGATCCGACCAGGGCGAGGTTGAGTTTGGCGGCTTGGATATTCGGTGGCGCGTGATTCCATGGCAAGGTTGGCCGGGCGGGGCTCCGCAGCGGAGCGCTGGATTGGAACGGTTCGACGCGGCAAAAGTTGGGCGAAAGATCCAGCTTCGCCATTGGCAACCTGGGGATCGATTCCAGCCCATCGGGATGAAAGCGGAGGTGAAGCTACAGGATTTGTTTGTTAATCAGAAGGTCCCGAGGCGGGAACGAATGCGTGTGGTACTCGGTGAAACGGGCAAGGGTGAGATCTTCTGGGTCCACGGATTTCGGATCGGCGAACGTTTTAGGATTGAGAATGGCACGGAAGTTTCTCTGGAGTGGTCGTGGGCAAACTCTGCCCGAACGGGTGGGTGAAAGCCCCAAATTGGCTTGGATCCGGCGCTGATACCGCCAGGGAGAGTCAAAGAATTGTGTTGGTACCGGATGGCGTCTGTCGTAGAATGCCCTAACCAACGGTTGCACCGGTACTTTGATCATGTTACGTTGGCGCGATTTAACTTCACGCGCGTCCAAACATTAGAATGTCCGACGATAGCAAATACACAGGTAACGGTAAGAACGACAAGAAGACCGAAATCAAAGTGCCGTCGCGAAACTGGCTTCTTTGGATTTTGATTCTTGGGTGCATTCCGTTGTTGATGGTTTTCAAGGACCGCAAGGATTCCAAGTACCAGGTTTTGACCCGGCAGGAATTGGTCGGTTTTCTCACTAACAACCTCGTCCGTGAAGGGACCATTCATTATAATCCGCAATCGTCTGTCCTCAATGAGATTACGGGGCTTTACGCCAAGGATGACGGCCATGGGAATGCGGCGACCAACGCCGCTGGGGCAGAGACTCAAATCCGGTTTCGGGTCAAGACCAAGCTGACCCAGGATTTAGAAAGCGCACTGTTGAACAAAGGGTTTGAGGTCCAGGAGCCCAATACCTTTCTGCTCAACATGTTTGTGACGATTTTGCCGATTTTGTTTGTGGCCTTTCTGATCTATTTCTTCTTTATTCGTCAGATCAAAATGGCGGGCAAAGGCGCTCTCAGCTTCGGCAAGAGCAAAGCTCGGATGCTGAGCAAGGAAAAGAACCGGACGACGTTCAAGGACGTTGCCGGGGTTGAAGAGGCCAAAGAAGAGGTTTCTGAATTGGTCGAGTTCCTGAAGGATCCGAAGAAGTTTCAAAAGCTGGGTGGTCGAATTCCCAAAGGAATCCTGATGGTCGGGGCACCTGGAACGGGTAAGACATTGCTTGCTAAAGCAATTGCGGGGGAAGCGGATGCCGCTTTTTTCAGTATTAGCGGATCGGACTTCGTGGAAATGTTTGTGGGCGTTGGCGCCAGTCGTGTTCGCGACATGTTTGAGCAAGCCCGCAAGAATACTCCGTGCCTGATCTTTATCGACGAAATTGACGCGGTCGGCCGAAGTCGTGGTCACGGGCTAGGGGGAGGTAATGACGAACGCGAACAGACTCTAAACGCTTTGCTAGTAGAAATGGACGGATTCGATACGCAGGAGGGTATCATTATCATTGCGGCTACGAACCGTCCTGATGTGCTAGACCCAGCTTTGTTGCGTCCCGGTCGATTTGATCGCCAGATCACCGTGAACTTGCCCGATGTGCGTGGGCGCGAGGCGATCTTGAAGGTGCATGCTAAGAATGTGAAACTGGATCCGAGTGCGGATCTGGCGGTCATTGCGCGCGGCACACCTGGTTATTCGGGCGCGGAACTGGCCAACTTGCTGAATGAAGCGGCTTTGCTTGCGGCTCGAACGAACAAGCGTGCGATCGGAATGCACGAGCTCGAGGAGGCGCGAGACAAGGTGCGCTGGGGTCGTGAACGTCGCAGTCTGGCCATGACCGATGAGGATAAGAAGCTCACGGCGTGGCACGAGGCGGGGCACGCTCTGGTCAACGTTGTTCTGGAAGACACGCATCCTCTGCATAAGGTCACGATCATTCCTCGCGGCCAAGCGTTAGGCGCGACGATGTCGTTGCCCAAACAAGATGTGCTCAATCGCCGCCGTAAAGAGATGTTAGCGATGATTGCCGTCACTATGGCCGGGCGCATCGCGGAAGAGATCGTTTCCGGTGATATATCTACCGGCGCCGCGGGCGATATTCAACAAGCAACTCAGCTGGCGCGGTCGATGGTTTGTCACTTTGGCATGAGCGATAAGCTCGGCATGGTGCAATATGGGGACAATAACGAATATGTCTTCCTCGGCCGGGAGATGATTCGAAGCAAAGATTATAGCGAGCGGATTGCGCAAGAGATCGACGCGGAGGTTAAGCGAATTATCGACGAGCAATTCAAGACCGCGAAGGACATCATCGAAACGCATCGGGATAAGCTGGAACTGATTGCGCAATCTCTCCTCGAGTACGAGACGCTCGAAGGCACGCAAGTCGAGGAGATTATTCGAACTGGGCGCATGACGCCGCCACCGAAGAATACGACCGATCTTCAAGCGCCCACGGGCGCTGTGGCTGCGACGCCGTTGCCCGAAGTTCCTAAACCGACGCCGCCCCATTTGCCCGGCCTGGGCAGCCCCGCTCCCGCGGCGGCATAAATCGCAACAGTCTAACTTTCGCGATTCCCTCTCCGCTAGATCGAGGAGTCTGCTGGGAGATGTCCGCAAATTGCGGACTACCTGACGTTGAGACTGAAAAGGTCGGAAGGCTTCGCCAAAAGGTATTTTGCGCCAGCCGCTTGCAGCTCCTCTTGGCTGCGATAACCCCATGAGACGCCAATACTGAGCATCCCGGCCGAATTCGCGGTTAGCATATCCGTCCCGCTATCCCCGAAATAGAGGACCTCGTGGGAGGGGATTTGCCAAAGTGCAGCAATTGCGAGCGCACCTGCTGGATCTGGCTTTCGGGGCCGGTCCGGCCTCAAACCGAAGATCGGTTCGAACATTTTGTCACCAAAGAACTCGACAACGCACGGGCGTGTAAAGGCGTCAGCCTTGTTCGAAAGGACGGCGAGGCGGAGTCCGAGTGATTTCAACTGGTGGAGTAAGTCGAAGATACCAGGGTAAGGCTGCGCGGTTTTATTTAAGTGTCGGCGATATTCTATTTCCATCGTTTGCAAGCACTTAGCGACTGTTTCCGCGTCCTGCGCATTGTCTGGGAGCGCCCGCGTCATTAACACTCGAACACCATCACCCACGAAATGCCGGTATTGCTCGATAGGGTGCAGCGGGAATCCATGGTGGGCCAGGACGGCATTTGCAGCGTTGCCGATGTCCGACAGGGTGTCGAGGAGAGTGCCATCGAGGTCAAAGACAGCGCCGCGGAACTGGCTCAGCCAGCCGGTCGACGAATTTCGCATCGAGGTCATAAATATTTTGAAAGATTATGCCTGGAAGCCCCGTATACCCTATAGAAGAAAATTGAGAGACTACTCCCGCGGGAGTGGAAATACGTCAAACGGGACTAGGAAAGACTGAGGGAAACCGAAGGGATTGGGCTTGCCGATGGGCAAGAGGGTAACGGGTGCGGCGAATCTCGACCGAGTACTGGCCCATGGAGGTGTGAGAGCTGCTGGCTTCGCCAGCAGCTCCTGCTTTTTTAGGGGGTAAAAAGCAGTGAAAACGAACAACCAAACCAACACACTCGCGGCGTGCGAGTGCTGATTTAGCTTAGAGTCAGGCAGAGCAATTACTTGCTAAAAAGCTTTGCCTGATTGGATTTGAGAAAGTCCTGCACTGTCTCCCGGCTCGCCATGTGGACGCGCAAGCCCCGCTGTCGCGGTTTAGGGGACATCGTATAGTGAATCAATGTTTTCCCTGCATCAACGATTTGGACGTAGGTCTCTTTGACCTTCCAGATCTGGCCTTTCAACAAGGGATCGGCAGGCGCTGGGCGCCTCTTCCCACTCTCAACCTTAGCGGGATTTCGTTCCATTAACCCCTTCCTGCGCCGGACGGACATTTGAGTTCCTGCTGATGACCGTTGTTCCATAGCACGCGTCAGTATCCGCCCATTTCGGCCACAGAGCAAATCCGACTTGTGCGACGGAGAAATCTGCCCAGCGCCGGTCCGAGCTTGGTTTCATTAGAGCGTGAACTCCACGATTGTGAATTATTTACACCTCTGATTGTGACGCTTAGAACGTCCAAAGGTTTCACTAGACTACAGTAAGTCCCCCCTGCCTGCCAAGCTCGCTCTGAAACGGCTTTTTTCGATCGGCCATCATTGACAGCCAGGTTGTTTCCAAGCTTCACTCAGTACACTTTAGACCATGAGTACCATTCGTGCCGAATCCGTGGGCTATTACTCAATGCACGAGGCGCTAAAAGCCGCCGAACAGCTCATCGCGCTTCTGCAGCAAGAGCATCAACGTGGCTATTTTCAACTCGAAGACGTCATTCTACGGGGCGAAGGCACCGATATTGTGTTCAGCGGAGCGGAATATCTCACGTTTGCCCTGAAAGGGGTTAAAGAAGCTCGGCTTCAGAGCCAGCCAGCGACGGAATAACACTTCCAAGCGCGGCTACAATCACCTGCCAGGAGCCCGCCTGCCCCAAGAATCCTGAGATGCAAGGACGGTTTTAAATGGAAAGAGGCGACCCGTAGTGCGGGTCGCCTCATCCCTGGTGGTGGTGCATCTACAATTTCGAGTGGATTCTCCACCGATGCGTCATTGGGTGCAATTCTGAGTTATTCACATTTCTTTCCGAGTCGGCTAACCTGTTAAACCACAGGTGCATAGGCTACGGAAAAAGCCGGTTCAACAATTGCCGGGCAACCGGCCGTTCAGGCCTGGATTTTTCGAGTTCCTGGAGAAGTCGTTGCGCCTCTTGAGGATCCGATTTTGACTTCTGTACCGCCAGGGTGAGGCACTGTGCGTAGCCAGTATTAAAATGCGAACTGCGCCTGGCGCTTTCCAGATATTGCGCCACGGCATCGGCTGGTTTCCCTTCGAAGTCGGCGATGGCACCGCGCAGATAAACGTTGCGAGCGGCAATGAAATCCCTCATGGCTTCGGCGAACGAATCTCCCGGCGCGAGTTGCAGCCAATCTTGAATGTCCGAACTCAAATCCAGAAATGGGAGCAAGCGGCCGTACGGTTTGGCGGTTCCAACCCAGTTGAACCGCGCGGCACCGAACATCACCACGGGGTGATCATCTGTATTGATTTCAGCACCCTGAGAAAAGGTCCGCAGTGCTTCGGGGCCTGCGACAAAGCAACCGAGCAATTGAAAGATGTCCCGAATTTGTTCGGCCGCGAGGTGATCGAGTACTGCTGGGTCGCGCGCTCTTTGAGTGAAGTAATCAGGGCCAAAGCGTTCGGGCTTAAGCCCTCCGATTAGTCCAAGCACCGGCGTGTCGACATTGAAGCGGAGCAGGAACGCACTTGCTTCCGGAAAAGTTTTGAGAAACGTCGCCACGATCACCTGGACCATCCGCTCGTCCAATTGGAAGAGAGGGAGCCACTGGCAAACAATTCCCTGCGGAGCCAGGTGACGCCGCATCATTTCGTAGTGCTCCGACGAATAGAGTGCCCCGGCACCATCACGCGCCGGATGGAAAAGGTCTGCCACAATCACATCGTAGGTTTTAGGGCAGACCTGGATAAACCGGCGCGCGTCCGCGACCCAGACTTTATAACGCTCGCCTCCGGGTGGCAGGGCGTTTTCCGGCTCGAACCAGCGCATCGCTTTCACCACTTCGGGTACCAGCTCCACCCCATCCGCTTGTGAAATCCCGTATCTGGCGGCGCTCGCGAAGGTAATTCCTGTGCCTAGCCCGAGAAACAGCGCGTTCGTGGGCGACGGATGAAGGAGGATAGGCAGAGCGCCGTGGCGTCGCTCCGCGGACGCTGCGCCCGTGCCGCCCATCACAAAACGATTGTTGACCATCAAGCTGCGATTTCGGTCCGGATGCTCAATAACGGCGATCGAATCTGTCGGTCCGGCCTCGTAAGCGAGGAGCTTTTCTCCAGGTCTGACATTCACAAATCGAAAGTCGTTTGGGAGAAGGGGGGCCAGGCCGATCGCGAGCAACGCCGCGATTCGTGACGACAACGTCCTGGGCCAAGCCAAGACGGCGTAGCTCCAAGCCAAGAGTACGAAGCATCCCTTCGGTCCGAGAAGCGGAAACAAGAGCACGCCGAAGAGCAGTGGCGCGGCGGCGGATCCCGCGGTATTGCACGCCAGGGCAGTTCCGACGTTTATTGAGGTTTGGGCAGCGCGCTGCACCAGGTAGCTGAAGACAATTCCCATCCCGATGGTTGGCAGCAAGAAGACGGCGCTCGCGGTAACCGCGTCCGCCAGCCAAAACCCCACCGTCTGCGATACCGACGCCATCCGCACCGAGTCATAGATGGAAGGCGCGAGGGTGAGCGCAGCGACGCCTTGAACGGTAGCTAATGCCAGCCCGGTAAACCAGGCACTGCGCGCAGCGGGGCTAGTCCAGCGCCTACCGAACGATTGGTAGAAAGCACCGCCGATCGCTGTCCCCAGCAGGTAAACCCCGAGCAGCGCCGCGTAGGTATAAACCGTGTTCTCCAGAACTTCCGCCAGCACGCGGACTCCGAGCACTTCGTAACCGATGCCCAAGAGGCCGGTGGCGGCGAGCGTCCAGCTCAACGCTCTCCTTTCAGCTTCGCGCGGCGTTTCACGACACGCTCGCTCCGGCGCTATTGGAACCTGCTTGATTAACAGGAGTGCGATCAGTCCGCAGAACAGGTTCAACGCTGAGCATCCAGCCACCGTCCGGGCAAATCCGCCGCTTGGTAAGGCCCAGCCCATGCAAAGCCCAATCCCGAAGACGGCCCCCACCGTGTTGGCGGCGTACAGCCCGCCCACCGTTCGGCCGTCTTTCGAGAGGAGGGCCGCGAATCGTTCCATCGCGGCAAAGGTCGCCCCCATCGCTAGCGTGGCAGGCAGCAGAACGGCCGCCGGCACGAGCAAGCTCACGAGCCATTGGCGCAGGGGGGAAGGCTGCAATCCGATCAGCTGTAACGCGCTCTGATTGCCTGGCGGAACAAGGAAGATCGTTACGATTCCCCACGCCCCAATCAGTAGTTCGAGAGAGCCGTAAATCCAACCGGGATGGCGTCGCCCTGAAACCAGATGTTGACTTATCCAGGCGCCTGCCGTCAGCCCAATGAAAGTGGCTCCGACCACGGCCAGGATAGCGGGCATTTCGTGCCCGAGTCCGAGCGCAAACATGCGGGTCCAAGCGATTTGGAGCCCTAAACCGGAGGCACCGGAAAGAAAAAAGAGAGTGTGAAGAGCGAGAGGGGTTAACCGCGTGAACCAAGCGGGCCTCGATGAATCCGATTTCATCGAGGCCTGACTTTCAATGCGCGATTCCCGCTCGACGGCTGAGCGTTGGCCTTCCCGTCAACCTTGGCCCGCATCTTAACGAGAATGCCAGCCAAGGGTCGCCAGCTCGAGCTGAGACAACCAGCGCCCGAGTAACCAACGATTACGTTCCGTCATCAACGTCACTTAGAAGCTCAATTGCTCAAGATGCTTCAAGCTATTGGGGATTTGTTGCGGAGCGGTGGGAGATTCGTCTTCGATGAAATACCATTTCACTCCCGCGTGCTTGGCCGCTTTCATAATGGCGGCTAAATCCATCTGACCTGTGCCGAGGGTGACGTCATTCGACACGTCGGTATGACCAGAGAGGTCCCCTTTGACGCCCTTCTTGAGGTCTTTGACGTGCATCAGTTCGAACCGCTTCCCGTACTTGTTCAACAACGCGACCGGATCCTGGCCCGGGTGCACAATCCAAAGAATATCCATCTCGTAGCGAACCAGATTCGGTTTGGTTTCGCTCAGCAACAGATCAAACAACGTGCCGTTGCCATGAGGCTGAAATTCGTAACCGTGGGTATGGTAGTAGAATTTGAGGTTGTGTTTGGCGAGGGTCGCTCCGGCCTTATTGAAGACCGAGGCGGCTTCTCGGCAGAGTTTCTCGTCGAAATCTCCCGTGTGCGGAATCCAAGCACAACCGACGTATTCTAATCCCAGTGCCTTCGCGTCTTTCGCGATTCCTTCAGCATCGTCTCGGTAGCGTTCGTACGGAAAATGGCCGGCAATGGGCACGAGACCTTGCGCGGTCAAAGCTTCCTTGAACTTGTCCGGGGTCATGTTGTAAGTCCCGGCCAGTTCCACGTACTTGAAGCCCATATCCCGAACCGTTTTTAACGTCCCCGCCACATCTTTGGCAAAGTCGGCTCGAAGGCTGTAGAGTTGCAGGCCCACGGGGCCCTTAAAGCTCTTGCCAGTCCCGACCGTGTGCGGTTCCGCGGCCGAGGTTGTAACCGCTGCCAACGCAACGGCGCTGGCTATGGGAAATATCCATCGCAGGGTAGTGTTCATGTTCGTTTTCTACCATTGAAACGGACGAATGGGAAGCCCTGGCCAGTTAAGAACGCACTGGCGCCGCCTGAGAGAGTGCCCGCTGTCGCGGCTGGATCTTCCGCACGGTCGTCCGGTGTTCTGAGGATATGGAAGTAAAATAACAGTAAGGTCAAACAATGATTACAGTAAGATAGAATAGTAGAAACATAGTGAAACCATAGTGGAATCATAGTGGAATCATAGTGGAATCATAGTTATACCATAGCAACGTAAGCACAGCTCTGCGGCCTGGGGCGCCTTTGGCTGTCGGTTGGATCTGGCACCTCTCTGAGTTTTGCCGTTTCCCATTCTCGGGACGAATGCTTCCCGGGATCGGAAAACAATCAGGCAGCCAAAGTCTGTGCCCAAGTCGATCCGAATACCACCGCGCCCCGATTCCGTGAGAACTGCGGCCTCGCGAAGGTTCACGCTGGAAACCTCGACCGCGGCACGGCGCTCCGGCAGAAGGAGAAAAACCGGCACGACTTTTGCCTCACAGCACGGCACCAGTTCACTACGATTATGGGCTCTGTCCTGCACGACTTGAGATTCGCGAGTCGCCAATTGTTAAAGCACCGTGGCTTTAGCCTCATTGCCGTTCTAACTTTGGCGCTGGGAATCGGGGCGAATACCGCTGTCTTCAGTGTGGTGAATAGTGTTTTATTGCGACCCTTGCCGTGGCCGGAGTCGGACCGGGTGCTCAGTCTGTGGGAGGGAAGCAAAAGTAAAGGCCACACCAAAACGCCGATGGCGCCCCTCCAGTTTATGGACCTGCGGCGCGACGCGAAATCGTTCGAAGCGCTGGCGGGATGGAATACGACCGCCATTAACCTAGTCTCGGAAGGCACTCCTCCCGTGCGCCATCAGGGCGCCGCTGTGACGGAAGATTTCTTCCGAGTAATGCGTGTCGCTCCCCTATTGGGGACGGGGTTTCGGGAGGAGCAATTCACCGCGGGCAAGGACGGTGTGGTGTTGATCGGGCATGCGATCTGGCAAGAGCGGTTCGGCGGGGCGCCCGATATCGTTGGACGGACCGTCCGCATCAACGGAAAGGTTCGCAGCATCCTCGGGGTCATGCCGCCGGCCTTTCAATCTCCGGCTAAGGCGCAGTTCTGGGTGCCGCGCCTTTTTTCGGGGTTGGAGAGAGAGGATCGCGACTACAAGGCGCTTCAGGTGTTGGGTAGGCTTGCGCCAGGGGTGAGCGTGGAACAAGCGGTGACGGAGTTGCACGCCTTGTATGGTGGGCTGCGCCAGCTTTATCCGGAGGTGCTCACGGGCTGGGACGTCACGGCGCATCCGGCTCTCGAGGATCTCGCGGGGCCCTTGCGGCCGACCTTATGGATGCTCTTTGCGGCGGTGGCCACGGTGCTGCTGCTGGCCTGCCTCAATGTGGCCAATCTGTCCCTGGCACGGGGTGCGGGACGATTGGGAGAGCTCTCGGTGCGCGCCGCGTTGGGAGCGGGGCGAGGGGTGCTGTTGCGCCAGTTGTTGCTTGAGAGTTTGCTGCTGGCCGCGCTGGGCGGACTGGTTGGGCTCCTGCTGGGGCGCGGACTTCTTGTCGGTCTGTTGGCCTTGGCTCCGGCGAACTTGCCGCGGCTCGACCAGATCACGCTGGACGGAGAGGCGTTTGCCTTTACGGCGGCGGCTTGCATGGTGACAGGCGTGCTTTTTGGAATCGTGCCTGCTTGGCGGCTCTCCGCTGTAAACCCGCTCGACGCGTTGCGCAAATCGGGATCCTGGGCGACAGCGTCCTCGGGATGGTTGCGTCCATCCTTGGTGGTGGTGCAAGTCGGTGCCGCGATGACCGTGCTCGTGGCCACAGGCCTGCTCTTGCGCAGCTTCGACCGCGTGTTGCGCCAGGACTTGGGGTTCAATCCTGCCCAGTTGATGACCGTGCGTTTGGAACTCTCCCCGGCGAAATACGGGGCGGAGGGACGCCGGGATCAGTTTGCCGAGGAGGTTTTGCGTCGATTATCCGAGACTCCAGGCATGGACGGGGCGGCCGTGAGCACCTTTCTGCCCTTCCAAGGATGGCCTCAGTTCATCATGCGCTTGGAAGAGTCTCCCGATGTGCAGATCAGCCACGCGCCAGCGACCGGTTACCAGGGGGTATCCCCGGACTATTTTCGCGTGATGCAAATGACGCTCCTCCAGGGACGCGGTCTCACGGACCAGGACCGCGAAGCGACGCGAAAGGTGGCCGTCGTCAACCAAACCTTTGCCCGACGCTTCTTCGGGACGCGCGACCCGATCGGGCAGCGATTTGAAGTTGGGATCACCGATCCGCCGAATTGGCTGGAGATCGTGGGGGTTGTTGCGGACGCGAAAGGGCAGTCGCTCGAAGCCCAACCGGATCAGCAAGTGTTCGTGCCGTTGCGGCAGCAAGCTGAGTTCCTGAGGGACAATCCGGCGATCAGTGTGATCGTTCGGGGCCGGGGGGATCCGACGCAGTTAGCGGAGGGGTTGCGGCAAGCGGTTTGGGCTATCGACAAAGATCAGCCGCTGCATCTATTGCAGCCGATGACGCAGGTTATCGACGGGCAAGCGGCCTACCGTCGGTTCACGGTCACGGTTTTGAGCGTGTTCGCCGGTGCCGCTGTTCTCCTGGCAGCGTTAGGGCTATACGGCGTCACTTCGAGTGGTGTGGTCGCGCGCACCCGCGAGCTCGGTATCCGCCTCGCTTTGGGCGCACCTCGAGCTAGCGTGCGTTGGCTGATTTTGCTGGGCGGGCTCCGGCTGGTGGCGGGCGGAGTGCTGTTGGGAATGTTTGGCTCGTTTGCGTCGACGAGACTGCTGCAAAGTCTTTTGTTCCAGGTGAAGGCGTTGGACCTCGCGACCTACGGGGCTGTCCCTCTTCTGTTGCTGACGATTGCCCTCGCTGCGTGTTGGCTGCCAGCGCGTCGCGCCACCCGGATCAATCCGAGCGATGCCTTACGCAGTGAGTGATGCGAGGCGGGAAAGTCGTCGGAGCACCCTATCTGGAATCGTCTCGTTTCTGTGGATCGCGCCTGGGTATGAAGCGCCGAACGCAAAGCGCACGCATGCGTCACCGCTCAATCCACCGCCCCTGGTCTTCGACACAGTTCGCACGGCATCGCCTCAGGGAGAAAGCTCTGCTCGTCCCCTTTGACGCTTGCGCGGGTTTCTCGGGGCGATACTGTCGAACAACCAGTGAACCCATCCCTTAGTTCCGGTCCGATGCCAACGACCGACGTTCCCAGAAGCGCTTCGCGCCTGGATTCAGTGGATCTTTTGCGCGGCCTGATCATGGTCATCATGGCGTTGGATCACACTCGCGAATACTTCACCGCTGGAACTGCTTCGACGCGGGACGTCCACGCGCCTGCCCTATTCCTGACCCGCTGGATCACTCATTTCTGCGCGAGCAATTTTGTGTTCCTGGCAGGGGTAGGGGCGTTCCTTTTCGTGGCGCGCGGGCGCGCGCTGCGCAGCGGAAGCCTGTTTCTGTTGACGCGAGGGCTATGGTTAATCTTTTTGGAATTGACGGTGATCCGGTTTGGGTGGGGATTCAGTCTCTGGCCCGACCTGATCCTGCTGCAAGTGATATGGGCGATCGGTTGGTCCATGATCGTGCTTTCGGCGTTGGTCTTTCTGCCCCGCCCGCTGCTGGGGAGTTTCGCGCTGGTTCTGATTGCCTGTCACAACTTGCTCGACCCGATCCAGCCGGCCGCATTCGGTTCATTCGGGTGGATTTGGAATCTCCTGCACAAAACGACGCTCTTTTCGTTGCCCGGCGGGATCCGAGTGCTGGCGCTCTATCCACTGGTGCCATGGATTGGCGTTCTGGCTGCGGGGTATACCTTGGGTCCGATCTTCCTCTGGCCGCCCGAGCGGCGCCGACGCGCCTTGTGGCGAACTGGGACCGCTGTGCTCGTCGTCTTCGTGATTCTCCGCGCGAGTGGCCTGTATGGAGATCCTGCCCCGTTTCGCGGGAAGGAGACGTGGATGGCGTCGATACTCGCCTTTCTCGACTGCGAGAAGTATCCGCCATCATTGCTTTTTCTTTGTATGACGATTGGACCAGCCTTGATCGCGCTGGCGGCTGCCGAGCATGTGCGAGGAAGAGCCGCGCAAGTCTTCGTCGTCTTTGGGCGGGTGCCGCTCTTCTATTATCTGGCCCACCTCTATCTAATTCACGGGCTGGCGGTGGGGTGGGCTTTGCTCAAGCACCAGAACCCGCAATGGCTATTTCATGGACTGCCGCCGATGGCCAATCCCCCAGGTTGGGATATGAGCTTACCGGCGGTCTACGGGATGTGGGCGCTGGTGGTGGGACTGCTTTTTGGGCCGTGCGTATGGTATGCGCGGCTCAAACAACGCCGGCGTGACTGGTGGTTGAGCTACCTGTAAGTGCTCGTCGTTCTTTTACCAGCCAGAGATAGCGCCGGCGTTGCTTGCCGCCGCAGTTTCAGACGCCGACCTTTTCGATCTCTTGGTAAGCGGAGTTTAGCCACATCTTGACCCGCTGCCTGTCCATCAACCCGAGCAAATGGCCATTGTCTCCAGCATTTTTGGCCGCCCAGAAACTGCTGCTGCTCGCATCGATCTTCTGAATGGCTCCATCATGCAGCCGCTTGATCGTCGCCTGCCGGGCGCCCAGAGCCAAGGCTCGTTCTTCGACTCCAGACTGTTTGAGAATACTAAAATCGTCCCCGCGGACCTGATTGAGGACGAGCACGTAATTCAAACGGTTGCCGTACCGATCCAGCAGCTTGGCCAGAAGGTCGACCGAATCCTTGCCCGTATCCATGACGTGCCAGTAGTAGAGCTTGAAGCCAGCTTCGTCCGCCAGGTCCAGGACGCCGGAGTCTTCGATCCATTTGGTGAGGAATTCGTGAGTTTGCGCGGCCAAATCGACGAGGATGCGACGATCGGGTTGTGCGACCGCCGCTTCAATGATGCTATCCATCATTTCGTAACGATCGACGGTCACAGGGGACGCAAAACCACTGTAAAAGCGCATCAACGCGCCGTGAGATCGATCCGTATCAAAGCCCAGGAAGGGGATTTGTTTGTCGATGAAATATTGAGCGAGAATCCGCGCTGCCATGGATTTGCCCACACCGCCTTTTTCTCCGCCGATCAAGTGAATGTTCGCCATAGTTCCAAGACTCCATTTCAAGTTCAGTTTCAGTTGCTGGTTTCAAAGCTCGATCGAGTAACGGAAGAGGTGATTGTGATGACCGTCCTGTCCGTGCCGGCAGGTGCAGTTGTGTATGCTGTCGCCGGAACGGCCGCTACTGGACCGGGCGGGCACGACTTTGCGCAAAGTGGGCGTTCAGCGCAAGGCAGGACCGAGCTAGAAACATCGGGACTGACGATAGGAACGGCGTAATGCGTTAAAGGGAAGTCGAGCGTCGGTCGTTGGAACCGGCGTTACTTTTGAGTCGGCTCTTGGAAAGTGACACGAGACGTTCGGATTTGCGGGATGGGCAAAGTGCGACTTCCACTCCGGATGCGGCCCGCGACGCCGGTGCGCTCGCTTGGTGAGCTTGCGCAAAATAACGTTCCGCGAGATCGAACTTCGCGACCAAGCAGCAGTAGCATGCAGCGTCGTAAAGGAGCACGGAGGAGCACGGAAATTGTGCTGCCTTGGTCGAAGCGATGCGGAAAGCCTTCTGGAATTGGTCCAGCTTGTAGTACGACTCTGCCAGCCGAATCCAGCTTTGAACCTCCTCCGGGTAATGCTTGGTCAGCGTCTTGGCCACCCCAAGGCAAGCTTCCCAATGGCCGGTTTGCGCCAGGATGCGCCATCGTAAGAGGAGCACGTCCAGACAAGCTTTTCCTCGGCGGGTAACTTGGAGGAGTTCGGCATCCGCTTCGCTCAAGTTATTGAGTTCAAGCCAGCCTTCAGCGGCTCGCAGAGCAAACTGGTCCGCGCCGGAGAGGGGTTCTGAAGAACGTTGTCGTTTGAGTGCACCCATATCGCCTGCGGGCCCTGCTTAGCATGAGTCAGACCGCCGCGTAAGTGTTTTGCGCACAGCACCCTGTGCGCTTAGTGGTCTGTCTGGAGATCGGGATAGTTGACCCAATCCGGGACACCGCTGGGTTCTACGGGCGAGAGGTGGGGGCGTGGGTTTGGACCGGCCCTACGAGCCAACTCCCTTTAAATCTTGGCCATGGATGACCTCTGCACGCTGCGCTCGAATCCGGACGGCGGCGCGCGGTGACTCAGGGGATCAGAATGACGCTGGCGGGATCGGCGGCAGTTGGCGTTCATCCAACGCTTCCAGATAGAGCAAAACTACCGCCGCTGAGTTGGCCGCCGCGAGCTTGAAGAACGTGAACACCTCGTTGCGTCCCTCCCCACCTCCGGCCAGGTCCGAAAGCGACCGGAACGCAATAAACGGAACGCGATTGACATAGGCGACAGTCGCGACCGCGGCGGTTTCCATATCGAGAGCGTCAGCGTGGAATGTTTTCCAAACCCAAGCGCGGTAAGCGGCATTATCGACGAACGTCGGACCGCTCACGCCGTTACCGCCGAGGACAAGGCGCGGCGTCGTGTTCAAGTGATCACCCTCAGCTGTCCTGCTTTCCAGAACGACGCGATTTGTGATCGACTGCACGACCTTAAGACTCGCGGGATCGACCGGCATCCAGAATCGGGATTCTTCCTGATTCGCAGGTCCATTTCGTCGCGTCACAAGCACCGGTTGGGGAAACATCATTCCGAAGTTTCCGAAATTCGTGGACGCGGTTAGGGTTTCCCAGCTTCCTCCTGGGAGTTCCCGGGCAAAGTGGTGTTCCTGATATTGCCCCCACTGGGCGGGGACAGTTACATCGCCGACCCGCAAATTCGGGTTAACACCGCCGGCAATCCCGGAAAAGACGATTTGTCTGACGGTGAAGTGATCCAAAAGCGACTGCGCGGTCATGCTGGCGTTGACCATGCTATAGCCGCTAAGCGCGAGAACCACTGAGTGACCGGCCAATCGACCGACGTCATACCGACGGCCATTGATGATCTGATGACTCTCGATCTGCGTCTGGGCGCGCAGCTTTTCCAGTTCCGGGGCGAACGCCGAGAGAATAGCGATCCGTGGAGTGGAATCCTTGACTCCCATTGCGGCCGAACGGGTGCGGGGGGAAGCGCAGCCATGGCTGAGCAGGAGGGGCAGGAGCAACAGTGTCAGCAGCATCCAATGGCCGAATCCAGAACGCTGCGCGGGACGCTGCAGGTGCGAGAGAACGCTGAACCTTTGGCCGAGGCCTGACCGTGAATTGATGCACATATCCATTTGGACGCCAAGAATCATTACGCGCCGGAACGTCGGCGTCGAGAGCAACGCGGAGAGCGCGGTGGATTTGGATCCAAGGCAATCTGGACGGGCCGATCCAAACTTGCTCCATTCGGGCTGTGTTTCTAGATTAGGGGGCTGTGAAATCTGCCAAGGCCGCACGACTGGCGAAAAGCCCGAAGTCGCCGGACACCAAGCCGGTGATTGCATTTGCGACGCCAGAAGCGTTCAAGGGGTGGCTGGATACGAATCACGAGACTCACAGCGGATTTTGGATGCGGATCTTCAAGAAGGAAAGCCGACGGGTCGGGGTGACCTATGCGGAAGCGCTCGATGTGGCGTTGTGCTACGGCTGGATTGATGGGCAGCGGCACCGGTGCGATGCCGAATCTTTCTTGGTGCGATTTACCAGGCGTGGCGCCCGCAGTGTCTGGTCGAAAATCAATACGGGGCATATCGCGCGGTTGACGAGTGAAGGACGAATTACGCCTGCCGGTATGGCTGCGGTTAACGCGGCCAAAGCCGACGGACGTTGGGACGCCGCCTACGCATCGTCGCGCGCCTTTGAGATGCCCGCCGAATTCACGGAAGCTCTTGCCCGGTCGCCTAAGGCAGCGACGTTCTTCGCGACTTTGAACAAGGCCAACCGCTATGCGATCTTCTATCGACTGACCCACGCCAAGCGTCCCGAAACAAAAGCGCGCCGGTTGAAGGATCTTGTCGCGATGCTGGAACGTACTGAAAAACTTCACTGACCTGAGGTTGAAGCTTCTCCAGTGCTCTCGTGGAATTTCTGCGAACGTGTCCTGGCCGCGTGATCTCATTCGTCGTAAGCTTAGGAAGATACCCTTGTATCGCCGCAGGCATGAACACGATCGAGATCAAAGCCGGGGCTATGCGTTGCCCCCGATCGCTGCACCCCGTTGGAGGATGCGGCAGGCAGCCTGAGCCGTGCGCGAAACCTCGCACAACAATTCTGAGTTCCTTATTATGAGCACATTTCACGACTATCCAGCGGTTATCCCGTATCTCGTTGTCAAGGGCGCTGCCCAAGCGATTGAGTTTTACAAACGCGCTTTTGGCGCTGCCGAGCGGTACCGCCTCAGCACACCCGGATCGAACCAGGTTGGTCATGCTGAACTTACGATTCACGGACAAGTCATCATGCTGGCCGACGAATTTCCAGGGATGACAACCTCCCCACATACGCTGAACGGCACCACGACGACATTCGTTTTGATGGTTGGCAACGCCGACGAGGCAATTGCCCGGGCCGTCGCCGCCGGTGCCACTCCTACCATGCCGGTCACGGATATGTTTTACGGATATCGCACAGGCTCCGTAACCGATCCGTTCGGACACCGATGGATGATTCAACATAAGCTCGAGGACGTCAGCGTCACAGAGATGCAAAAGCGCTGGGATGAAATGGTGGCGCAGTGTGGTTCTGCCAAGAGCTGACAACCAGACCCGAAAGGAGCCAGACTCCCATGCCCTGGATCGCGCCGAGCCATATCCCAGTCCCACTCAAGGAGCGGATCGGGTCGAGTCCGAGGGACGTCTCTGGCTAATCCCTTCTAACAAAACCTATGAAAGAAAAGAGGCCGAACTCAGAATATTTGGTCCTGTCGCGTGGCCAATGGGACAAAAGCGCATCGAAGCAGGAGATCGAACTGGCGATTGGCAAATTCTACGAGTGGTACGAGCGCAATCTCAAGACAGGTCAGTTCAAGCCTGGCTCTCGACTCGGCACTGCCGCCGCCATGGTTTCCAAGTCTGGTATTCTAACGGACGGACCGTTTGGCGAAGCTAAAGAGATCGTCGGAGGATACTGGATCATCGTCGCGCCGAGCTTGCGCGAGGCCGCGGAAGTAGCTGCACAGAACCCGTGCATCCAGCATGGTCTGCGCTTTGAGATTCGGCCGCTCGAAGCCGAACGGGCCTCCGCTTACAGCGTCACAAACGAAACGGCGGGCCATTGAGCGGGGAGGAGAGCTCAACAAAATTGGGTCCCTGAAACATCCGCACATCGCCGAGCGCCCGGCGACTCCAGCGACGGAAACGGAATCGACCGGCTGGACATACTCTTGCGAAGACCTGAATCGAGCTGACCCCAGCCGAACTGTCGGCTGGCCACGACTCTCTCTCTCTCTCTGTCATGCACTCGCTTGAATCCCGCGGCATGATATCCTATCGGCATGGAAACGCTCCAAACGGTCATTGCCAGTTTTCGACGCCAGGTGCTTGCCGCGGTCGCGGAACGGGGAGGTTCTTCAGCGTCAGCGCTGCGGCTGGAACCGGAACGTGTCTCCCTGTCTTTACGTGTTTCGATCAACGAACAAAAGGCGCCCAATGGCAAATCGGACTTGTCGTTCCAAGTTATGACCCATGGAGGCGGGGACACCTCTGGAAGTGAGTCTGCGACCGGAGCTCCTTTGTTTCATACGGTAACGGTTGAGTTTCGAGTCACCCCTGACGGGCTGGTTCCTTCCAAGGAAGATCAGCCCGAGACGTCACCCGCGAAAGAGGTCCCTGCGGTGCGCCAGGTTGCGGATCTCCTCGTGCCCATCCTCGGGGCACCCGGATTCGACAGTTCGTCGCGAGCGACCGTTTTCCGCGAAGCGTTGGCGGGCCTGACCGATCAGCAGGTTCGATCCGTCGCGGAGTTGCTCCGCGGCCATGCGGCGCCTGATGCGACTCCAGAGATGGTGCGCGCTAGGCAGTTGCTTAGTCGATTGGTGGACAGCGGATCCGCAGGGCCTGTCCGTGGGCGTGAGATCCTCTCGGATGTTTTTCAGAGGCATCCGATAGAGGGGATACTCCAGCAAGTCCTGGAGACATGGAGAACGCAGGCGGAGTGGCTTCACAAACCTCTTCTGCCATCCTCTTAAGGTAGGGGGAATGCGGTTCCCGATCGACGGCCTTGCTCTGTGCCGGTTAAAGGTCGGTTTGCGAAGGCAAAGCGATGCCATTGCCCTCGGAATCCTGTCGCTAAGAATCGCCCAGCGCGCGTAAATGCGGTCGCTGGGTCGCAGGCTCGGCGGTGGCCGTCTTCCCGGCTGAGACGCTCCTGGTATCTGGTTACGGGGATTGAACCATCTGCATTTGGCGTGCGCCAGGGTTCGAAGAGACGAATCGACTCTCGCTTGCTTCGCTGCCTCTACGGACGGCACACTCTCCCAATGAACGATGACGTTGCCGAACGTATAATCCGTCTGGAATCAGCGATTGCCCATTTGGAATACCTAACCGAGCAACTGAACACCGTTGTTACAGAACAGGGACGCCAACTCAATGAACTCAGAAAGCAATGGCAGCGTCAGGCCGAGACACTGAACACGATCGAAATGGACCGAATCAGATCGACCGATTCCAAGCCGCCCCACTATCAGTAACGAACCGCGTCCAGCCTCAACTGATCGGCTGATCAAGCGGCGACGTGGCAAGGAAGGGGATCGGCTCTCATGGAGGTGTTTGCCCTTATGGGCAAATCAGTCACCGGGATTCTGCTCCGGCGAAGCGGCTTCGCGAAGCCCTGAGACCGTCGCCTGAGATCCTGTCGGAAACACTAGTCGGCTGAGACGCTACATTTTTCGCAACCTTCATCGTCCATTCTTTCTTATCCTTGTGAATGAACAATACGCTTCTCCGGCCGACCTTCAAACAGTCGCTCTCATTCGAGAGCCACGACCAGACTTTCTCGCACCAGCGCCAAAGGACTGAACGAATGCAAGCTCTGGTGCGGAAGTATGCCGAGATGCCTCCGCTGGAACTTAGGGCTTTACAGGATCAGAGGGTTCGTGACGTGGTCCATTTTCATTATTACAACAATCCGACGTATCGAGCGCTCTGCGCACAACGTGGTGTCGTTCCGGAAGACATTGAATCGGTCCATGACCTCCGACTTTTACCCATCGTCGAAAGGGATTTCCTCCAGCGGTATGGGTTTTACAAAGGTGCGGGCGGGGCTCTTTCCGTAGAGCCGCAGGAATTGTTCACCTTCTTAAACAGTTCAGGCTCGACGGGGAAGCCAAAGCGAATTCCTATCGCGGTGTCGGAGGTGGGCGAAATCTACGAGACCTCAGCGCTCGGCCTTTGGCTCGCCGGTGTCCGCGGGGGAGATTTTCGTGAAGGAGGGGGAATTTACACTCTGTTTCCGCACGGGCCATGGCCTGGTTCTTTTTTCTTGATGAACGCGAGTGAAGCTATTGGGTTTGCTCCCAAGGCGGATTTAGGCATGCCCTTTCCGTGGCACCTGAACAACCTTCGCGAGCTGCGACCCAAGACTATTGTCACGTCGCCCTCAGTCATCTCTGCACTGGCGTCCTTCATGGGAGAGACAGGCACAGACCCACGCACGCTTGGCGTAACGCGGATCGTGCTCGGAGGTGAATTCTTTAGCGATAATTTCCGAGCGACGATCGAAGAGCGGTTTCGAGCTCGGGTCTTGGATCTCTACGGTTGTGGCGAAACGCAGATTGTTACGGTCGAATCGGACGATCTTTATGAGCAGCAACGAGGGTTCATGTATCACTTGGCCCACATGAGCGTGATCGAGACTGTCTGCCCGGGAACGGAAGAACCCGTTCAACCTGGAGAGGATGGCGAAATGGTTATCACCGTCTTTAATCGAAAAGCATGGCCGGTCGTTCGATATCGGATGGGTGATATCGTCGCCCTCCAGCCCGAAGAACAACGTCCGGAAGGGCTCTGTTATACTTTCCCAATCATCTCCAGGATTCGCGGGAGATCCGATGACATGCTGAAGTATGGCAACGTGAATCTGTATCCGGAGCTCTTCTTTAACGTCCTCGCTGAGTTTAACCGGAAATCTAACATTCTTAAGCTGAGCGGCGACAAGTTTCGGTTCGAGATCTTCGAGCACGATGATCCTTGTTTGCTAAAGGCAACTTGGACCATCGAACTGGAAGGAAGCCGCCAGAACTACCATTCCCAGGAAGCCTTTCGCCGATCTGAGGAAGAGTTGCTCGATGCGTTGGTGGCGCACTCCGATGAACTCCGACACGCGCTTTTCGTAGGGCGACAAGTGCCTCCGCCCACGATTCAGCTCGTCGATGCCGGAACGCTTTACCAAAACTCCATGAAACTTCGGCGTATGGTCGATCACCGACAGCACTCTGGGAGGCGGGTTTCATCATGAGGAAATCGTACCAGCGCTTCGCGGGAATCGTTGGGGAATCGTTCGTGACGGTTGATCCCTTGATACTCCGGGCGGTCGAATCTACCACCTACCCGACGACGCAGAGGATTCGCGGAATCGTCTGCCCTGGCTCGAAGCAGGAGGTTCAGGAATGTCTGGCCGTCGCACAATCCAATCGGATACCGATCTATCCGATTTCGTCAGGAAAAAACTGGGGATACGGCGGCCGGGTGCCAATCACAGACGACTCTGTGCTTTTGGATCTCAGCCGGTTGAATCGCATCATCGATTACGACGAGTCATTAGGCTACGTCACTGTCGAAACCGGGGTCACTTTTCGACAGCTGTTTCAGTTCTTGCGCAAACGGAATTCCCGGCTCTTGCTCAGCGTGACCAGTTCGAGTCCCGATACCAGCATCGTCGCCAATACCCTGGAACGAGGCATCGGATGCGGTCCCCATGCAGACCGTATTTCGTCGGCCTGTGATATGGAGGTCGTCCTGCCGACAGGCGATGTCATTCAGACGGGTTTTGCGAGGCTGCCTAAAGCCAAGGCCGCTCGAGTCCACCGTCATGGTCTAGGGCCTTCCCTGGACGGCTTGTTCGTCCAATCTAACCTCGGCGTCGTTACTTCCATGACATTTTGGCTTGTCCGCAGGCCAGAGTTTTTGGGGATCTTGTTTGTGGCTATGGATTCGGACGTTGAGGTAGGAGAGGCCGTCGATGTTTTCCGTGAATCCGCCTCGGAGAATATCGTGCGGCCCCCGTTTGCCGTGTTTAATCGCGATCGCGTGCTGTCGGTTATAGAAACGCTGTCGAGTGCTTCTGGCTCGGCAGGCCCTAACCAAGGGCCGCCTCGGGTCTTAGCGTGGAATGGCGACCTGGCTATCTACGAGAGTAATTACAATCGTCTCACCTCTGTGATCGCTCAATTACGGTGCCGATTTGAGTCCTGCACCAAATCGTTGACCACGTTTGTAGCGACGGCGGACGAGATGGATCAGCGGTTGCAGGACGCGGCTCTGGATGGGACCACACTTCCCAAGGATGACCCATTTCGCGCGTTGCTAATCGAGAAGCATCTGGGGATTCCTAAGCTCGACGCGGTCCGCCAGGTCTACTGGAAAAAGCAGGCTCCTCCGACTGCCGTCCCGCCCGACCCAGATCGAGACCGATGCGGTCTCCTTTGGTGCTCGCCAGTCGTGCCGCTGCTCGGCAGCGAGCTCCGGAACGCGCTCAGCCTGATCGCGACGGTGTCCGCCACCTGCGACATCAAAATTCCCACCTCGATCCAATGTACTTCCGAGCGTTCGGCCACCATTATCGCTTCTATCCTGTTCGACCGTGACCTGCCAGGCGAAGATGAACGGGCTTTGAAGTGCCATCACAAACTACGTCAGGCTTTACACAGTGCGGGATATTATTCCTATCGTGAGAATACCCTTTCGCTCGCCGCGCCGCGCCCAGACACTCCCTATGACCGCGTTCTTTCCACCTTAAAGGCTTCGATAGATCCGAACCAGGTCTTAGCTTCGTCCCGTTATCTTTAACACTCTGGAGAAGCGGATCGGCCTGGGCTCTGGTCTTTTCTTCCGTTGCTCTCCAGCTTGAGGCGGGGTGTCCTCCAGGGTAGAGTTACTGCAGACCAGGATCGCAACATGACTCTTAAGCAACTCGAACTCGTGACGGTCCGTCGCGGAGTTGCGATAGAGAGCGGCGATCCGTCGTGAGCCACTCGTGATCCTCAAAGAGATCGATCATCGGATAGCCAGTCGCTTTAGAAGTCCCGCTGGGTTCACTTTGATCGAGTTGTTGGCGGTGATTGGCATCATCGGAATTCTCGCAGCGCTTTTGCTTCCGGCCCTCCATCGAGCTGTGGGCCGAGCACGACAAACCCATTGCGCCAATAACGTCCGGCAGTTGGGACTTGGTCTGCAACAGATCCTTTCGGATACCCAGTTTTATCCGCTCTCGGTCGACGCGGAGTTGGATAGCGCCGATCGTCCGACCAATGTTTTTACTTGGGCTGAAGCGATCGAGTCTAACCTCAGCGGCGCTAATACTCGCAGCGCTCCCTCTTTTCGCGGCAAAGGAGTTTGGTTATGTCCCGGTGTTCGATCGAAGGGAGTTTTGGGTGATGGATTTAGTTCCTACGGTTACAACGCCTTTGGCATTGGTGTCAGTTCCAATTCTTCACTGGGCTTAGGGGGACATTATGGATTTACGCATACCACCAAGGCCGGCGTGCCACCGGTGGTCAAGCCGCCGGTGAGCGTCACGGAAGTCGTCAATCCCAGCGAGATGATGGCCATGGGAGATGGGTTTCACGGAAATGGGAAGGAGATTTTCTCCGGGCAAGACTTGCTCTGGCGGCACAACTCCTATGTCGGGTTCGTTGATGCGACTCCCCCAAGATCCCGCCATTCTGCGAGAGCCAATGTTGCCTTTTGCGACGGTCATGTGGAATCACCGACATTGATGTCACTGTTTGAGGATTCCACCGACATGGCTCTGGTCCGCTGGAATCGGGATCACTTGCCGCATCAAGAACAATTACGACCCTGAGGCGTCGGCTTGGCCGTGTCTCGTTTCGGAAAGTCAGCGGGTTGAATTCGAGGCCAGGTGGCTCGAGGGTCGGGAGTTTTTCAGCCGCCATCTGCGGTGTATGACCCTGCCTCATGATGCGAAGGACGGCGCGACACAACGATCCGGGCAATTGCGAAAACCAGGAAAGCTTCCGGAAGTGCCAGAAAACTGGCAGTAAGTTTTGACTTCCGGTGGTGGGTATGCCAAATTTCTGGCATGTCCACCAGAGCCCGCCAGGATGAACTGTCGGAGTTAAGTCGCCGCGAGCGGCAGATCATGACGGTCCTATACCGCCTGCAGAAAGCTTCGGCCGCGGAAGTCCGAGACGCGCTGCCGAATCCACCCACCTACACCGCAATCCGCACCCACTTGACCATGCTTGAGGAGAAGGGGCACTTGAAGCATGAGACCGATGGCGTTCGCTATCTTTATTCTCCGGTGGTGCCGCGAGAGAAGATGCGCCGCCGAGTTATTGATGATCTGATCAGGAACTTTTTTGACGATTCGGTGGAAGAGGCCGTGACGGCGTTCGTAAAGAGAGGACAAGCCCATTTATCGGACGACCAGCTCGACCGACTGGAGCGGCTGATTCAACAAGCGAGAAAGACCGGGCGATGAGTTTGGATCTACTCCCGTTCCTACGCGTGGCGATGAGTTGGTCTATTACGGGATCCGTTCTACTGCTGCTGACGGAGTGGCTCAACCAACGCTTTCTGAGGGGGGCGGCGCTCAGGCACGTGGCATGCAC
>JBGAIN010000069.1:0-39348 GCA_044225505.1 Limisphaerales bacterium
TCTGCGCCGACCGGGAAACTTTCATCGGCCGTCCCGTAACATCGGCATAAATCTGCATCACCAGCGGATTCTTTTCCGCGATGCCTCCGCAGTTGACGATTTGCTCGACTTTTACCCCGAACTCTTCGAACCGGTTAATAATGGTCAGAGCACCAAAGGCGGTTGCTTCGATGAGCGCCCGGTAAATTTCTGCCGGGGTCGTGTAGAGCGTTTGGCCGAGGAGCAGTCCGGTCAAACGTTGGTCCACAAGAATAGTCCGATTGCCATTGTTCCAATCCAACGCTAACAGTCCGGATTCCCCAGGAGCGAGCTTGGCGGCGCTCACGCTCAAGGCTTCGTGCGATCCAAGCTTAGGGCCTCCCGGTTGGATGTAATTGACGAACCAATTGAAAATATCGCCCACGGCTGATTGTCCGGCCTCGAGCCCGTAAAACCCTGGGAGAATACTGCCGGGAACAATTCCGCAGAGTCCGGGCACATCCGCCAGCTTAGCTTTCGAGGGGACGACCATCATGTCGCAAGTGCTCGTTCCGATGATCTTGACGAGCGTTCCGGCGGCGATACCACTGCCCACACCGCCGAGATGGGCGTCGAACGCGCCGACAGCAACGGGAATCCCCGCGCGGAGGCCTGTCCTTTTCGCCCATTCGGCCGTTAGGCCACCGACGGCTTTGTCGATACTCTCCGCTTTTGGACGTAACCGGGTCCGGAGGTCGCCGAGCTTCGGGTCTAACTTGGCCAGGAATTCCGCATCGGGATAACCTCCCCAAGCATCGTTGTACATCGCTTTGTGGCCCGCGGCGCAAATCCCGACTGTTAATTGATCCGGCGCCTCGGTGCCCGTGAGAGCGGCTGGAATCCAATCGGCGCACTCAACCCACGTAAAGGCTGCGTCAAAGACCTCTGGCGACGTTCGGAGGCAATGCAAAATCTTGCTGAAAAACCATTCGCTCGAATAGGTTCCGCCGCACTTGGCGAGATACTCGGGTCGAAGCTGCCGTGCGCGTTCCGTGATTTCCGCCGCTTCCGCCACGCCGGTGTGGTCTTTCCAGAGCCACGCCATGGCGGCAGGGTGATTGGCAAACTTCTTTTGGAAGGCCAGAGGGCGGCCTTGGCGATCGACCGGTAACGGCGTGCTTCCGGTGGTATCGACACCGATCCCGACGATTTGATCGGGGCTGAATCCTCGGACCGAGCGCTTGGCTTCGGCGATGGCTTTCTTAATCGTTACCTCCGCACCTTTGACATAATCGGCCGGGTGTTGCCGCGCCAAGTTCGGATCGCGAGCCAATATCACGCCGGCGTCGCCGTGTTCATATCCCCAAACCGCCGTGGCGATTTCCTTGCCGTTGGCGGTGTTGACAACGAGGGTTCGCACCGAATTAGTGCCATAGTCAAGTCCGATGGAGTACTGAGCGCTCATAGTGTTTCCCCAGCATGGCAAAAAGCGCTTCTCTCGCAAAGCTAGGATTCACGGCACCGCAAAATTCCGGACGGCGCGCGCGATCGGCTCTTCATCCTTGGCAGCATCTGTGCACATCTGGACTTTCAAGGCCATTTCGAAACGCCGAGGCGGATACCTACTCGGACGGCCAAGCGTTGGCAGAAATTCCCCAAGGGCTTGCTGAGCAACTGTCTTGCAGCTAGTTGCGGTCCGATCAGCAATTGCTGATCGGAAGGCTTGGCCTCGCTCCGCGCCAAAGACCAACGCCAACGTTAACGCCCGCAGCGCGGGCGTGGTGCAACGAGCTCCATGCCCTCTACTCAACGAGGAGCCGGTAATACCGTCGGGTGGACTGCCCGATGTTCGGGTCGGTAATATTGATCGTGCGCGACGCGGCCTCCGGGGGCACAACGCTGAGGGAATTCCACCCTCCTTCACTCAATGAATCCCGAAACTGAACGGTGTAGCGTGTGCCGGGCGCAGAGGTGAAGCTGAAGCGAAAGCCCGAGGACGAACTGCTTAGGGCCAGTCCGGAAAGATCGATCTGTGGAGACTTCGCCTTGTCCAGGACCGTTATTGTCACCTCGCTCGAGGCTTGGAGCATCCCGTCTGTCGCGGAAAAGCGCAGAATATAAATGCCTGCCGCTGAGAACGTCGCGGTCGTAGCTGAAACCGAGTCGTTGAGGAACGTGACGAGCCCAGAGCCGCTCACGGTCGACCAGCCCACCGTCACCTGTCCAGGCGATGCGGGCAAGCCATCGTCGGTCGCTGTTCCTTGCAATGAAGCCGATGCAGGAAGCGTGATGGTCTGATTTGGTCCGGCACTCACGACGGGCGCCGTGTTCTGTAAGACCTGCACGGTAACATCAGCGCTGCTCTGGAGAGACCCATCCGTCGCCGTCAAGCGCAGGACGTAAGTCCCGCCAAGGGAGAATGTCGCGGTCGTATTGGTCGATCCAGGGGTCGAGAAGGTCACGACGCCTGGCCCGTTTGCCATAGACCAGCCAACAAAGATTTGTCCAGGCGTTGTTGGGAGCCCGTCGTCCGTGACTGTTCCTTGGAGTGACACCGACGCTGGAAAGAGGATGGTCTGGTTGGCACCAGCGTTCACGACGGGCGCGGCGTTTTCGCCGACGCGCACGGCTATGTCGTCCGCCGCCGACAAGGCCCCGTCATTCGCGGTGAGACGCAAGATGAAAGTGCCATTGGTGGAAAAAGCGACGGTTGTATTCAAGGCAGACGCGTCGGAGAACGTGACGGTGCCCGGCCCACTGACCGACGACCAGCTCGTTGTGACTTTTCCTGGCGGAATGGGAAGGCCATCATCTGTCACCGAGCCTTGCAAGGTGAGCGTTGCGGGCAACGTGACCGTCTGAGCTGCCCCAGCATTGACGATCGGCGCGGCATTTTGCAGCACACGAATCGTGACTTCGCTCGCGGACTGGAGCGCACCGTCGTCCGCCGCCAAGCGAAGGAGATACGTTCCCGCCGCGGAAAAGCTCGCTGTCGTCACCGGAGTGGAGGGATTCGCAAAGGTGACGGTGCCAGGGCCCGTAACCATCGACCACGCCGCGAGGACCTGAGCGGGTGGGTTAGGCAATCCATCGTCCGTGATGACGCCGTTTAACGCAACCGCTGCGGGCAGGATCACAAGCTGGTCAGCGAGGGCCGTCACGACCGGCGCCTTGTTCTGTACCACTTGGACGGTAACGTCGCCGCTGGTTTCTCGCGCGCTATCCGTGGCGGTCAAGCGAAGCACATAGATGCCACCGGTCGAGAATGTGGCGCTGGTGGAGGGCGTCGCTGGGCTGGAGAAAGTCACATTGCCAGGGCCGCTCACGACGCTCCAGGTTGCTGTCACTTTGGCAGGCGGGTTAGGCAACCCATCGTCGGTTACTGTCCCGCTCAGGATGGCTGTCCCGCCTAAGGGCACGGTCTGGTTCGCGCCGGGGTTGACGACGGGGGGGGCATTGTCAAGCACACCGATCGTGACGTCGCTCGTTGTGGAAAGAGCCCCATCGGTCGCGGTCAACCGTAATACATAGGTCCCAGCGATGGAAAAGCTGGCGCTGGAAATAGCCGAGCTAGGAGCCGTGAATGTCACAGTGCCTGGCCCGCTCGCTTTCGTCCAAGCCAACGTCAGGCGACCAGGCGCACTAGGCAACCCGTCATCACTGGCCGTTCCGCTCAACGCGACGTTGCCTGGCAACGTGATCGTCTGATTGGGACCGGCATTGACGATGGGGGCCTGATTTACCGGAGAGGGACTGCCTGGGATGCCTTCGCCTGCCAACTCCAGATCAAAACTCAAGTCACTGCTTGGCCGATTTGCCTGATGCACTTCCACCGCAAGCACGTTTGCCCCTTCGACCAGGAGGGCGGGATTGGCCGGTTGGGTATAGAACGTCGCTTCGTCTTGCCCTCCAACGACGCTCAGGGCCAAGGTGAGCGAATCGACGGTGTCCGAAGGCATGTTGTCGCGGAACACTTCCGTGCCGTTCAGATAGACGATCGCTCCGTCGTCCCGCATGAGACTAACCGTCAGGTTCTTCACGGACGCAGCGCCAGTGACCTGGAATCGATGCCGAAAATAGGTCGTCACATACTTGCTGTTGGCGTCGGGACCAAAGCCGACGGTGGTCACCTCGGGACGGCCGTCGCTCGAATCTCCATAGCCGAGTTCCGCGGCACCGGACTTCCACGCTCCATCGTTGAAGGCAGGAGGCCGCCAACCGGTCCCTTGGTCAGAGCCATCGTCTAGGTATTTCCAAACAGAGCCTTTGGGAATAAAGGTCACGGGCACGGTGGCTTGGGCCAGCGTGATCGTGATGCTCGCCGTCGTTTCGAGGGCGCCGTCCGTCGCACGCAGCCGTAACACATAGGTTCCCAACGCCGGGAACGTGGCCGTGGTAGCGGGCAGACTGGCATTGCCAAAGACTACATTGGCGGGGCCGTTCAATTGCGTCCAACTGGCGCTCAGGGCACCGGGCGGGACGGGAAATCCGTCGTCGGTCGCAGAGCCCGAGAGATTCAGGGTGATCGGCACGTTGGTTACCAGGAGCGATTGGTCCGCGCCGGCGCTGACCAGCGGCGGGCGATTCCCGACATTGTCGACGCCCGGCGACGGGGCACCCGGACTGGCTCGCCAGTTAATGGGGTCATTGCCGTAGGCGGAGGCATTGAGACGTTCCAAGGCCGCGCCTGTGCCGCTGGCACCAGTTGGCCAGGGAGCTTGGCTGCTGTAATCCACCACGTCGACATCAATGTAAGGAATAAAATAGGTGCCAGTATTGGTATCGAGATCCGGCGGTCCAGGGCGTTGTAGCGACAACGTTTCGCCGTTGTCCTGAAGCACGCCTGGAACAGGTCCGTAAATCGCCACGCTCGCTGGCACCGAGTAGCGTGTACGGAAGGCACTCGGATTGCCCGCGGTGAGCAGGACGAACCCGTTGGCGGGGATCTCGGTGTTCATCGGGAAACTGAATCCCAGACCGTTCAGCCGCCACGTGTTGGTGGGAGCGGCGGGATCATACAGTTGCACAACCGCTCCGGTGATGTTTTTCAGCTCGACGTATTCCGCGTCGCCCGCGGCAGGTTGATATTGGATCTCGTTCACGACGATCGGGCCGACGCGAGGTCCTGCGTTGGCTCCACCGAGCGAGACCGCGGTTTGCGCGGGATATTGGGCCGCGCCAGTGCTGGTGAGGTAACGGCCAAAGCTTACGCCGTTGTCCGCCGGTCCAAAAGCGAAGCCATCGCTAAACCCGGTCAGAGAGCCGTTGGCGTCCGCGGAATAGAGGTAGATCTCCTCTCCGTGCGAGTTCAGGCGAAAGCTGTTGGGCGCGCTGGCGTTGGCATTCCAATCATTCTCCGAGAAAACGACGTAGCCGCCGGCCGGGATCGTCGCGCGCGAATCCGATGCGGGGATGCGGAATTTGAAGGGTTCAGCCCGGGTATCCGTGAGATACCAGTGAGCAATACTCACGGCCACTTGGTTTGGATTGTAGAGTTCGATGGAATCGAGTTGAGGTAAATCCGTATGGGTGAGCGCTTCGCTAATCCAGACGGGTAGAACGTTGGGCGCCGAATCGTCCGCACCAGGCGACCCACCCACCGTGCTGCTGGCGCGCCAATTCGAAGCGTTATTCGGATCGGGGTTCAGGTTCGGATTCAAGGAAACGAGCGAGAAACCAGTGCCATCCGCCGCCACTGGCCAAGGGGCTTGCGTATCGTAGTGCACCGAGAACAAGGGCGTTCCGGCTGCGTGCCAAAGTGTCACCGTCTCGCCGCTGTTGGCGAGTTTCCCCTGGTAAACCCCGTCCACGTGAACGCCGGGATACTTGCTGGCAAAGGCGGTCCGATCGGAAACCAGCACCACGAATTGTCCGGGCCCCACAAAACTGCCGATAGGGAAGGTAAAATCAATCCCTTCGAAATGCACACCGCTCAGCTCCCGGGCGCCGGAACCGACATTCTTTAACTCAATGAACTCAAACGCGTCGCCATCCTGGAGCACCGTGTCGGGCGGATGATACATGATCTCCGTGACGAGCACATCCGTGTAAGTTTGCGTGACGTAAAAGGTCGCGTCGATCAGTGCGCTCCAGACGCCTGCACTCAGCGCCCGCGCCTTGATCTGGGCGCTTTGCGCAAGCGTAATTGAGCTGCTGTAAGTCAGAGCGCTGGCCGCAACCGCCCCGCCCCGGACACGTGGATCCGAGCCGTCACGCGTGTAATAAATCGTTCCCGTCGGAGCGGTCAGCGTGAGGGCAAAGCCGCTCGGCACGTTGCCGCCAAACTGGTTAAACGATGGAGCAGCAATGGAAGGAAACAAGCCTTTCGTTTTCAGCTGATTGAGCACAATCCCCGTGCGTTGCGGAATGTAGTTATTGGCGATGCGATTGATCTCCGCGAGCCATTCGCTGTTGCGGGTTAACGCGGGTTCGCGTTTGGAATCACCCCAACGGGCGGATTCGCCCACGACCGCGCGGTCAATCTCGGTCTTGCGCGCCATAAACCGGGCCAAAGCTGAACTCGGCGAAAGGACTCCACCGTTAAAGAAATGTTTCTGCACGCGATCGGCCAGGTGCATTTTGAACTCAGTGTTTTGCCAGAGTTGTTGGAAGACATACTGTGGATTGCTCTTGAGCAGTCCGCCGCCCGAAGTGGGATCGCCTGCGGAGAACGGCCCCACGCGATTCTGATTCACGTCCAACAAGGTGTGCTCGGAATCGTGGGCCACGAATCGAAAACCGCTCAGGCCATTCGTATGACGGAACCCGAACCAATTGTTCGGCGATGAGTTGCCCAGGAAATTGGAGATGGGCGCGTCCAGGTTGCCGCCGTAGAGGATCACGAGCATGTAGTCGATCAGGTTGTCGACATCTAACAGTACTTCGTAGGCGGGGTTGCGGGTTCCGTTCGGGTTATTCCCTTGCACCTTTTGATACGCGGCGTCGGAGGCGAACCCGTTGACGGCCGCCTGCCAAAGCCGCGTCCAGGCGTCTAACGTGCCGTCCGTCGCATAGATGTTGTAGCCGCGACCCGGATCCACTTTGACGACGTCGTAATCCTCCGGCTCGCCACCGAAGTAAGAGGCGGCGAATGAAGCCTCCGGACGCTCGTCTGAGTTGAACAGGCCCCAATACTGGCCATCGATATAAAGATGGTAGTAGTCCCCGCGCTCGCCCGGTTGGCCCATGGCGATTTGCGTGTCGCGCGAGAATTGGTCGCGAACGAAGACCCCGCGCGAATCACCCTCAAAGCTCCACGAGTAATTCTGAAATGTCCGCAGGTCGAACCCGTTGAACTCTTCCGCGCCATTCTGCTTGGCGAACATGGGGTATTTCAGCTTCGAAGCTCCATACTCCTCGCGGAAGAAGAAACGAAAGGCGTGCTTCGGATTCCCCCCACTCCGACTATAGCCGCCGCGCACGCGCACGCCCGCGTCGATCTGGAACCCGCCCGCGCCAGTTGGGAATAGCAGTTCCACAGAGGCAGGGCGTTCCCAGGAGATGCCATCGCCTCCCGGATTCGCATAAATCCCGTTGGCCGCGTCGAACAGATTAGGCAGATCGGTCACGATGGAGAATGACGGAATGGTTTGCAGATCGCTGAGGATTGTTCCGCTATAGGCCGCGTTGTTGACCACGTTCGGGTCCATGCCGTAGTCGACCACATTGCCGCCCCAGGTCGCAGGCCAGCCAGCTGGGACCTCACCATTCGGCGATTGCCGAATGACGTCACTTAGAAAGATATAGGTTTGCGTGTCGACATCCGAGGGCTGGAAGCCAGTGGCAAATGCAGCCGCACGAAGCACCGTCGTCTTGCTGATCGCGATCGGTCCAGCATAGACATTGCCATGGGTCGCGGTCGGGGTCGAACTGTCGGTCGTGTAGCGGATCGTCGCGCCTGGAGTTGCGGTCGTAATCGCGACCGTGAACGCATTCGTGAAGAAGCCGCGGTCGACGCTGAACTTCGTATCGGCCACAAAGGCGATGAAGCCGCTGCCGTTGGGAGCGCCAGGCGTTGCGGTCGCGAAATAGTTCGTACTCGAATTTGTTACTTTGTACTCCACCAATTGTGGCACGATCAGGAAGTCGCTGTCGGACGCCGATTGATTCAATCCTTGAATGGCCAACACGTTGTTCCCGGTTTGAAGCGTGTTGAGGAAATCCGAAATGTTGATGTCTTCGAAGCTGAAGGCCGCCGAGTTCGGATGGGCCGCCGTCGCCGTCGAGTTCCACTGCAGCGCTGCTGGGGCGTTGCGGCGGGCGACTTCCACACCGTTCAGATAGGCGACGAACCCGTCATCATACATTAGGCGCAACGTGAGCGATTGCAGCGACGCTGGGGTCGCCACGGCAAACGGAACCCGGATGTAGGCGGTGGGGCTCACGCCGCTCATTTGGGATTGAACGCTGGTTTTGATGAACGACTGATAGCTCGTCGATCCCACTCCTCCGCTGACCACGGGCGCTCGCACCGCCAAGCCACCGCCCGCCGTATCGCCGACCAGTCGGAAATTCGTCGGGTTCCATCCGGTGAAACTCCCTTTGGCCGCATACAATTCGACTTCCGATCCGCCCCCTCGTTCGTAAAAGACCAACCGCAACGCGTAATCTCCGGCTGCGGGAAAGTTGAAGGTCTGCAACGTATCCCCTGGGCCACGCGGATCCGGGTAGGACATATTGAAATTACCGACCGAGAGAGTAAATCCGTCGTCACTATTGACTCCGAACGTCCAGTTACCCGCGGATGGAATGGTCACGGTTGCGGTCGCTTCCACCACGAAGTCTTCGATGTCGGATTCGATGGTGAAGCCCGGAAACGTGCGATCGTTGCCATAGTTGGCGCCGGTGCCAGTATTGTAATAATTGATGAACGGCGCGTTCTCCGTATACAGAGCGCTCTGCTGTGAGGGATTGGTGATCACCCCTTGCGCCGCGGCCAAACTGCTCACGCTGATGTTCGCCTTGAAATTGCGAACCGCAAACCCAGGCACGGCCGTCTCGTAGCCGACGCCTGCCGTTCCAGCCAGCCAACTGCTGTCGTCAAACGAAGTCTGCGTCCAGGATGTCCCGAGAGAACTGCCGTTGGGAACCAGGACTCGGACCGGAGCGTTCGCACCCACCAATGTGTTGGTCACGACATTCTGCGCGATGCCGTAAGAAATGTCCGTGTATTGCTGAGGAAAAGCCGGCGCAAATTCAGATGCCACACGGCCGTTGGGCTGCAACAACGCTAGGTATTCGCCATCCGCACTAAGCTTCAACTTGGCTTGCAGTGGTTCTCCCAGCACTGTCCGATTAGTGCCGGTGGCAAACACGACAAGATAACCTTTGGCAGCGAGATTAGTGCTCGGAAACGACCATTTCGATTGGTGCGTCGCGTCGTCCGTCAAGGCCCAACCCGCCAGATTGACGCTGGCTCCGCTTGGATTGTAGATCTCAACCCAATCCGAGAAATTCCCGTTTGCGTCCACCAGCGCGGTCTTATTGTCCGCCATGAACTCGCTGATTATCACCTGACCGTGGGTGAAAGTGCTCAGCGACAGCGCCACGAGCGCGGCGAGCAATAAGCAATTGAATCGTGACCCAGGCTGGTTTCCTCCCTTGATCAGCCGCTCAGGCCAGGAGCCCGCAAGCGTGGTTGGTCGTGTCATCGCAAATGAGTGTAAAACAATCGTGCGCAGGTCGCCCTTCCCGCCCAGAATTTGGGCCGTAATTCCACAGCGACTACTTGAAAAACGGAATGGGAGCAAAAACCGGGCCGTTCTAGCGCAAGTGAAAGCCAACGCGATCAATCCGACCTTGAGATGCGCTGCAGACCAACTTAATGTCTGCGACACCTGGGGCGGGGGGACCGGGCCATTGCAGGTCGGCCTGGTACGCGACCCACTCGTGCACGGGTGGACTGACTTCATGCGCAACGAGAGGTTCAACTCAGGCCAACTCAGACTGATGTAAACTCTTGCGGAAGGTGTGTTTTCTCTTGACTGGCGCACTCGGACTTGCATGCTCCCGATAGGCGAAACACCAGTTCCCTATGAGTCTGACTTGCTTCCTCAGAGGTCGGCCAAATCGGTGCGAAGTAGTTCATCCTCGATGGGGAATTCATCACCCAATTCCGTGCATCGCCAGAACACCTTGCCTTCGGCTGCTCGGTGGTCCTGCGAGCGGGGCATTTTGGTTGGCTGTAGCGTTCTGGATCTCTTGGTCCTGGCATCACGCGGATGCTCAGTCCGGTGAACCCACGCTCTTTGTATCTGACGTGCAGAGCGGACAGATCGAACTCTCGTGGACCGCAACAGCCACTGACTTTGTGCTCGAATCATCGGCGAGCCTCTCTTCGCCACAGCGATGGCAGCTCGCGCCTGAGCCGGTCCGACGGGTGGCCGATTATTTCTCCGTCACCGTTACGGCAGGAGATACGACGCAGTTCTTCCGGTTGCACTATGCGCCTGCACCATTGCCGGTGGACCCAGTGACGGTCGCCTCCGCGCTTCCTCAGGCCAGTGCGAGCGATGTCGGAAGTGCCACGACATTCCTTTACACCGGGGCGAACCCGATCCAAAGCGGCGTGAGCAACGGGACGATCCAACCGGTCCGAGCCGCAGTGTTGCGTGGACGGGTGAAACGACGTGACGGCTCCGCGTTGTCCGGAGTTAGGGTCTCGGTGCTCAACCATTCGGAGTTCGGCCAAACGCTCACCCGCGCGGACGGCTGGTTCGATCTGGCGGTTAACGGCGGTACGACGCTCACGGCGAAGTACGACAAACCAGGGTTTTGTTCTGTGCATCGACATATCCACGCCGAACAGCAGAACTACACAACGTTGCCTGAAATTGTGATGGTGCCGGCCGATCCCTTGGTAACTCCGATCGCGTTTGGAACGAATTCACCCTCGCAGATCGCGCGCGGCAGCGCGCAGAGTGATGCCAGCGGGGCGCGACAGGCCACGCTGCTTTTCCCTTCCGGCACGTGCGCGGACTTGGTGATCAATGGCGCAAGGCAGGCGTGCGGCACGCTCAACTTCCGCATCACCGAATTCACCGTCGGTGCGACCGGTCCGTCGGCCATGCCCGCGCCGCTTCCTCCGACCAGCGCGTATACGTATTGCATGGAGATCACCGCGGACGAAGCAACGGCTGCCGGAGCGGATATTGTCGTCAACCAACCTCTCTGTTTCTACGTGGATAACTTTCAGAAGGATCCGGTCGGCATGGAGATACCTGTTGGCGACTACGACAGGCAACGCAGTGTGTGGGTCGCCCAACGTAACGCTCGGGTGATCAAGATCCTCGGCGTCACCGCAGACAAAGCAGACTTGGATACGGATGGCGACGGTCAGACCGACCCGGCGGCAACTTTAGCCGCACTCGCCATTAACGACGAAGAACGCCGGCAATTAGCCAAACTCTACAAGCCCGGCCAGAGTCTGTGGCGGAGCTGTATTGGCGGCAGTTCGGCTGGGGCCGCACGATCCATCGGCCTGCAGGCGGCCAGGCCGCATCAAGTCGATCCAGCGATCGTCCCCGTTGTCGTAGGCGGAGTTGTGAATGTTGTCCGTGACATCAACAAGCCTGTAAGACAGGGATTCACGAATCTGCTTTCGCTGAGTCAAAAGCAATTCGATGCGCTCTTTGCTCGTGGGGCCATGATCTGCGAGAGGTCGGTGATTTCCCCGGTGAACCAAATTTTCGGAGAGAACATTCGATTGGTCGGGGTCCCCTTCTATTTACATTATCGCAGTGACCGCGTTCTCGGGCGCCGCGCAGCGGCGACCATGGAAATTCCGCTCACTGGCAACGCGCTTCTTCCCGCAAATCTCAAGCGCATCGAATTGACCGTGAACATCGCTGGGCAGTCGGTGGATCTCGTTTTCCCACCTCTCCCTCCGAATCGGAGCTACACCTTCACTTGGGATGGGCGCGATGTGTATGGCAGGTTCTTGAACGGTGCCCACACCGCGAACATTCGTGTATCCCACGTTTATCCTGGCGCCTATGGCATGACCGCGGAATCGGCTTACGCGTTCGCGTTGGTTGGTGACGCCACGGTCGCCGTGGGCGAGCATACCTACGGCGAGAATGCCGTCATTCAGCAATTCACGGCACCGGTGGCCGCTTACGATGCTCGCAGGTGGGGGGTAGGTGGGTGGACACCAAGTGCGCATCATTACTACGATCCCAATGGCCGCGTGCTCCTCTACGGCTACGGCGAACGCCGAAGTCTGGAAGGAGGCAATGCGCAGGTGATTGAAACGTTCGCTGGGAACGGACTGCGTTGCGCGGGCAACAACGATTTGGTCTGCAACGAAGGCCGGCCCGCACCTCACGTCCCAATGACGCCAACGGATTTTGCCTTTGGCCCTGATGGCAGCCTCTTCTTTGTGGATAGCTTAGGTTGGCGCGTCCGACGGGTTGACCCGAATGGGGTCGTCACCACGGTTGCAGGCACGGGCTTGGACTGCGCCAATCCCGCTTTCCCTTGTGCGAGTAACGAAGGCCCGGCCCGGCAGGTAGATATTCGTCCGACCGCCATCGCGGTTGGGACCGATGGTGTCCTTTACATTTCGGAGGCTGGGAACGGTCAAATTCGCCAGGTTGGACCAGACGGCATGATGAGAACCATCGCGGGGAACCGCGGGACCTGCTTGCCCTTTACGGCTATCTGCGGCGAAGGACAAGTGGCGACAGAGATCTCAATCCGGCCTGGTGCTCTGGCTGTGGGACCCGATGGCTGCCTGTATTTCATTGATCGTCACGTCGTCAGACGAATCGGTCTGGACGGCACGGTGCACACCGTCGCCGGCGGTGGGTCGGTTTTCATGGAGGAAGTCCCAGCGACCCAAGTGCAGTTGGTCGAGCCGTGGAACATCGCGTTCGGTCCGGACGGCAGCCTCTACATCGCGAGCGATTGGCGGGTGAGCCGGATGACGGTGGACGGAATCATCCGCACCATCGCGGGAACGGGTCAAGCCTACCAATTGACGGACCCAACGGGCGATGGCGGGCCGGCCACACAAGCCAGATTAACGGCCTTCTGCCGGGTCGCGGTGAGCTCAGACGGGACTGTCTTCATCATCGAGAACAATAATAACGGCCCAAAACGCGTCCGGCGCGTGGGGACGGATGGCATCATCACGACGCTCGCTGGCGGTTCCGCGGGTTGCACGACGGCCTCGCCGTGCGGTGAAGGCGGCCCCGCCGCGCAAGCACGGCTCTACGGTCCGGGCGATGTCGAGGTTGGACCGGACGGCGCGCTCTACTTTTCCGACGGCAACGCGCCTCCTCCAGGCAATGGTGGCTACATACGCCGCATCCAGGGCGGTCTGGAAGGCTTCACCGGGGCTAGTTTCCTCATCCCTTCCGAAGACGCAAGTGAAGTGTATGAGTTCGATCGGAACGGGCGTCACTTGCGAACGATTCACCCGCTGACCGGCACAACCTTGCTGACCTTCCAATACGATTCTGCAGGCCGGTTGGTCCGAATGGTCGATGCGGACAATGACACCACGACCATCGAACGCGACGCCGTAGGAAACCCTACGGGTATTATCGGCCCATACGGTCAACGAACGACCCTGGTCCTGGACGGCAATGGCTACTTGAGCCGCGTATCGAATCCCGCAAACGAGAGTTGGCAGTTTGAATACGCCAACGGCGGATTGCTGACGAAGATCACCGACCCCAATAACCACACCACATCCGCGAGCTACGACGCGTTGGGCCGCTTTGCCGCGGAAACCGATGCGGCCGGCGCGACCCTCACCGTCACACGCACCAACACCGGGCAGGGACGCGTCACCGCCAGCACGACCGCTCAGGGGCGTGCGACGAAGTATCAAGTGGAACAGGACGCCGCCGGAACACGCCGCTCGGTCAACTCGTTCCCGGACGGGACCCAGGCAACAGAAGCGGAGGCTGCCGACGGCACGACCACCAACCTGTTCGGCGACGGCATGTCCCTCCTGCGCGTGGAAGGGCCGGACGCACGCTTCGGCATGTTGACGCCGGTGCCCGCGCAATCTGTTTTGCGGACCCCAGGAGGATTAGCGGCCACGAACACATTCGATTCGCGAGTCACTCTCACCAACGCGGACAATGTGCTGAGCCTGTCGAATTTGATCGAGACACTAAGTGTGAACGGTCGCGTGTTCACCAGTTCGTATTCCGCAGCGGCACGCACATTCACGAACATCAGCGCGATGGGGCGGCGCAGCACACTGAGCATCGACACCCTGAGCCGACTAGTCGGGACCGGTGTGGATGGAGTATTACCGGTTGCTTACAGGTATGATCATCGCGGACGATTAACAAACGTCCTGCAAGGTGCCCCTGGGGTTTTGAGAACTGAGTCGTTTGCCTACGATTCGAGCAGCTACTTGAATCGGATCGCGGATCCTCTCGGGCGTGTCGCAAAGTTCGCTTATGAACCAGCAGGTCGGATATCCGCGCAGACACTCACCGATGGCCAAACCGTTCAGTACGGCTACGACGACAAAGGAAATCTTACATCCCTCAGTCCACCGGGGCAACCCGCGCACGTCTTTTCTTACACGTCGGTCGATCTCTTATCCGAATATCTCCCGCCGGACATCGGTGCTGGCGACACGCCTACCCGCTACGCCTACGGTCCCGACCGCGAACTCACAAGGGTAACGCGACCGGATGGACTCACGCTGGAGTTGAATTACGATAACGGCGGAAGCTGCAGGTGCGGCAAGCTCACGTCCATTGTCCAGCCGCGCGGGACGAATGACTTCCAATACGATTCCGTGACCGGCAATCTGACGAACGTCACAGCTCCTGACGGCATCCGCCTGGGCTACGCTTACGACGGCGAATTTCTCACCAACGTAATGTACACCGGTTTGGTTTCGGGCAGTATCAATTATCGCTACGATTCCGACTTCCGTCTCAGGTCCGTCGGCGTCAATGGCGCCAACTTTATTGACTACCAGTACGACGCGGACAATCTGCTCACAAACGTCGGCAGGTTGAAACTCATTCGCGATCGCGCGAACGGCCTCCTCACGCACACCGAACTGGGCGTCGTCACCACAAGCTACGAATATAACAGTTTCGGCGAAGTGACGACCTACGCCGCCGCTGCCAACGGCGTGCCTCTCCTGTCCGTCCACTATGTCCGTAACGCGGTTGGGCGGATCTTAGAAAGGACCGAGACAATTCAAGGTGCCACGGATTCATATGCCTACGCCTACGATCAGACTGGGCAGTTGACCGCCGTCACTAAGAACGGTGTAATCACTGCCAGCTACTCTTACGGCCCCAACGGAAATCGGCAGAGCGGTCCTGGATTGTCCACGCCACCCAGTTACGATGCGCAAGACCGAATGCTCCGATACGGTGTCGCCAGCTACACCTACACGCCCGCGGGGGAACTCAAATCCAAGACGACTGCTGGACAGACGACGAGCTACGATTACGACCTTCTTGGAAATCTAATTCATGCCTCGCTGCCGGATGGAGCGCGCGTCGAATATCTGGTCGATGGACAAGACCGGCGCGTGGTTCGGAAAGTCAACGGGTCGTTTACTAGCCGTTTCCTTTGGCACGATGAACTCAAACTTGCAGCGGATTTGGACGCCGACGGAAATGTAACCACGCTCTTTGTGTATGCTGGAAGACCGAATCTTCCCAGTTACCTGGTGCGAGAGCGGCAAACCTTTCGCTTGATTACTGATCATCTCGGAAGCCCGCGCCTAATCGTGAATGCCGACAGTGGAGAAGTCCGGCAGCGGATCGACTATGATGAATGGGGTAACATGACGCGTGATACCAGCCCTGGGTTCCAGCCGTTTGGTTTCGCGGGCGGTCTTTACGATGCGAGCACCGGACTAGTCCGCTTCGGCGCGCGCGACTACGACTCGCTGACGGGACGATGGACCTCCAAGGATCCGCGCCTGTTCGCCGGAGGCAGTGCAAATCTTTACACTTATGTCTCAAATGACAGCGTCAATTCCGTGGACTATGCTGGTGCGGATCAAAGTTTTGGAAAAAGCGGTGAAGCGGATATTGCGCCAATCGACCTGACGCCTGTTTACAGCCGCGGCCCGTTTGGACTGAATATCGGCACAGGATATTCCTTGACCGATCTCAAGGAAAGATTTCACGGACGGATCGATAACGACCACAAGGTCGAAATTAAAGACGACGATGGTCGATGGCACCGCGCTACACTTCTTAGATTTCGATGCGGCGGTAGCCAAGGAGGAATCTTTATAAAGCACCGAGGGAAATATTTTCTGTTCTACGGCTATTCCATCGACAAGGAGGGCAAGTTTAGCACAAGCCAGCGGCTTAGAAGAGGGGGCATCAATAATTCAGAACTGATTGCTGAACTTCAATCCAAGGCCTCCGGAGCGAAAGAACGGCAAATCCTCGGCGACATGAGCAAGATGGCGGCGGTTTTGAACTACAAGAATTTCCACCCTAGTCCAGGATTAAGATCTGAGTGGTGGTGAAAACTGAACCCGCCTTCAGAATAGGACAGATCCAATGCTGGCGTCTTCAAGAAACATCGTTGCTCGAGCTGCAATGCATGTGCGAGTTCCTCTGAATACTCGCGAAGACCGACAACAGAGTGCGGGCTTCCGTCCGCTTGGCCGTTCAGGGCGGAGGCACGTTGGCGACGTCAAATGCTATTCGTTTTTCTTGCCGGAGCCGGGTGCATCTTGCGCGACCGGATCCTTTGCTGCGCTGATTTTGCTGCTCGTACTCTGCCGACACTTCGTGGCTCAGGCCGTGTCTCCCAATGTGGCGGATGCACCGGGCGTCTCTCTTGAAAACGCCGCCTCTGGCCGTATGACGACCAGCACAACGGCTCTCGGACGCGTGACCAAATATCAAGTGGAGCAGGACGCCACAGGAGCTCGCCACTTAGTGAACACCTTTCCGGATGGGACGCAGTCCCAAGAAACTAAAACGCTCGACGGCACGACCACCAACCTGTTCGGCGACGGCATGTCCCTCCTGCGCGTGGAAGGGCCGGACGGACGCTTCGGCATGTTGACGCCGGTGCCGACGAGGTTTATTCTGCGAACTCCGGCAGGATTGACCGCGACGAAATCTGTCGAGCAAACTATCACGCTCGCCAACCCGGGCGTTCCGTTGAGCGTGTCGAACTTGACCGTAATACTGACCGTAAACGGACGCGTGTTCACCAGTTCGTATTCCGCAACGGCACGCACATTCACGAACATCAGCGCGATGGGGCGGCGCAGCAGGTTGACGATGGATACGAGAGGCCGACCCGTCACCGCCGCTGTGGACGGACTGCTGCCAGTCACGTTCGCCTACAACGCGCGCGGCCGACTGACCAACATCACGCAAGGAGCGGGACCCGACGCCAGAACCGCCAGCTTCGTTTACGACGGGAATGGTTGCTTGAGCCAGGTCACCGATCCGCTAGGACGGTTCGCCCGGTTCGCTTACGACGCGACGGCGCGATTGACCAACCAAACACTGCCCGATGGGCGCACCATACGATATGCCTACGACCTGAAGGGAAACTTCATGTCGGTCACGCCGCCCGGACGTCTTGCGCATAAGTTCTCGTACACCCCGGTCGATCTGATCTCGGAATACATTCCGCCGGCCATCAATATCCGCGACGCGGGGACCCGCTACGCTTACAACCAGGATCGCGACCTCACGCGCGTGATCCGTTCCGACGGACTGACGATTGATTTGGTTTATGACAACGGCGGAAGCTGCAACTGCGGCAAACTCACGTCCATCGTTCAGCCGCGCGGGACCCATTCGTTCTACTACGATCCCGTGACTGGCAATCTCGCGAACCTTGCTTCAGGCGACGGCGTCTCTTTGAGCTACGCCTACGACGGGGCGCTTCTGACCAACATCACTTACAGCGGTGCGGTCTCCGGCACGGTGAACTACACCTACGACTCCGATTTCCGTGTTGCATCCGTCGGCGTCAATGGCTCGGATTTCATGCAATACCGTTACGATGGCGACGGCTTCCTGACAAACGCGGGATCTCTTGTGTTTACTCGATCCTCGGAAAACGGATTCATTACGGCCGGCGAGTTTGGTAACTCTACGGAGACACGCGCGTTCAACGGCTTTGGACAGCTGGAGACCTATCGGGTTGACTCTGGAGGGAAAGCGCTATTCTCCGCACAATACTCGTACGACAAACTTGGACGCGTCAAGCTGGTGATCGAAACCATCGTGTCCAGCGCTCCAATCACTTTTGACTACAGTTACGATTTGGGGGGGCGCCTGATGGAGGCGAAAGAGAATGGTGCCATCCAAGGTGCGTTTACCTACGACGCCAATGGGAACCATCTTACAAGCGATCTCGGTCCTGCGACTTATGACGCCCAAGATCGCCTCGTCCGACTGGGGCTTGCCAATTTTGAATACGGCCCGGATGGAGAGCGGCTCACCAGAACCATCGACGGCCAGGTGACGAGTTATTCCTACGACGCGTTGGGGAATCTCGTCGCCGTGAAGCTGCCGGACGGACGGAGAGTGGATTACTTCCTTGATGCTCTAAATCGGCGCGTTGGTCAAAAGGTGGACGGAGTTTTATCGCATTTTTACCTTTACGACGACGAGTCGCGGATCCTCGCCGAACTCGATGGCCACGGTAAATTAGTGAGCCGCTTTGTTTATGGGGATGATGAAACAGTGCCGAGTTTCCTAATCAAGTCTGGCCAAGCTTACCGGTTGGTGACGGACCTCAACGGGAGCGTGAGGCTCGTCATTCACGCAGCTTCCGGAACGATTGCGCAGCGGCTGGATTACGACGCGTTCGGAAAGGTTCTGTCGGACACGAATCCGGGCTTTCAGCCATTGGGTTTTGCCAGTGGCCATTACGATCCGCTCACCGGACTGACTCATTTCGGAGCGCGAGATTATGACGCGGAAGCGCGCCGATGGATCACGACGGATCCTCTGTTGTTTGGCGGACTGGACGCGAATCTGTACGCCTACGCATTTAATGATCCGGTCAACTTCGCCGATCGAACGGGCGGAAAAGCGCGGCCACTCTCCGGCAAATCGGGAGTCGGGCATTCCTCGGGCACTAAGGCTAATCCGTCCGGCATCGATATCAAAATCAAAGGCAAGAAAGTCACGATCAAGGCCGGCGATTCCCATTGCTCAGGCTCGGTCAGCTCCAGCGATTGGGCGAAGTTCCTGAACACACTTGCGAACGGGCAGAAGCCAGACTTGAAATTCAGCTTCAAATTGTTTGGCGGCAGTGGATCGCTCGACGCGAAGGGCTTCAACTTTGGGTTAGGAACCGGAGGCGATCTGCTCGGCACCACACCGGACGTTTGGAAACAATTCATTCAGCATGTCCAAGCGGGTGGGATGGACACACCGGAGGGATATCGGATCTGGCAAGGGTTGCACGACCAGATCATGCAGCACATCACGGATCAAACCGCGCTCAAGGCGGCACAGCGCGTTGCCGACTTCCTGGGCAGCATTGCCAATCCGTAACGGCCACGGCCAGCCATGAAGCATCACCAACTTTCAAATGCTCGGTGCATCTCTTCGGTCTTGCTCTGGACGATTTTTATGCTCTGCCCGAGTTTGGGGCATTCCGCCATTGCACCGCGCATTGTTAGCACCGTGTCCGACGGTGCGATGCTGCGTCTCATTTGGACTGGGGATTCTCCAGCCTATCGCGTGGAGCGGACCTTTGACTTGACTCCGGTCCTCTGGGTCCCTGCTTTATCAACGACGCTCACGAACGCTAATTTCCCTCTCTCAGGCACCGCGGTCTTTTATCGTGTGGTGGCAATTCCGTCCGTCGACGCGTCAGAGGTGTCCGATGCGCGACGGTCTCAGATATTGGATGCGATTAGCGAAAAAATCGCTTTACTTTCCGGTGACGAGATTGACGCGGATAATCGCGAACTTTTGAGGTTCATGGCGCAATTCCCCGAGTTTGATGGCATGGGCATCGCCATCGACGGCGTTTCGATCGCGGCGCGGTTCCGAGACGGGCGGCTGTATACGATTATCAACAACCGCGAAGATCCGGGACCGCAGGCCTACCAGCCGGGTGGGAATGAGCTGGCGGGTATTCGGCTTCCACTTTTGGAAGCGATGGCAGTTCCGACGGATGCAATCAAGGATCGAAGGCAACCCTCCCGCGCGCTTGCTGTCACCTCGCCCGTGACAGCCGCGCCGGGCATCCCAGTCTCTCGGCGAGTGGTCTTGTTCAAGGCCACATTGCCGGGCATCAAATCTCCCGTGCTGGACTATCTAGTTCCTGCATTTGCCAACCGGGGTTATGACGTTCGGAGCGGAGAAGCCACTCTCCCTGCTCTTTTGAACGTTCAGAATTATGGCAATGACATTGGTGTGTTCTACATCGATTCCCATGGTGGCCATATGCCAGCCCGGTGGGAGTACGAAGATCCCGTCAATAAGGTCACCGTCGTCGAGGAGTTTGAAGTGTTTTACGTGATGACTTCCACGATCAAAACGCCGGAGAACGAGACTCTCTACTCATCATCCCTGGAAGCGCAAGAACTGGGTTACGCATCGTTTGGATCCCTGGTTCTGAAAGGACTCCGCCGAGAAAATGAACCCGGACCGATCGAACCTCCGAAGCCGGTCGAACCCAAGCCGAAAGAGCCTGTTTATTATTGTGTCAGCGCCGCCTTTGTGAAACGGCATTGGAGTTTCTCCAAGAATAGCTTGGTTTACATTGACACTTGCCTCAGCGCGAACCCCCTTTCCGATCCCATGTGGAATCGTTCTTTCGACAAAGGAGCCGCCACTTACCTTGGATGGACCAAGAGTGTCCACGACACCACTGCGTTCCGAACAACTCTTGCGCTGTTTGATGATCTGTTGGGCGGAAGCCAAATCTTTCCGGCTTCACCCCGCCAACGTCCCTTCAACTTTAGCGACATCAGGACCTTCCTTCACCGAGCGGGCCTAGACTATGACCACAACCCAAAGCTGGCGGCAGTGCTGACGAGTAAGACGGGCCCAACAGCGAATGGCCAGTTCGCGTTGCTGGCGCCGAGCATTCAATCCATGCGAACGGACGAGAGCAAGGGAGAGTTGCTCATTACGGGTCTGTTTGACACCAATGCACCGACCTTAGTCACTCTGTCTCTAGATGGCTCGATTAAAGAACTGCCGGTGATGGGTGTGAATGCCAACGGAGTCCTGGTGTGTTCTCTGCCTGCTGCCGATTCGCTGGCATTTGGGAATGTCACCGTCGTTCAACATGGCCACCGCAGCAACACGGTCCCACTGTCCGCCTGGCGCGTGCGCGGACTCCTCGCCCGGCATTTTGGCCCTGGTGCCCCCCAACCGGCCGCGACTTACGAATTCAAGCTCTTCCTTCGCGCTGATGTGCACAGCTTCCGTCGCGCGCCGCACGAGATACCGGTTTTCATTGGAAGCGGCGGCCAGGCAGGCGTGGGTTCAACGTGCCGTTTTGTGGAAGCATCGGGGGTGGCTTTCCCAGACGTGGAATCGCCTCTGAACTCGGTGAAATGGATTTCCACGAAGGAACAGCCGATCAACTTACCATTGGTTTACACTATTCCAAAGCCATCCGATAGTGATTGGTTTCGTGGTTCCGTCGGATTCAACCCATTGAACTCAGTTTACGTCAGTGTCGAAGCCAATGCTCAAGACGCGGTGACCGTCACCGAAACCGTAGTGGATCCTGTGCAAGGTCCGATCGAAATTAGATACCTGTTCAGTCCCGACACCCGCGTTTACAGCCCGACCTTCAGCAACGGTTCCTGGGACCGCGCTTCGTTTATGATTCAGGCAGGGCAAGGGCCCACCCGTGGAGAAAATGGAATCGTTCGTTGGGAGAATTCGCCGGCCCTGAATCCGCCCAGTCAGGACATTCCGGGCTACGCGGAATAAACGGTGAACGGAACCACGATTCGTCGCGGATAATCTCGCCTTAACACCAAAGACCAGAGGCGTTGCCGAGCCCCGGATGATCAAGCGTCCTGGCTTCTTTAAGCACCAATCGTCGAAGCGGCTGTAGGCCTGCCGCTTCGGAGTTCGCGCGTGAAATGATCCAACGGCCGGTGGAAGGGAATGATCCAAGGATCATTTTCCTACTCAAGTCCCCACTACGGCTGCCGATAGGAGGGAGGAAACAGTTGCTTGCAAGCGGCTGTTCACAGTCACCGGGTAAGTCACCAGTAGTCTCCGAAAACAGACCGTTGTTGCCTCGAAGACGGCGCGGCACACCGTCAGCAATGTGGACTTGCAGGCGTAGGATTCACGGACGAATTGCATGGTCATTCAAACGAATACGGCGGCGCAAACGAGCAATCGACTCTTGCAGCAATCTTCCGGATTGCTCGCCAGGTCTTTGGCTAGGCTCTCTTCCGGATCCAAGATCCTTTCGCCCGTGGATGATGCGGCGGGCCTCGCTGTCTCGATGCGGTTTGACGCGCAGATCACCCGGACCCAGGCCACCGTCAATAACTTGGGAAATGCTATCTCCTATTCTCAGACCAGGGACGGTTACTTGCAAAAGATCGGGAAAGCGTTGGATCGGATGAGCGAGTTGGCCGTGTTGGCCCAGGATGCCACCAAAACCGATACGGATCGCGCCCTTTACAACAAAGAGTTCGGCGCTTTGAACACTTACATTAACAATGCCGTAACGAAAGATTTCAATGGGGTCAGCCTGTTCAGCAGCACGGCGCTCGACGTCACGGCCGATGCTGACGGCGGCACGCTCCAGCTCGCCGGAATTACTACGAATTATTTTGTCGCGCCGCCGCCCCCTCCCGCTCCCCAATTCAATGGCGACATCAACTCGAATGTAAGCAGTGTTATCAACGGGGATATTAACGGGAACATCAATGGGAACGTTAATGCCGCCATCAACGGCAAGGTCAACGGGAACATCAACGGCAACGTCAATGCTCCGATTACGGGCAACGTTACCGGCAATATCAACGGTAATGTTTCGAGCGATATCACCGGCGATATCACCGGGAACATCAATGGGAATGTTTCGGGCAATATTACGGGGAACATCACCGGGAATGTTAATGGCAACGTCCACGGCACCATCACGGGAAACGTGAGCGGGACCATCTTCGGCAACGTTGCTGGCACCATCAATGGCAACATTAGTGGAAGCATCAATGGCAATGTTTCCGGCAATATCGATGGCACCGTGGGCGGCGGCGTCAATGGGGTTACCTCTGGCACCGTCACCGGCGTGAGCCACGTGAGCAATGCCTCAGGCAATAGCCAGAGTTCGGCCGGGGACATCAGCACCGTGAGCGGTGCCGCCTCGGCCTTGACGATGGTGAAGTCCGCGATCGACAAGCTGGCCACAGACCGCGCTACCGTGGGCGCCAGCGTGGCGCGTCTGAACGCGACCACCGAGCATCTGGGAACTCTTAAGGACAACCTTTCCGCCGCCAACAGCCGGATTAAAGACCTCGATGTGGCGGAGGAAAGCACGCATTTCGCCCAGGGAACGATCCTGGTTCAGGCTGGCACGGCCATGCTGGCGCAAGCCAATACAGCGCCGAACGCGGTTCTGCGACTGCTCAGTTAGAGCGAGTATCCGCCGTGCGCGAGGTTGATCCGTGCACAAATTCATTTCTTTAGTCCTTGGCCTTGGGCAGGCTTCGAGCGATGTGTAAACTGCGTTTCCGATTTGCTCTGGGCTTGTTGATCGGCGGTCTTTTGACCGGATGTGTCGGAATTCCCGATGGCGTCAAACCGATTGAGAATTTCGCCTTGGACCGGTATTTGGGGCGATGGTACGAGATCGCTCGACTGGACCATTCGTTTGAACGAGGAATGAGCCATGTGACCGCCGAGTATAGCAAGCGCGACGATGGCAGTGTTCGGGTGCTCAACCGCGGCTATGCCATGGACAAGAAACAATGGAAGACAGCCGAGGGTAAGGCCGTTTTTGTCCGAACACCCCAAGAGGGTTTTTTGAAAGTCTCGTTCTTCGGGCCGTTTTATGGCTCATACGTGATCTTTGAACTGGATCAGAAGGACTACCAATACGCCGTCATCTCCGGGCCGAAGAAATCGTATCTTTGGATCCTAGCGCGGACCCCGCAGATCGCGCCCGAGCTTAAGGAACAACTGATCGCCAAAGCCGCTGCCTTGGGCTTTGACACCACGAAACTGATCTTCCCCCAGCAAACCCAGCCGCCCGCCGCAGACTGATCGATGCGGTCGCGCAACGATTAAGCTACGGATCTCCGTCAGTTTTGGAATGCGGTGGCCCTCCAGTGCTGTTCCGGAGACGCTCAAGATCCGGAGCGGTGGCGGATTTGTTGGCCACTTTAAGGATGACGTCGCGTTCGCCGTTTCTCTCACAGCTCAGCACGAAAACAGCATCGTTGAGCGCGTCGCCGAAATTGCCGCACCCAGGCGCGTGCGCCAACCCTTTTCCGGGCCGGCCGCGGAGTCTACCCTTCAAGATCGGTTCCCTGGGGATGTCTTGAGAAGCTCCTGTAACCAGGGTGACGAGCTTCCGTTACGTCGCACGTTTCCTTAATGGAATCCACCTCGTGGGAAGCAGCCGTGCACCTGATTGTGATCTCAACGGAGTTCGAGTTTATTGCACCTGTCTCCGGAGAGAGCTGCGCGTCGTCGCTCATGCACGAACCACGCCCGCCCTGACCCGAGGGACAAGACACAAGGACTATGGAAAACCCAATTAAAACACGCAGAGTCGATGGCCAAGGAACTGATTCTAACCCCGATCCAATCACCGGCGCACCGGGAGCACATCCCGTAGGAACCGGATTGGGAGCCGCCGCGGGTGGTGCTGCTGCCGGAGCGGCTGTGGGAGCAGTAGGCGGACCCGTGGGAGCAGCGATAGGAATCGTCGCTGGGGCGATCGCAGGCGGCCTGGCGGGCAAAGGCGTTGCCGAGAAGATCGATCCCACGGTGGAAGATACCTATTGGAAATCCAACTACTCCCAGCGGCCTTACGTCGAGAAAAGTTCAACATATGAAACGTATCAGCCCGCATACCGCACCGGTTACGAAGGCTACGGTCGCTATGCCGGAAAGCGCTTTGAAGACGTGGAATCCGATCTGCAACGGGACTACGAAAAGAATCGTGGTTCCGCTAGCACTTTAGCCTGGGAAAAAGCGAAGCTGGCGACCCGCGATGCTTGGCAACGGTTGGAGAAGAACTCCCCGTCTCGCTGAGCGGATCGAAATCAATCACCTGCTTGGGGGCCGAATCTCAGTTCGGCCTCTTTCTTAACAACCATTGTATTGATTTATGATTGCCACTGTCATTCCAATGTTTGGTGCCGTCGGCTACTCGATTCTCTATATGCTCCTGGGTGGTGGATTACTCGGGGCAGCCGTGATTTTTGTCGTCGCAAAAATGTTCGGCAAGTGAGGTCGAACCTCGGAGCGCGACTCCGGTCGCGCTTCATCCTCTTTCAGCCCTGTTCCAAGTCCCGAAGGGACGGCCGACGAGCCGCGTTGAACGGAAGAACCGGAAATTAAGCGGATCGCAAGGTCGTAGAACCCCAACCGCCCTTTCGCGCCGCGCTCAGCCGCCCCGCCGGGGCTTGGCCCCTCTCACTGAGCGCACCTGGCGCTAAAGCGACCGGGCTTTTCTCACTTTGTCCCTTTGGGACAGACCAGAATTACCGAAATGGCAGTAGGTTGAAACCCGCGCGCCCACGAAGTCGCAGCATTGCCATGCCTGACGCCTCTACTCTCTCCGGCGAACTGGCTCTGCCAGCGGTCGATAAAATTTGGCCAAGATGATAATCAGCGCCGCGTAGACGACAGTGACCAGGATGTTGAATAAGATCCCCAAGTCTGGAGACACTGGCATACGCCCTCGCGCCCAGGAGAGGTTAAAGATGAGCAAGGTGCCTACCCCGAAGGCGGCCACGAATTTTGCCAGGGTTCCAATTCGCGCGTCGAACACCAGTGGCGTTTTTCTTGACTGACGGATCCAACGATAAGAGCCACGGATTCCAAATCCCACCACGAGCAAGGCGAGGATCCAATGATTACTGGTCAGTAGTCGGTGCGCCAGCCAGGGGACTGCGATCAGCGAACCCGCCAACCCGAATACGGCTGCCCGCGCGGAAGCCGCATGTGCGTTCGATGACCTCCCTTTCAAGTCGTTCAAAAACTCGCTCGATGGGATCGGCACAGGGGCCGGTGTTTCTGCCCAAGTCCCTTCTTCGATCTGGATCTGACGGCGGCGGCGATGGAAGTAAGTCATTCGGACGGCGGTTTCTAATGCTCCGCAAAAGAAGTAGCCCGCGAGGCCGAACTCCAGCACCCCCGGACGCTGGATGATCTCGGGGCGGCTGACCAGGATGACAATCGGGACGATCGCAGCGAATGCCGCGGTGGCGAACCGGAGCCAAATCATGCGCACGATGAACTGCCGCTCGCGTCGTGATGGCGCAGATTCAACTTCTGCTTTCAAAGTGAAAAAGACGCTGCCTAGGAATGGCATCGCCAGCGCGGCGGAAGGTGTGAAGAGCGGCTTTAACAACCCTTTGGCAAAGGCAAGGATCGGGCCGCTCGACGTCGCGCCTTGGGCAAATGCGAGCATCGAAACGGCTTTGATCAACCCAACGGGCGCCGCTTGCACGGAGTTGGTGGAGAGAATGATCGTGAGGCTGCTTGCTCCAATGGCGATGCCCCTCGAGGCGAATACCGTTCTCAATCGGTCAATGGCCCGGCTAATTCGCTTTTGGGCGGCGTCGTCGGTGACTCCGAGCGCTAGACCCACTTCACGCAACGGTTTGTTTTGGAAATAACGAAGTAATAGAGCAGTCCGATCCGTTTCGTGGAGAGCCTCCATGGCGTCGTCAAGATGAGGCGCAATCGGCATCCAATCAACTTCGGGGGTGTGCATCGCTTGCAGTTCCTGGGCAGTTTGTTCGCGAACACGGCGTGCGACCTCGTGGCGGACCACATCGATTGCTCGACGACGGGTAACCTGATACAACCAGGCGGCCAGCACGGTCTCGGGCGGGAGTCGATCGGCCTGTTTCGCTAACTGTAGGAAGACCGCTTGGACAACCTCCTCCGCGAGCTCCGGCGAACGCACCTGACGCATGGCGGCGGAATGCACGAGATCCAGGTGCCGCCGGACCACCTCAGCAAACGCATCTTCAGACCGGTGTTGAACGTAACGTGCGAGCAGTTGTAGATCGGTTTCGCTCATGTTCACACAGTTGTCGGAGCCGATCCTGAAATCCGACAGCGTTTCGCAGAATGCCGCAACGCTGAGATTCTGAAACTCGGGTGCGCTAAGGCGCCTGAGCTATTCCCAGTCAGGCCGTCGGCCTGTCAGTCCTGGTGAAGGCATTCAGACGAAAAACTTCAAGAGTTGCCTCATGCCGATCCGGTTCGACTCTGAAGCGAGCGGCTGTGCCTTCCCCTCGGGTGGCCGTGAATGAAGCACATTACAATGGTTTAGCGCCCAAAAGCCCACAGATGCTTGCTACTCCGGACGTAGAGCCCTTCGCCAACGGGGGCGGGAGTCGCCGTGATCGGTTCTCCCAATTCAGACTGTCCCAACACTTTGAATTCGTCGCCAGCTTGGACCACCGTGACGGTCCCGCGGTCCGAGGCGAGGTAAATCTGGCCGTCAGCTGTGATGGGCGAGGCATAGTAACCGCCGGGCGCCCCGATCCGTTCGTCGTAGATCTGTTTGCCAGTCGCCAGATCTCGGCAACAAAGCAGCCCTCCGCTGCGCACCAGGTAGATGCGATCTCGATAAACCAGGGGCGATGAGATTTCCGGGATGCCGCGCCGCTCCTCCCATTGCACGTGGGTTTTGGTCACATCGCCTTTTCCACCCAGCCGCACGAGGGTGAGATTGGGGCGATTGATATCACCGTCGCGAAAACCGCGCAGCATCTCTCGCATTTCCTCCCACTGTTTCTCGTTGAAGCCCTTGTCGCTTTGCTCGCGCACGAACCACCCCATCATCTGTTTAAGGCCCATGTTGCCCTTTCCGTCGGAGGCGTGCCGATCCGTCAACAGGACGTCGTCGGGGATTTCAGACCGGACGATGAGGCCATCGGCATTCTTGTCCCATAGCTTGCGGGCCTCATCGAACACCGGAGGGATCTGCATATTGGCTGGTTCTCCTTGGCGTCCCGCCATGCTCAGCAACACCCGGTCTCCCACGATCACAGGCGTGGCGCACGCTTCCTGTCCTAAGCCCCCCACCCACCAGAGCTGCTTTCCGTCCGCCAGATTGAACGCTAAGAAGCGGTTTTCGACCGCCAGACCGACGCAGGGACCGTTGGCATCCGTCCAAACCACCGGGGTTGACCATCCCATTTGCGGCGGGAGAACGGCCTTCCACGCCTCGGTCCCATCCGCGGCGCGCAACGCCAGCAGTTGCACCTCTTTCTCGAGCGTTACTTCGACAATGACCAAACCACCGGCGAAGATGGGCGACGCGTCCGAACCCTGGTCCCTGTAAGTATTTGGCAGGGGCATTGGCTTGCGCCACAATTCACGACCCTCAAGATCGTGCGCCACCAAGCCAAACGAGGGCAAATAGGAGACAACCCGTGTTCCATCGCTCGCGGGGGTGCATGGCACCGCGGAGTTGGCGCCGTGTCGCTTCTCCAAATGTTCCACTTTGATTTCCGCTTGCCACAGTTTGGCGCCCGTCTTGCGATCGAACGCACAGGTCATGAGGAGGTGATCCTCCGCCGCGTTGCAGAAGATCCGATCGCCCACCACGATGGGCGACGAGTGGCCCGCGGGCGCACCGACTCGCCAGAGCAGATTCGTGTTGGGGCCGAACTGGATTGGCGGCTTGGCCGACTCAGCGATACCTCCGCCCCCGGGACCGCGGAATTGCGGCCAATCGAGGCGTTCTCGAGGTGGATTGGCACCCAGAGTGAACCGAGGCTCAATCGCTAGAAGGCAAACGATCGCGACTGCCGCATAGACATGGCGTAAATGCATCGATCAATCCTTTCGGAATAGTGCTTTGGAACAACCCTGCCGCCTAAGGAACGGGCTAGGGTTACCATTCTTGGGAGCATCCGTCAAATCGACGGGCTCGGAAGAGGGAAAGGGGTCGCGGTGCGGCCGAAATGTCTCACACTATGTCCTCAAATTGTTCTCAAAGTGTGCGACATTTCCGTGATTCGCCGGGTTGGGCGTTTCTGGCGGCTGGAACTGGGTTACCTGGCTTGAGCGCTGATTGGAAGGGTGTGGATGAGGTCAGAAGATGTTCGCGACCAAGAGGAAAGGTGCGGCCGGCGGGACCGTGTGAAGTCCGAGTAGGGATGGACCGGACCAACGCGGGTGGGATGCCGCATCAACCCCGGTGAAAAGCCGCTCTGCGACCGGCCTTGCACCGGCCTTGGAGCGGCCTTGCACCGGCCTTGCCTCGAATGGTCCCGCTCCGAAAGTCGTCGTGCGTCCTTTTGCGCCGTCTGAACGGCTCGTAACGAAATGTCGCACACCGTGGGAACGATCCGTTCCCAGCCAGGGCCGAGGTCTTCACAGCTTTACCAGAGCTTGGACTCAGGACTCCGCAATCAATCGGTAGCCCACCCCCGGTTCCGTGATCAAGAGCCGGGGCTTGGACGGATCAACCTCCAGCTTCTCGCGCAAGTGTGCCACGTATACTCGCAGATAGTGGGTTTGTTCCCCGTAGGCAGGTCCCCAAACTTCCTTCAGAATCTGCCGATGAGTCAATACCTTGCCTGAGTGCTGCACGAGAAGGCGCAACAGGGAATACTCCGTGGCTGTTAATTTGACCTCTTTACCCTGGGCTTTCACGAGGCGAGAGGTCAAATCCACTTCCAACCCGCCCGATCGAAAGATGGGAGTTTCTGCGGCCGGGCTGGAATGACGTTGGGCCACGCGCAAACGGGCGAGCAGTTCGCCCGTGCTAAACGGTTTTGTGACGTAGTCGTCTGCGCCGTTGTCCAGGGCCGTGATTTTGTCCTCCTCGCGGTCGCGCACGGAGAGAACGACGACGGGAACTCGGCTCCATTCCCGGAGACGTTTGAGGACCGTAACGCCATCCATATCGGGAAGTCCGAGGTCCAGCAGGACGACCTCGAGTGGGTGTTGGGCGGCCAGGGCGATCGCTTCCTGACCGGTGGCTGCTTCCAGGACGCGATACCCATTGCTTTCAAGGCAGACTCTGAGGAGTCGACGGATCTGGATTTCGTCGTCGACGACCAGCGCATTGGGTTTTGGGGCAGGGGATTCGCTCATGCGGTTGGCTCTACGGGCAGAGGGGGCGGCTTGGTCACGGGCAGAGAGACCACGAACGCCGTTCCACCGGATGGTTGAATTTGGGCTTTCACCCTACCGCCTTGAGCTTCGACGAAGCCTTTGACGATAGCCAGCCCCAAGCCCGTGCCACCGGTCGGGGCGGTGGGAGCACGATAGAATTTGTCGAAAACGAACGGAAGTGACTCGGGCGGTAGGCCAGGGCCATTGTCAGCGACCGTCACCTGCAGCGTTTCCTGCTTGGCGAGGGCACTCACTTTCACTCGCGTGCCCGGCGGTGTATGGATCGCGGCGTTCAATAGTAAGTTCGTGAGCACTTGCTGCATCAAGACAAAGTCCACACGCACCAAAGGCAAGTCTTTGGCAATTTCAACGCTGACCTGATGCTGCCCGAGGTCCTTTTCGATTTCTTGCAGCGTCACTTGAACGAGATCGGCGATGTCGCACCACTCGAGCTTGGGCGTGACGTGCCCCGACTCCAATCGGGTCATGTTGAGCAGATTGCTGACCAGCCGATTGAGCCGACGAGTAGCTTCTTGTATTTCATCGACCATGGTCCACGGCACGTCGGACAAGCCCGAGGGTCGTGCCGCGCTCAGGGTGCCGGCGGCACTGTTGATCACCGCCAGCGGTGTCCGAATCTCGTGGGAAATGGAATTCAGCAGAGTCTTGCTGAGTCTCTCGGATTCTTCGACAAGCCTGGCCCGCTGCTCGGCGTCCCGCAACCGCTGCCGGTCAATTACCAGCGCGATTTGGCGAATGAAAGCTTCGATCAGGTCGCGTTCATTTCCCGTCAATGGTGTTCCCGATGAAAAACGCAGGCTGAGAACGCCCACGGTGCGCTCGCCGGCTTGCAGCGGAAAGTGCGTGCCTTCAGCGGACGGAAGGGTATCAGTTCTCCGGCCCGCAGGCTGGCCATGCTGAAAGGCCCACAACGCCACGCTCAGTTCCTTGTCGCTCAGGCTCCAGGTGCTGGCGAAATACGGGGTGAGGGCAGCGCCTTCTCCATCGGGCATGGACAATGCGACTTCCGCTTCGGCAACTTTTCCCACCTCGCGAATGACCACGGCCAAAAGATCGGCGAAATCGGTTGCCTGGGCCAATTCCCGCGTCAGCAGATACATGGCTGTGGCGTGCTGTTCCCGCCGCCGTTCCGCGGCCTGCTGAGCGCGCAGGCGCGCGGTGAGGTGGCCCATGGCGATGGCGACGGCGAAGTAGGTGAACAACAGCATCACGTCCGTCGAGCCACTGATTCGGAAAGTGAAGACGGGCGGAACGAAGAGAAAATCCCAAAGCAGCGCTGTGATGGTCGCACCGAAGAGCGTGGCGCCTCGAGAAACAAACAACGCCAGCACGACGACACTCAGAAGATAAACGAGCGCGAGCGACTGATACCCCAGCCACTTTTGGAGGAGCGCATTCAGGGCGGTGACCACTCCCACCGCTCCCAAAGTCAGGAGATACGCGCGGGCTGAAGCGGAACTGAACTGGGGAGCGGCTGGTCGGCGGAGGATCGGCGTATCGCCCTCAGCTCGCACAACGTGGATATCAATAGGGCCGCTTTCGCCAATGAGGCGGTTGAGGCGAGAGCTGCCGCGAAGAAAGCCGAAGCTATTTCCACCTGCAGGTTTGCCAACGACGACTTGAGTCGCGTTCTGCTCCCGCGCGACCCGCAGAATGCCTTGAACAACATCGGCATCGGTCGTGTGGATGACATCGGCTCCCAATTCGCGAGCCAGAGCGAGATGCTGGGTCAGGCGGGTCCGTTCATCCTCGTTCAACGGTTGAGGGAGCTCGACGTAAACGGCGAGCCACGGCGCTTGCAGCTCACCGGCCAGCCGCCTTGTCCAACGCACGAGAGCAGCGGAGGTCGGACTCGAGCTGACAGCCACCAGCAAACGTTGGCCGGACTTCCACGGATCGCCAATCCCTTGCGCTTGCCGATACGCGAGCACATCCTGGCCCACGTGATCCGCCGCGAACCGAAGCGCGAGCTCTCGCAAGGCCGACAGGTTTCCCGGTCGAAAGAAATGTTCCTGGGCGGCGTGGGCAGACTCTGGGATATAAACTTTACCGGCCGCGAGCCGGGCGCGCAGTTCCTCCGGCGGCAAGTCCACCAACTCGAATTGCGCATCGTCCAGGACGGTATCAGGGACTGTCTCCCGAATCGTGACTCCGGTTATTTGACGGACCGCCTCGGCGCGGCTGTCGACATGCTGGACATTGAGTGTAGTGAAGACGTCAATGCCAGCATTCAGCAACTCGAGCACGTCCTGGTAGCGTTTGGGGTGACGAGACCCTGGCGCATTCGTATGGGCCAGTTCGTCAACCAAGGCCAGCGACGGATGCCTCGCCAAAACGCCGTCGAGGTCGAGCTCGCTTAAAGTGACTCCTCGATACTGGACAGTGAGCCGCGGGACAGTGGGCAGGCCTTCAGCCAGGGCTCCCGTTTCCTTTCTCCCATGAGTTTCGATGTAACCGACGACGAGATGGCGGCCAGCCGCCTTCTCCCGGCGAGCGGCCTCAAGCATCGCATAGGTCTTCCCGACTCCAGGCGCCATGCCAAAGAAGACCTTCAAGACTCCGCGCTTCAGCTTGGCGTCTGCTCTCTGCATCGCCGCCAAGAGCGCATCTGGATTAGGTCGCGACTCGTCCGTCACAAGAAAACAGTAAGCCTTTTCCGCTCAAAAGACCCGCGTTTTTGCAGCCACGGCTCACGCCTGGCGTCGTTCCATTCCCGTCCCGAGATGGGTCCGGGAGGTTCCGAGCATCGGTGACGCGATTCCGTTAGCGGGGTTGGTTGGGAGAAAGCGCGGGGATCGCGTCCAGCGCGAGGTTCAATTCCAGAACGTTCACGGCAGGATTGCCAAAGACACCGAGATCCGGGTGGACCGTGTGCGTGGCGACGAGCCGCTGCACCTCTTGGATGGACAGCCCCCGTGCTTTGGCAACGCGCTCCACTTGCCCGTCCGCATTGGCCGGGCTGATGTGCGGATCCAATCCGCTGCCTGACGACGTCACGGCATCGGCCGGGACGGGCGCGTTCGCCGCTAAGCCGTTTTGAGCGCGGTACTCAGCGATATTTTGAGCCAGGATGTCCCGGAGTTTCTGGGAGGTGGGACCGAGGTTGCTCCCGCTGGAGTTCGCCGCGTCGTATCCGGTTCCAGCGGCCGATGGACGAGAATGAAAATACTTCTCTGCGGTAAAGCGCTGTCCGAGCAACTGGGATCCGCGCACTTGACCGCTGGCATCGACGATCAGGCTGCCGTTGGCTTGGCCTCGGAACAAGGCCTGCCCGACACCGAAAACCACCAGCGGATACAGACCACAGCAAACCGCCGCCAACATGAGCGTGGCCAAAATGGCGCTGCGAACTTCGGAGAACATCGCGTTCATACAGAGAAGCTGGTTAAACAAGGTTGAGCGTTGTGATCAGGACATCGATTGCTTTGATGCCGAGAAAGGGGATAACGATCCCCCCGACGCCGTAGATGAGCAGATTGCGTTGGAGAATCGCCAGGGCGCCCATGGGCTTGTAGGCCACGCCGCGCAACGCGAGCGGGATGAGCGCGACAAGGATCACGGCGTTAAAGATGATGGCACTGAGAATGGCGCTGGCCGGGCTCTGCAATTGCATCACATTGAGGGGCGCGATCGCTGGAAACTTTGCCATTAACATCGCTGGCACGATGGCGAAATACTTGGCGATGTCATTGGCCATGCTAAAGGTCGTGAGAGAGCCGCGCGTGATCAGCATCTGTTTGCCGATCTCGACGATATCAATCAGTTTGGTCGGATTGCTGTCCAGATCGACCATATTGCCCGCTTCTCGCGCCGCTTGCGTGCCTGTGTTCATGGCCACGCCCACGTCCGCTTGGGCCAACGCGGGTGCGTCGTTGGTTCCATCCCCAGTCATGGCGACCAGGTGTCCGGCTGCCTGCTCATCACGAATGCGTTGGAGTTTGGCCTCGGGAGTCGCCTGCGCGATGAAGTCGTCGACGCCAGCTTCAGCGGCAATGGCCGCAGCCGTTTGTGGGTTGTCCCCCGTGATCATCACCGTCCGGATACCCATCTTCCGAAGGTGCGCAAAGCGTTCCTTGATTCCCCCTTTGACAACGTCTTTGAGTTGAATGACTCCCAGAACGTCGCGGCCGTCGGCGACCACGAGCGGAGTGCCGCCGGAACGGGATATGTCCTCCACCACTTGGGTGACCGCGGGAGGGAACCAGCCCCCCTGACGTTCCACGTAGGAACGCATCGCCTCGGCCGCTCCTTTGCGAATGCTGCGTGTGATCCGGACGGCCTGTACCGGCGCTACGGCGACGCCGCTGCTGGACCCGCTTGCCTGGAGTTCCCGGTTGGGAATCGAGCTGTGTTCTTGAAAATCCACGCCACTCATGCGCGTTTGGGCGGAAAACGGAATAAACTTCGCCTCGGGTGCAGTGATTTCGCGTGCCCTGAGATTGAACTGCTGTTTCGCCAGGACCACGATCGAGCGGCCCTCGGGAGTCTCATCCGCCAAAGACGCCAATTGCGCCGCGTCCCCCAAGCGTTCTTCCGTCACGCCTGGCGCTGCGACGAAAGCCGTGGCCATTCGGTTTCCTAAGGTTATCGTGCCGGTCTTGTCGAGCAAGAGCACGTCGACGTCGCCTGCCGCTTCGACCGCCCGGCCGCTGGTGGCCATGACGTTCCGGCGGATCAACCGATCGATGCCACTGATGCCAATGGCGCTCAGCAGACCGCCGATCGTGGTGGGGATCAGACATACCAAAAGCGCAATCAAAACGGGAACTGAGAAGACTGCTCCGGAGTAGACGCCAAAGGGTTTTAAGGTCACGCAGACCAGGAGAAAGATGAACGTCAGCGCGGCCAGGAGGATCGTCAGGGCAATTTCATTGGGTGTCTTCTGCCGTCGTGCGCCCTCCACCATGGCGATCATCCGGTCGAGAAATGCCTGACCTTTCTCTTGGGTGACGCGAATGAGGATGCGGTCGCTGATCACTCGGGTGCCGCCCGTGACCGCACTGCGATCACCACCGCTCTCACGAATGACTGGCGCTGATTCGCCTGTAATGGCCGATTCGTCGACACTGGCAATACCCTCGATCACGTCGCCATCCGCCGGGATGATGTCTCCAGCTTCGCACACCACTTGATCACCTTTCCCCAATTGCGAAGCGGGGACCTTCTCTTCGCGCCCGTGGTGCAGGCGGCGAGCCAGGGTATCCTGCCGCGCCTTGCGCAGGCTTTCCGCCTGGGCCTTCCCGCGACCTTCGGCCACGGCTTCAGCGAAGTTGGCAAACAGGACAGTGAACCAGAGCCATACCGCCAGTTGCGTAACGAAGCCGCGGTCGGTCGGCGAGGTGACGATACTCGCGGTGGTCAGAAGGGCGCCGACCATCGTCACGAACATCACCGGGTTCTTGATCATCAGTCGCGGGTCGAGCTTGCGAATGGCTCCGCGGATCGCGGGACCGAGGATCGCCCAATCAAACGTGGAAGAAGCTTTCTGCGTCATAAACAATCGTTTGCTCAGTAAAGTTTGCCCTGCGCGGTGAGGAAGTGTTCCACAATCGGGCCCAGCGTCAGTCCCGGCAGGAAGTTTAAAGCTCCAACCAGGAGGACGGTCCCGACGAGCAGCACTACAAACGTGCCGCCGGCCACGGGAAAAGTCCCGGCACTGGGTGGGGCGATTCTTTTGTTGGCGAGGGATCCCGCCATGGCAAGGATCGGAACGATCATCAAAAAACGTCCGATGAGCATGGCCAGCCCCAGCGTTGTGTTGTACCAGGGTGTGTTGGCGGTTAGTCCGGCAAAAGCGCTACCGTTGTTGCCGTTCGCAGAACTGAAGGCGTAGAGGATTTCGCTGAGTCCGTGGGGCCCGTTATTCGACAAACCAGCCAGTCCCCAGGGGCTGACCGAGGCCCAGGCCGCAAAGCCCAAGGTGGACACGGCCAACACCAACAGCGCGAGCATGGCCATCTTCACTTCGTAAGCCTGGATCTTCTTTCCCAGGTACTCTGGAGTGCGTCCGACCATAAGCCCGGCAATGAATACAGCCAGAACCACGAAGACCAGCATGCCATAGAGACCCGCGCCCACGCCGCCAATGATGATTTCGCCAAGCTGAATATTGAATAGGGGAACAAATCCACCCAGCGCCGTAAATGAGTCGTGCATCGAGTTGACCGCACCGCAAGAGGCCGCCGTCGTGACCGTGGCGAAAAGCGCCGAATTGAAAATGCCAAACCGCACCTCTTTGCCTTCCATGTTGCCATCGGCTGCCGCCACGCCCAGGTGCTGATGAATAGGATTGCCCGCCGCTTCTGAGCACCAACACACCAAAACGCCAGCAACAAACAGAAGCATCATGGCCGCCCAGATCGACCAACCGTGCGCCTGATTCTTCACCATGCGGCCCAGGTAATAAGTGAGCCCGCTTCCAATGGCGAAGATGGAGAGCATCTGGATGAAGTTGGACAGAGGCGTCGGATTCTCAAACGGGTGCGCCGCGTTCGCGTTCATGTAACCTCCGCCATTGGTCCCAAGCATCTTGATCGCGGCTTGCGATGCGACCGGTCCTTGCGCGATGAGTTGTTCATCCACAACCTGGTCCACCATGACCGGCGTGTTGGTCATGATCGGCTGTCCTTTTTCGTCAAGCTTTGGCACATCCATCATCATCGCCACCCCTTGCGCCATGACCGGTTGCCCTTCGGCGTCCAGCTTCGGGACCTGGACCATCACCGCCACGTTCGTCATGATCAGCTCTCCTTTGGCATCCTTCTGCGACACCTGAATCGTGTACGGTTCGGTTAGCTTCGCCTTGGTGTAGGGTTTGAAGTTTTGAATCATTCCCTGGGAAACCAGGAACACGGCGTAAACGATGCAGACCGGGAGGAGCAAGTAGTAGGTCGTTCGGACCAGGTCCACCCAAAAGTTGCCCAGCGTCCGGGTCGATGGGCGGGCAATCCCCCGCACTAACGCAGCGGCAATCGCTATCCCGGTCGCGGCGGAAGCGAAATTGTGGAGGACCAGCGCGACCATTTGCGACAGATACGACATCGTGGATTCGCCGCCATAGCTTTGCCAATTCGTGTTGGTGGTGAAGCTGACTGCCGTGTTGAACGCTAGGTGTGGGCTAAGCGCACCGAAGCCCTGCGGGTTGAGCGGAAGGAGGTGTTGCAGCCGCAGGATCGTGTAGGTGAAGAGACAGCTGACAACGCTGAACAGGAGCATGGCAAACGTGTATTGCCTCCAGTCATGTTCCCGCTCCACCCGGACTCCCATGAGTCGGTAAGTCCATCTTTCGAGCGGCCGGACAAGCGGATCAAGCCAGGTCTGGCCGTTGACATCGAGGACGCGGAGGAGGTACAGCCCCATTGGCTTGGTGACGAGCGTCACCGCTGCGACGAACAACCCCAGCTGAAACCAGTCTGTAGATCGCATAAACATCCTAGAATTTCTCGGGCCGAATGATGGCCGCGAGCAGGTAAACGAAGAGCAAGAGCGCAATGATCCCAACCATGAGGGTCTCCATATACATACCTCTTACATCCTCCCGCAGGCCTGCACGTAGGCGGCGCCAACGACAAAGAAGAGCAGGATCAAGCTGACATAAACCAGGTCCATCATAATAATCATCTCAGTTCAAATCCGACGCGAGCACTCTCCCATCGATTTCGCGCCGCCGGTAATCAAAATGAATTTCTTTCCCGTTAAAAATTCGTTAAGGAGAAGTTCGTCGAGGAAGCGCGCATCCGAGGCGGCTAGCTAGGCACCGTTGGCCGATAGGAGCCCGCCACTCTCCTTTAGGCAGTCGCCGAGACGGAGTTCAGCAGATTGCGGCTGATATTTCCGCGGTGTCGAGCGGCCCCAGACGGAATCACCGTCGAGACATGACTTGGCTGGCAAGATCACCACACTGCAATCCGTCTCTGCGGCCAGATTCAAGCCGAGGTTATGCCGCCTTCGGACCGGCTGCGATCTCCAGACAGCCACTCGCCGAGCCGCTCGTCCGGACCGGCGCGATGTTAAAACAACAAACTGTGACTCCCCCCCTTTGGCCTCAGCGATGATTTCTTCGGCCACGTCTCCCATGCGGACTCGCAGCTCTCTCGAGATGGTAGGGTGCAAATACTCCGACAATTTCTGCATGCGCCACCACGCGTCCTGACCTAGTTCGTCGTAGATCCGATTGTCGAGCGGGGCGATCTTCAAAGTGACGACGTGGAGCAGCACAACGCGCACCGACGCATGGCGGGCGAGTCGATTGGCCCAGTGGAAACCGTCAAGCGCGCAATGCTCCAGAGCGAGAGGCAATAGAATGCGAATCGCTCCCAACTCGGAATTGGTTAGCCAAGGTTGCACAGTCCCACGATCTCTCCTTCCCACAACCCGCTAAAAATAAACACGACCGTGAAAGGCGTTAAAAGGTTATCAAAACGGAAAGCCCCAAGCGTGACCGATCCTCTCGGATTGTGGGCGACCGGCCTCGGACGATATTCAATGGGGGTGAACCAGATCGTGATCCGGCTGGCATTCCGAATGCGCCGCCACGAAGGCGGGCGGCTTCAGACTCTGTTCGATGCTGCGCTCGATCAAAGTCGCAGTGCGATGGGCATCCTGCTAAGACAATTCCCAGTAGAACACTGTGGCACTGTAAAGCCTGCCTTGCGGCCAGAGCGCGTAGCCCGGGATTTCCCCGCAGCGCAACCAACCCAGGCGGCTGTAGAGCCGAGCCGCGTCGGCGCCCGCGATTGCGCAGCTTCTCGCTGAGCGTAGCGCCAGGCTCCCGCTGAATTCCTGTCTGTCGGACAATCAGGCGTGTTAGCCAGGAGCGGCGGGTCGACTCGGAAAGGTAGCCTTGCTCTGGGTTTTCGCCCCAGCAAAAGATGTGGATATGTGCCTCCACGGCTGGCGACCCACTCGAGGAAAACGCTACCTTTGCCGTCAACGAACCGGGGTCGCGCGATCCAAGATGCACCCGTCGAACTTAGAACAACCCAACGCTCGCTGCAATTCACACCCCGTGGCGCAACTTGTCCTCCCGTCTTTTCTCACCTCAGAGAATGCGGTCGAAAGGTTGGAGCTCAGTGGAGATTCCGAACAGGACACAATGAACCGACGCACGAGTGCGTTCGTGCAC
>JBGAIN010000312.1:0-4492 GCA_044225505.1 Limisphaerales bacterium
TACCGGGTCCACAGCCGTGGGGCTCGATTTTCCTCTTTCTCCGGCAGGAGAAATATCTCAGCGCGGCGGAGGTGAAGCTGGTCGGCTAATACGACGCACAAACAACCAGCAGCCCTCGGTTGCGGCTGAGCCGCGCTGAGCCTTGGTGCCTCCGTGAGAGCCATCCTTTTTCATCGAACCATCCTGATTCAAGCGATACCAACCCGAACGGTTCGGAGGCAATGGGGTCGCGTTTCAACAGTCGACAGACACGGTGTGAGCTTCCTCATAAAGCGGCCTCGTTCGGGATCGCCGACCAGGGTGATATGTCGCACATACCAGGAGCAAATTGCTCCTGGATTCGGTGGCGCCGTCGCGACGCGCGATTGGGACGATCCCGCCGTTCCTCGACCGACAGCTTTGGCTGGATGTGATGGTTCGCGGTGGGGGGATGCAGAGCGGACGAAGGTGCGGAAGGATTAGGAGAACGATGACGAGGAGGATTACGATTACGATTAAGATTACGATTACGATTAAGATTACGATTAAGAGGGAAAGACCAAGACGGAAGCTGTTGGTATATAGCGAGATGCAAGGCCACCGGCTCACCTCGAGGGAAAAGCGCCAGAGGTCTGGCGCACTCCAAGACGCTGGCGCGCAAGGACTAAGGTTCCTTTGAAACTCGTTTACCGCACCATCGCAGTTGATGCCGTCTGCAAGTTGGTAACAATTTGTTGTCGGAGTGTGCAACAAATCGATCAATGGACGCATGGTTTGGGAACGGACCGTTCCCAAACCGAGGATCAGGCGGAGACAAAAAGTCACCAGATTGTGGTCGCGCCACCTCGATGGCCGATTCCTGGCGAGCGTAAGGCCGCCGGAACGAGAGGGGTTGCCCGGGCTTTGCTGTCTCCATGTTTCATTCGTGCCATTCATCCGGCTGCGGCCAAGTGACGGCAAGAATTGCCAAACGCCCCTGTAAACGCCTGAAGCAGCGCCTGTTCCCCTCGGATCAGCAATGGCTGATTGGCCGATGCGCTGCTCGGGTTCCCTTCGTCTTGGGCTCGTCTTGTGGAGGCTACGGAGAAAAGCTGTGGAGGGCCACAGCACTCCAAGACCTCGCGGAGAATCGCGCGCGCAATCGAGATTGGGAAAGCGTCTTTGGGCCTTTGAATGTTGCCGTGCGTGCAGCGAGAGTAGTTTTAAGGAGGCCTTCGCGAGTTTCGTCGGCTTCAGTTCAAGAGCTCCGCCTGTCTCTTGTTATGCAACGGCGTTCAATTCAGGTTTCTTGGGCACCCTCACCGTCAAATGTTGCACACGATGGGAACAATTGGTCTCGCCGTGTGCGACATTTCACCCAGAACCCGCGTCCGGCGCGGTCCGGCCGTATCACAGCTTCCCTTCGCTCAACAACCGAATCGACACTTCAACTGGCGTCCCCACCGGGGGCACCACGGACGGGTTCGGTTGCCAGATGTCATCGCTCTCTCGCCCAGGACGCGGATTGTTTATCAACGCGTCCGGGTCCGAGATAATCGCGATGAGCGATCCGTCGCGCTGGGCGAGGAAGGTCCCATCGACCACTCGCGATCCGCTGTAGATCCATGGCCCTGGCGTCATTGGCGCCTTAAGCAAGATGTTCCAAACCAGATTCTCGAGCGGCGCCTGTTTTTTTCCCTCCGTCGTCGTCCATTGAACCTCAATGCTCACTTTCGGCCCGAGCAATTCGCGCGGCCCAGCGGCCGTTTGATTGGTGCGATTCGGATCGGCCGTCCCGAGCAGCAGCTTTGCCAGATGAATGTGAGCGGGATCCACGTCGGTCTTGAGGACACTCTCATGCACTTTGCCCGAGGCATGCACAAGCGCGTACTCCACCGCGCCTTCGGCCATGTTCACTTGCGCGGGAAAAGTGATGGTCCGCGACTGTTTGTCGAACCGCACGGATCCAATCTGGTAAAGGTTGGAGCTGAGCTGACGGAAGGGTGCGTTGGTTAACTGCGCGGGAAGTGCGGCGGGCGCGAGCGCCCCATTGGGCGGCGCCGGCTCTGGATAAGGCCCGGCTGCCTTCGATATCAACGCTGTGACAAGCAGAGCGATCAAGCAGGACAGCACGAAATACCAGACGGAGCGCTTCCCTATGCGTCCCCTGCTCTTCGTCGCCGAACGATCGGAGCTCATAGATTCAGTAAAGGACGCGCTGCGGCGCATCCTTTACCTCGCTGGTAGAACTTGTGAGCTAGACGAGTAGGCTCGTCCGAATCAGCCGAGCTTGGGCTCGGATCCGTCGAGCATCTTCACCTTGTTATGGACGAAGTATTCTTTCGTCAGCGCTTTGGTCAGGGCCGCGCGTTGATCGTAAAGCCGGCGGAGCTTGCGCGCTTTGCGTTTTGCCAGGGCATAGTGCGTAAAGATCGGCATGGCAATGGTCGTGTCGGTGTAACACACGACGGCGTCCGGCAATTTGGTCGGATCGACCTTGCCCCAACTCACCGCTTCGCCCGGGGTCGCCCCTGACAAACCGCCTGTGTCCGGGCGCGCATCGGTCACTTGCAGGAAGAAGTCTTGCCCGACTTCTTTGATGCGAAGCACTTCCTGGATCTGCGGTTCGGTCTGAAGCATGAAATTCTTCGGACTACCACCGCCCCAGAGGACGACGCCGCTCTTGCCCCCCGAGCGTTTGGCCGCGAGCACAAAAGCCGTCGTTTCATTCACGTCGATCGACGGATTCATGCGCAGCTTGTTGCCGCGCAGTTCGACTCCGGCCACGTTCATGCCGATCGTGGAATCGCCAGGAGACGAGGTGTAGCACGGCACGCCCGCCCGATAGGCCGCGGCCAGCACCGAGACGTCCTTCAACTTGTTCTTTCGTTCCCATTCCGCGCAATATTTGCCCAGAAGATAATGGAGCTCAGCGGTGCCCATTTCCTTTTGAAACTCGGGCTGGACCAGAATGTCGCGCAGGATTTCATCGGTCGCCATCAGACCGTCGCTGTAAGGAATCAGCACGTCGTAAACGCGGACCAGGTCGTTATCGCGAAGGTCGGTATCGTCAAACTTAAAGCTCCCTGCATGCACCGGGAAATTCAGCGCGAAGTGCATGTCGTGGTAAAGATTCGCTCCCGTGGAAACGATCCAGTCCACGAATCCCGATTTGATCAACGGGATGATGCAAGAGCAGCCCATGCCAGCCGGGGTGAGCGCGCCGGAGATACTCATGCCGATCGTCACGTCGGGCTCGAGCATTTTGTCAGCAAACAGCTGGCAGCCTTCTTTCAAGCGCGCCGAGTTGTAGGCCAGGAACACGTTGTCGACGATATCCACCAACTTGTCCTTGCCCGTCAGATTTCGCGGCATGATCCGCGGCCCGGACATGTACTTGGCTTTGTGCGGACAACGCTTCTCCTTCATCCAATCCGGCATTTCGGAGACATCTTCCCGTGAAAGAATACGCGATCGTTCAGTTCTAGCCATAGTCAATAATACAGTCAGAGTTAGTAGCCAGTCACAATACGGACCTGCGCCTCGTTGCCAATGCCAAATTTATCGGGCGCTCTCAGCCAATCGGCCGTTCTCCCGGTTTCATGGCCGGTGTTGAACTGGATCTCTGAAACTCCTATCTTCCCGCCCAGCTATGGCGAAAAAGAACAACGGATCCGAGAAACCGAGCGCAATGTCCGGGTTTACGATGCCCGCGGAGTGGGCCCCGCACGAGGCCACGTGGCTGGGCTGGCCGCACGAGTCCAGCGATTGGCCTGGCAAACTCCCCGCCATCCGCTGGGTCTACGGAGAAATGATCCGCAAACTCTCGGAAGGCGAGCGCATCCGGCTTTGCGTCAACTCCGCCAGCGACGCCCAGACCGCCCGCACCGTCATCCGCGCCGCGGGCGCCGACCTCAAGCAAATCGATTTCCTCCCCTTCCCCACCAATCGCGGTTGGATGCGCGACAGCGGTCCCATCTTCGTCCGCCATCGTCAGAAGGGGAAACAGATCGTTCATTTCCACTTCAACGCCTGGGCTCGCTACAAAAACTGGCAGAAAGACCGAGTCATCCCGGAACTCGCGGCGAAACGCTTCAAAACCCCGCTCATCCACGCTCGCCTGGGCGATCGTAACATCGTTCTGGAAGGTGGCGGCATCGAAGTCAACGGCAGCGGGACGGTCTTGACCACCGAAGAATGCTATCTCGACCCCAAAACGCAGGTCCGCAATCCAGGTCTATCGAAACCGGACTTTGAGCAAGCATTGAAACAATTCCTGGGAGTTACTCATGTGCTCTGGCTCGGACACGGCATCACGGGCGACGATACCCACGGCCATATCGATGACCTGGCGCGCTTCGTCAATCGGAACACCCTCGTTGTGATTCGAGAGAAGAATCGTAAGGATATCAATTACAAGCCGCTCGAGGAAAACTGGGAACGGGCCCAGGGGCTGCGTCTCGAAGACGAGTCGAAAATCAACCTCGTCGAGCTCCCCATGCCCGCACCTTTGCTTTTCGACGGATTCCGACTC
>JBGAIN010000070.1:0-39121 GCA_044225505.1 Limisphaerales bacterium
GGGGGGGGGGGGGGGGGGGGGGCCCCCCCCCCCCCCCCGCCCCCGCTCTGGGTGGCTTGAAGAGAAACTTTGTACGGATGAGGCAGCCACGCGTGGCGATTCCGCCCCCATGTCAGGACACCGGGCCGTTCATCAAAACGCCTCATAAGTCAAATGCGCGCGAAGTTTTGGAGGCGCTCCCAGAAAAATCGGCTGTTCACCGGAAATCGACGCGATACTGGGGGGGGCACTCTGCGCAACAAAACCCGATGTCTATCCGGCAACACAACCCAAATCGCTACCGCGCCAGATCGGCAGAAAGTGCGATGTCAATGCGATCCGTAACAACTTGGGCACCCAGCTCATTGAAGATTGCTCCAAGGAAGCTCGAGCCCGCGCGCCTTCATGGTCGTTTCGTAGGCCGCTAAGTAGAATTGCAGCTTCTCCCGAAGTGTGCTTACTGCAGCGCTAAGATCTTCGCTCTGGCGTTGCCTGCTAAGCTGGTCTATCTCTTCGGCCAGCTCCACGAGGACCTTCAAGGAATCGCCCTGGATAGCGACTGCGGGAAACTTGCGTCCGGGGATAGCCACCACGGCACAATTTGTCGCATCTGAGAGGATTTCAGCATTCATAACTTGTTAGGTTAAGGTCTTCGCTCTGGGCCTGTTTTGATTTTAATAGGCGGTCGTGGTTTAAATGGTATCGAAGGGCGCCCAGGAAGGAGTGGGGGCCTAAATATGTCGATGCCGCGTCCACTACCAGTGCCCCGTGGCCCCCGAGGAAGGAAATACTCGGCAGAGTGGCGCACCCTTGCACTGCCACCTATAACGTAGTCATAATCCGCCCCTGGGCCAGCAGTTCCGGCAGCTCGGCTCCCAACAACGTTGACTTCAACCTCAAACTTGTCGGCAAATGACTGAATCTGCCGCACCTCAGAAGGAGTTAAACTTCCGAATGCACCCTTGGATGGTTCCACGCCGCCCCCGCCGACCCCACCTGCAGCGGCTGTAATGACGGCACCGTTGAGATCTGCCATGTCCTCGCCGACCCCCATCCCGACAAGGTTCGGCGCGCCGATCAGAAGCGCGTTGTAAGAATTTGGATCTCGCAACTCGATCGGAGGTTCCGAAGGTGGATGGGCCGCCTCGTACGCTTCCTTGGCGGCAAGTAGATCCTCGCCCGATATCGTCAATGATAGGAACTCGTCCGGGGCACTGAACATGTTCCCCCACACTGACTCGCCCTCCCCGCCTATACCTGGCATTTTGCCGCCTGCGGTGGCATTTGCTCCGATTAGCGAATAAGCGGTTGCATCTGCATACCGTATGAAACCATACCTCATTGCAACCGTTTGCTCGTCCGTGAACCAAAAATCCAACCCCCACGGGTCGAACAGATTCACCGGGCCATTGCCGACGTAGCCGTAAAGGTTGATCCCTCCCGCAATCCCACTCGGGTCCCTATTTGGCCACCTCTGTAAACTGGGATCGTAGAATCGGCGTCCGAAGTGATAGAGGCCCGTCTTCTCATCAAACCGCTTGGAGGAGAATCGGTGGGTGTTCGCGTCGGCCAGGGCGCCACTCTTGGCAATTGTGTTGCCGTAGGGATCGTAGAGGTATTTGGCGACTGGCCGCTGCGACGAATCGATAAGCATCGTCACGTTACCGTTGCCATCGCTGTGATAGTAGGCGTGGGGATCTCCCACCCCGCTCGCCTGCGTTGAGTTATCCGTTCGCGCCAGGAGTCCGCCGATACCGCCTGCCGCATCGCAGCACGTCGTGCTCAGGTCCAAGCCCCGCGTGTAGGTGACTTGGGGAACGTTGTTCCCATCGCGCTCCTGAATCACTAAACTTCCGTTATAGATGTAGCGAACCTCGCCAGCCGGCACGTATTGGTTGTTCTGATTGTTTGTCCAGTATCGGCGCTGAATCAGCCGTCCCAGTCCGTCATAGGCAAAGGTCACGATCCAATTGTAGCGCACCTCGACTGCGACCAATCGATCGTCCCAATCATACATGAAGTATCGAGTTCCATCGAAGGTGAGATTCCCGTTCGCGTCGTACTGATAGGTGCTGCTCGCCGGCAGGTTCGCGGTCACCACGTTGGTGTCACTCCGACCGAGCGAATCAGAAGCGATGGCGGTGATCGTGTTCGTCCCGTCGACCAAAGAAATACCACTGCGCGCGAACGTGTTGTCTCCGTAAAGGGTGGCCGAGGAGCCATTTACCGTAACGCTACTGGCGGTGGAGGTCGTGCTCCCCGCAACGGTCAAGCTCGTGTTGCGAGTAACCGTGGACAATTCGTTCAAACTATTGTTGTTGTTGAACGTTTGCACCAGCGCGTTGTTCGTCCGATAGTTCAGGTTTCCAGCTAGATCATAGCCATAGCCGAGGTTCTCGTGCAAGCGCACGCTGCCCCCGGGTTCACGCCCGACCGCGGTCTTGAGTTGTCCGATATCGTCGTAGCCGTAGTCCACGTAACTGCCATCGACCCGGGTTTGACGCGTCCGTTGACTGGCATCGTTGAGAAGGTAGCTGTGCAGGTTGAGCAGCGCGTGACCGCTGGTTTTGAGCGATGTGCTCGTCAGCCGCGCCACATTGTCAAATGCGTTGGTGACGTAGGCGCCCCCTGGTAAAGTGATCTTGTTGATCAACGTCGCGGCGTTTTGGTAACCGTAAGTGAACGTCCCGGCCGGGCTCACCAAAATCTGCAATCGGTTCGCCCCATCGTAGCCTGCGGTTTGGACCCACGTCGGCGCATTCGGTTGAACCAGCGACACCGCTGCGCGAAGGTGGTTCGTGGTGTAGTCGTAGGTGATCTGATCCGAACCCCACGTCCCCGTCTCCGATCGGATCGCGCCGAAGCTCGTGTAACTCCGCGCCGTCGCGAAGTTCAGAGATCAGCGCCCGGGGTCGGACCTGAGGAAGTTCTTGTGCTACGGCAACTTGTGAATCTCGTTATCGTTAACATCTGTCCTTAGGGCCCAGTTTGACCCCCTCGATCTGGCTTGCAAGCCAGCCGATTTGAGCAAATGCTGAACCCGTGCCAAGGGCCAATCGCTATGTCGTTCCGGGCAAGCTCTACCATCTGACCCCTCGTTGTCACAACCGCCAGTTCCTTTTCAAGTTTGCTCGGGACCGGGATCAATACCGGCAGTTGCTCTGGAGAATCCTGCGGGAATTCCTGTGACGGTATTGGGCTATTGCATCACGTCCAATCACACGCACGTGTTGGCCAGGTCAGAGTCGGAGGGGGCGCTCAGCCGGTGGATGCAACAGGTCGAGGGCGAGTTTGCCCAAAGCTACAACCGGCGCAAGCACCGGAGCGGAGCTTTCTGGTCCGACCGCTATCACTGCACGATGATTGAGGAAGGCCCCCATCTTTGGAATTGCATGGTTTACATTGATCTGAACATGGTCCGAGCCGGGGTGGTGACGCATCCAGTCCAGTGGCCATGGTGCAGCTACGGCGAATGGATGGGGCAACGTCGGCGCTACGGAGTCGTCGATTCCACAGAGTGCCTGCGGGTGCTGGGTGGAGCGAGTTTGGAGGAGTTCCGGGCCAACTATCAAGCCTTGGTCGATACCAGGCTGGCCAAGGACGTTATGGCACGCGAGCCGGAGTGGACCGAAAGCATTGCCGTGGGGTCGCAAGCTTTCGTGGAGGCGATCGGTCAGCGGGTGACTCACCGCCAGCAGCTCCACTATACCACCGTTGGTGAGAATGCCTGGGTGGTGCGCGAAGAAATGCCCCCACTGTTCCCCCAAGCGGCTTTTCGTTAGAAGCAAAAGTGACCGGGTGAAAATCGCCTGCAAGCCCTTCAAAGACCACTCCAAATCCCCAAAACCGGCTGCACCAGAACAGATTCCTCAGGTCCGACCCCGCCAAACACAAATACCATATTTTACGAGGAGGCTGCAACGATAGGCTCAGAAGACCGGCTTCACTGCCGATTTTAGCGCGGACCCTATTCTGTTACGGAGTTCTAACGCGAGATCTTTCAAAATTCTGAAACGAAGATTTCGATCTGCCGCCTGGTCTTAGAGCCTCTCTGGCTGGAGTAAGGCCGGGCGCAAGAGCGCCATCGGTTTACGATTGCACGTCATCAAATAGAGTTGACGCGCGTTCGGTAGACTTTCCCTTTCGCGAGCCCGTGCGTGAAGAGGAGCGTCACGCGGACGCTTTGAGGGGCCTGAATCGGTTTGGCGATTGCGCTGCCCTATGGGCCGCTGGCGTTATGTAGAACGGGTAGAATTAGCCAGGCCGTTTGCTGACCGCGACGGGCATTTTGCAGTGCTGCTCGCCGACGTTTGCCGAATGCCTTGGACGGGCTGGTTGGCGACTTGTCGCACATGCCCGGCGCAAATTGCTCTTGGAGTCCGTTGCACCGCCAATGCGCGCCGGACGACATACCTTCATCGCCGACCGTGGCTAGACGTGATGGTTCACAATCAGACGGGGAATCGGCGGCGGACTGAGGTGCGCGACGATTACGAGAACGAGAACGACGGTAGACTGCGACGGAAACGTTTGGAGAATAGGTAGACACACGGTTGTCGACGCGTCTGGACGGAAAAGCGCCAGCGGTCTAGTGCACTCCAAGACGCTGGCGCGCAAGGACTAAGGTGCCTCTAAAACTCGTTTGCCGCACCACTGCAGTCTATGCCGTCTGCAAGCTGGCAACAATTTGTTGACAGAGTGTGAGACAAATCAACCAATGGACGCATGGTTTGGGAACGGACCGTTCCCAAACCGAAGATCGGTGGTGACAAAAAGTCACCAGATCGGGCTGACGACCGTCGTTCGAAACCGGTGACCATTCCCAACCGATGACGAGTAAGCGAGGCGCCTCCGCGCGCCGGAAATCTACTGTCCCTTTGATATCGTATCTGATCGTCTCGACCCGATTTTCCGGAGAATCGCGACCTGGGAAGGTCGTGCAGCTACGATTGCACATTCCACGAGAGCGTGAGGTCGCCGGATTCGAGGCGTTGACCTCGCGGTTCTGCCGCCCATTTCATTCGGTCGATTAAGCCGGCAGACTATCCGCGCTTGCAAAATTTCCCAAACGCCCTCCTTAATGCCTGAATCAGCGCACGTTACACTCGGACTGGCAATTGCCGATCGGAGATGAAAAAGGCGTCTGGAAGACGGAGTTAGATTCCGCCTTGTGACTCGTCGGCGACCCATCGTTGGTTTAGATCGCGAGCCAGCGCGTCAGCATCTTGAATTGCCGGCAACCCGTCGTCGACGGAGGGTCTCACGCAGCCAGCTTCTTCGTTCCCTTCTGTTCAAAAACAGTTTGTTCTCTGTTCGGCCTTGATGCGGAACAGACGCAATCAGGAAAACCAACGTAGTCTTTTCCGAGAGTCAGCTTTTAACTTCGGGCCGAAGGCGTGGACCTCATCAGGCATGGGCAAAGAGGGTAAGCACTTGCCCTTGCCCTTCTTAAGAAATCTTGGTGTATCGGCGTGAAGAACGCATTCAGCCATCAACCCGAGATAGAGCGACTGGCGGGAGATATGTCTCACATACCAGGAGCAATTTGCTCCGGGATTCGGTGGTGCCGTCGCGACGCGCGATTGGGACGATCCCGCGAATCCTCGATCGCCAGTTTTGGTTGGATGTGACGCCCCGCTGTGGGCGCGACGCAGGGCGGACGAAAGTGGGGGAGGACCCATACAATTACAAGGAGGATTACGATTCAAGGGAACACGGAAGCTGTTGGGGAATAGAAATATGCTGGGTTTCCGACGAGCCTGAACAGAAGAGCGCCAGAGTTATGGCAGATGGTCAGGCATGAGGCAATAGGACGAGCACCAGACGGCATAGCGGACTGCGCCTATGGAGCAGCAGTTCGCGAAAGGCCGTGTGGAAGACAAGCGTCAGCCAATCTCGAGCTCGTTCCTCCGGAGTGTTCGTCCAAAAAACGACCGCGTGGCACGGATATTGATGCCGCTCCAGCCGGAGCAGATTCCCAAAGCGGGCGTGGTGAGCCGCTACAAACACCTCTTGGAGGTCGAGGACGCGTTTTGCCATTTGAAATCCTACTTGCGCGTGCATCGCATCCCCTGAACGAAGATTCTCTACGAGCGGTCTAAGTCCTGGTAAACATACCCTCTATACCAATGAAACAGATCCTGGCGAGTTTCCTGGCCCTGACGATTGCAGTGCTGCTCCTTCGGGCTGAACCGACCCCTGACGAAAGCACGCTGACCAAGGTCGGCCAACCTGCCCCAAGCTTCACGCTGACTCCCTTGAATGGTAAACCTCTCGATTCGAAGGATTTCAGCGGTAAACTGGTTCTGCTCGACTTCTTTGCTACTTGGTGTGGTCCGTGCCTGGAAGAGATGCCGCACCTCGAGAAAGAGGTTTGGCAGAAGTTCAAAGACAAGGGTCTGGTATTGATTGCGGTCGGACGTGAGCACCAGAACTCCGAGTTGGCCGCGTTTCAGAAGAAGCACGGATTTACCTTTCCGATCGCAGGAGATCCTAAGCGCGAGGTGTATGGAAAATTCGCGTCGCAATACATTCCGAGAAATGTGTTGATTGGGAAAGACGGCAAGATCTTGTTCCAGTCGGTCGGATTCGACAAACCGGAATTCGAGCGCTTGATCCGGGCGATCGAGAGTGCGCTGTGAAATGGAACCGGCGTCTATTCTTCGAGATAGCCTCATTCCGCAATACCTGAAACGCGGCGATTAATCTTCGTCGGTGCGGCCCGAATGGTTCGCGACTCATTCGGTGTTCATTCGGAGGTGACCCACTGGTAACCCACTTGGAGTGGGTCACCAGCGAAGGAAGAGCGAATGGCGGAAGGAATTGAACGAGTGGTCCCAGAAGATAGGAGACGACTACTCTTGAACTAGCCAACGAGTAACTTTAACAGGAAGCGGCCGGAGGCTCGCAATCCGCCAAGATCCAATCGGCGGCGCTCTTTAGGTCGTCTGAAATAATTGCGGCAGAACGTCCTGCGCGAACACTAGCTTCCATTTGGCGTCCATACCCAGTTCGGACCAGGAGAGGCATCCGGACTTCGGCGTTCCAACCGCATTCGACATCGATCAACTTATCTCCGATGACGTAGGATTGGGAGAGATCCACGCCAAATTCATCCCCGGCGTCGAAAAGAAACTGCGGGGATGGCTTTCTTCCACGGCTTGGCTGATCTGGGGCTTCGGGAGCGAAATAGACTTTCTGCAGGCGGACTCCGTCCTTTTCTAACAGGCTGAGGAATCGTTCATTAACTCGCTCGTAATCGGCGAGCGTATAGTAGCCGCGTCCGATTCCGGACTGATTGGTGACAATAAAGAGCTGGAATCCTGCGTCTTGAAGGCGGCGTAGTGCGATTCCCGCTCCCGGGAAGAGCTCCACTTGCGCCGGGTCGCTCAGGTAATTCTTTTCGACAATAATCGTGCCGTCGCGATCCAGGAACACGGCTTTAGGCGCAATCATGAGCTTCGTCGTTGAAAACTCGCCGTCATCTCTTCAGGAGTGACAACGGCGGTGCCGACCTTGCCGACCACCACGCCAGCGGCATGATTGGAGAAGATGGCTGCTTCAATCGGAGAGGCGCCGGCAGCAATCGCCAACGTGAATGAGGCAATGACGGTGTCGCCTGCGCCGGAAACATCGAACACCTCCTGGGCGACCGTGGGAATGTGGAACGGTTGCTGTCCTCGGCCACACAAGAGCATGCCTTGGTCGCCCAGGGTGATCAGGAGGAGTGCGGGTTGCAGCTTACTAAGGAGCAACTCGCTTACTTGGAGGAGCTTACCGTCTTTGAGGGGCTCGCAACGCTGGCCGCTATCCACGATTCCGGCAAGCTCAAAGGCTTCTTTGCGATTGGGTGTGATCAAAGAGAGGCCGGTCAGGTTGAGCTGATGGACCGGCTTGGGATCCAGGCTGAGCCAGAGACCGCGGGTCCGGCAGGTCTCTTTGAGATGATCGAGAAGCTCTTGCGTGACAACGCCTTTGCCATAATCGCCGACGATGACAGCCTGGCAGTCATGGAGCCGGGTTTCAATGCTCGAGAGGACCTGTTGGGTAGTTCGGTTGTCCACCTCATCGGTGGTTTCCCGATCAACTCGGACTAACTGTTGTCGATGAGCGATAATGCGAGTTTTAACGCTGGTCGGTCGGTGCCGGAGAGTGACCAAGGCATCGCAATCCACTTTGTCTTCGCGGAGCAGGCGCTGGAGAACGCGCCCATATTCGTCGCGACCGATCACGCCGGCCAGATCGCAGCGGCTGGCAAGGCTCGTCAGGTTCCGAGCGACATTCGCTGCTCCCCCGGGCATGCAGCTTTCCCGATCGTAATCGACCACTGGGACAGGCGCTTCGGGGGAAATCCGGCGCACGTGGCCCCAGATAAACTGGTCGAGCATGACATCCCCGACCACCAGGATGCGAGTGCTGCGCCCTTGCTGGAGGAGTTGACGGACGCGGGGTAAACGCAGGGTCTTCATTGCAGGGGGATTCCCTAATCCAGGAATCCGGTTAAGGGGCTCGTGGCGCTGGCCGTGAGGTGGCGGGGAGCCAAACCAACTTCGTAAGCACTGCGTCCGGCTTCGACCGCTTGCCGAAAAGCCATGGCCATGCGGTTGGGGTCGGTGGCTACCGCGATCGCGGTGTTCACTAACACGGCGTCTGCTCCTAGTTCCAACGCTTCGGCAGCTTGGCTAGGCGCGCCTAGTCCGGCATCGACCACCACAGGAACGGAGGCCTGTTCAATAATGATGCGGATTTGATCCCGGGTTTGCAGTCCGCCATTGGATCCGATGGGTGAACCCAGGGGCATTACCGTCGCTGTCCCGATATCCTGGAGCCGACGCGCCAGGACCGGGTCGGCATTAATGTAAGGAAGAACAACAAATCCTTCCGAGACAAGAGTCTGCGCCGCCGCGAAGGTTTCCACCGGGTCTGGCAATAGGTATCGAGGATCCGGATGGATCTCGAGCTTGACCCAATTGGGAAGCCCAGCGGCGACCGCCAAACGAGCCAAGCGTACCGCTTCGTTCGCGTTCATCGCCCCACTTGTGTTCGGCAGCAACAAGTAGCGCTTCGGATCGATGAATTCGAGATTTTCGCGAAGGGATCTTTTTTCCGGTCAAGTCGGCGCGCCTTAGGGCGACCGTGACCAACTCGGTTCCGCTTGCGGCAAAGGCGTCGCGCATCGCCTCTGGAGAGGAAAATTTCCCTGTTCCGAGGATCAAGCGCGACCGAAATTCCCGTCCGGCTATGATGAGTGGCCTGTCTGACGCCGACATTTCGATGAAAGATAGGGAGGGGGCCTGATTTTACAACTGTTTTGCGATGAATGCAGTTTTTGCAGGCGTTGCAGCAAAACAAGGCGCGTTTTCGGCAAATTTGGAGCAGCTGAAGACGGACGACTCGGCCACAACCTTTGGAACCGCTGCTCGCTCGATAACCATCGAGACACGACAAAACCAACTTGGAGATGCCGGTGCGGCCCGAGGGATGGCCGGACCCCAGACTTCCAAGGCGGCGCGGACGGTTTGGCCAATGGATGAACACTCGAGCGACACGGATACTGATCGTCGATGAGGATGAAGCGACTGCAGAGTTGATTCGCCAGGCCTTGGCGACTTCACCATCGGCCGTGGCTCAACCGCGGCGAGTGTCGACTTTGGCGGAGTATGTCGAAACCGTTGCTGCCGAGACACCGGATCTCGTGTTTCTCGATTCCCATCTGCCGAAGGCCTTGATAGACGCCGTGTTGAGTGTACCGCCGGAGAACGGTGCCTTTCCCGTGGTGGCGATGGCGAATCGGGGCGACGAGAAGGCAGCTGTGGCTGCCATTCAAAATGGGGCGATGGAATTCCTGGTGAAGTCTCCATGCGGCTTCGCGGATTTGCCGGGAACGGTTGACCGGGTTGAGCGGGCGTGGCGTCTCTTACGCGAACGTCAAAAAGCCAGGAAAGACCTGGAGGAGAGTGAAGCGAGGTTTCGCACGCTGTTCCAGAGCGCAGCGACTGCGATTCTGGTGCATGACGCAACGACGGGCGAGATCGTGCAGGCCAATCAGAGAGCCATTGAAGCGTATGGATTTAAAACGCTGGGAGAACTTCAGAGAACGGACTTATGGATGGAGCCTCCGTATTCCGGCGCGGAGGCAATAGGCTGGATCCACAAAGCGGCTCGGGAGGGTGAGCAACGATTTGAGTGGAAAAACCGGGACCGTCACGGGCGCGTGTTTTGGGAAGACGTGGTCCTGGATAGAGTGACGCTCGGCGGGGTGAAATGCGTGATGGCGGTTTCCAACGATATCACCGCTCGCAAACTGGCGGAAGAAGCGAACAACCAGCAGGCCGGACTAATCAACTCCCTGTTGGATTGCATCCCCGATCTGATTTTCTACAAGGATCTGCGCGGTGTCTATTTGGGGTGTAATCCGGCGTTTGCGGCATTTGCAGGACAGACTCGAAACGAAATTATCGGCAAGACCGATCGGGACCTGTTTAGCTCGGAAATCGCAACCGCTTTTTGCGAGCGCGATCGACACGTCTTGGAACTGTTAAAACCGCTCCACAACGAAGAGTGGGTGGAGTATGCGGGCGGCCGGAAAGCACTGTTGGAAACGTTGAAAACGCCATATCGAGGCCCGGATGGAGCGTTGCTCGGCGTTCTTGGCATCAGCCGCGATATCACCGAGCGAAAGCGAGGGGAAGACGCCTTGCGTGCGAGCGAAGACCGGTTTCGCGCGTATGTCGATCAGGCGTCCGATCCGTTGTTCGTGCATGACTTCGCCGGTCGTTTCGTGGCCGTCAATCCGCAAGCTTGTGCAATTCTGGGGTATACGAAAGAGGAGATGCTCCAGTTGAACGTCATTGATATCGAGACCAGTCTGACACTGGTTCAAGCCCAAGCGCTCTGGTCGGAGATCAAACCAAACGTTCCTTTTACGTCGGGCGGGTGGCATCGGCGCAAGGACGGCACGAAGTTCCCGGTGGAGATTCGGTTTGGTTGCTTTGACCACGATGGGAAACGACACTATTTGGCGATGGCGCGGGATATGTCCGAGCGTCACCGTGCGCAGGAGGCCTTGCGGGAAAGCGAGCGTTTGCTGCGGTCGGTCATCGACTTAGTTCCTCATTTCATCTTCGCCAAGGACGAACGAGGCTATTACCTCTTTGCCAATCAGGCCTGCGCGTCGGCCAACGGTTTTACTCCCGACCAGATGATCGGCCGCGACGATCTCGATCTCGTGCCAAATCACGAAGAGGCCGAGGCCTATCGGAGCGATGATCTCGAAGTGATCGAAAGCGGGCGCGCCAAAAAGATCCCCGAAGAGCGGTTTACCGACAGTACCGGCCGGGTACGCATCCTGCAAACAACCAAGATTCCGTTCGCGATGGCTGACGGCAGTCGAGCCATCATGGGAGTTTCCGTCGACATCACGGAATTGAAGCAAACAGAGTCCGCCTTGCGGTATCATCGGGAACTCCTCCAGGAGACGGGACATATCGCGAAAGTTGGAGGCTGGGAGTTTGATCCGGTAACTGGAGCGGGCTCATGGACGGATGAGGTGGCTCGGATTCACGATCTTGAACCCGGATCTGAGACCACCGTGGAAAAAGGACTCGGATTTTATGACGACGAGTCGCGCCCTCGGATTGTAGCGGCCGTCCGGGCCGCCGTTGAACAAGGACAACCGTACGACCTGGAACTTGGGATTATCTCCGCGAAGGGCGTGTCAAAATGGGTTCGGACGATCGGACGGCCGATTCTCAAGGACGACCGGGTCGTCCGGGTGATGGGATCATTCCAGGACATTACTGAGCGTCGGCACCTGGAGGCTCAAGTGCGCGAGTCCCAGAAGCTCGAGGCGGTGGGGCAACTGGCCGGCGGTGTCGCGCATAATTTTAACAATATTCTCGCGGCCGTGATGCTGCAATTGGGACTGGTCCTGAGGAATCCGGAACTTGACCAAGCGACTCGAGAGGCACTTCAGGAAGTCACCGAAGAAGTCGATCGCGCAGCCAAGCTTACCCGTCAATTGCTTATGTTTAGTCGGCGCTCCGTGCTGGCGGTGAGGCCGCTCGACTTGAACGACGTTATGGGGAGCCTGTTGAAAATGCTGCGGCGCTTGATCGGCGAGGATATCCAATTGCGTTTTGAGGCGCAGTTGGGGCTCCCGCTGGTTCAAGCCGATGCCAGCATGATGGAGCAAGTCCTCATGAACTTCGTGGTGAACTCCCGCGACGCCATGCCGAACGGCGGTCAAATCACGATCGGTATTCGCGCCGTCACCTTAGGGCCGGACGACACTCAAAAGAATGCCAACCGACGTCTGGGGCGTTTCGTCTGCCTCACGGTGGCGGACACTGGCTGCGGTATGGATTCTGCCACCGCCAAGCGTGTTTTTGAACCTTTCTTCACCACGAAAGCGCCAGGCAAAGGGACTGGGCTGGGGTTGGCGACGGTTTACGGAATCGTGGCGCAGCATCAGGGCTGGCTGGAGGTTGATAGCGCCACGGGACTGGGAACAACGTTCCGCGTTTACCTCCCGGCTCTGGACGAGGTTTCTGAACAACTTGTGGCTGACCCACCGTTGTCTGAGACTCCGCGCGGCCACGAATCGATTCTCCTGGTCGAAGATGAAGTGAAAGTGCGCCAGGTTGTCGCCCAGACGTTTCGCATGCTGGGATACCGCGTCATCGAGGCGGCCAACGGCCAGGAGGCGGTGAAATCTTGGCAGCTCGCCGGGCCCGAGATTGATCTTCTCTTCACCGACATGGTAATGCCCGAAGGCATGACTGGGCTGGAGTTGGCGGAGCGGCTTCGTGCTTTCAAGCCCAGTCTGAAAGCCATCATCTCCAGCGGCTATAGCTCCGAAATTGCAGAAACGAAGGTTCTGGCACATGCCGGCCTCGTCTATTTGCCGAAACCCTACGATATTCGCGCCCTGGCTAAGGTCGTCCGACGATGCCTGGACGGGATGGAATGAGGCAGAAGCGGGAGGCACAGCTCGTTACCGCAATCAGTCTCGGTACTTTTTATGGCAAGCGGCGCAGGTCTGCGTGGTCTGCTGCAGCGCGGCATCCAGGGTGGAGGAGTTTCCCGATTGAACGAGCAAGTCTCGCAACCGGGAGACCGCTTGTTCCGAAGCCTGTGACAACTCTTGAAAACTCTCTGCGTTTCTGTTCGGAGGATGCAGTCGCCGCAGTTCCCGAAACTGTTCCAAGAGCAAGGTCGCCTCGACTTTGGGAACGATGTCCGGGTGTTCGGGTGGGGAGGTCCACCCGTTCTGCTGAATTCGCTTCAAAGCGCTATAGTGCGAGTCGATCGCCACCATAGCGTCGACTAGCGATGAGGTGTCCGCACGTTCCGGCAGCGTCCTCACCGCGACCAGCTCCACTTGGGACGGGGCTTTGAAATCGACCGCGGCGCGATAGAGACCAGGATAATTGCTGGACGTTCCCGCTTGTTGCATCCAAGCCACCGCTTGCGATGTGGACCAGTGTTGGCTACTCTCACAGAGGATCGCCACAGCGGCCGGTCCTCGGTGCATCCCGTGATGGCAATGCACATAATAAGGGCCCGGTCGAAGCGCGGGTACTCTCGCCAGTTGCGCAACCCGTTGAGTTGATATGCCGTCGTAGCCCACAGGCAAATGAACGTACTCGAGCCCGTGCTTTCGCGCTGACTCGATGTCCGGCTTGCTGCCATCCACGCTGATGATGGTTTTTATCCCGAGCGCCGCCAGAGCGACATAAGCAGCCTCCGTCTCCGGTTGCGATCCGGAATAAATTCCATCCGCGACGGCAAATGTATTGTGAAGCCCAGGGAGCCGGATCGAGCGGGCAGCGGCCGGGGCCTCTTTGGAGACTCGCGTCTCGGCGGCTTGTCCCGTGGCCCATCCCGCGTACGGCCCGAGGAGGACGACTAATACCCAACCCAGAGGCTTCAGTGTTTGCATCATCGATTTATGAAACTCCGCGATTCCACTTTACTCGACAAGCCTCAATCCTGGGGCTCACGCGGATTCTTGAGACGGCGCGGGCCCGCGAGGGGCGATGCGTGCTCAACCGTTTGGGTGGTCGCTTTCGATGCGCGTCGGGGCGCTTAGGGTACGGAGCTCGACTTTTACCTTTACCCCTGGGGCGCTTCCGGCGGTGAGGCTTAGGCGATGAGGGCCGCAGTTCACTTCCAGGGCAGAAGGTTGCACCGCGAGTCGGCGCAGTTCTTTGCCGGCGACATCGCAAAGCAATGCTTCAGGCCCACCGGTGTACCTGAGGACTGTTTTTGGAGGTAATGCCTGACTTTCGAGGGTCAGGGCGGGGGTCCCGTCAACTTCCAAGTGTATTGACGATATGGAATTCGTCGATTCACAACGAATGATCCACTGTAAAGTTTGCTGGACGTTGGGATTCTCAAATGCGTATTCCGTTCTTTCCGAGTTGCCTGATTCGTAAGTGAAGTGGCGGGTTGTAACCTCGAAGAGGTTCCAGGCGTGTTGGCCAATGGCTGAGAGGTGGAATTCTCGGGTGTTGTCGCGCAGCGCGGCTCGAATCGACGGCGAAAAAGCGCCGGCCACGCGAGCTGTTTCCCAATGGTGAATGGCTTGCAGAATGGCGGGAGTGGCTCCAAATCGCTGTAGAGTGTCGGCCGATGAAGGGTCCGCCGCGAGTTGCGCAGTGCTAGCCAAACTGGTGGCCAAGCCAAAACCGGCGTGGTAACCCGCCGCCCGCGCCAGCATCCATTCGATGTCTTCCAGTGTTGTTTCCGGCCGAAGCGCGAACCAGCCGAGCATCCGCGGCATCAAATTACGCTCGAAATAGACTTGGTTCTTGAATCGGTAGAGCGTTTGGCTTTCGCGAAACCCCGCATACCAAGGTTCGCCCCAATTCATTCGGGTATTGATATGCCAATTGAAATGTCCGGGATTACTGGCGTCATTGATCACTTTCCCATGTAACTCTGGAGCCAGGGCATCATACCACGCCTTGACGAAGAGAGTGCGGCCATATTGGCCTAGGCCCGTAGACCAGTTGCCTTCGAGGCCATCAAACGAAATTTGCAGGGCGCCAGTATCATTGAAAAGCGCCGCGAGATTGCGCGCTATCTCCTGGGCTAGGTCGCCATCCGTGAGGAAAACCCCATAGTCATGGTCGAGCAGCTTGGCCACCGGTTGACCACGATCGTGCGAAGCAGCCTGGGTACCCCATGCGCCTCGTTCGCAACCGAGCAATCGCTTTTCGCCCTCGTTAGAGACGGAAGCATAGCGAATGAGTTCGTCCCCAATCCGGGCCGTATTGAGCGCACTCTTCTTAAGGAATAGTTCCAAGTCAGCCACAGGGATATTCGTTTGCGTTGCGTCCACCGTCGCGGACAGAGTGCTCGACCCGACTTGAGCCAGGCGCGCGTCTGGCTTGGGCGTGACATAAGGATCATTTGGGGTGATGAAATTAGAAAGCGTGTGAACACCGATGTGAATACCGGCCCGCTCCGCTTGATCGCGACAGGCGCGCAGACTGCTCCATCCGTTCGGGAAGGCATTCGGCTTGAGTTGGAAGTGCCCCCAAGTCGCAAACGGCGAACTATGATAAACGTACTTCAGCCCGGCACGCTGCGCCATCTCGATTGCCCGCTGCATGGTGCCCTCACCAAAATCCACAATTAGGTAAGAAGCGGTGCTTTCTGGAGATATCTTTGCCCAAACGCCGCCAAGGATCGGGTGGGGGAGCCCTTCCAATTCCTCAATGCGCCCAATCGTCTCGAGCGCTTTGGAGGCGGGGCACCCAAAAAGCGCGATGCTACTGCCTTGCACCCCTCCATCGGGAAATGCCGGAGCGAAGAAGCGCTCGTGACCCCAATTTGACATCACCCGACTGCGCTCGCGATTGCGCGTATAAGCCCTTAATTCGCTCCCGAAAGAGCGCTCCCATGCGGTATCCCCGCGATAACTCTGATCCTTGTTCAACTCGGGTGGCAGGTCGGCGTACACCCCGTGATCATCGGTTTCGCGGCCCGATTCAATGTCGCTCTCCTGGCTGGGGTATCCTCCCATTGTCTTTGGGTTGAGGCTCTGTAGCCCGATTGCAAAGTCTCCATCGCGAACAACCCCGACAGTCTCTCCGATTGTCGCCCGAATAGTTGTGGGGTAGGGACCCCAAAGCGCCACTTCGACCGAGATTTGAGAGACCACTTCCACGACGGAGAGAACGATGTGAGTGGGCTTGGCTGTCACCGCGAGGACAGCCTGGGCAGGACTGCCGGTGAAGCGCAGATGAAGGCGCTGCCCGGTTGCGTCCCACGTGGCCGACTCCGGTGTCTGCCATCGTCCTTCCGACCGGATGCTCAGGACGGGAGCAGGTTCGCCCCGGGCGAGGTAGTTGCGGCCGGTTCGTAGCTGGGTAATGGCAGTGATCGACCCTGCAGTGTCGATTTGAAATAGGGCATGTTCCGTCGACCACGCGACCAACGGCTCGGGACGGGCAGGGGCACCGGCGCGCACCGCGTGGATTTGCCAAACGACGAGCGCAAGCAAGAGCACAGCCCGATGCACAAATGACCGACGAGAACAATACGTCTTCATGAGAGTTGACAGAAATCGCGACGACGAAACGTTGATGAGACGTTACCAAGCGGACTTCTGGAAGCCAAGGCCGGTGCAACCCCGTTTAAAACCCGCGGGGTTGTGTCCGCTGGATCAGCAGCGGTACTAACGATCCAAGCTTGAGTGATGAATGTGCGAGTCCAACAGCTCTGTGACGTGGCCACGACCTGGCTGGGACGCACGTCATAAGGGACTTGCTGAAATGGAGGCCGGAACGTTGCCTGGGGAAGAATGGGGCGCCGATTGGGACGCAGGACCTTGGCTGGATTCTGGAGATTCTGAACGAAATTTAATCGCCGGTTAAGGGGACGTTAATGTGAGCATGGTTCACTCGTATAGAACGAACGCGAGTCGGCCAACCCCAATCCGAAGCGCCGCTCCTATCCACGATACGCGGATTGTGCGGATTAAGGGGCTGGAAATGGCGCCGGACCGACGGTGAACCTGCTCGTGGAGTTCTTAGAATATGAGACTCTCGTTGGCAAAACTGCGGATTCCAGTGTTAATTGCGGCGGTAGGATTGACCGGTTGTGCGGCCGGCCAGCCTCGCGTCATTTCAGAAACGATTGGCCCGGCGCAGGCCCCGGCTGTCAACCGAACGGACCGTGGCTCACTATTGGTCTATTCTGATTGGGATAAGTACGACACACTAGACGCCGACCACCAGAAGCATACTGCTTACCGAATTTCGCCCGAACAAGGTGGGCAAACAATCCTTGTTCGAAATCGAAAAGGGAGTTTCGGGGAAAGCCCAGAAGCGGTGGAATTGGCTCCGGGAAAGTATGTGATCGAAGCGCAAGCGAACCAACTTGGGACGGTGCGGGTGCCGGTGAGGGTCCGGACCGGGGAGACGACGGTGGTCTACCTGGACGGCGTGACAGCGCCTCCCGCCGTGGAGCGGACGCAGACGGAGAAGTGGGTCCGTCATCCGAGCGGAGGGATTCTGGGATGGCGTGACTCGGAGAGTACCGGCCACGTTGCTGTCCAGACTAAATAATCGGTTAAGTCATATTCTATGCGATTGCTGGTCGTTGAGGATGAAAAGAAACTGGCGGACTTTGTCGCTCGGGGGCTGAGAGCTGAGAACCTTGCGGTCGACGTAGCCTATGACGGAGAGGCAGCGTGGGATATGGTTCGAGTTTATCCGTATGACCTTCTCATTCTCGATCTCATGCTTCCTCGGTTGGATGGCACAGAGATTTTGCAGCGGGTTCGCCGCGTGAATTCGTGTGTTCCCGTTCTCGTTCTGACAGCCCGGGACGGCATGGGCGATAAAGTGCGGAATTTTGATGCGGGGGCTGACGATTACTTGACCAAACCATTTGAGTTCACAGAACTCGTGCTGAGGGTCAAGGCGCTGCTACGGCGTGGTCCGGTGAACCGTTCGAGCACCCTCCGGGTGAGTGATCTGGAATTGAACCGGTTGACGCAGCAGGTCAAGCGAGGCGGGAAACGCGTCGAATTGACGGCCAAGGAGTACGCGTTACTGGAGTATTTGATGCTGAACCCAGGGCGGGTCTTTTCCCGCACGATGATTGTCGAGCACGTCTGGGATGAAAGTTTTGAAGGAGCCACAAACATTGTTGATGTTTATGTGAGGCACCTCCGAGCCAAAGTGGACGACCCATATCCCCGTAAGCTCATCCGCACGGTTCGCGGAGCGGGTTACAGCTTGAGTGACGCCGCGGAGCCATGACCACGCGTTCCTTACGTTTCCAACTTGGCCTTTGGTACGCAGGGTTGCTGATAGCAGTTTTGCTGCTTTTGGGACTGGCAACAATCGCCGCCTTGAGACATTACCTCGAAGCTACCGTGCGCGATTCGCAATTGGGCCGGGCGCATCAGATTGCCCAAATTCTCTCTGCCGAGAATCTCAAACGTGGCGTGGCGACGATAGCCGACGAGGTCGAGGCGCGTTTCGCACCGGGTCAAAACAATCGATTCGTGCAGATTCGTACGGCCGATGGCAAGGTCATCTACCGTTCATCCGAACCTCAAGATCATAGCTTTGATCCTACGGTCGTGCCGGAGGCGCCATGGCCAGAGCGAGTGACGACGTCGCGGAAAGTTCGGCTCTCCAACCACAATGCTTTGTTGATTGCCCGGTATCTCGCACGTCTTCCTAATGGTGGGCTCTGGCTCGTCGAGTCGGGGGCGCCATTGGAACCGGTCGATGCCGTTTTAGGAGATGTCACCAGAGTTATGGCGCTCTCATTGTGCATGGCAGTCGTCGTGGCGAGTGCTGGAGGCTATTTCCTGGTGGGACGTGCTCTGGCTCGAGTGGACCAATTGGCCCGGAGTGCGGAAGATATCAGCTTTCACAATCTCAGTGAGAGACTGCCGATCGTAGAGAGCGGGGATGAAGTGGAGCGCCTTTCTCTTTCCCTAAACCGGATGATTCAACGGTTGGACGCGGCCTTCCAGCATTCCAAGCGCTTTGTCGCTGATGCGTCCCACGAATTGAGAACGCCTTTGACGATCTTGCGTGGGGAACTGGAAGGGCTGCTGGCACGCGCGGAAGTCGGGCTTGGCGTCCGGGAACGCCTTGGCAGTTTGCTGGAAGAGGTCGACCGGCTTACCAAAATCGTCGAGGGCCTCCTGATGCTCTCAAGGTTAGACGCGGGGGAAGCACGCGGAGAGTGGGTTGCGGTCGATCTAGCGGCGTTGACGGTGTCGACCGCAGATCAAATGGGTTTGCTCGCGGAAGACAAGCGAATCCGGATTCGTTGTGTAACGCCTGCTTCCGTATTGGTGCAGGGGGACCGAGCAAGGCTGAAGCAACTGGTGGTCAATCTGCTCGACAATGCGATCAAGTACACGCCGGACGGAGGCAAAGTCACACTGCAAGTTTCCACACAAGAAGGTTGGGCGGTTCTGGACGTGACCGACAATGGAATTGGGATTGCAGCGGACGCAGTGCCCCATGTTTTTGAACGCTTTTACCGGGCAGATCAGGCGAGGAACCGGGCGGTGGCCGGGGCCGGCTTGGGGTTGGCCATCGTGCAGTCGATTTGCGTCGCACATGGCGGGAAAGTGTCGGTAGAAAGCGCTGAAAAAGAGGGGAGTCAATTCCGTGTGGAACTGCCTCTGGCAAATGAGATGAAAGAATTACGATCCAACAAGATTCACGATTCGGAGGTCCTTGCTCATGTTAAAATTCCTGAAACAAAGCCGGAATAAATCTCAGCGACGCTGGTGGCTCGGGTTAGCGGGGATCTCACTTTTCTGCCTGCCGCTTGGGTTTCTTCTCAGCGGTTCGGCCAAGCCGGAAGAGACTGCGTCGCGGGCCATACCATCCGTGGCGGCGGCTCCCGTCCGGCGGGAAGATTTGTGGCGCGAGCAAGTGTTTGACGCAGAATTCCGACCGTACCAGGAGATCGATTTACATGCCAAGGTGACAGGTTTTCTCGAAACGATCGAGGTCGACATCGGAGATAAAGTGAAGGCGGGGCAGTTGATTGCCTCCCTCGAGATCCCGGAACTTACGGATGATCTCGAGCGCGCCAAGGCAGTTGAGAAGCGGAGTTTAGAAGAAGCGAAGCGAGCGGAAATCGCTCGCGACGAAGCGCACCTGGCGCTTTCGCGCCTGCTCCGTGTCGACCAAGCCCAACCGAACCTGGTGGCCCAAGCGGAAATCGACATCGCTCGCAGCAAGCACCAGGCAGCTGAAGCGAACTTGGCCGCGGCGAAGGAGCAAGTCGGCGTGGTTCACGCCGACGTCAAGAGACTTAACACGATGGTTCAGTACTCAAGGATTGTGGCGCCGTTCGATGGAGTGATCACGAAGCGCTATCTCGATCCCGGAGCTCTCGTACAGGGAGGCACTTCGTCCACGGCGCCGTTGGTCCGGCTTTCGCAAATCGATCATTTGCGCCTTGGCTTTCCAGCTTCGATGTCCTTTGCATCGAAGATCCTGGTCGGAACGCCGGTAGAGATTCGAGTGTCAACGTCAGAGCGGAAATATCGGGGAACAGTGTCACGATTTAGTCGGCGGATCGATTTTCAGACGCGGACGATGGAGGTCGAGGTGGATGTTCCAAACTCCGATCTCGAGCTGGTCCCAGGAATGTACGCTGCGGCCGTCGTGCGAGTCGATCGAAAGGAACAGGCGCTCGTTGTTCCCGTCGAGGCTGTTCTCGGCCAACAATCCCCGACCGTCTACTTGATCGGCAAAGACGGAGTTGTTGCTGAACGCAAAATCACCGTGGGATTGGAAATGGCCAGCGTGTGGGAAGTCACCTCGGGGTTGGAGGAAGCTGATCTAGTTCTCATGGGAAGCCGCGGCCAGGTCCGACCGGGGCAAAAGGTTGTGCCTAAGTTGACTGAGACCCTTCATGCGATGAAATGATGCCGCCCAATCTTACGTCGGAGGAGTTCGAAAGGTTGAGAGGTCTGGGGACCCCTCGCGTCGCCAATGCGATCGAGCGTTTCCGCATCCGTCTCCGGAATGAAGGCTATGGCGACGGCAGCATTCACTGTCTCTTTCCCGAACTGGGGCCGATGCTCGGCTATGCCGCGACATTGAAAGTGCGTTCGGTGAATCCGCCCACGGAACGCGAGCATTATCTCGAGCATACTCAATGGTGGGACCATGTCCTTGCCGTCCCCGCACCCCGCTTGCTGGTAATCGAGGATCTTGATGCGCCAATGCCCGGAGGTGCCTTCTTGGGGGAAGTTCATGCGTCGATCTTACAGGCGTTGCACTGCCTCGGGGCTTTGACCAACGGTGCCGTGCGGGATTTGCCGGAGGTCAGGGCCGCGAAATTCCACTTTTTTGCAGGATGCGTTTCCGTTTCGCACGCTTACGTTCACATCGTGGAGGTCGGGCAAGGGGTAACCGTGGCTGGATTACGCATTTCTCCCGGCGACTTGATCCACGCGGATGGACACGGAGTTGTGTCTGTGCCGTTAGCTGTAGCGCCGGAGATTCCCCGTGTCTCGGCCCAGATTGAGGAGGAGGAACAACGGATCATCGGTCTCTGCCGTTCAGACAATTTTTCAGTCGAACGTTTGCGGGACCTGGTGCGGGAGATCCGAAAGTAGCTGCTTGAGGAGGTTTGCATGTCTCGGTTCGCGTTACGTTACCCATATTTTGTTATTGTTGTCTGCCTCATTACGAGTGTTGTGGGTATCACGAGTGTTTTTCGACTGCCTGTGGATCTTTTTCCTTCCATCAAGATTCCCGTTGTCGTGGTGGCGACGTTTTATTCTGGAATGCCGCCGGAACAGATCGAGAACGATATTACCGGCCGGTTTGAACGTTTCTTCACACTCGCGAGTGGGATTGACCATCTGGAGTCAAGGTCGTTGCCCGGCGTGAGTCTGATCAAGGTCTACTTCCAGCCCGGCATGAATGCGGATAATGCCGTCAGTGTTATCGCGAATCTGGCGAACGCGAATCTGAGACGTTTACCTCCCGGGACGTTGCCACCGGTAGTGCTGAAGTTTGATGCCTCGTCACTGCCGGTGTGTTTAATCACACTGAATGGCGACGGCTTAACGGAAACTCAGTTGCGCGACAATGGCCAGTATGCGGTGCGCAACCAAGTGGCGAACGTGCCCGGGGCTTCGGTGCCGCAGCCGTTTGGCGGACGTTATCGTCAGATCATGGTCTATGTCGACCCGCTCAAGCTTGAAGCCCATCAATTGAGCGTCATGGACGTCGTTCGAGCGGTGAACGACTCGAACTTGATTCTCCCTGCGGGCGATGTGCGTATCGGCCCGTTCGATTACAACATTTATGCGAACAGCCAGGTGGAGGACATCAAGGACATCAATCGGATTCCGCTCAAGACCGTAGGAGCGTCTTCGGTGTTGGTGGCGGACATCGGCGAAGCGAAAGACGCCTCCCAAATACAGAACAATCTCGTGCGGGTGGACGGTCAACGTTCAGTTTACCTTCCGGTGCTCAAACAGGGAGGAGACGCGAACACCATCGCGGTGGTAAACGGTATCAAAGAACGCGCCGCCCATTTGGTCGATGTTCCCCAGCAACTGCTCGCGCGCGTGCTCTTTGACCAGTCAGTTTTTGTTCGGACCGCGATTGAGAATCTCGTTCACGAAGGACTTATCGGACTGGTTTTGACAGGAGTGATGATCTTGGTTTTTCTCGGCAATCTCCGCGCCACAGCGGCGGTCTTTCTTTCGGTGCCGCTTTCGGCGTTGGCCACATTCCTGGCGTTGTCCATGGGAGACAACACGATCAATGCTATGGTTCTAGGCGGATTAGCCTTGGCTTTCTCTCGCTTGATCGACAACTCGGTTGTCGTTTTGGAGAATATCTTCCGGCACATCGAATTGGGCGAGTCACCCGAAGTGGCTGCGGAGAAAGGAGGCAGCGAGGTGGCATTGCCGGTGCTAGCATCGACCTTGACGACGGCGATCGTCTTTTTCCCAGTCACGTTCTTGTATGGTGTTAGCCGCTTTCTTTTTAGCGCCCTCGCGCTGACGGTCGTGCTTTCTTTGTTTGCCTCCTATTTCGTCGCTCTTACGGTGGTACCTTTGTTTTGCGCTAAGTTTATCCGCCGTGCGCCAGCACATAGCGGCGCGGAAGCGCCGGGTAGCGTTGGCGTTGCAGGGCGTTTCAACGTCTGGTTCAACCACCAGTTTCAGCGTCTGCTCGGCGGATACGGGAGAATGCTGCATGTCGCCTTAGGACGCCCCTTGGCAACCGTGCTGGGCCTGACCGGGATCTTCGTTTTAAGCTTGGGCGTTTACCCTGCAATTGGCATGGCTTACTTCCCGCGAACGGATCCTGGCCAGTTTGTCATCAATCTCAAAGCGCCAACAGGCACCAGGATAGAAATGACCGAGGGCTTGGTGCAGCGAGTGGAAGAAATGATCCGAAAGGAAATATCTAAGGAGGATTTGGGCGTTATTGTTGCCAACGTCGGGGTGCAGCCAGGTTTTTCGTCTATTTACACGAGCAACTCCGGCCATCACACAGCGACCATTCAGGTCAGCCTCAATGAGCATCATAGAATCGGCAGTTATGAGGCAATGAATCGCGTGCGACGCCGGCTCAGATATGAGCTGCCCGAGGTCAGCGCATACTTTCAGTCGGGCGGATTGGTGGACGCCGTCCTCAACCTCGGCTTGCCCGCGCCGATCGATATTCAAATCAATGGCTCCGACTTGAAGGCCACGCACGCGGCGGCAGTCGAGATTGCGCGCAAGGTGCGCGACTTGCCTGGTGTCAGCGACGTGCTGGTGCCGCAAGACGTGGATTATCCAGCACTTCGTTTGGAAATTGATCGTGGACGTGCCAGCCAACTGGGTGTGACGTCCAAAGAAGTCATTCACAACGTGATTACCGCGTTGACATCGGACGCGATGATTGCGCCTAGCTATTGGGTAGATCCAAGAACAGGCAACGATTATCTTCTGACCGTTCAATACAAGGAGGGACTGATCAAAAACCTGAGCGACCTTCAAGCCGTTCCCATCCGCGCCGCAAAAGGGGCCGACGCGGCGCGATTGGATGCCATCAGTGAAGTTCATCACATGCGTGCACCAACGGAAGTTGACCATTATCAACTCCGTCGTGTGGTTGACGTATACGTGATGCCGGCAAGCGAGGATCTGGGCGGCGTTTTGCACGAAGTTGAGCGGATTATCCGCGAAACGCCGATGCCGGCGGGTGCGCGCGTTGATTTGCGCGGCAGTGTTCAAGGCATGCGGTCGTCCTTCAAGAGCTTTGGTTTAGGGCTTATCCTCTCGGTTTTGTTGGTTTACTTGATTTTGGTGGCTCAGTTCCAGTCCTTCCTTGACCCATTAATCATTTTGTTGGCTGTGCCCACGGGACTTACCGGAGTCTTGCTCACCTTGATGCTGACCGGAACCACATTGAACATCATGTCTCTGATGGGTGTGGTCATGATGGTTGGAATCGTCGTTTCCAATAGCATCCTAATCGTCGAGTTTATCCGACGCCTCCGTGAAGATGGCCAGTCGGTCCGGGACGCAGTCGTCGCCGCGGGGCGAGTCCGCCTTCGACCGGTCTTGATGACTTCCCTAGCGACGTTAATTGGATTGCTCCCTATGGCCCTGAGTTTGGGAACGGGGAGCGAAGCGTATGCTCCTTTAGCACGAGCAATCATTGGAGGGCTGGCATTTTCCGTCGTGTTGACCGTTTTTATCGTTCCGGCCGCGTACCTTCTAGTGCATGGGGGAACTGAGCAACGAGCGAAATCTGGAACTCTGTAGGAACTCCGATGGATCGACTGATCAAATGGACTGGGCTTGGATTAGGCATTGCGTGGCCGTGGTTCGGGACCGGGCTCGCGGACACGAATGCAGCCAAGACATTGAGCTTGCGAGCCGCTGAGGAATTGGCCGCGCACAACCATCCGCGGATCACGGCGGCCGAATTGACTGCCCTAGTCGCGAAAGAAGGAGTGCGTGTGGCGCGGGCGAGTTTCTTTCCCACCCTGTCCGCCAACGCTACGGCTGTTGGCACGTGCGACGACAACACCCGGATCGCAGCGGGAGGATTGAACAATCCGGCAATTTTTGACCGAAATGCCGAAGGACTGACTGTCAGCCAAATTATTACTGATTTTGGCCGGACGGCAAACCTGACCGCGAGCGCGAAACTTCGGCAGGAGGCAGCCGACGAGAACACTGCGGCGACTCGAGCTCAATTGATCGTGGAGGTGGACTCGGCTTATTTTGGGTCGCTTGCGGCCCAATCAGTCCTCCGAGTCGCTCGCGAGACCGTGCGGACACGAAGTCTGCTTCTCGATCAAGTGTCGGCTCTCGCCACAAATAAGCTGAAGTCCGCGTTGGACGTCAGTTTTGCCCGGGTCGCTTTCGAAGAAGGACGATTGTTGTTATCACGGGCCGAGAATGATCTCCGAGCATCGTGGGTGAGGTTAGGAACATTGTTGGGGATTCCGAACGAGCCGAGCTTTGCGCTTCAGGAAGAAACGTTGCCTCCCTCGGTGAGCACAGACGAATCTTCCCTTGTTCAAGAGGCCTTGCTGCGACGACCGGAGTTGATTCGGCTACGGTTGGAACGTGATGCGGCGCTGAAGTATTCGAGAGCTGAGCGCGCCTTGCGTTATCCAACAGTATCGGCGATTGGCAGTGTCGGCGTCATTCCAATCCGCGACGACCGATTGCCCGAGAACTATGCCGCTGCCGGGGTGAACTTGAGTTTCCCGATCTATACGGGTGGACTTTATTCGGCGCGCCAAGCTGAGGCGGAGTTGCGCGTGAAGGTGGCGGACGAACTTTTGCGTGAGCAACAGAACAATGTGATCCGTGATGTTCGGGTAGCCAGGATTAATGCGATTAACTCCATGGAGAGGATGCAGATCACGGATCAGTTGCTTGCTCAGGCAAACTTATCCTTCAATCTGGCTCAAGCGCGTTTCGCGATTGGAAGTAGTTCTATCGTCGAGCTCAGTCAGGCCCAACTGAACCAAACTGCGGCGCAGATCGCGCAAGCCAGTGCACGGTACGAATATCAGATCAGTTGTGCAGCCTTGGACTACCAAGTGGGCAACAAAAAGTGACGGCGTCGCGTGCTCAATCGGGCCCGGACCGCGACCTGACTTTTGAACTGATCGCGTTCCTCGACCGTTGCATTCGTTCGGTCGAACGACTGGATATCCTGGTCCTTTTTCGGGAATTGCCAGAACGTCGTTGGACTGCACAAGCTGTTAACGAAGCCATGAAAGGCAATCTGGTATCGATCAAACAACGATTGCACCAATTGGCTGGCGACCACCTGCTGTGTAGCGAAGGTAGCGATGAAGCCGAATACGAAATTTGTCCCTGCCAGTGAAGACTTAGCTACCTTGGTGGGTGAGTTGGCGAGGGTTTACCGAGAAAAACCGGTGCGAGTTTTGCAGTCGATCTATGCCGCTCGCAAGATTGGTCGAGACTGAAGTCGATAGTGCATGCGCCCGAGGCCGAAAAATCGTTTCCTCGGGATAGCGACCTGCCACAGAGACCTGCTGGCTTTGAAATGCTTGGACTCAAAGGGCCTTGGACGGCTTTCGAGGGAGACGAAGACGTTCATTGTCTCCCTCTACGTGCGAAGATGCCCTAGCTTCCGTTGCAGTTCCTGAACCGCGCCATTCCCTGTGTTCGGAAAACCCGCCTTGGCAAAAATGAGTTGTTGCCTCTGGCGTGCAGTTGCGCGAAGGTCTATCAACGATGAAATATTTCCCGAAGGCTTTTGTTAGGGCTCGTGGTTTCACTCTCATCGAATTGCTGGTTGTGATTGCCATAATTGCGATTCTCGCTGGCATGTTGCTCCCAGCGCTTTCCAAGGCGAAGCTCAAGGCGACGCAAGTGGCGTGCTTGAGCAACCAAAAGCAATTGATTTTGGGGTGGGTGATGTATGCGACCGATAATGAAGAGCGCGTCGTGAATTTTTTGCAGGCGCTGAATGGAACCAAGGATGTGCCATGGCGCTACGATCCGCCGCCGATACTGCCAACCTACCCGGCTGGCGCGAGTGCAGAGAAGAAGCTGCAGATCATCATCGAAGAAGGCTACAAGCAGGGGGCGCTCTATAAGTACGCTCCGTCTCCTGGGATTATTCATTGTCCAGGCGATACGCGGCTCAAATTGAAAATCGGCAAAGGGTTTACGTATGTCAGTCTGTCCGGTGTCGGCACGCTCAATGGTGAAGCTCCAGAGATCTACAAGCAATCTACGATTCAGTCGCCAAGCGAGCGATTCGTTTGGGTGGAAGAGAATGATCCGCGCGGGGAAAATGTTGGATCGTGGCTGATGACTCAGGGTCGACCGGACAATGATTTTAAAGGTGCATCGCTCATCGACTCGACGGCCGTTTTTCATGGACGCTCAAGCACGTTCAATTTTGCGGACGGGCACGCTGAACCGCATAAATGGGTGGATGCGGCGATGATTAAGTACTCCGCCAGCATGGATCAAGGAAAGTTCAGCTCCAGTCCCAACGAGACCAAGGCACCGACCGATGTGAAATGGTTGGCCCGCCGGTATCCTTCCAAGCTCAATCCTTGAGGTCGCGAACTCGGCTTCTCCACGCTCAAGGACCTGGTTGACCGAAGCCGCCGTCGGAGTGGTGAACCATCGGCAAATCGCCCGAAGAGCATGGAATCTTCGAGTTCTACCCGGGTTCGGGGCGGCGGGCGGTAGGACTATCTATTGTGAAGAAAGCTGCTGGACGGATGGAGTGATCGGCTGGGGCCGAGGTGAAACCAGGTCAGACAGCAATCTGTTGAATCGAACCGGCCGCTGCCAACGCTGTGTAAATCGTCGCTCGACGGCACCGGCGTGAGTCAAGGTGCGTCTTGGGCCAACTTGTCTCGGGCTTCGTCCATTTAGGATCCGACCACGGACAAGCTCAAGGCCTCGGTTTCGGTTGGGAGTGGATCGCTTGACCCTGTTGATCCAAGGCCGCCGTTCGACTCGGGGATGCGACCGTTTACCAATCTAACCAGGGCATCCACAGTGCCGCGAAGAACTTCAGCCTGTGTGGATAAATCTGCGGCGGCGCTCGCACTTTCTTCGGCGTTGGCGGCGTTGTGTTGTGTGACTTGATCCATCTCGGTAACGGCGTTCCCGACCTCCTCGATCCCTTGGCTCTGTTCACGAGAGGCAACTGCTATCTCGCCCACAAGCTGATCCATCTGACGCGCTTTGCTTCGAATCTCGGTCAGACTCTTTGAGACTCTCGTGCTGATAACCGCACCGTGACGGCTCTTTTGGATGGAATCTTCAATCTTAGCCGCGGTCTCTTTGGCCGCACGCGCGCTGCGCTGTGCCAGGTTGCGGACCTCGTCCGCGACGACGGCAAATCCCATTCCAGCTTCGCCCGCACGCGCTGCTTCGACCGCTGCGTTCAACGCTAGGATATTGGTTTGGAAGGCGATCTGATCGATCGTCTTGATTATCTCAGCCACGTTGTCGCCACCGGATTTGATTTCAGCCATGGCCGCATTCATTTGTTCCATGTCCTGCGAGCCTGTGTCCGCGGCGAGGCGCGTTTGATCTGCTAGGTCCTTGGCTGCGGCCGCGTTCTGGGCGGTGAGTTTGATCCTGTGGGACATTTCTTTAAAAGCAGCGCTCGTCTTCTCAAGTGATCCTGCTTGTTGGCTTGCCCCTTGAGCTAATGATTCGCTGGACTCAGAGAAATTCCCGGCGACGTTTGCTAAATCTTGGGAACGCCCGAGTAAGTCATGCGTGATCGCCGAAATCGGTCGTGCAATGAGCCGATCGACAAAGAGAGCCACCAGTCCGATTAGCCCCCCCACCGCAGCGAGAGTAGTTAAAACCCCAAGTTTAAGATTGGACTGGCGAATTCCAGCAACTGCCCCGGTCCACTGCCGCTCTGAGTCGGCCAGAGCCGCGGTCGAGTAGCGGAACAGCGTTATTCCGCCTAGTTGGCCTTGCTGAAGATTATCGTGGCATTCCAGACATTTGGTGTTGGTAACGAGCGGCTGAAAGATCTCGAATGCGTCCGGCGTCTGTCGTTCCACTTTCTTCTCTGTCGAAAGCAATTGGGTTCTGACGTCCTCTTGGAGCGACCGTTTCGCTTTAAGCAGAGCCACGTCAGTCGAGTAGGCGATCTGCCCTTGCTTGTCATAGAGAGAGTATTCAAGAAGGCCCTGCAGGGTGCCAAAATCCTTCATTTGCGCTTCCAGTTGACTCATCTCTCCCTGCTCGATTGAGTCTGCCATTGCGCGATGGACAGCGAACTGCAGGTTATGCGCATGTTCTGTTTCGCGAGTTTTGAGGGCGGTCGCATTCTGGTCCGCAAACTGACGCAGAACAACTCGTGTCTGATATTGCTGCAGGCACTGGGCAGAAGTGAGAACAAGAAGCAGACCCGAGGCAAACGCCAGGATCAACTTAGCTTTCAGATTCAAATGTCGCATACAAAGGCCTCGATACCCTTTCTTGATGCATGCCCCACTTTGACTAGGGGTCAAAGCAATGCAATCGGTCAATATGAGCTATCGGAAGAAAACCTCATCTACTTTAGGGGCATGGTAAGAGGGAGTGATGGATGATAAACTGCATCTACGTCAGGTGGAGTGTGATTGGGCGCGATGCCGTGTTCGAACTGGCTTCGGCGCAAGCGGTGGCGCTGACGCGGCAGGCTTGAAGGAGGCGCGTGCAAGAGCCGCCAGGGCATCGGAACAATCCTAGGTCAACTAATAGCCGCGTTTCGAAACGCCAAGCTTCGCGAGGTAAACGGACGCCTTGCCTTCGTGTGAGGAGTAGTAAGTCATCCAGAGCTGGTTCTCATGACAGACTAGACCAGGATACCCTGTATCTCCACCACTCGGAAGCACGAGTTCTCGCACGGCGCTAGTTCTGGAGAGCATGCCGACTCCGGTGAAAGGAGAGAGACGGAAGTCTCTGCCGGAGTAGATCATGCGTTCGCCATCGAAGGGAATGAAGTTGGGACCCTGGACGATCGGTCCCGGCATTCTCCAGTCCCAGTCGATATACGGAGGTTGACTGGTTCCCAGGAATGCTGGGCTAGTTCCGCGTTCATTGCGGACGAGTGCAACCATGGTGTGGTCCGGCAGGAAGCGAACGGTCGTCTCGTCCGGCCAACAGGCGCGGGGTAACGTCGGCGCAACTATTTTGGTGTAGTTGACACCGTCTTGGGTTCTCCAGAGTGATAGCGAAACGTCCTCCGCCGGCACGTTAAAAGTGTAGCCGAACCCATACCCGAACGATCCGTGCCAAGTGACTCGCCAGAGCCATTCCCCTTCAACAGAGACCGGTTGCGGTGCAGTCCAGACCAGGCCGTCGTTGGAAAACGCGACGTGCGTGCGCGCACTTTCCCAGACTCGTTGCTCGGGTCCCTCGTTGCCATGATAAATCGATCCTCCCATGACCAGCATGAGACGACCGTCTGGTGTGATACAGAGTTTTGGATCGCGGAGATCCACACCATTTTGCGCCACAACAGCGACGCTCGACCAATGCTCACCCGTGGCACTGTGCAAGACTCGAATCACGCCATTGTTACCGGGAATATGACCACTGCCTTCGCGAAAAACGCAATACCAAGCGCCTTGATACCTTGCGAGGTCGGTAAACGCGTTGTGTGGCCCGCTATCCCAGATCTTTTGAAACTCCAAGAGCTCTAGCGAGGGACCGTCTCCGGATGGTCCAGCGAGGCGCGATAGAACTTGGAAAGGTGGTTCATGGGGCTCACCCCACACGCGTTGGGTGAAAAAGTTAAACAGAAAAATGCCATCCGCTCCGTCTTTCCAACGTTCGCGGGCGAACTGGAGATAGCCTCCTGGCCCCAGACAATACTCGCATCGCGTCGTTGAAGCGGAAGGTCGTGTCTCTGGTTGGATTCCTGCATAGATCGGAATGCCAGGCAGATTCTGCTTCCATTCGCTGATGCCGAGCGTCTCAGCTGTAAATAGCCATCCACTGACCGTAATAAAATCGATCCAGCTCCGATTTGCCCAATCCGCAGGATCGCAGCCCAACCGGCGGGCCTTTTCATAGGTGGGCGGTTGCTGATCATAGCCGGAGGGCATGCGCGCGGCAAGGAGCAGGCGGTGTCCACGCCTAGCGCTTTCCTCATCCAGCATGCGCCGAACACGTTCGACCAACGTACTCATCCTTTGGATCCGGAAGTCCATTTGTTCGGGCCCGTTCTCTTTGAAGAATGTTGGAAAGCGTTGGAAATCGAGTTCAAGGCCATCGCAGTCGTAACGTTGGACAGCCTCTTCGATCAGCCGAAAGATGTAGTCTCGGACTTCCTCGTGCCCGAAATCAAGGGCGCCGTTCGGCAGACGGAACTCTGGATGATCTCGCCAAAAGGCTGTGCGAAGGAAATCGTTGCCATGGGCGTCGTTCATCCGAAAGGTGAGGAGAGTCTCGAGCCCTTGGCGCTTCGCCTCCGTCATGATCAGGGCGTAAGGATCAGTGCCACTGCTATAGAATCGTTCCATGTTCACGAAGCGCTGCTGTTCCTGGAACGGCCATTCCGCACGTTCTTCGGGCGTGGAGAGTGAGCCGCGCATTGTACCGACGGTCGTCGGGTAATACATAACCTGCGCATTGACGCAAACCAGAAGCGTATCCACTTGGCTCCCAGGTTGGGTGAGTTCGGCAACCAGTCGTGTTAAGTCACTGTTTTGGACAGGCCCTGGTCCTCGGCGACCGCCGATAAGTGTCATGCACGAATCTCCATCCAGATTGTATAGAATCCGGCGAACCTTATTCGTTGGAGAAGTATTCCCGACAACGGCCCGCGAGAGCGCGGTGGCGAGCGGGTGCGCAGCGAGCCCGCGTTCGCTTGTGTCGTATTGATTCGAAAGATCGAACGCCATCATACCCCCAAAGCCCTCTGCGGCAGCCCAAGTGCAGATTTCTCGAATGGCCCTATCACCCGTATAGCTTATGAACTCGTTCAAGGCTGGGATACTGAGATACTCAGCCCGATACCTTGAGTCCCATGCTTGATAGTCCGTTCGCCATCGCGCAGGATCCTGCACCAACTCGCCGTAATTTATCCACCCACTAACCTTGGAGCCTTGGACTTGGAGCGGGGCGATAGCGCCGGTCCAACGCCGCCCGAAAAAAGGTAGACCGATCCCGAGCTTACCTCGGGCAACGCCCGCTCGGAGGAACGGCTCGACTCGCCAATCGCAAGTGGGTTGGGTGCGGTCGCCAGCTTGAAAGAGTGCCGAATTGTGCCACGTCCCGGAGTCGGCATTGTCCATGTCGTAGCACATGACATTGATATGGTCGACGACCGCCTGCGCCTGGGCCGAGACCGTATCGAGTTGATTCCAATTTCCGACGGCAATCGAAATCAATTTCGCTGGTCCGAAAGCAGCGCGAAGTCGGAAGAGGAAATCGGTATATTGTCCAGGATGGACTTCGCTTTCCCAATCGACATCCACGCCATCGTAATGATGTGCGTCAACGAAAGTCACCGTGTTACGAACCCACACGTCGATCATCTCTGGGACTGTGGCTTCGCGGAAAGCGCCAGGATGTTGCGGATTGTCTTTGATCGTGAGAATCGCGCGCTTGCCCGCTGCATGGGCATTCGCCACGAATTCCCGAATCTCGTCGGCACTTAAACTCTTGGTTTCCAAAGTGCCGTTGCCGATCCCAACGGCGTTCACGCCGGGAGCGGCCGCGAAATGATTCACCTCGCTAAACAGAGACCATGGAATGGTACTTACCGGCATGATTGGGTTACGAGCTGGATAATAAGCGGTGACCCAAGGCGTTTTCTGGAAGGTGCGGGGTCTGCTCTGTCCCATACCGTCGATCTTGGGAGCGGCGGACTCCGCGGATGGAGTCTGACCAGTAACGTTGCTCTTGCCGAACACGCCGCCGAGGAACAGCCCGACGAGCAGCCAAAACGCTATTGATTGTCGGCGTAGCACATCGCATTCCGCGAATTTCCCATATGCCATACCGTAGTTGATCGACGGCACGTGTCCGTCGTCAAGCGCGAAGCCGCGCAGGGCATGGCGTTTCGGTCTGTTGATTCCTATAATGCTCGACGGAATCTGCGTTCTGTTCCATCGTAAGGCTCCGAGCGTAACTTACACATCGCATGAGAGTCCTAGCGGCTTGCCAGTCGTGGCGCCAAACGATCCTTAAAGTCAGGTTCAGCCGAGCTCGAGGAAGTTCTCGACTGGGCGCGATCTCTTGCGTGCTTTCAGTGGTGAACTTGCTTGAAATGGATGGACTCTTCAGCCGGGCCGCGGATTTGCTGCCCTCCCAAGCTTCGGCCTCTTTGGCAAGCCCCAATGCCCGTGTGGACGTTGTCGAACGATTCTCCGTTTGGCCAATTCAGGCGCCGGTGAGCAGTCATGAATCTGAAAACGTGCAGGTCAATGTCTCGGTTTTTCGCCCGGCCAAACCGAATGGCGCGGCGATGATCATTTGTCCAGGAGGCGGCTATGGCGGACTGGTAACACGAGAAGAGGGGGAGGGGATAGCGCGATGGCTCAATCGCCATGGGATTCTCGGGGTCGTTTTAGAATATCGGCTGCCGCATGGTCGAGCGTTTGTCCCATTGTTCGATGCCCAGCGAACCATACGCTCGATACGCACTTATGCCAAACAGTGGGGCTGTGACCCTCACCGGATCGGAATTATTGGCTTCTCGGCCGGTGGACACCTCGCGGCAACCGCGGCGACGCATTTTGATTCGGGACGAGCAGATGCGTCCGACTGGGTCGAGCGAGTCAGCAGTCGGCCGGACTTCTCGGTTCTGATTTATCCGGTTATCAGCATGGGGGATTTAGCGCATTCCGGGTCCAAGCGAAACCTGCTTGGGCCGTCGCCTTCCGAGGAATGGGTAACGGAGTTTTCGAACGAAAAGCAAGTAACGACGCAGACGCCCCCGGCTTTTTTGGCCCACGCTCAGGACGATCGAGCGGTCCCTCCGATTCACAGCCGTCTGTTCTACGACTCCCTGCAACGCTGCAAAGTCCCCTCTAAATATCTGGAACTTCCCTCTGGGGATCATGGATTGAACGGTTACCAAGGGCCAATGTGGGATGCTTGGCAGAATGAAGTTTTGCGGTGGCTTGCCTCGCTTAAGATTATTCCAGAGCAGGATGTCGCATTGACTAATTGATTCGTGTGCAAATGCCAGGCGTGCGAGCATTTGATGAAGCCCTTGGGTCAGGCAAAACTGTTCTGCAAAAGCGAACGTCGCGTTGACGGTTGTTGACAGGCCATTTCTATTTTTACTGTGCCACATCGAATTTCATCTCCTCGACTCAGATTGCGCGGTCTGCAAGACAGGCTTACCGGGATTCCCATGGCAATCCTCGATCTCGCAATCGACGTCATTTCCAGAACCGACCAACGTCATCCAGCGGATCAGATGATGCGCGACGTTATGAAAGCTAACCGGGATCTGGGCGCTCGGGACGCAGCGGCGGTCGCGCGCGCGGTTTTCCGTTACTTTCGTTGGCAAGGATGGCTGGATGATCGAGATCCGCTTGCCGATCAGATTGGCGAGGCTGCGCAGTGGGCGGAGAACTTTCGTCGGGAGCCTCAGCGATTCTCCAATGAGGATCTGGCATCGCGCGCTATTCCCGCTTGGACGCATCAGGAGTTGAAAGTGGATCCAGCTTGGTTGCGTGCTTTGCAGACGGAGCCAGCGCTTTGGCTGCGGGCCCGTCCGGGCCAAGGCGATGCTCTCGCCGCCAAACTCGGCCATTCCCGCAGCACCCGTCTGGGAGGGCACCAAGACGCCCTCGTTTATACAGGTGACGAGGACTTGTTCCGCTCGCCTGAATTCCACGCAGGGGAGTTTGAGGTGCACGATTTGAGTTCTCAGGCAGTTGGATTCATCTGCGCCCCACGTTCCGGTGAGACGTGGTGGGATGCGTGTGCGGGCGAAGGAGGGAAGCTGCTGCACCTTTCCGACTTGATGGAGAACCGTGGCCTGATTTGGGCGACCGACCGCGCGGCGTGGCGCTTGTCGAAACTTCGACGCAGGGCAGCGCGTGCCCGCGTTTTTAACTATAGGGCTGTGATTTGGTCGGATCCAGGGAAACCCCCGACAAAGACCAAGTTTGATGGGGTTCTGGTGGATGCGCCCTGCAGCGGGGTGGGAACATGGCAACGGAATCCGCACGCACGTTGGTCGACGGATCCCCAAGACGTCGCCGAACTGGCGGCTGTTCAGAAAAATTTGCTGACCGTGGCATCGTCGAGTGTTAAACCAGGAGGCAGGCTGGTGTATTCGGTGTGTACCCTGACCCGGTCTGAAACCCAAGAGGTTGCGGATCACTTTGAGAAAATGGCGCCTGGATTTGAACCTCTCACCATCTCTCATCCGCTTCGACCGAAAGCATCACCGAGCGCACGACTGCAAATGGTTCCCCAAGACGACGGCGGCAATGGAATGTTCGTCGCGATGTGGAAGCGCGTTCAGTGACAAAAACGTGCTGGACAACGCCGAGTCGCCGCTCGCACCTTCTGATTATGAAACGGACGAGATGCGGAGGTTGCGGCTGCTTCTCTGAGTTGCCTTCGATAAGGAGAAGTGCAGGTGGATTCACGCTCATTGAGCTGCTGGTTGTCATTGCTATCATCGCGATCCTGGCGGGAATGCTTTTACCGGCCCTGTCCAAAGCGAAGACGAAAGCCCAGGGGATCTATTGCATGAATAACATCAAGCAACTCCAACTCGGTTGGATAATGTACGCCGATGACTATCAGGACTCCATGCCCGGCGTGAACGGTGGGTCGGTTGCGTCGGATGTTTGGGTTTCGGGAGCTTTGGATTTTGCGGCGAATAATCCTGCCAATACGAACACACTGTATCTTCTCGACCCGAAGTACGCCCAGATCGGGCCGTATTTGCGAACGGCTGCCTCTTACCGTTGCCCAGCGGACCAGAGTGCGACTAAATTTGGGGCTCGGCTATTGCCAAGAGTGCGAAGTGTTTCTGCTAACATGTGGATGAATTACCTGGGCGGGGCGGCCGTGGGCCAGGACAAGTATCGAATCTTCAAGAAAACCGGGGACCTAGGCGTCATGGGGGCGGCCAATGCATGGGTCTTTCTCGATGAACGCGAAGACAGCATTAACGATGGCCTGTTTCAGACAGATCTTAAGAATCGGGGTCCTGCCGGAATCATTGTCGATTACCCGGCTAGCTATCACAACCGGGCGGCTGGATTCTCCTTCGCGGATGGTCACGCGCAGATCAAGAAGTGGGTCGACCCTCGCACCTGTCCGGTTTTGAAGAAGGGGCAATTCCTGCCGCTTAATGTGAAGTCGGCCAACAACCAGGATCTCGCCTGGCTGCAGGAACGGTCTAGTATCGCCAAAGACCAGTGAGGTTCGGCAGAGTCACGACCTGGGAAGGTCGCGAGACTTCGATGGCAGGTGCGTCGGGGGCGTGAGGTCGTCGGTTGCGATCCTCGTTCGTCGTTCCCTGGTTGACCTTCCGTTGAAGAACGTTTGCCACGATTTTCCTTGGTCATGATCCAGCGGCGGAGAGGGCCGACTTTGGGTGGTGGCCAGCTTTCAGCCGCCACACGGTTTGGTCGGTGCTGACCGCGGGCATTCTGGTTCGAAGTGGCTTTGACGGTGAACGCTGCGGGCTCTGCCTGCGTTGACCTTGGCATTGGACATTGGCCTGGAGCGAGGCCAAGCCTCGGCCGATCAGCAATTCCTGATCGGACTGCGCTGAGCGCGGTGAACCGAGTTGATCGGAAGCGGATTAGCCGTAGCGGCCTTCGATGTATTCCGCGGTCTTTGGATTCTTGGGAGTGAGGAAGAGGTCGCCCGTGCGGCTGTGCTCGAGGATCTTGCCCAAAAGCATAAAGATGCATTCGTCGCTGGCGCGGCGGGCCTGCGCCATATTGTGCGTGACGATGAGGATCGTGTAGCGCCCGCGCAGTTCAAACATTAGTTCTTCGATTGCGCGTGTGCCCGCGACGTCCAACGCGCTGCATGGTTCATCCATAAGGATGATTTCCGGTTTCAGTGGAAGGAGCCGCGCGATGCAAAGCTTTTGCTGTTGTTCCAACTGTAGCGCGGTGGCTCGGTCTTTCAGGCGGTCTTTGAGATCTGACCATAGGCCAACTTCCTTCAACGACGATTCCACCGCTTCATCCAAATCGGATCGTTTAAGGCGTTGCTGGCGATGGATGCGCAGTCCAAAAACAACGTTTTCATAAACGGAGATGGGCAGGGGATTGGGACGCTGGAACACCATGCCGATTGCTTTGCGAAGCTCGATTAATGAGACGTCGGGATCGTATATATTCTTTCCCAGAAGCCGGATCTCACCCTTGGTGGTAACGTTTTCGTAGCGCTCATTGATACGGTTGAAGCAGCGGAGGAGTGTGGTTTTTCCGCAACCACTTGGGCCAATCAACGAAGTGATCAGGCCGTGCTTGATGTTGACGCTGACGTTGAGGAGCGCCTGGAAAGTGCCGTACCAGAGGCACAGATCCCGGGTCGTGATGCTATTATCTGTGTCACTCATCCGAAAATCCCGTTGACGTAATCAAACGTTTGCCGCTTTCCCGGATTTTCGGAAAACACAACCTCCGTGGGATTGACTTCGATCACATCGCCATTCCAGAGGAAGAGCGTACGGTCAGCCAAGCGGCGTGCTTGTTGGACAAGATTGGTGACGAGAATGATGGTCATTTCGGCTTTGAGTTCCCGGAGGACGTCCTCGATTCGCATCGTTGTCACGGGATCAATGGCGATGCTGAACTCGTCGAGACATAGAATCTCGGGCTGATGAGAGAGCGCGCGAGCGATGGTTAATCGCTGCTGCTGTCCACCGGAAAGTTTTGTTCCCAAGCTGCCTAGTCGATCTTTGACCTCTTCCCACAAGGCGGCCTGACGGAGACATTTCTCGACCAAAGCGTCTAATTCCTGTTTCCGACGAAGACCGGCAGCGCGTGGGGCAAAGGCGACGTTGTCGTAGATTGACAAAGGCAAACCGACGGGCAGCGGTGCAACCATGCCAACGCGTCGGCGCAATTCGTAGACGTTGCGCATCGCCCAGACGTCGATTCCTTCAACGGCTACTCGCCCCGAGACCTTGGCATTTGGACTAAAATCAATGGTGCGGTTAATGCACCGCAGCAAGGAGGTTTTCCCTGATTGCGCGGGCCCGATAATGCCGAAGACCTCGTTCGGCTGAATCTCGAACGAGATGCCATGCAAAACCTCGTTATCGCCATAAGCCAATCGAAGGTTTTCGATCTGTATTTTGGGCTGAGCCTGCATCGCGAGAACGCTGGTTACCACTTTTTCCGCGACCGAAGGTAAACGCGGACGGCGATCGCTGTGGCGTTGACGAGTAGCACCGAGCTGAGCAGGACGACCGCGGTGGCGTATGGTAACGCTTCCTTTACCCCTGGCACCTGTGTCGAGATGGTGTAGAGATGCATCGAGAGTGCCATGCTTTGCTCGTTCAAATGGTAGGGAAACAGGTCGCCTTTCTGTACGGCTTTGAAAAAGACCGCACCGGTGAACATGATGGGTGCCGTTTCCCCGGCGGTGCGACTGACTTGAAGGATGACGCCGGTCAGAATGCCGCTGATCGCATTTGGAAGGACCACAGCCCAGATCGTCTGCCAACGGGTCGCACCGACATTCCAGCACGCTTCGCGAAAGGAGTGCGGAACACTGGCTAACGCTTCGCGAGTGCTGGCGATGATGACGGGCATCGTCATGATGGCCAGAGTCAGTGAGGCAGAGAGAATGGAGTATCCCAGCTTGGAGGCGTAAACGAACGCGCCTAATCCAAACAGCGCATGCACAATGCTCGGGACGCCAGCCAAGTTGATGACAGCCAGGTTGACGAGCCGATTTAGCCAGTTTTCGGTGGCATACTCGTTAAGATAGATCGCGGCGAGCACGCCGATGGGCGCCGAGATCGCCAAGGAAATCGCTACGAGATAGACCGTGCCGACAAAGGCGGGCCATATCCCCCCGTCGGTCATTCCTCGCACGGGTGGATCGAGGATAAATCGAAGCGAGAGCAACGGCCAGGCACGCACCACCAGGTATCCAATGATCATGATCAAGGGGATGATCATTGCCGCGGACATGAGAAAGAAG
>JBGAIN010000313.1:0-4733 GCA_044225505.1 Limisphaerales bacterium
AAGCGCGTAGATTTTGCTCGGCGGACCTGCCATCACCGGCTCGTTGTGCAGGTGACGCTGGAGATCTAGGGCCAGCCCATTGGCCGTCTCGTAGCGCCGACTCGGGTCCTTCTCCAGGCATTTCATCACGACCCAGTCCAGGTCGCCCTTGAGCAGGTGGATCCGCTGCTGGAGCCTCCGACGTGAGGAGGCAGATTCTCCTTCGGGTTGCGGATCTCCTATGGGTGGCCGCCGAGGTGAGGAGGCGGATTTCGCATCTCCACCTTCAGGTTCCGGATTTCGGCCCTCGGGTTTGGACCCGGCGTCTCCGAGCATCGCGCGCAGCCGAGTGCTCGGTCGCACTGGATCTCGCTTCCGGATGATACGCCGCATTTCATCCCAGCCGGACTCCAAGAGTTCCTTGCTATCAAAAGGCGTGCAACCCGTCAGCAATTCGTAAAGCAAGACCCCCAAGCTGTAGATGTCGGAACGGGTGTCGACGTTCAGCCCAGTCAATTCCGCCTGCTCCGGGCTCATATAAGCTGGCGTTCCGATGAGTTGGTGCAATTGCGTATGGACCGTTCCGTCAGTGAGGCCACGTTCGGTGGCCTTGGCGATCCCGAAGTCGATCACTTTGGGCACGGGCACACCGTCCTGGACGACCACCAGGATGTTCGAGGGCTTGAGGTCCCGATGAATCACTCCCTTCTGGTGGGCGTGTTGGACCGCACGGCAGACACTCATGAACAGGGCGAGCCGCTGCGGGATGTCCAGGCGTTCCCGGTCACAGTACTCGGTGATGCGGGTGCCCGGGACCAGCTCCATGACAAAGTAAGGCCGGTCCGCGTTGGTCGAGCCTGCGTCCAGAACCTTGGCGATGTTCGGATGGTCCATCAAGGCCAGCGCCTGGCGTTCGGTATTGAACCGGGCGATCACCTCCCGGGTGTCCATGCCCGCTTTGATGACCTTGAGGGCCACCCGGCGCCGGACCGGTTGGGTCTGTTCAGCTACGTAAACCGTCCCAAAGCCGCCCTCGCCCAGTTTCTCGAGCAGCCGATAGCGACCGATGGCCTCGTTGCCATAACCGACCACCGCCGTGTTCGGCCCCGGCAAGGTTGGCTGTGGCACGGATTCGTAACCCTGCAACCCAGGCTGGGGCGCGCGGAAAAACTCCGCCGCGGGGGCGTCAGACTCCAACATCTCCTCGATCCGCTTGCGCAAACGGTCGTCCCCGGCACATTCACGGGCCAGGTAAGCGGCCCGGGCGGCCGCCGACTCCAACTCACTGGCGGCGTTGAAGAGGGCCTCTTCCCGCTGGAAATCTGGCGTCATACGGGCGAAGCGGGCAAGGCTAACTTGCTGGCGAGGCTTCTTCGTCTTGAGATCGAATGCTGCGGTAGAGCCAAACCCGGGCAAAGTTCCAATGCCGGCGCACCGTCTTTTCCGAAAGCTTGAGCACCTGTGCCGTCTCTTGGTGGGTGAGGCCGGCGAAATAGTGGAGCTTGACGACCTCCGCCTTGACTGGGTCTTCCGCCGCCAGCTTGTGCAGGGCTTCGTGCACGAGCAGGACCTTTTCGTCGTCGCTCTCGGCCGCGATCTCGACAACGTCGATGTCCAGGCGTTGGAACTGGCCACCGTGCTTGGCGCGTTTTTTGCGCCGGGCGCGGTCCACCAGGATATGCCGCATGGCTTCGGCTGCGGCGGCGAAGAAATGGCCCCGGCTATCCCACGAATGATCACCGGAACCAACCAGCCGCAGATAGGCTTCATGGACCAAGGCGGTGGCTTGGAGGGTTTGCCCTGCGGCTTGCGAGGCCATCTTGTTGGCGGCCAGGCGGCGCAGTTCGTGGTAAACCAGCGGCAGCAGCTCTTCGGCGGCCTTTGGGTCGCCCTGCTCAATGGCCGTTAGAATCTGAGTTACGTCACTCATGCGTCGAGGCGGGCATGTGGCCGTCAGGCTAGACGGACACTGTCCGAACCTCGGCGCCACCGTCAACTTCATTCGCGCCCACGGCCGCTTTGGACAAAAAGGCGAAGCCGCCCTTTCAGTCGGTCTGAAAGAGCGGAACCCGGCGAAAGAACCTAGTCGCATGAAGCGCGTCGCCTCGATCGATGAGTCTTCCGGAATGCCCCGGTCACTTCAGCTTCGAGAATTCCGGGTGGAGCGTGTCATGATGAATCTCCAACCGGCGTGTGGCTTGTCTCAGGGCGTCGAGAGTTTCCTTGCCCTTGGGATCCTTGTCCCGCAGTTCGGCGCGTTTGGCGTAGTGGGTGTAGTAGTCGAGCACATCCTTGGCCGGTGAAATAAGGGCGATGGCCGGCGCGTCCGGACCGAACTTGAGTTTGAGGACGAGCCTCGGGACAGTGAATCCCGCCTTAACGTCCACTTCGTTGAGGGCCTTCAGCGCCTCGACGAAAGCCCCTTCCTTGTCCCGCTTCAAATGAAAGATGCGAATCATCCGGAAAGGTTGCTCCCAAGAATCACTCCCGGCCGGCTGGTAGGCTAGATCGGGCTGGTTTTCCCAGACAGTGGTGTCTAGGGCCGCGAACGACTGATGCCACACCGGGAAAAGGTTGGGTAAGTTCAATGACTGGTACTTTTCGACCTCAGTCTGGAATTCTTTCTCGTTTCGTTCGAACTCGGACAGGTCCTTGGCAAAATCGACAAATATCGCCTTGCCCGAATCGTCCGTATGGAACTCGGTGCGGTGCGACGCCGGAAAGTTTTCCTTCACAAACGGCGTCCACTTTTCCATGAGGCTGTTGAGGGCCGGGCGGTCGGTGACATCCCCGGTCATGACTCGCACGAACTTGAACGGCACCGCGTCGGCAGCATGACTGGCCGTGCCGAGCGAACTCAGGAGGAGGAGAGGCAGGAGGAATCGCAGTGATGGCCGCGGCCTGTGAGCGTTGAGTTGATTCATAGGATTTGATGAAACTTTGGATGGTTGATTCATGGGTCCCGTCCACAAACGGTGGCGTTTCCCATCCTCCTATACGCTTTTCCGGCGCGGAAACGGTCATCCGCCAAGTGAATTCTGATCACGGTGTCCGATCAAGTATGCAGCATACATCTTCGGAACGAGTCACAACGTGAACCTTTGGCATGGGAGAGCATTCCCGACAACGATTGCCGCGTGGATTGTTCAGCTGAAAGATGGCACTTCTCTGACGGCGCAGGTTCATCCGCCAGGCGCAGAAGCTTCCAGTTGGATGGCTGGGGTGGCTGGTCACCGCGCCCGGCGTTGAGGGTGTATGTCAGACTTAAAACGCCCCAGCGATAACGCAACGGGGCCGAGCGTCAACGTCGTTCTGGTCAGGCCGAACGGGAGAGAGATGCTCATAACAATCGCGCGGAGCAGAAACGCCGCTACGGCCTTACTATTCGCGGGCTCGGGGTATATTGCGTGGCTGACCGGCGGTCAGGCCTTCCAGCGTCGGTCGCTCACCCTCATTGTTGGCGCAAAACGGGTGTCGGCGTCGTGATCATAATCGTAATCGTAATCGAAGGCTGGTGCGTGGGATTTGGTCACGAGCGGTTGGACGTGCACCGCTCTGCCATCGCTGACGTGGGCTGGGTCCATCCAGGAACGATACCGATACCGATTCCGACCCCGAAGGAAGCATGCAGCCGGCAAATCGCCAACCAGGCACTGTCCTTCATAATCATAATCATAATCATAATCGTAATCGTAATCGTAATCGTAATCGTAATCGTAATCGTAATCGTAATCGTAATCGTAATCGTAATCCGTATTCTTCCCACCACCTTCGTCCGCTGCGTATCCCCCAACGCGGACCGTCACGATCTTCCGGCACGGCCGGCCCAGGAAGGTATTCAGCTTTGCCCCAACGCGCGTCGTGGGGGCGCAGGAATCCTCATTTTACGGAGCGCGACTGTGTCCGCAGGACCAGTCGCAGATTTCGATTTTCGTAAGCCATTAATCTACCGGGACTTTCTGTGACGCAGCCCCGGTCCGCGGATGTCGTGGGAATTGCTGATGTTGGCGCCGCCGAATCCAGGAGCCATTTGCTCCAGGTATACGATATACTGGCTGATGCTATCGGGACGAGTTTTCGGTCGGATCGCCTGACTACTCCGTGCTGCTTTTAGGAGGCCCTGTCCGTTATCCATTGGGCAGCTAGTCCCATTAGATCCAGCCAGCACGACATTCCGTGGAGCTGCGGGGACGACCCTCGCGGGTTACGTTGTGGGGATTACCCCGGCTCTTCCAGGAGTGCCCGCGGGAGGTGATGCCACGGTGCTCATGCGTTTGATTGGACCGAACGGGTTCTCTGAGAATTACGAACATATCAAATTCGTGTCTTGGCGGTGGGACGGCGACGCCGCCGAATCTGCAACTTGGGACCAGCCCGCTTGTCTGCTTCCCCGAGCCATCGCCATTCCTCCCTGGAGGCGTCGGGCTCGCTGTGGTGGCCGCTTTCGCGCTGGGCTTGTCCTCAGAATCACCAATGACACAAAGCCATCGTCATCGGCGGCTGATGGGGGTTGCTGTGATGCGCCGGTCTCCAGCGAAGACTCCGGAAATCCGGTAGTTGCCAAGTATCGAAGGTCAGGACGCAAATTGAGCCTGCCCGCCGGCGAAGAAAGGAGCGCGGGATTTATCCTGATGCCATTCGGTAATTGCTCTCTGGTGGCGGATGGGGCAATCCGAGGAAGACAGCTCGGCGTTTAACGCCGAGGGCGAATGGGCGCGATTCCAAGTCCCGACGGGACGGCCGAGGACGGGCAT
>JBGAIN010000071.1:0-14199 GCA_044225505.1 Limisphaerales bacterium
CTAGCGAGGCGGTGCCTCAGACCTGTTCCGCTTTATCATTCTGGTTGTTTCAATCAAATCGGGGCCTCCGTTCCACCGCCTCGCTAAATGGAATCCTTGCGAAATACGGGTCAAACCAAACTTGACTCCAAGGCACGAAGTTTCGGAGATCAAGGATTCTAGTGTGGTGACCGCTCGTCTTTCCACGGCGGTAATTGGTTCGCCAACGCGAACAAACCTCGTTGTCGGGTGGGGCACCAAGCGATTTTAAGGCGATCCCTGATACCGAGCCCGAAGCGGAGCCCCTATATTCCCGAGTCAACTCAGGCGCGGTGATAACGCGTTTTCATTGAACCGGATCCCATGAAGAAGAAGAATTCCAACGGCGAGATGCTCACGCCGGATAGCCGGGAAATTCCCGCTGTGCCCCTACGCACGAAGCGGGGGGCGGACGAGACCACCCTGGATCCACTCGTCCTGCTGGATGCGTTAGTCGCCGTGCGGAACGGCAACTTCACCGTTCGACTGCCCTCGCAGTGGATGGGAATCTACGGGCGAATCGCCGATGCGTTTAACGATATTCCTGTCAAGCCAACCAGATGATATGCAAGATCTGGAGCGGTCAGTTTCCAGAGTGGTGGGCAAAGAAGGCAAAGTAAATCAACGAGCGAATTTCCGAGCGTCTCGAGCGTGGCGCCATGGAAGACCGTCAACACGCCGATCACGGGATTCGGTCTGGTCTACCACCGAAGTCACTCGAACCATTGGAGCCGTGGCCAAGGGCGATCTTTCCCAAACGATGTCGCTCGAAATGGAAGGTCGCCCGCTCCAAGGCGAGTTCCTGCGCAGTGCCAAACTGGTGAATACGATGATCGGGCAGCTCAGTGTGTTCACCGGAAGCGACCGTGTGGCTCGGGAAGTCGGAACGGAAGGCAAGCTCGGCGGTCAAGCGCAGGTGAAAGACGTCGCAGGCGTTTGGAAAGACCTGCACCGACAATGTCAATATGATGGCAGGCAACCTCACGGCCAAGGCGGAATATCGCCGAGGTCACCATTGCCGTGGCCAACGGCGACATCAAGAAGATCACGGTCGATGTGCGCGGTGAATTCTCCAGTTGAAGAGGCCATTAGTCACCCATGGTCGATCAGCTCCCGCTCTTTCGCGGCCGAAGTGACGCGGGTGGCTGGGAAGTCGGAACGGAAGGCAAGCTCGGCGGTCAAGCGCAAGTCCCCGGCGTCGCGGGAACTTGGAAAGATCTCACCGATTCCGTCAACTCCATGGCCAGCAACCTCACGACCAAAGTCCGCAATATTGCCGAAGTGGCGACGGCGGTGGCGCGGGGGACACTTTCCGCAAGATCACGGTGGATGTCCAGCGAGATCCTCGAGCTCAAGAACACGATCAACACCATGGTCGATCAGTTGAACGCGTTTGCGGCGGAGGTCACCCGCGTGGCTCGGGGAAGTCGAACGGAAGGCAAGCTCGGCGGTCAAGCGCAAGTCCCGGGTGTTGCGGGCACGTGGAAAGACCTCACATCGACAACGTCAACTCCATGGCCGAAAGCAATCTTACCGATCAAGTCCGAACATCGCGGATGTCACCATTGCCGCGGGCGCACGGCGACTTGTCCAAGAAGATCACGAAGTCGATGTGCGCGGTGAGATTCTCCAGTTGAAACAGGCCATCAACACCATGGTCCGATCAACTCCGCTCCTTCATGGCCGGGGTGACCCGTGTGGCCCGGGAAGTCGGAACGGAAGGCAAGCTCGGCGGCCAAGCGATCGTTCCCCGGTGTCGCGGGCACCTGGAAAGATCTCACCGACTCGGTCAACGCCATGGCGACCAACCTCACGTCCCAAGTCCGGAATATTGCCGAAGTCACGACGGCGGTGGCGCGGGGGGACCTTTCCCGCAAGATCACGGTGGATGTCAAAGGGGAGATCCTCGAGCTCAAGAACACAATCAACACCATGGTCGATCAGTTGAACGCCTTTGCGGCGGAGGTCACCCGCGTGGCTCGGGAAGTCGGAACGGAAGGCAAGCTCGGTGGTCAAGCGCAAGTCCCGGGTGTCGCGGGCACGTGGAAAGACCTCACCGACAACGTCAATTCCATGGCCAGCAATCTCACGGCCCAGGTGCGGAATATCGCGGATGTCACCATTGCGGTGGCGAACGGCGACTTGTCCAAGAAGATCACGGTCGATGTGCGCGGTGAGATTCTGCAGTTGAAAGAGGCCATTAACACCATGGTCGATCAACTCCGCTCCTTCGCGGCCGAGGTAACCCGTGTGGCCCGGGAAGTCGGAACGGAAGGCAAGCTCGGCGGTCAAGCGATCGTTCCCGGCGTCGCGGGCACCTGGAAAGACCTCACCGACTCAGTCAACGCCATGGCGACGAATCTGACCGCCCAAGTGCGGAATATCGCCGGAGTGACTACCGCCGTCGCGCGGGGTGACCTTTCCCGCAAGATCACGGTGGATGTCAAAGGGGAGATCCTCGAGCTCAAGAACACGATCAACACCATGGTCGATCAGTTGAACGCGTTTGCGGCGGAGGTCACCCGCGTGGCTCGGGAAGTCGGCACTGCCGGCAAGCTCGGGGGTCAAGCGCAAGTTCCGGGTGTCGCGGGCACCTGGAAAGACCTCACGGATAATGTGAACGTGATGGCCGCAAATTTGACGGACCAAGTTCGTGGCATCGTCAAAGTGGTGACGGCGGTGGCCAACGGAGATCTCACGCAGAAGCTGACTGTCATGGCGAAAGGGGAAGTCGCGGCGCTGGCCGAGACGATCAACAACATGACCGATACGCTGGCGATTTTTGCAGAACAAGTCACAACGGTGGCTCGCGAGGTGGGTGTGGAAGGCCGGTTGGGAGGGCAAGCCCACGTCCCGGGGGCGGCGGGCACATGGAAAGATTTGACCGCCAACGTGAACTTGCTGGCGGCGAACTTGACGAACCAAGTGCGCGCCATCGCGGACGTCGCCACGGCGGTGACAAAAGGCGATTTAACGCGATCGATTCAAGTGGAAGCGCGTGGTGAAGTTTCCGACCTCAAGGACAACATCAACGCCATGATCAGTAACTTGCGCGATACGACACAACGCAACGCCGAACAGGACTGGCTGAAGACGAACATCGCGAAGTTCACTCGTATGCTCCAAGGACAGCGCGATTTGCTCACGGTCGGCCGCATGCTCTTGTCCGAATTGGCTCCGCTCGTCAACGCCCAGCAAGGCGTCTTTTTTAAGATGGAAGGCGACGATCCGGAATTGCAGCTCAAGCTCCTGGCGAGCTATGCGCACCGCCATCGGGGGACCGTCGGTGAAATGGTGCACTTGGGCGAAGGCCTCGTGGGACAGTGTGCATTTGAGAAGAAGCCCATTCACCTCACCGGAATTGAAGCTCCGGATTTTTCCATCAGTTCGGGATTAGTGGACACCAAACCTCAAAGTATTGTGGTGTTGCCGGTGCTTTTTGAGGGTCAAACCAAGGCGGTCATTGAACTGGCTTCCATCGGCACCTTCACCGCCACGCATCTGGCGTTCCTGGAACAGCTCACCGAGAGTATCGGCATTGTCTTGAACACCATCGAGGCCACCATGCGAACGGAAGGACTTCTCAAGCAATCTCAACAACTCGCCAGCGAACTGCAGACCCGCCAAACGGAATTGCAGCGCACGAACGAGGAGTTGGCCGAGAAGGCCCGTCAGTTGGCCGATCAGAACGCCGAGGTCGAACGTAAGAATCGCGAGATCGAACAAGCCCGGCGCGCTTTGGAAGAAAAGGCGGCCGAACTGGCGCTCACCTCGAAGTATAAGTCCGAGTTCCTGGCGAACATGTCGCACGAACTACGGACGCCGCTCAATAGCATCCTGATTCTGGGCCAGCAACTCAGCGACAATCCCAACGGCAATCTCACCAGCAAACAGGTGGAGTTCGCAAAAACGATTCATAGCGCCGGAACAGACCTGCTCAACCTGATTAATGACATCCTGGACCTTTCTAAAATCGAGTCCGGAACGGTAACCGTCGAACCCGAAGAAGTGACCTTCCATTCCATTCGCGACACGGTGGAACGGAACTTCCGGCACGTGGCGGAAACGAGAAACCTGGGATTCTTGATTTCGGTGGACTCGGCGTTGCCACGGAATTTGACAACGGATACGAAGCGCTTGCTGCAGGTGTTAAAGAACCTGTTGTCCAACGCTTTCAAGTTCACCTCGCAAGGGCACGTCAGTTTCTCCATCTCCTTGGCCACCCACGGGTGGACACAAGATCATCCCCTGCTCCGGCGCACTCCATCCGTGGTTGCGTTTCAAGTGACGGACACAGGCATTGGCATCCCACCGGAAAAGCAACGCATCATCTTTGAAGCGTTTCAGCAAGCGGACGCCGGGACGAGTCGCAAGTACGGAGGAACCGGTCTGGGTCTGGCGATCAGTCGCGAACTGGCCAGCCTGCTTGGCGGTGAGATTCGCTTGGTGAGCCGCCCGGGAGAAGGCAGCACCTTCACCCTTTACCTGCCGCAATCTTACATCGGGCCGACCGTTGTTAAAGCCACGGAATCGTCCCGTTCCATGGTCAAAGTCCTGCCCACGCCCACGGTGGAGATAGTTCCCGACGACCGGGAACTGGTGCGGCCGGACGACTCCGTGTTGCTCATTATCGAGGATGATCCTCACTACGCTCGTGTCTTGCTCAATCTGGCGCGGGATAAAGGATTTAAAGGGGTCGTGGCGAGCCGCGGCAATCTCGCCCTCTCGCTGGCCCGCGAGTTTGCTCCGGCCGCCATCAGCTTGGATATTTTCCTTCCTGACATGCTCGGGTGGACGGTGCTGAGTCACCTGAAGAAAGATCCGGTGACCCGCCATATTCCCGTGCAAATTGTAACGATCGAAGAGGAGCGCCATCACGGGCTGGAGCGCGGCGCGTTCTCTTACCTGAACAAGACGGTCACGCCGGAGGAATTATCCGTCGCCTTTGATCGGATGCAGGAGTTCACCAAGCGAAAAACGAAACGCCTCCTGGTCGTGGATGATGACGAGAGGGAACGCAATAGCATGCTGGAGTTGCTCGGGCATGGCGACGTCGAGATCGTGACCGTGGGCACGGGCAAAGCAGCCTGGGACGCCATCAATGACCAAGCCTTTGATTGTGTCGTCCTTGACTTGCGCTTACCCGACATCTCCGGGTTTGAACTGCTTGAGAAGGTTCAGGGCGAACCGACGCTGCACGAGCTCCCAATTGTTGTATTTACCGGGAAAGAACTTTCCTTGGATGAAGAAGTGCAATTGCGGAAAATAGCCAAGAGCATTATCATCAAGGGTGTCCAGTCTCCCGAACGCCTGTTGGATGAAACCGCGCTGTTCCTGCATCGGGTCACCACGAACTTGCCTCCTGAAAAGCAGCGCATGCTCGAGCGGTTGCACAACACCGATGAAGCGTTGGCTGGGCGCAAAGTGCTCGTGGTAGACGACGACGTCCGGAATATCTTCGCGCTTACGGGACTGCTGGAACGTCATGGCATGCACGTCGTAAGCGCGACGAATGGACGCGAGGCGATCAACATTCTCAATGCCACACCCGACGTCGCCTTTGTGCTCATGGATATCATGATGCCGGAAATGGATGGCTACGAGACCATCCGTGCCATCCGTAAGAATCCACAGCATAAACTGCTGCCGATGGTCGCACTCACCGCTAAAGCCATGAAAGGCGACCGTGAAAAATGTTTGGAAGCGGGCGCTTCGGACTACATCGCGAAACCGGTGAACACAGAACAACTCCTCTCGCTCATGCGCGTCTGGCTTCACCGATGAACCACCCCGCTTCATGGGCTGGCGAGAGCGAGCACACCACGACCAAAGCCCTCGTGGACTATCGGCTTCCTGCCGTTGGAACCGATCTGGGCTCGCCGCCCCTCGCCAGCGCTGCGCTGACCGGGCCGCAGTTGGGTTCAGACGAGCGCGTCAACATCCTGATCGTTGATGATGCTCCAGGGAAGCTGGTGGCCCATGAATCTGTCCTGTTGAACCTGGGCGAGACGGTGGTTAAAGCCACCTCCGGGCGAGAAGCGTTAGAGCAGTTACTCAAGCGCGACTTTGCGGTCATTCTCCTGGATGTAAACATGCCCGACATGGACGGCTTTGAAACGGCCGCCATGATTCGGCAGCGGCCGCGATTTGAGCACACCCCTATTATATTCATCACGGCCTACAACACGACCGATCTGGACCGGTTGAAGGGCTACGATATCGGAGCGGCTGATTACATTTTCCTGCCGGTGATTCCTGAGGTGTTAAAGGCCAAGGTCCGGGTCTTCGTCGAATTGGCCAAGCAGCGGCGCATCATCGAGAAGCAAGCCACGGCGCTCGCCGCCCAAAACGAACAACAACTCCTCCAGATTCGGATTATCCAGGATCTGAATGCCCGATTGAAAGCGGCGAACGAAGAGTTGGAAGCGTTCTCGTATAGTGTCTCGCACGATCTGCGAAGCCCCTTGCGCGCCATGCAAGGTTACGCCCACGCCGTGCTCGAAGACTACGCCAGTCAAATCGATCCTCAAGGAGTGGAGTACCTCCAACGGATCGAGAAAGCGGCCGTTCGCATGGACGGCCTCGTCCAGGACGTTCTGGCTTACAGCCGGCTAGCCAAAGCTGAAATCGAAATTCGTCCGGTGGATCTCAACACTCTGCTCGAGGAGATCGTCCGCGACAGTCGCGGCTTGGCCCAAGCCCAAGCTCGCGTGTCGATTCGAAAACCGATGCACTCCGTGCTCGGTCATGAAGCCTGCCTGACGCAATGCCTCTCCAACCTCTTGGAGAACGGTGCCAAGTTCGTCCCACCGGGCAAAACGCCCGAAATCGAAGTTTGGACTGAGCAGTGCGAAAACAGAGTCCGGATCTGGGTCTCAGACAATGGCATCGGAATCGATCCGGCGCACCATCATCGCATCTTTCAGATGTTCGGCCGCGTGCATGATAGCAGCACTTACGAGGGAAGTGGCATGGGCCTGACGATCGTCAAGAAAGGGGTCGAACGCATGGGAGGAGCCCTCGGTTTGGAGTCGGACCTAGGGCGAGGCAGTCGTTTCTGGATCGACCTCGTGGCGGGTAATCTCTAGGCGTATGGCAACCGCTGCCAACCTGCTTTTGGTCGAAGACAACGAGGATGATGTCTTCCTCATGGTGCGTGCCATGAAGAGTGCGGCGGTGGATTTGCCACTGCAAATCGTGACGGACGGCCGTCAGGCGATGGATTACCTCTTGGGCGTTGGGCCTTATGCGGACCGCGCCTCGCATCCGAGTCCGACCCTGATCTTTCTCGACATCAAACTGCCACAAATGTCCGGATTGGAAGTGCTGCGATGGTTACGCAACCAATCCGAGTATCGCCGAACCATCGTGATCGTGCTGACATCGTCCAATCATCCTGGCGATATCCGGGAAGCCTATGACCTGGGAGCAAACTCTTATGTCGTCAAACCCGCTAGCTTCCAGCAACTGGCGGACTTTGCGAAAGCGTTTAAAAACTACTGGCTGGCCTGCAATCGTCCACCTGGGTAATATTGCAATCGTCTAACCGAAGCCCACTTTGCCATCGAGGCACGCGTGCCCAAAGAACTTCCAGAAGCCATTGCCCGGTTTATTCGCCGTTATATCGTTTCCCTGGAACAGCTGGAATTGCTGCTGCTTTTAAGTTCTGCACCGAAACATGCCAAAACGGTTCAGGCGCTTTACGACGAAATTCGAAGCAATCCCGAGTCCATCCGGCGGCGCTTGGATCAACTGGTCGCGCAAGGCCTGGTCCAGGTCACAAGTGATGCCGTGCCGCGCTATCAATACAATCCAGGCACACCCGAACTTCACGCTGCCGTCCAACAACTCGCGATTGCCTACAAAGAACACCGTGTCCAGGTCATCGAACATATTTTCGCGGAACCGCCGTCCCCAATCCAGGGGTTTGCGGACGCGTTCCGCATAAGAAAAGACCCATCGAATGGCTGAAACCGTCTATATCCTTTGCGCCGCCACCAGTCTGGGTTGCGCCATTATGCTCCTCCGAGGTTACCGCCAAGCTCCGACTCGCCTCCTGTTCTGGAGTTGCGCTTGTTTTGCATGTTTCGCGCTGACCAACACTTTGCTGTTCGTGGACCTCGTGCTTATCCCAGACCTGGATCTATCACTCATTCGCAACGGCATTACGCTGGTCGGCCTGCTAATGCTTCTCTACGGGATGATTTGGGACACCGTTTAAGTTCATGAATACGAGTCTCTGGGCCATCGCCATTGGAGGCGCCCTTATCCTCGCTTACGGGGTCGCTGGCCTTTTCTTCCTGCGGTTCTGGGTAAGAACTCGGGACCGGCTCTTTGCCATCTTTGCGACCGCTTTTTGGGTCCTCATGATTGAACGTCTGCTTCTCGTGAGCGCCCGTTCCAGTGCTGAAGTCTCCCCCTACATTTACACCGTTCGACTCGTCGCATTCCTGTTGATCATACTCGCGATCGTGGATAAAAATCGAAAAAAACGGCTGTGAAAATCGTGTAATCTCTCTGGGCACTTTCAGAGCTTCCTTGCCTGAGGATTCAGCGAACCGCCCCCATTGTCCGGTGGTCTTCGAGCGTTAGGCTGTTTTATGAGAGGTACTCTGACGATATTCGGGGCGGCCTGGGTCAGACCAGCGCTCGTCGCCATGACGCTACTCTGTTCAAGTCTCGGTCGGAATTCAATCGGAGACAGCACCGATCTGCGGGATCCTTGTGAGTTGAAGGCGCTGGACGCCTACGCCCAGGCCCTGCGACTTTGTCAATTCGAGCAGAACGCAAATCCGCGCCTCCGCTGCTATGAAACAGCGCGGCAAGTCTATTTGCAGACCCTGGAAGAATGCCGCCAGGTTGCTCCGCGGTAGGTCACTTCTTGCCGCTGGCCGCTGCCGCGTTGACTTCAAGCTCGTTCTGGACGGATTGCACCCCCGGGAACGCCCAGACGATCTTCTCCGCGCGACTTTTTTGCGCCTCGGTCGCGACCGATCCGCGAATCCGCATCGCTCCCTTGAAACCATCCACCGTGATCGGAAATTGCAGCAACTCACGATCGGCCGCGAACAGGTTCGATGACTGACGGATAATTTCCGGCGTCATATCGATACGACGCGCCACTTTACGTTCGGGATTGGCACACGCTGGGAGCGCCATCAAGGCGATTAAACCGATCGTAGACCCAACCACGCGGAGTTTGAATCGCCCAAAGAAGATACCCATACGACAAATCGTCCTTAGAATTTAATCGAAAACAAAATCACGCCTTGCACCTTGTCCGTCCCCGGATAATAGGAGATGTTCTCAACGTCTTTCTGGGGATCGATCGGCGCCTTTAAATTAAACAAAGGTCGCTTTTTCTCGGCCCGCGCGAAATCCGTCAAATATCCGCCGTAAACGACTTTCTTCCCAAGGATTTGGTCGGTGGGCTTCGGGGGCGTGACTGCGGGCTTCTTCTCGGGCTTGTCCTTCTTGACCGACTGCACCTCGGCCAAGGTTTGTCCTCCCTTGGCGTCTTGACCGAGACTCACCAGCGCAGAACTCGCGAGGATACCCAAGAGCAAGGAAATCTTTTTCATACAAGTTGTTCGTGTTTTAGGTAAGCAGTTCCCGGGGAAAAAGCCACTGCGAAAACGACGACGCCGACAAAATTCGTAAGGCCGCGTCGATCTCAGGAATCGCGGCGGACCCAGGGACGACCATCTGGCACGCCCCGCCAGAAGACGGCAATAGCCATGCCAATGTGTGAAGGGCCTCAACCGCTTGTCCGAGACGGCTCCATCTTCCTGGTTTACTCCGCGAGCGGCAGCGGGACGATTGGTTTGCGAAAGGACATATTCAAAAAGTAGTACGGTCGACCTACGTCGGTTCCGGCCTTAATGACGTGCCAGGCTTTCAGGACCAAGGTCAGCCTCTGATCAAGAGCAAGTATGGAGGAGTGGGCGGGCATGAATTAAAGTGGGTGAGGTCAGCCGCAATATCTTCCACGGGGCGCGGCGATGGCGAGTCCGACGAAGCCTAGCCGCAGCAGCGCCGCATCCGCGAAAACACCTCGTGTGGTTCGAGGAGCTCATGAAAAGGCGGAAATTCTGCGGCTGGTCTGACGACACAGCCGCGGTCCTTAATCTCACCCCAATTTAATCACACCCGGAGTGGGCCCAGAAGCCGAAGCCGCATTGATTTTTTGCCCAGACCTGTTTTGCTAGCCGGTCCATGGCTGCCGCGTTAGCGAGAACCAATTGGCGACGTGAATTGAAGACCTTGCTGATCCTAGGCCGGGTCTCGAACTTGCCCACCGTTTGGTCCAATTGCTTGGCTGGTTGGCTATTGGGGGGCGGCGGAAGCGCCGGGCGCTTCGCCCTGCTCTGCGCTGGAGCTTCCTCTTTGTAATCAGCGGCATGTTCCTCAACGATGCGTTCGACGCTGAATTTGACCGACAGTTCAGAAAGGAACGCCCAATCCCGTCGGCTCTCATCGCACCGAGCAAAGTCTGGGGGTGGGGTTTCGGATGGCTTGCAGCTGGACTGCTATTGTTGAGCTTGCTCGGAAGGGACACCCTGGCTTGTGCGCTGATTCTTTCTGGAGCGATCGTCCTCTACGATGGGATTCACAAGGCCATCACCCTTTCACCGATCGTGATGGGGCTGTGCCGGTTTCAGCTCTATCTGGTGGCAAGTTCAGCAGCCGTGCACGGAATCACGGGCCTCTCTCTTTGGAGTGGCGCGGTGCTGGCATCGTACGTCGTTGGGATCAGCTATATCGCGCGGAAGGAGTCCTCAGGAGTCGCCGTCCGGTTCTGGCCCATTTCTTTGCTGGTGACTCCCATCGTTCTGGCTTGGATCGTCAACGAAGGACCCTACAAACTCCGCGCGCTTTGTCTGGCGATTCTCCTCGTTTGCTGGATCCTTCGGTGCCTGCGCGACACTTACTGGAGCCCCACTCGCAGCATCGGCCGCACGGTCGCTGGCCTTCTGGCCGGAATTTGTCTGATTGACCTCCTGGCTGTCGCCGGAGGCACTCCAGCGACAGCCAGTCTGTTTCTTACATTCTTCATTGCCGCTTTGCTCTGTCAGCGGTTTATTCCCGCGACCTAGTGCGGTGTCCTCTAAGTCCGTTGGCTTTCGCGGCGTGGGTTTTTGTGCTCCCGCAAGGCGCGAGCGAGGCGCATACCCGTCCCGACAGGTCGGGAGAACGAGCGCGCCACGCCGCGGGCGCGCCAAAGAATCGCCGCCCAAAGGGTTGCACCGAAATTGAGCCTGGGACTTCGTTGGTCCTCGATCACAGAGCTCGACGGCCATGCTCTCTCGTCACGCCTCGCCCAAGGGCCAATTTGAGCGCAACGAAAGTCTAGGGACTTCGCGGTCAGCACACTAGGTCATGAACAATTGCGTGGCATCCTGCACCTGTTCGCGCCGGAGGACGTATTGGTGCGCCTCAGCCGCCTTTTCCTGCAACAACACCGGCAGGATCAGCAACGGATAGGGAGTTGTCCATGCGACAGCTGCCGCTTCATTGGCCGCGAGGCGCAGTTGGCGCTGCAAGTCCGGATCTGAGGCCTCATCCAAAACGGGCGTCATCAAGCGGACCTTCAAATGCTCGAAGGCACTTTGAGCTTGTGCATCGCTCCAGAGAGCGAACCTTGGCTTTAGCTTGAACCGGGTCTGCCGATCAAAACGCATCGGCACCCGCCGCTGGTTAGTATTCAATTTCATATTGATCTCGCCGTTGTAAACATGCTCCAAAAACAAAAGACCCACGGTTGCGTTGGCAACCGTGGGTCTCGAAAATCTGGTAATTAACTTATGAGATTCCCTCCCGGTTGCCAGGGACTGCTTGCGTGCAATCCCAAGAGGCCAGCTGGCCTTGAGAGCATCGCGTGCAGTTCATATGAATGGCTACGGGTTTCATTGGTTCTCTTTCCGTCGCGCCTAGTGAACACCAGGGCGGTTCAACTGTCAAGGCGGTGACGAGGAAAAACTCCCTCATTTCGCCTCAACTTATTGATTATCAAACCTCTAAAGATCACACAACCAAGCACCGCCCCAACGCCGCTTGCCTCGACGCCTGGTCCCACACCGGAGATCAGCCACGAGCAGCCCTCGCCCTCGCCGTTGAAAGCAGGTGTGCATCCTGGAACTCTCCGTTATGATCGCGCCATGTCTCGCGTGATCGTCCGCCTGTTTCTTGCCTCACTCTGGCTGTTGATCAGCGCCGCGATCGTTCGTTCCATCGCCAGTGCCCCATCGCCGCTGGGCTCGGCTGTCAGCCTGGGAGACGCGGAGACCGGCGCCGCCGTCCGAGCGGATCTGATTTTGCTTAATGGGAAACGTCAGATCCTTCCCGCGGTATCCTCTGCGCGGTCAGATCTCGGGATCTCAAAATGGCTCCCAGGCCGGCATCGAGTGCACATTCAAAGTCCGGGCCATAAACCCTGGTCAGCAATGGTCACCGTTCCGGAGCAGGATGCCTTGCCAATTCGTATCTTCCTCGACCCGCTCGAGCTTCCGCCAGAGTTGCGTCCAGACCAGGTTGCTCGACTGCGAAAGACCGACGCGCTGCTGATCCATGGATTTGTGGTCGACGATATCACTGGCGAACTGCTTCCCGAAGTGAAGATTACTTGCCTGGAACGGAATTCTGACAGGCACATGTCAGGGCTCGTCGCGCGCAGCAATGGTCGAGGTTACTTTCATCTCTCGGTTCCGATCACCGACCAAGAGAATGACGCACTCGTCGACTTAAGCTTCGTCCTCCCTGGATTCGTGACCCGACACATCGAGTCCGTCCAAGCGTGGCCCGGGGGCGACTGGACGTTTCGCGTCCGACTGATTCGTGAACAACCGCGGCTCATGACCCAGCCCGCCGACGGTGTCGAAAGTGAGTCGATGCTGAGAGAAGATGGGTTCTCCGTGACTTCCGAGGCCCCGGATAGCCTCTTTGGACTGACCGAGGGGCCACTCGGTTCTCTGGTCGCAGCCCCAACAGAGACTTCGGATTTAACCGCGACGCTTGAACCGATGGTTCGTGTACCTCGAATGATACGAGTCTTGGCCAGCGACGGCGCCTCGGTTGACTATGTCGATCTCGACGCCTATTGCCGGCGAGTATTGCCTTCGGAGTGGATTGCCAGTTGGGCCAATTCGGAGGGAGGGATTAATGCGCTCAAAGCCGGTGCGGTCGCCATTCGGACGTACGCCATCAATTCCGTGAATCACCCTGCCAATGCCCGTTATGACATCTGCGGCACGACGGCATGCCAGGTCTATGGCTCAGCCACCTCTACCGCCACGGATACGGCTGTCGCCGAGACCGACAATTATGTCATGGTGCAGGATGCCGACAAGAGCGCCATCGGGTTTACGGAATACTCGGCAGAAAACAACTCACTCGGCTTCCCGTGTGGCGATGCGTTCACATCGCCAACAACCGGGTGTCTTTCCGACCCAGTCTGCCAGGGTCAGACCCGGAGCGGCCATGGCCGCGGTTTATGCCAATGGGGTTCGGCCCGCTGGGCAACGGGGCTGCGATTTCCAGGAAACTCCACCCGGGATCGGACGACTCCGAATGGCCAAGCCCGTCAGGACTGGACCTGGATACTTGAACACTACTATCCCGATCTGCATTTGAGCCGAGGCACGCCTTTAACGATCGGCGATGCCGTTATAGCGGCAACTGCCGTAAACGTGCGCGCGTGCCCAGGCCAGCGCATCGACGAAGGCATCCATTGTCCAGTGGTGGGAGTTCAATCGGAGGGTGAAGTCGGAACCGTCGTGGGTGGACCTCTTCAAGTCCTCACCGATGGATCGGGTTACACATGGTATCAGGTGCAATGGCCCGGTTTCAGCGGCTGGTCGGTCGAGAATTATCTCCAGCGATTATCATATCGCCCCGTCCTCACCGCATTGATAACTCCTCAGGGGTTCAGCATTTCGTGGCCGAGCAGCCCAGGGTTTACGTTTCGCCTCCAATCGACGGACGAATTTCGAACGGGATGGAGCGATGTCGCAGGCGTTATTACTTCTGCCGGTTCCACCTTCTCGTGGAAGGGGGGGCGGACGGACGCTCGACGCTTCTACCGCTTACTAATGCGACGAATGCCTTAGCAAGCTAACGGCCTTATGCGCTGTGCCGATGCCTTCGGCCTCTTATCCGAATCCGGGTGCAGGATACCCTTTCCAG
>JBGAIN010000071.1:14226-39941 GCA_044225505.1 Limisphaerales bacterium
CAAAAATCCCGGCTAGGATAAATCGTAATGTCCACCCAACCTTCGTCCGGACCGCCGCTGTTTGTCGCACAGCGAACCTTGGCAACGAGCAATGCCTCCCGCAGCGAGCTCATGAGCATCTCAGCCAACCGCCCAGGTCCAGCGGAGATGAGCAACGGCGGATCGCTCGGACTGGGCGGTGCCGATTTGGCGTGAATGGTCTGGTCGGCAGTTCGCATGCCGCGCTTGACCAGGACTTCATGGAGCTTAAATGCAAATTCACTGGATTCAGTGGTTTCGTTGACTTTGGTCATCCGTATCCCCGCAAAACGACTTACCCAGTTTAATTCCCGATCCAAGGCCTCCCAATCGGTTCCGGTATAGCGACTGTGGATTCGCTGGCGCACAATGGCCAGTTCATTGCTAGTCTGTCGTGCGGTGGCTTGTGCGACAATCGCATGAGATCCGAGCTGTCGCCTTTCGTCAGCGTGTTGCCGAGCCGACCAAGAAATCAGCAACGTCATTGCGGTGACGCAGAGACTATTCAACGTGCTCAATCGGTCACCTTGCCGTGTCTGACCGTCCGCATTCGCCTCCAGCGCGCTCAGAATCAGGGTAGCAACAGCCAACCCGATCGCACTCAACTCCACCAGCCTAAGATCGCGCCACGAGGTTAGGACGGTCCAGGCAACAATCACTCCAACGATCGCAAGTCGTTTCCAGGGAAGCTTCCGCAAAGCCATGTGATCCAAGGGCTATATCGCACCGACCGTTTCTCTCCAACCATCGGAGCGCCCGTGACGATAGCGCATCCAGAGAGCCCCGCCAAGCTTGCGATATCACTGCCGTTGGCGAGCGACAGGCGAAAACCCAAGAAGCCGAACTCCAAGAGCGCGCTGAGTAATCCCCAGAAACCTCCGGCCGCATATCCAAGTGACGCCACAATGATGGCCTAACCTCAGGGAGGAGTCGCTGCAATCGAGTCTCGAGCGCCCTGAATCCAACGGAGAATCGTGCGATATTCATCGGCCTCTTTACCGGCCTGCCATCGGATGTCTCCACCATGAGTTCTCCGATAGTTCTCCGGTTGGCCAATCCCCTCGAAGGTCGAACGCGGTTTGATCAGCAGCAAACTCTCCTCCGGATTCACCGGGTCCACCACCTTTAGCGCCGAGAGGTAGTTTTGGCGCAATTGCGCATGGGTCAAGGCCCGATCCTCTGCCGCGGGAATGAGGCGGAGGATCGAATGATTGGCATGACACCGCGCACACGAATCGCCGTCCAGAGCGGGACGCTGAAAAATAGGCTGCACGCGATTCACAAAGTAATCGAAGTCGAGAGTGACCGTCTGCCCACTCGCGCTGCGGCGTTCGAGCGCTGTGCGCAAAGCCGAGGCCGAATCCCGCACGGCCGCCACGTCATCGCGGCTCATAAGCCGTAAGCTCTCCAGCACCGACGGATTGAGAGTGAGTGGCTCGATCGCGCGGACGGCATCGATCGCGGCACGGCGAACGTCGGCCTCGGAGTGAGACAAGCCCGTGGTCACGACTCCCAACACCAACGGAAGCCCTCGTTCGGTCTTCTGATTCTTCCAATCAACGGCCGTCGCCGCTGCCAGCCAATCCCGCATTCGGTCAGCCCCGGCGCTTTCCAGATCGTTTTCAAACTCTTTACGGGCACGCGTGCTCAGAAGAAATCGATCACCTCGGAGCAGTGTTTTCAGCGCATGCTGGCGGATCGTCACAGTCCCTGATCGACTCAGAGCCAAGACCCGATCACGGATTTCACTCAGCGGCTGGAGCTCGGTCATCTTGAGTAGCACGTCGAGTAACGCTTCCTGATCCCGCTCCGCAATGTCTTGAGAACAAAAACGCTCCTGCACCGCCGCCAGGATTTTGGGATTCTTGGGCAGGTCACTGGCAACGGCGTCGCGCACGATGGCCGCAGCTAACGCCAAACCCGGACCTTGGTGAGTGCGGATCATTTCCGTCAACATCGCCACCGATTCCAACGATTCTGTAAAACGGGCGGGAACAACCTCGCGGAGCAACTCGATCCGTTGAGGCAGCTCGCTGGTATGCTCGCGAATCAGCGCCAGCAAGCGCGCTGAGAAAGCCCCGTCCAGAGGAACACCGCGGCTGCTTCGTAAGGTCAGCAAAACCGGCAAAGCCCAATTTCCGGGTCGATCCAGCAACTGTCGAAGCGCGGTCGCGAGCTGTGGTCCGGAATCTTCGTAAAACGTAGGCGGCTCCGTATCATTCCCAATGCGGCCGAGAACTCCCGTCCCGGAATAGCTCGGATCGTAAGCCGCGGCGAATTTATAGCCGTCCAGCCAAAGATTCTCACCTCGATCCGCGGTGGGGGATACAAACGTCGCGGGAAACCTGAATTCCCCCACCTCTTTCGGCCAGTCGACCGTGCTCTCGCGCAGATGGAAAGTATAAAAGCTGCGAAGGATTCCGTCGCACTGCGCAGCGTTGCCACTCGCCAGCGCCCGCGCCAGTTTCTCCGCTTGCCTGCGCACGGTGTGTCGGTGCCCCGCTTTGACCCGAATTCGTTCGGACTCCGCTTTCAATGCGGGAATCCAATCATTGTAAAGGTAGCGCACATTGTCATCGAGCAAGTTGTGCAAGCCTTCCATCAAATTGCGCCGGGCCCACGGATGCTCCTCAACCGCCAAGCGCCCGATGAAGAAGTCCTCGATCGTCGATTGCACATCCGCCTCCGTTTCCCAAACCCACCATTGCCAAAGGGACTGGATCGCTTGCACGCGGATGATTGGCACTGGATCTCTCTCCGCGAGTTCCAGCAGAGCCTCCCCTAACTCCGAGTCTTGGGTAAGATATTTGAAGTGCTGGTTAAAAATCCGCGCAGCCCCCCAGCGAACCCGATCCTCCTCGGAACGCAACGCCGCCAGAATATCCTCCTGTCCTTCCTGAGGTCGCGACGCAATCTGGCGCAGGGCCCAGGCTGCGGCGCGTTGCACGAGTTTTGAGCCATCACCCAAGCTCTGAGTCAGGAACTGAATGGCCGTAACGTCGGCCACCCGGCCCAGCATCGCCGCGGCAGCGCAGCGAACCAAAGGCTGGGGATGACGCAGAAGCGACTTCGCTTGGCTGACCACCTTAGGATTCGGATCGGCCCACTGCTGGTCTAAGGTCTCAAGCAGTGACGAAGTTCCCTTCTCGGGCAGCTTGGCGGGCGGAGCTGAAAAACCTGCGTCCCAACCTCGGCCACCTGGACCGCGATAAAATTCACTCAATGCCATGACCGCGTATTGGGTATCGCGAAAGACGGTGTCAAAGTTTTTGAAGTCCGAATTCCCTTGCCACCCCCCGTGAGGCCACTGCCGGCTTAAACACCACCGAATGGTCGGAGCGATCCGGGGGTCCTCCGGGGAAACCCCCGCCTTCGCGAGTGCGTAGAGCGCGTGAAACGTCTGGAACTCGGAGGCTTTTGGCGAACCGTCGGACTCTCGCGGGGTTTCCGGCTTCAAAGAAACCGGCTCGCCGCTCTTGGATCTGGCCAGGACGACAGAAAAGGTTCCATCGGTCTTCTGCTCGGAAAACAGACGCCCCACTAATTCTTGGATCACCAGCGAAAACTTGGTGCGGTCCAGCTCACACAAAGCGACGATCTTCCAGCACAGGTCGATCAGGTCCACCGGCTCGCCCGCCAGCAGGACTCCCTCCACTTGTTGGCGAAGTCGCACATACTTCGGATCCTCCGTTCGGCGGTTCAGTTCCTTGAAGACCAGCGCGCTATGCAGGCCCACTTCAAAGCCACTCACGCGCGGCGAATTCCCGTTGCTCTCCGTAATCGGCAAACCGACCCCTTCCCAATACTTTTCCAGGAATTCCCCAATGGGTTCCAGAAAGCCGTCTCGAGACTCACCACTGATCTGCGATTCAAACGTTCCCATCATGTAGCCAATACGGCTCAAGACGTTTGCTGGGGCGCTAATCATGCGAGCCCACACCATTTCCGGCGCTCCGTAAAGCGGACGTGGGTTGTTATAAAGACGCTCCGTCAAGAACTGCAAGGCTGGGCGTTCCCGGATTGGCCAGCCATTTTGCACCGCCACCAACTCGGCTCGTGTCGTAAAATGGGTGGGATGACAGGCCACGCACTGCGACGTTTCCGCCAGCCGATTGGAAGTTCGCAAGATGACGCTGCCACGACGGGGAGTGTTGGCATGCCAGCTGTCGCCTTTTCGAAGCAGATAATCAAGCCCAAGCCGAAGCGCCTTAGCCGGATCGTGAAAGGGCGGGACGTCATAGACCTCCGTGCGGAGTCGGAAGAAAGGATGATTGCCCATGACTCGAACATAGTATTTCCCAGGATCTAGAACTCTCGCGATGAACTTTTGCAGACCATGAGACTTCGTTGACTGCTCGGTGTTGTAGCGTTCGGAGCCTCGGGTGTAGGGCTCGAGTTCACCTGGCGCACGGCTCGATGGCACGAAGAGTGCCACGTCTACAGGCACATCCCGGTCCAGCACATCCACGACAAAATGGACGAGTTTTGGTCCTGGCTCAGGCTGATCTAACACAAACCATTGCGTGCCGGTGACGAGGGCCTGCAGGGCATCGATAGGTCCGGCCACCGGCGGCACGTAAGGTCGCTCATCGTTACTGGCATAGATTGTCGTGCCCAGGCGGATCGGTTGTCCGTGTTGCCAATCATTCCCAGCGGCCGCGCCGACCGTCGTGTTCCCCTGCTCTCTTTGGTCGAAGCGCGAAACCACGTAGCGCAGTAACTCCACTTTTCCGCGAGCCTCCGCTGATGTGTGCACCCGCAACGTGGCCACACCATTCGTCGGCGCTTCCACGATCGTATACAGATCGGCATCCCCCGCATGGAGCGATTTGGAAACGCCCACTTCGCGTCCGGGCGGGACGACCGTAACGGTCACCGCCTCTTGGAGTCCCAATTCACGGAGCTTTGGAAAGTAGACCAAAACGCCGTAAAGGTCGCCCTGAGTCCAGGTGCCGAGCGATACGGCGTTGGTGCCTGGGAAGGAAACGGAAAGCTCCCTTTCTCCTGGGTAACCAATCGCCCCTTCCACGCGAATCGAACCTGCAACCGCGACGAGGAGAAGCGTGAGCGCAACGGTCACGCTCAGCGGTCCAAAAGCGAACATGGATCTAGGTGGCCTCACGGTAGAGCCATACTATCGAGAGGGCCAACTGACTGTCGACCTCGAATATCGCGTGTGTGTGGCAGGTCCCGTCGCCGACCTCCGATAGAGGTGCGTTAGGGTCCGACGATCAGGAGACGGGCAACCCTGGACTGGAGGGAAACAAGCTCGATTCCTTAACGGTTTCAACAAAACGCTCTGGACTGTCTGGGCTCACGACCATGACTCGATCGGACCAACGGAGCACCACCGTACGATGCATATCCGTGACAAAGGCCCGATACCGGCCCAAGCGTCGATTCCAATAAACGCCCGAAATGCTGAATGCCCCGCCATTGCCAAAGAGGCGCAACGACCCTCGCATGACACCAGGGTCGGCCGTTACCGATTGAAGCCCTCGGAGGGAAAACGACGTTTCCCAGCCAAGACGTTGAATAAAGAGATACCCACCGGCCAGTCGATAACCGCGAATCGTAAAACACGCGCATGCCGCCAAGCCAAGCAGCGGCGCCAGCACCATGAGAATCGAATTAAAGGGGAACCGTTCGGGCGCTCCGATAAGGCCGAAGGTGGCCAAGCCCAGGCACAGCGCACACAAAAAGAGACTGATCAGTTTGAGCGGAGTTCCCCAAGGTGCCTTAAATCGCATACTCAGACCTTTCGTCGATCATCGATCATTTGCTCGGTGGAGCCATCATTTTCCGATTCATCGCCAAGGCAAGCCGATTATTGTTGATCGCGATCTTTCGGAATTCCCCAAATTTCTCAACTTCTTCGGGTTTAAGAATGGCAGCGAAGCGAGTTTGCGCTTGTTCGTAAATACCATCCAGGAGTTGCAAGTTCTTCTCGGCTTCCTCTTCCGAGACAAAGTTTCGAAAATTGAGCGTAGGAACTGTCTGGTAGTCTGCCGCTAACCCCGCTTGGCCAATGGCTTTCTGTGTTTCGTCCTGGAACACCTCGAAGAGCTGTTGGGACAAGCCTTCGCGCGCACTGCGGTCACCTCCCAGTGTCGCCACAAACTGGTCGGCACTTAATCGGCTCAAGAGATTCCGGTTGAAATCCTTGAACTGGATCAGGCCATCCTCACCCATCAACCCTTTGACTTTAGTGTGAAGATCGGTCTCCTGTTGGGCAAAGACGCGCTCCATCTCGTCGGATCCTTTACCTTCGCGCAACAGTTCCGTGATATGATGGATGTTTTCCATCACATCGTCGGCAAGCAAATTGTTGAGCGCTTCCAGCTTCTCCGGAGCGACATTCGCCTGCTTACCAAATGTCCTGTAGATAGCCCCCAAGCCGAGTTTCTGCTGATCCCGCAACATCTTCCACATCTCCGGATTCTGCGTGAGGCCGCTGAGCACGCTGGACGTGCTCGGCTTCGGCGCCGCCGCCGCTTCGTCAACCGCTTTCCTCAAAGCTCCCACCTGACCGCGCAGTTTCACTAACTCCTGAGCCTGCTTTGCGCTTTGCGGATCGGTCGCAGGTGCCGAGGCATGAGCGACGAGATTCGAAAGACGCTCGTTCTCATCACGCAACCGGCCGACATCTGCGAGCTGAGCCCGCAGCGTCTGCACTTCGTCATTGAATTGCTGCTTCTGCCGCTGCTGCACGATCCACGGCGCTGTGACAGCCACGGCCAACGCCGCGGCGATTCCGGTTTTTAGTTTGGTCATATGGATGAAGTATAAAAGCAACGGGGCTGTGCCTCCGCCCGCACTGGCGGTGGCAGCAGCCGCAGCGGACACCATGGCCGCAAGCCCTAACGGAGCCGCTTCCATCACGTGTGTCGTTAATGCGGTCGCAAGCGCTGTCCCAGAGAGGACCACTCCGCGCTTCGCCAGCAGGCAACGCAGCTTTTCGAGCGCGCGCACCACACGCTTGCGGGCGGCTTCTTCGGAAATCCCGAGCCCGCGACCAAGCGCGTTGAACTCTTGCCGCTCAAAGAATCGGAGCACGACCGCTTGTCGGTCGTTCGCGCTTAAATGGTTGATCGCGTCATCCAGAACGGGCTCCAAGGCCCGAAACGATTCATCCTCGGAGTTCATGTTCTGGATCTCCATGGCAAGCCTTTCCCGCGCTTTGCGTCGTGTCTCCGTGCGGATCCATCGTCGCGCCAGAAAACAGGTGTGCCGATGTAGCCAACCGCCCAGCAGAGTCTCCCGGGACAAACCACCAGCCATTTTGGCCAAATCGACAAAGACCCGCTGCGTGATATCCTGCGCGGCGTGAATATCTCCCTGAACCCAGCGGCGCGCCGTGCCATACACCAGATCGACGTAGCGCTGGACAATTTCCTGAAACGCCGCTTCCGAACCGGTCTTAGCATACTGCGCTAACAGTTGATGAACTTCTGTCATCCCTTTCCTGTAAAGACCCGCAAGCCGGCCAAACCGGACAAAGTTTATTCTGCACCAGATTTGCGATCCGCCAGCCTGGCAGAACCCGCCGTTCAACGCGTGTCGCAAGGCGGGTATCGTCTCGAGTTTGCCGCGAAGAACTTCCAATTCAAATCCGAAGAAAGGTCGACATCGCTTGGCCGCACTCCCTTCCGATGGAAGCTGACAACGTCGCACGACGCGCTAAAATGGCACCCGTCATGAGCCAAGTTATAACGACGCTGCCATGGAACTGGAAGACATGAGGGTTTTAGCGACTTTCACCGCGGTGTGAGAGACCCCAACAACTTGGCGCCTTTCCATTAAGTAACCCGGACTTTCTTTGAATCTTTTCCGATCGGATCGACCTTCTGACCCAGCGTCACCCTCTGTCTCGACGGTGATCGTTAGCCTCGTTTGGGTTGTCGTCCTGACCGCCTTGCTCATCCTCCCCTTGCGCATCCTTCGTTCCGGTTATTTGCCACCCGACGACGCGCTTCGGCATGCGGCCAGGGCTGTCAGTGGAAAATCCTGGCAAGAGATCCTGATCATGCGGCCAGAGATCACCGTTGATCATAATCCGGGATGGAACTTCATCTTGGAATGGATCCATCGGCGAACAGGATGGACTCCCACAACCCTCGTCCAGCTCTCCGTGGTGGCTCTATTCATCGCGTTTGCGCTGTCACCGTTCGTTCGCCTCAAACGGCCCGAAGCCTGGTTGCTCGCGATCACAGGGGTCATGGTCATTTTTCCCTACTTCGCCGCTCGTGCTTTCGTGGGGCGCCCACTCCTCCTCACCATGGGCGTCACCCTCATCCTCCTCTCCATCTGGACGCGTTTAGACAAGACGGTTCCTGGGAAAACACTCTTGCTCTTGAGCAGCGCACTCGTCGCATTGGCCGTATGGGTTCACGGAAGTTGGTATTTGTTGGTTCTGGTGCCCGTGGTTTTCGCTCTTGCCCAACAGTGGCACAAAGCCTTTCTCCTGTTCCTTTGCTGGTTCGTTGGTTGCCTGGTCGGCGCATTGCCAACCCTTCAACCTTGGGCGTTCTTGTCTCAAACTCTGCTCATTCCTTTCGCGGCCCTCTCTCCCAGTGCTCCCGTGCAATCGCTGGTCGGCGAGTTTCAGCCATTCACCGGCGGGTACCCCGCTGCCATTCTGGTTGCGGTGGTGCTGTTGGGCCGTCGCTTATTCAAACTCCCTCAGGGATCACCCTGGCACGATCCAGTCCTCTGGATGGCAGCGCTGGGCTTCGTGCTCGGCTTCCACGTCCTTCGTTTCTGGCTGGATTGGGGACTGCCAGCGCTCGCCCTATGGCTAGCCCGTCAGATCGAGGAGTTCCTCCAGCTGAAGACTTCGCAGACTAGCTGGCTTCGCTTGGCCTACAGCAGCCTTTTCGCAGTGCTCTTGATCGGTGCGGTCGGAGCCGATCACGAAGGCCGTTGGACACAGACGGGGAACTTCGAAGCCCTGGATGCCGCGCGCGCCGAACAGGCTCCGTGGCTTCCCGATCCGGGCGGCGTTCTTTACAGCGTTGACCTGTCGGTGTTTTACGAGACGTTCTTTCGCAACCCGCACGGGCCCTGGCGCTACGTTCTGGGCTTTGAACCTTCCTTCATGCGCCCGGACGATTTGGCCGTGTATCAAGAGCTTTGGCGAACTCTCAACGCGATGAAAGCCACGGCGCCGTGGGTCCAAAGGATGACACCGGCCGATCGCCTGGTGCTGCATGCCAGCCCGAAAACGCGCCCGAACATTCCGGGGCTGCAATGGCACTACGTGGTGAAAGAGACGTGGGTCGGGCGGCGGGAATGGCCGGGCCGATAGCGCGAGTGCAAAAAAACAGTTGCGTCTCTTACAGTCGTAAGATATGAATCTTACATCCGTAAGAGATGACCATGAAACCTCCCTCTTCCCGCCGCCCGACCCCGCCTCCTTCCATCACCGAAGCCGAGTGGCTCGTCATGCAGGTCGTGTGGCGGCAGCAACCAGTGACCGCAAACCAGGTTGTCCTGGCACTGGAGCCAAAGACCGATTGGAAGCCGAAAACCATTCACACGCTGCTGCGGCGCCTCGTGCAAAAGAAAGCGCTTCGCTACGAAAAGATCGGCCGTGAGTTTCAGTATCGCCCGTGCGTCGAAGCCGCTCAGTGCACGCACTTCGCCAGCCGATCTTTCCTGGATCGGTTTTTCGGCGGGCACCTGGCCCCTTTCTGGCTTGCTTCCTGGAACGGGAAAAGCTCGCGCCCGAAGAACTTGAGGAGCTGCGTCGAATTCTCCAATGAGAAAATCCCATGATGCCGCAAGTCGCGTTTGATGGGCTTCACGCCGCGTTCGACTGGACCTGGCGAACCTCGCTGGAAACCTCGGTTTTAATCGTTTTGGTTCTATTGACGCAGTGCCTGTGGGGACGGAGACTAAGCGCCCAAGGACACTACCTCCTCGGTCTCCTCATCCTCCTGCGCCTGGCGACTCCCACCGTTCCGTCGAGCGACTTTAGCGCTCTCAATCTGACACGATATTGGAAGACGCCGAGCGCAAGAACCGCTCCCATCACGAGCATCGCCGATGTGCCAATCGCGCGGCGCACCACGGCACTGGAAACACGGCCCATGATCACGGACGCGCCACCGTCCACGGCATTTGCTGCGAACTCGCGACGCTTTGTTCCTTGGGCCTGGGTGTGGGCGTTGGGGGTCGCCACCCTGCTCTGCGCCGCTTTGATCCGCCACCGGCGATGTGCCCGATGGATTCGCCATCAGATTTCCCTCACAGAACCGTGGGTGCTCTCGGCGCTTGCCACCGCCTCAAAAAGAGATGGGCGTGCGGTGCGCGATAAGGTTAGTGGCGACCCAGGATCGGAGCGCACCGGCGCTCTTTGGCTGGATCAAGCCGTCCTTACTCGTGCCCGAAGTCGCTCTTTCCGAACTGACCCCAGAGGAGTTGGGACTGGTGTTTCGACATGAACTGGTCCACCTGCGGCGCTGTGACGTGCTTTGGAACTGGGTCATTCTAGCCGTGAGTGCCGTCCATTGGTTCAATCCGCTCGTTTGGATCGCCATGCGCCGCCTGCGGGCTGACCGCGAGCTCGTCTGCGATAGCGCCGTGCTGCGTCAATTGCCGGTGGCAGAGCAACGGCTTTACGGAAACACGCTGTTGAAATTGCTCGAATGTGTTTCCCGCCCCCGGCTTTCACCAAGTCTTGTTCCTGTCCTTAACCACAAACCAGAAATCACCAGAAGAATTGTTATGATATCCAAATTCCGCGTCCCGGGCCGAGCGGCCTGGGCTTTAACAACCCTCACCGCCATCGTTCTCTGCTGCCTGACTTTCACGCGCGCGGCCGATCAGCCCAAAACCGTTTCCGCCACCCCTGCGGAACGCTCCGCCTCGAACCAAGACCTCGAAGCACTCCGAGCAAAACAGCGGCGCGAACGCCTAGACCTGGGAGTCCAAGACCTCGACGCTCGAATTGCCAAGCAACAGAAAGAACTGGATCAACTCCGCATCGAGCTAGGGATTCCAGCAGATGTTGCTGACGGTCAGGAACCGACGAGCGGAGCGAACGAATCGGCGCGACTGCTGGAGCAACGACGCATTTCGGCTGTGGCCGAGGCCATGCGATATCAGAAGATCCATCAGCAACTCTTGGAGCTCCCTTCGTCTCGACGTCTTCAAGCGCTGCCGACCGCGATTCCTGATCAGGAACTCTCCCAACTTCTACACGAACTCCACGCCGCACAAGCTCAACACGCGCGGCTTTCCTCAGAGTTCGGGCCTCAACAGTCGGACGTGAGAGCGGCATCCAACACGGTGGCAACAGTAACCACGCAAGTTGAGAACAGAGTGGAAGGACTCATGGCTGGATTGCAGGCGCAGATCGCGGCGAATCAAGCGACCGCCGAGGAGCTCAACCTCCATCTGCGCGACCACACGATTCGCACCTCCCAACTCGTGGAGCGCTACCGTCCATATTTCCGCGCCAAGCGAAGTTTGGCTGTCCTGGAACGGGTGCGCGATAATTTGGCGCAACAAGAGTTGGAAGCCGCCTACAATCCGGACCGCTAAGCCTCTCCTTGGGGCCTGGCATTTCTGCTAAAACCGCCCCAGGTCGCGGGGCGGCACCATCGCGGGCGGGAAGGTCTCCCGCCCTAACTTGACGGCGGGCTATCGATCCGCTCGGCGCGAATGACATCCGCTCGGAAACTTGGGACGACCTGTTCTCCAGGGCGGACGACCAGAAAGGTTTCAGAATCCCACTCGCCATTCACCCAACGTTCCAGCAAATGCAAATCGCCCTCCACTTGCTCAAATCGCCAGCCTCGCTTCTCGCAGATCGCTTCCACTTGCTCGTGGAGATGGAGAGGTTTCGTGAAGTCAAAATCGATGAGGACGCCGTGACTGTAGCTTTCGGTCCATTGGCCCATCACCTCCATCAGGTATTGCGCGCGTTCCTCGCCATATTTCGCGACCCATTCCGCGTAAACCGGATCTGGCCCAGTGTGTAAGCCAGCCCGCGTGGGCAGGAACTGCATGTCCATCGGTGAGATTTTCCCGCCCCGTCGTTGCATGCATTCCAGCCAGCCAGAGGTATAATAGTAAGAACCTGGGTGACTTTCTGACAACCTCTGATATCTGGCCATTGACCCAAGAAACAGCGTGATGCAATCGTGACCTCGCGGAATGACCAACGGCGTATGCGTCGCCCGGAGTCCGGAAATAATATTTCCGCACAACGCGTAACCAATCAGGATCGCATCATACTTACCGGCGGGCACGGCATTGATCCGGCGCTGCACTTCTTCACGCCCCAAATTGGGATTATCGTGCAAACCCTGATTCAAGAACTCCAGATCGACCAAATGACGCGCCTGCGACGCCACGAAACAGATTTCGCGGACCGCGATCTCACAGGCAATCACTTTTAGGAACATGCGCGCAAGGCAGACGCTTGAAAAGCGCGTCGGCGATGGCGATCTTCGCAAGATCTAGCCCCAGGCTCGTTGACACAAGTCAAACGAAGTCCGAACTGCGTTCCGGACCTTGGGTTGACAGTCCCTCGTCCCTGCGATAGGTCTGCGGCATGGCACGCCAATCCGTCGCACGACTGCGCTCCCTGTTTTCCTGGACCCTGCACTTCGTAAATCCATCGGTCGCGCATCGCTTTCTCCTCTACGCCTGTCTGGCATCGATGAGGTGCTTCTGGGGAATTGAATCGGCGGCGGCTGTCGATTGGTTCCGCTGGCGCGGGCCCGACCTGAACGGCATCTCTACGGAGAAAGATTGGTCCGTTGCGTGGCCAAAAGAGGGACCGGTCCAGCGCTGGAAAGCCTCGGTGGGGCTGGGATTCTCCTCCATGACAGTCAGCCAGGAGAGAGTGTTCACGCTTGGGAACAAGGACAACCAGGACACCGTGGCGTGTTTGGACGCCGGCACCGGTCGCCCCGTCTGGCACCACACCTATCCCTGCGGCTTGCGCCCTCAATACTACGAAGGCGGCACAAGCAGCACGCCCACGATCGACGATGACCGAGTCTACTCCCTGGGAAAAGAAGGCCAGATCTTCTGCTTCGAGATTCAGACTGGCAAAGTCCTCTGGGAAAAGCACCTTGCGCGAGAGACGGGGGCGACGCTCCCGCGGTGGTGTTTCTCTGGCTCTCCTCTAGTTCAAGGGGATCTCCTCTTTCTTAATGTGGGCAGCACGGGCACTGCACTGGATAAGCGCTCTGGGAAGGTCGTGTGGTCATCGCAAGGCGTCGCTGGATATGCCTCTCCAGTTCCCCTGACCCTGGCAGCGAAACCTTGCCTGCTCATCTTCTCGGCGAAAGCCCTGGTCTGCGTCGAGCAGAAGGACGGGCACGAGCTCTGGCGCGTGCCTTGGGTCACTAAATGGGACTTGAACATCGCGGATCCCATCGTCGCCGGCGATGAAGTCCTGCTCTCCACGTTCGATCAAGGGAGCGCGCTTTTCAAAGTGAACGCCACCGGAGCCAAAGAAATCTGGCGCAACTCCGAGCTTTCCGCGCATTTTGCCACGCCGGTGTTGTTCAACGGCTCGATCTACGGGATTGATGGTAACACCGACAAACCTCCGGCCGAACTGAAATGCCTGGACTTCGCCACCGGTAAACTGCGCTGGAAAGAGATGGGCATCGGTTTTGGGTCGTTAACAGTCGCAGACGGCAAACTGATTGTCCTTACGGATAAGGGAGAGCTCCTGGTTGCGCCCGCTAGCCCAACGGAGTTTCGGCCCGTGGCCAGAGCCCAAGTCCTGGGAGGAAAATGTTGGACCGCGCCGGTGCTCAGCAACGGAAAGATCTACTGCCGGAACACACCAGGAACCTTAATCTGCCTGGATGTCTCGAAGGGCGCTGGACAGTGATCCTTCAGGTTTGCCCCAAGGATCCGACCGCGAGCGGTCATGGCGGTGTCAGCAGCAACTGCATGTAGACCACATCGAGCCATCGGCCAAATTTGAATCCGACTTGCTTGAAGTGTCCGACGGTCTCAAATCCGAATCTGGCGTGGAGTCGGACGCTCACTTCGTTGGACGCATCGATCGCGGCCACAATGACATGCAGCGAACGCTCGCGAGCCGCCTGGATCAACGGCGGGAGCAACTGTTTACCCACCCCCCGGCCTCGCATCGGAGCCGCAATGTAAATCGAGTTCTCGGCTGTAAACTGGTATCCCATGCGATCGTGATATCGGTTCAAGGCACTCCACCCCACCACTTGGCGGTCGTGAACCGCGACGAAGATGGCGTAATCATGCTTGCGATGATCTTCGAACCACGCCATCCGCTGTTCCAAAGTGCGGGGTTCATAATCGTAACTTGCGGTGGTATGGATCACCGCGTCGTTGTAAATTTCAAGAATTGCGGGAACGTCTGCCGCCGTCGCCCGTCTCACCTGCACTTCTGTCGCATGATTTCCGCCTGTCGCCATGATCCCGTTGTAACAGCCAGACTCTCGCCGAACAGCAAAAACCGGGTGCCGCAACGGCGCATGGGTGCCGCGGATTGGCTCCCTCTCCGAGCGTCCCATTCTCGGGAATTCCTATTCCCACAGCCGAACCTCGAGAACCGCGCAGATTAATCCGTTAACCAGAGATTCATTTAATGATCAGAGACTTACAATAAATTCAGGCCATGGCACGGGGCGTGCAACGTTTCTTTATATCGAGGCGTTGCGCGGTCTTGGCATCGGCCTCGAAGAGCTAAAGAACAGACGAATTCATGGATATTCCTCGTCCCAACGAAGCCCGGCGGCGCCGACGCCAACGAATCCTCTATGCGGGGCTTGGCCTGACCGCGATCGCACTTGTGACGGTTGGGCTAGCTCGGCTCAAACCCGCCGCCCCGTCCGTCGAAGGCAATTCCATTTACCCGGGAGTTGTAAAGCGAGGGGAGATGCTTCGTGAAGTCCGCGGGAATGGCACCTTGCTCCCGGAAGAGATCCGATGGATCCCAGCCATGAATGCCGGACGGATCGAGTTCATCCATGTGCAAGCTGGAGCCGCGGTCCAAGCGGATACGATCATTCTTGAACTGAGCAATCCAGAGTTGGTGCAGGCCGCGTTTGACGCGGAGTGGGCGGTCAAGGCTGCTGAAGCGCAATATGCGAAACTGAAAGTGCAACTGGATAGCGATGCCCTGGCGGCCGAGGCGAACGTGGCCGCTCTTAAGGCGGACTGCAGCGTGGCCAAGCTCGATGCCGAAGCCGACGATAAGCTCGCCCAGGAAAAGCTCGTCGATCGCTTGACTGCGGCGCGTTCTCGGACCAAAGCCGAGCAGTTGACCATCCGCTGCGCCTTGGAAGATAAACGACTGCTGACCATCGCGGAGTCGCGCGTGGCGCAGCTGGCCGCCCAAGAAGCTGAACTCGCCCGACTTCGGGCCGCTTACGATCTCAAGAAACAACAGATCGCTTCTTTGAAAGTGCGCGCTGGACTGGAAGGTGTTCTGCAGAAACTCGGCGAGACCATCCAATTGCAGGTCGGCCAACAGGTCGCCGCCGGAGCTAACCTCGCCCGAGTCGCTAACCCGAAACGACTGAAAGCGGAGATTAAGATCCCTGAGACCCAGGCCAAAGACATCGAGCTCAACCAAAGCGCTTCGATCGACACGCGCAACGGAGTGATCGCCGGGCATGTTGTCCGGATCGACCCGGCCGCTCAAAACGGGACGGTGACCGTCGACGTTGCGCTGGACGGTTCGTTGCCGAAAGGCGCGCGTCCCGATCTGACCGTGGATGGGACCGTCCAACTGGAAAAGCTCGACGACGTCATCTATGTGGGAAGGCCAGTGCACGGGGAGGCGGATAGCACGGTCAAACTCTTCAAGATCATCGACGGCGGCAAGGGCGCGGTGCGAGTCCCTGTGAAACTCGGACGCAGCTCAGTCAATTTCATCGAGGTCCGGGAAGGTCTTGCGCCCGGGGAACAGATCATTCTGTCGGATATGTCTCAATGGGATGGATACGATCGATTGCGACTGAATTGAGCTGGAACCTGACCATGCCATCGACATCACGCGCTTAACTCGGACTTTGCCCCGTGGACTTCTTTCTGAACGCTGCTCCCCTATGACCACCGACGCCAATCCTGCTGCTACCGCCCTGATCACTCTCCAAGGGATCACCAAAGTCTTTTATACCGATGAGGTCGAAACCCACGCCCTCTCTGGTATCCACCTCCAGATTAACCGCGGCGAGTATGTTTCCATCGCGGGCCCTTCCGGTTGCGGCAAGTCGACGCTCCTGTCCATCCTTGGCCTCCTCGATTCCCCCACCGAAGGAACCTATATCCTCAATGAACAGTCGGTCGCCAACCTCCGTCTGGCCGACCGGGCGCGCATCCGCAACCGCGAGGTCGGGTTCATCTTTCAAAGCTTTAATTTGATCGGTGATCTCACCGTCTTCGAGAATGTTGAATTACCTCTCACCTATCGGGGCATGAGCACGGACGAGCGCCGAGACCGAGTCAATGAAGCGCTCGAAAAGGTGGGAATGGCACACCGCGTGAAGCATTATCCATCGCAGCTTTCTGGCGGGCAGCAGCAGCGTGTCGCCGTGGCCCGCGCCCTCGCGGGCAAGCCCTCGATCCTCCTCGCGGACGAACCGACAGGCAACCTGGATTCGAAGAATGGCGACGCGGTGATGCAACTCTTGCGCGACTTGCACCAGGAAGGCGCCACCATCTGCATGGTCACGCATGACACCCGGTTTGCCCGCCATGCCGAACGGACGATTCACTTGTTCGACGGTCGCGTCGTTGAGGAAGAAGCGGTCGAGACCAAATAGCCTTCGCTGATTCTAAGATCCGGACAGGTCACCGGTAATTCTATGAACGATCTCCGTTACGCGCTCCGCATTCTCCTAAAAAGCCCTGGCTTCACCGCGGTCGCTGTCCTCTCGTTGGCGTTGGGTATCGGCGCCAATACCACGGTGTTCTGCTGGATTCAGAATGTCCTGCTGCGTCCCCTGAGCGGCGTCGTGCAATGTGAGCGTCTGGTGGTGCTGACCACCACGCACGGAACCGCTATGTACGATACTGTGTCGTTACCCAACCTGCGCGATTACGATCGGCTCAAAGAGATTTTCGCCGGCGTCATTGGTTCACAAATCACGCCCGCGTGCTTAACGCTCAATGAAAAAGCGGAGTGGGTCTTTGGCCAGATCGCCACCGCTAATTTCTTCGACGTGCTTGGAGTCAAGCCGGTCGCGGGCCGACTGTTCCTTCCGGACGAAGACAAAAAACCGGGTGGAAACCCCATTCTCGTCCTCAGCCACGGCTATTGGCAGCGTCGGTTTGGGGGCAACCCCAGCGTCATTGGGACGACCGTCGATCTCAACCAATTTCAGTTCACCATTGTGGGGGTGGCACCCGAGACCTTTCACGGCACTATGAGTGGGCTCAACGCCGACTTTTGGGCGCCCCTCTCGATGCATCAGCAAGTGGCCAATTTCGGGTCACTCACCGCACGCAACGACGCCTGGCTCCATACCCAAGCGCGGCTCCAGCCAGGAGTCGGGTTGGCGCGAGCCCAAGCCGCGGTCAACACGGTGGCGCTGCAATTGGAGCTGGCCTATCCTGACACGAACCGCGAGATCGGCTTGCGCGTGCTGCCTTTTAGCAAAGCGCCGTATGGCGCGCAGTCGTTAATGCTTCCCGTTCTCCGCATCCTCATGGTTGTCAGTTTTGGAGTTCTCCTCATTGTCGCTGCCAACGTCGCCAATTTGCTCCTGGCGCGCGCCATCGGACGGCGCAAGGAAATTGCCATTCGCTTGGCGATGGGAGCCAAGCGCGGGCGCCTGATCCGCCAGTTGCTTACCGAAAGCGCAGTCCTTGCCACCGCGGGCGGTCTCTTTGGCTTCGTCATGGCCAATTGGGGAGTTTCGCTCTTTCAAGCGTTCATGCCCAAGACGCATTTGCCAGTCGGATATGCGTTCGATTTCGATCTCAACACGCTCGGATTCTCGCTCATCCTGGCTTTGATCACGGGACTCGTATTTGGGCTTGTGCCCGCTCTGCAAGCCTCGGGCACTCACCTTCACGATGTCTTAAAAGAAAGCGGGCGCGCGAGCAGCGCCAACGCCTCCCACCATCTTTTCCGGAGCGCGTTTGTGATTTCAGAAGTCGCCTTGGCGTTGCTCCTGCTCGTCGGCGCTGGACTTTGCATCAAAGGATTTCAACGAGCGCGCCAGGTGGAAATGGGCTTTGACCCGCGTAACGTCCTGGTCGCAGGCCTCCGCATCGGGATGAACGGCTATGACCGCACCAACGGCCTCGTCTTCTATCGCCAGCTCAAGGACCGACTCGCCACCCTTCCCGGCGTGAAAAGCGCCGCCTTAGCAAGTTGGTTCCCGCTCGGCTTCGAGGGCGGACCCAGTCTGAGTGTGGAAGCTGAAGGGTATGTCCCGGCAGCCCAACGAAGATGTTTCCATCCCCTACGCCATTGTCTCGCCCCAGTATTTTGAGACGCTCCAAATTGCGTTTCGCGACGGACGCGATTTTCGCGATAGCGACGACGCGAAAGCCCTCCGCGTGGCGATCATCAACGAACAAATGGCCAAGCGTTTCTGGCCCGACAAAATCCCCTCGGACGCAAATTCAAGATCTGGCGCGGCGACGTCACTGTCGTTGGGGTGGTAAAGACCGGCAAGTATCGGTCCCTCAACGAAGAGCCACGGGGATTCTTTTACTTACCCTACCAGCAAGGGGTCTGGGACTTAAATCTCGGCGTGGCGCTCCGGACAGCGGGAGATCCCAATACCTTGATCAAGAGTCTGCGTGACGTCATCCATGACCTCGATTCCCGGGTGGAAGTTTGGGCGAACTTGCCCATGCCAGATTACGTGCAAGCGGCGTTCCTCGCGCAACGCATCACCGCCACACTATTGACGGGGCTGGGCGCAGTGGCCTTGATCCTGGCGGCTATGGGGATCTATGGCGTCATGGCTTACGTTGTCAACCAACGAACTCAGGAAATTGGGATCCGCATGGCCTTGGGTGCAAACGTGCGAGATGTCCTTCAACTGATCGTCGGACAAGGGCTCAAGCTGGGGATCGTTGGCGTCGCGGCCGGCTTGGTGGGCGCCCTCAGCCTAACGCGTCTGCTCTCCACCTTCCTTTACGGAGTCAGCCCGTTCGATCCCTGGACGTTCATGGCAACCGCAGCGATCCTCCTTCTCGTGGCGCTCGTCGCCAGCCTGGTTCCCGCGTTTCGTGCGGCCCGGGTAGATCCTCAAATCGCCTTGCGAGGAGAGTAAGCGCTCAATCGTTGAACCTACCGCGATTTCGGTCGTTGCCGTGGAACACGGCAGAGTTCTTAGTCGGACGTCAGGACGTATTTCGAATTGAGAATGCTTTCTCGCGCACTTATGACTCCGGTGCGCGTCTCGGCTATTCGATCAGATTCGTCCCTTGCGGCCCAAAGCCGCGTGTGGCCTGCAGAGCCTTCATCTCTGACGTATAAGTCCCATCCTCAAAGGCCACGATCAACGGATCCTCTTCGACCGGTGCGCCTCCGAAACTGAGCGAAGCACAATAAAGTGTAAACAAAGCCGGCTTGCTTTTCATCGGCACCACATGCCGGATCGTGATGAGCCTAAACCCCACATCGGTGATTAGCGTGATACATCGGCTTTTCTGTTGGAACGGAAAACAGAACACAAACAAGCCATCCTCCGTGATGTGCTTTTTAGCAGCCCGCGCGTAATCGCCCACATCCCCTCGAAGTTCGAAGCGTGCATGCGCCTTTTGTGAATCCTCCGGCAATGATCCGGATCCGATCGGAAAGTAAGGAGGACTCCCTGTGATTAGCGGGAACCGCTCACCTAAATCGAGGTCGCGGAGGTCGCCGTGAATGGCGCGGACGCTCTCGTTGAGTCCATTCCCAACGATATTCTCGGTCAGCAGCCTGTAGCTAATCTCCTGCGCTTCGATACACGTCAACCGCGCGCCCGGGCCGAGTCCCCAAAGCACCGCAAGGCCCACGGTTCCGATCCCAGCGCCCAGATCAAGGGTGCGCTTCACCGGCGTCGTTTTCTGCAGCGCATACCAGGCGGTCGTGGCATCATCGATCCCGTGACGATGCCCATTCCTCCTCTGAAAGATTCGATACGGTCCAGCCAATCCCGAAACAAATAGTTCCTCGCCCATCTCGTGTTCTAGAGAAGGGAGGCGCGAAACAAACCGCTGCTGAATGGATGAGTCCATGACCACGTCCCGAGCAACCTGAGATACAACGCTCGTTCTGGATTGTGAAGCCTATGTCGCTAAAACAAGTTGCCTCAGAAACACACTGGCTTGGAGCCGCGCGGTCCAAAGCTGTTGAGGGCAACAGCACTCCATGACCTGGCGGAAGCGGGGTCGGCCTTTGGATGTGCGCAGGCGCATCTTGAAGTTGGGCTGAAGCTTGTTTTGCCAACACCAAGCCTCTCCGACCGTTGGTGACAATTTGGCTCAGGGCTTTCGGCAATCCGTTCAGTCCCGGAGGGATCCCGTGAGAATAGCCCGGACGCTTTAGCGCCAGGTGTCGTATGTCTAATAATCAAGAAGCCCCGGAACGGCGACTGAATCCATGCCAGGAAGATCGTTCGCGGGAGGCACTGGTATCGTCCGATCTCAAGCCCAGATCCTCGCCTTCAATGGCCATGGCATTGGCCGTCCTTTCGGGAATTAACGAGGCTCGACTCGAGAGCAGCGCAAAAATTGTAACCTTTTCGGCAGTGCGTCAATATGCTCATAGGTGAACAGTGACGACATGGGCCTAGTGCAGCGGTATCTCTCCGAGGGATCGGAAGAAGCGTTCGCTACTCTGGTGTCCCGGCACGTCGACTTGGTCTATTCTGTGGCGCGACGGCTACTCCCGAGTCCTGCTCTCGCCGAAGAAGTTACGCAAGTTGTCTTCATTATCCTGGCGCGGAAGGCCCGCTCGCTTGGCCCAGAGACTATCCTGCCCGCTTGGCTTTGCCGGACCGCTCGATTCGCGTCGGCTGATGCCCTCAAAACCCAACGTCGCCGGCAGCGTCGAGAGCAGGAAGCATTTATGAAATCCGCAGCTGAGGAGAACGCAACCGACCCCTGGACGGACATTGGGCCATTGCTCGATGTCGCCATCAGCGAACTTGGCGCCAAGGACCAGGCGGCAATCGTCCTCCGTTTCTTTCAAGGCCACAGCTTCGAGGAAGTCGGACGGATCATGGGGGTCAGTGACAACGCCGCCAAGACTCGCGTCAGCCGTGCCATCGAGAAACTGCGCGGTTTCTTTGCCCGACGCGGGGTAACTCTCTCAGCAAGCGCGCTCGGCGCTTCCATTGCGACCTGTTCGGTTCAAGCGGCGCCCGCAGGCTTGGCCGCCACGGTCGTCGCCGCGAGCAAATCTGCGGGGCTTGCAGCGTCTGCGGCGGCGCTCCTCAAAGGAACACTACAACTTATGGCATGGACTAAAGTTAAAACCGTGACCGTTGGCGGTCTGGTCTTGTTAGCCGCGGTCGGCTCATTGACGGTTGCAGTTCGGCAACTCATGCCACCGCGGCCTACCACGGCAGCTTCAACCTCGTTGCCCGCGAGTTCATCAACCATGGCGCAGCCAACGATCGCTCTGCCCAAATCGTCGCGCACCGCGCCATTCGACTGGCGCACCGTCGAATCCCCTGATTATCGACAGTATATCGCCAACCTTCGCACCATCGGATGCCCTGAGGAAACCATCCGCGACATCGTCACTGCCGACGTCAACAAACTCTTCGCCTCGCGTTGGGAGAAGATCCGCCCCAGCAAGGATTTTCAATTCTGGCGCTGCGGTGAGGATTGGTTCCGGGTCTTGTCTCCGGACGAAAAGAACCTGCAAGCCATGCACGACTTGGCTGACGAAAAGCGATCGGTCCTTAAGACTTTGTTAGGAGTGGAGCCAGAGGAAACCTCGTGGACGCAGCCTGCCCAGGACACTTTGGCGGCCTTGACCACGTTCTTGCCAGCGGAGAAGCGCGCGGCGCTCGCTCAACTCGATCAGCGCTATGCCTCCAAATATCAACAACTGCGCCGAGAGACCGACGGTCACGATTGGGAGCAGGTCAGAACGCTCGAACGCGACAAACAGGCTGAACTGTCACGACTTCTGACGCCGCAGGAGTTGGAAGATTACCAGCTGCGCTTTTCACAAACCGCCATAGGAATGCGCAATGAACTCGGTCCGTTCCAGCCCACCGAACAGGAATTCCGGCAGATCTTTCAACTTCGCAAGGAACAGGATGCCGTTCTCGACTCGATCGATCCGGGTTCGACCCGACCGGAGGACATGGCGAAGCGAAGGCAAGCAGAGGACGAACTGCGCGACGGTCTGTTCAAAACCTTGGGTGCGCAACGAAACTGGGAGTACACCCTCTCGACAGACCCGGTCTATCGGAGTGTGCTGCCGATTGTGGAAGAGGCAGGGCTCGATCGTTCCCTCGCGGAAAGCATCTGCCGTATGAAAGATGATTCCCTTCAGCAAGTGAGCGCTGCGATGAATAATCCTTCACTATCCGACGTGCAGCGTCAGGCGCTGGCCAACCAGGTCCGAAAGCAGACCGCAGATGCAATTCAAGCCAAACTCGGCGCGACCGGCTACAAGCGTTTTGAAGGGAGCTTTCCCGCGTCGGCCTGGCTTCGGCAAATGAACCAACTTCCTCACGGCCGCTAAAGCGGCTTCTCGTCCGTAGTTCCCCAGCGGTCTATGGCATCTGGAAATCTGCAGATCGCCACGCTTGGACGTTGGAAGGAATGCTGACCAACCAAACCCCGGGGGAGGCGAGCAATGTCGCAGCCGCAGGGGCCTCCAGCGCGGATATCGGAGCGCAAGGCGGCAATGTTGGGCGATTAGATGGATCGGTGACTTGGAAAGGGATTAAACAGATGCAGGCCTATCGGGGATCGCGTCTTTGGGGAAGCGGTGGGTGCTTTGCGGTTTGGTGAAAAGACTCCAAGGGTGAGCGTGGACACTCTGATCGGACCATATAAAAGGTCTTTCGGCGGTTCGGTGACGCCGATTTCCAGGGTCTAGAGAGGCTCATGGCTCTCTTTCGGCCCCGAAACTGGTCCATATTCCTTTCGAAGGATCCAACTGCCTTCCGCTTCCTCCACTCTCCTCTATTGCCGCCCTCGAATCTGCCACTCGATAGTTTCGGCATACGCCCGATCACCACGGCGATAGCTGCCGTCCATTGCCCTGCCAACTTAGCTCACCATTAATTATCGCTTCTTCGAGCCACACCCGGAAATTCCTCCGCAACTCTGACGGTAACGATTAGCCCGTGGCATAAGCCCAGCTTGGCCCTTCTTCCTGAAGCAATACACCTCACAAAACAGGCCCCGAAAGCGAGCCACCCATCCTCTTGCCGGCCCTCAACTCCAACCAAGCGACTGCTCTGCAATCACTTCCTGTGGTCCGACCAAGATGTCCACGGTTGAATTTTTGGCCCCGTCTCCCGGCGCGGGTTCGGCCTGTGATCCTCGTTATGATCGGGCTGGCGGAAGGGGGGCATGTGAGCTCAACGAATGTCTTCGACGTCAAGCCTCGCTCCTTGAATGATGCTCTTCAAGGTCCCGATGGGTATGGGCTTGGTCCCGTGGGCGGCGACGATTACCTGTCGGCTGTCAGGGTGCCGCCATTTCTGGTGACTGCCTTTTTGCGAAACCTGTAGAAAGCCATGTCTGCGGAGGACTCGCGCCACGTCGGCGGCGGTGCAGACAAGGAAAGCGCTTGCTCAAGGCAGCGACAATTCTACCAGCTTAGCGCCATTCTTAACTTCGAGTGGCGACGGCTCAAACCAGAGCGCGAGGGCTTCCTGGGCGTTCTCGATAGTCTCTGCCTCTGTGTCGCCAGCAGACGCGCACCCTGGCAACTCAGGAAAGACCGCCGAAAAGCGCTTAGTCTTGGGATCATGCTCAATCAGGAGGCGGAATTTCATGCTTCCCGAACGTAGCGGGCAAAGGGTGCACTCGCAAGCATCGAGCAAGCCGTGGTTTCGCTCTCATTCTCCGGTGGTCTGTATGTCGCAGAGCCAAGCGATTTGAGCAAAGCAGGATGCGAATTCGTTAGCGTTACAAAACAACATCGCGGGGGCTTTTCAGGTCTATTTCTTGGCCGTAAGAAATTCGTCTTTCTTCTCATGTGGAGCCCTCGGTTGATGGGCTTCGACGTTTCAAAACAGGGCGGGCTCCACACGTAGAGGGCTGGCAATTCCTGCCGGACGCTTACCCCTTCTCCGAGGTCGGCCACGTCGGATTCTCGGCTAGATCCCCGACGCCGGAATCGAATGGGTTGGCACGTCGCACAAGGCGCAGATTCCCAAGACGCCTCGACTCGTGACGGCTCCAAAACAGTCCTGGAAACCGAGCGCAAGCTCAAATCTTAACGTTACCGTCTCCGCGATACAGCGCCTTTTGAGCCCTCAAAATCAAGCGCAAGATCGAATCTTAACGTTAACGAAATCACAAGCAACTGACCGGCAGTGACTTGTCGTGGCGACAGTAAAACTTATTGTGACTTGTTTTGCCAACACCAAGCCTCTCCGACCGTTGGTGACAATTTGGCTCAGGGCTTTCGGCAATCCGTTCAGTCCCGGAGGGACCCCGTGAGAATAGCCCGGTCGCTTTAGCGCCGGGTGTCGTATGTCTAATAATAAAGAAGCCCCGGAGGGGCGACTGAATCCATACCAGGCAGTTCGTTCGCGGGTTTAAGGCAGCGGCAATGGGGTCGCGTCTAAACAGTTGACAGTCCCGGTGTGAGCTTCCTTATGATGCGGCCTCGTTCAAGATCGCCGACCAGGGTTGATATGTCGCACATACCCGGAGCAATCTGCTCCTGGAATCGGTGGCGCCGTCGCGACGCGCGATTGGGGCAATCCCGCGGAACCTCGATCCACAGCTTTGCCTGGGTGCGATGGTTCGCGATGGGCGGGATGCAGAGCGGACGAAGGTGGGGGAGGATTACGATTACGATTATGATTACGAGCAGGAATTAGGATTGAGATCAAGACGGCCTTGCCACGACGGAAACGGTTGGGGAATAGGAAGATGCAGGGTTAACTACGCGGCTGAACGGAAAAGCGCCAGAGGTCTGGCGCACTCCAAGACGCTGGCGCGCAAGGACTAAGGTGTCTTTCGAATTCATTTGCCGCACGGACCCGAGGGGCAGCGGTGTCTCGGAGCCCGAATCCGACCTTGGGCGCTTGGTCGTTCGCTAGTCACGGCTTGCTGACAGCTTGGTCACAGCGTCGCGAGGCTGTGAGCAAGCCGTTTACAGGCTGTCCGAGGCTGTTTGAGGTGATGGAACCACCGTTCTTGAGGGTTAGGGCGGGCGCGCAGCTGTCCGCAAATTGTGGACAGAGTGTGAGACAAATCGCGGTTGCCTAGCCGTTTTGGGAACGGTCCGTTCCCAATTTCCTTAGCCGCAGGTGACGATTTGTCTCCAATCACCGTTTGTAGCGGCCGACGTAAGGAGGCGGAATGAATATCCGTCGGAAATGGAACTATCCACCTGCCACGTCGTCGGCTACGTACTCTTCAGGCACGCCGTGATCCCAGTGGAATCCCACTCCAACCCCGGTCATATCCCCTTCACGAGTGGGCGATGACTGGGATTGGAGCGGGTTCACAGTGGGATTGATACGCTCAGAACCCTATGAGAACAGGATGAGACCCCTATCAGAACAGGATCGTGATCCTGTTCT
>JBGAIN010000072.1:0-42305 GCA_044225505.1 Limisphaerales bacterium
GGAGATAACACGGAGTATACACGGATATAACACGGGTTTAACTCGGACTGGATCCGAGTTAAAGCCCTGTCAATTCCATGTTGTTTCCCTGTTTAATACGAATCAACCGCGACTTTTCCTGATGAAGGCATGGATCGCACGGGCTGTCTCTTGATTCCCAGCGCCGCGAGCTCAACGCTCAGGAATTAACTTCTTGTCGGGAAAGGGCCCGTCGACACCGTCCGGCGGTAATTGCTTCGCGAACTGATCGGTGTCGCCCAGTTGGCTTTTGAGTCGGTAGAGTTCGGTTTTGAGGGTCGCCACGAGGGCTTGCTGGGCTGGTTCGCGATACAGGTTACGCAGTTCTTGCGCATCGTTCCGGAGATCGAAAAGCTCCCACTGATCTTTGGCCCAGTAATAAATCAGCTTATGAGTTTCGGTGCGCACGCCATAGTGAGCCCGCGTGTTGTGATGCCCTGGATCATGGTAGTACCGATAGTAAAAGCTCGTGCGCCAATCGGCGGGGCGCTCTCCCTTGAACAGCGGCAGCAAGCTCCGCCCTTGCATGTCGTCCGGCACGGGCAAGCCCGCGGTTGCCAGGAACGTGGGTGCGAAATCAGGATTGATCGCCAGAGCGTCCTGGACTGATCCAGGGCGGATGACGCCTGGCCAGCGCACGAGGAAAGGCATCTTGATCGAAGGCTCATACATGAATCGTTTGTCGTAGAGTCCGTGATCGCCCAGGAAGAAGCCTTGATCGCTGGTATAAATCACGAGCGTATTGTCGCGCAGACCGTGCGCGTCGAGCCAATCGAGCAATCGTCCCACGTTGTCATCGACCGATTGGATGCACGCGAGATAATCCTGCATGTAACGTTGATACTTCCACCGATTGAGAGCCTCGCCCGTGAGGAGTTGGTGCACTCCGTCCTTCACAACGTCCACTTCCAGCGGTTTGGTATCCAGCCAGCGCTGGCGCTCGGCTGCCTGCAACGTGGAGGGCGGTTCCAGCTTGAGATCGCGGCGGGTAAGATCGTCAAACACGCGCTGCTTGTTTTCACGGAGCGCATCCGACCGCGTGCCATAATCATCCCGGAGCGTTGCGGGTTCAGGAATCGCCTTTCCCGCGAACATGGCCCGGTGTTTCGGGTCGGGTTCCCAAGGGCGGTGCGGCGCTTTGTGATGGCACATAAGGAAGAAGGGTTTGTCTTGAGGCCGCCGCTGGAGAAAGTCGATGGCAAGGTCGGTAATGATGTCGGTGGCGTAGCCGCGAATCACCTTTCGCCCTTCGGGAACGAGGACTTCAGGGTCGAAGTAAGCTCCCTGGCCCGGGAGAACGACCCACTCGTTGAACCCGGTCGGATCGCTCCCGAGATGTCACTTGCCGATCATGCCGGTATGGTAGCCGGCCGCCTGGAGGTATTTTGCGACAGTGGGTTGTGATCCGTCAAAGCGGTTGAAAACGGGCACGCCGTTCTGGTGGGAGTATTTACCAGTGAGGATGGTTGCCCGACTGGGCGTGCAGATGGAGTTGACGGCGAAACAGCGGTCAAAACGCATTCCCTGCTCTGCCAAACGGTCCAAACGCGGGGTCCGGTTGACCTGGCTGCCATAGGCGCTGATGGCGTGGGCCGCGTGATCATCCGTCATGATAAAGAGGATGTTTGGGGGGGTAGGCGGAGCAGCAGCCACAAAAGACTCCTGCAGAACGGCCATGCTGCAGGCCAAGAAAAAGCTGTGGATCAGGAAGCGCATGGTGCTGCGCGAAAGCTTAGCGATGCGCCTCGAAAATAGCTACACAATCGCGACAGGAGTTATGGGCGCCGCCCGAGGCGAGGCGCGAAGGAGGCGCAAGGGCGGTGGATGGCGCGCGCTGCGATTGGGCAAGGCGCCGTCCGAGAAGCCACAATTAGTTGAACAAGGAATGGAGCTTATTAGGCAAAAACGGTTTGGCGGCCTTCCCGCAACGGTGGCACGCTAGACGAGATAGCTATGGAACAACTAGCGTTAAGGGACCGCCAGACTGGCAAAGGAAGAACGTGAAGATTTTCATCGTCGACGATCATCCGCTGTTCCGGGATGGGTTACGCCAAGCATTTGCGCAGCGGCCGGAGTTTCAATTAGTTGGAGAAGCCTCCACGGCGGCGACGGCGTTGCCACTGATCCTCGAAGCCCTGCCGGACGTGGTGCTGGCAGATGTCCATTTGCCCGATTCGACGGGGATTGAACTGGTGGGAAAGTTGCTGACGGCACGGCCCAGCTTACGAATTCTCATGCTCTCGGGAGATTCGGATCCTGCGTTGATCGAGTCCGCACTGGACGCCGGAGCGTGTGGGTATGTTCTCAAGGACACAATTGTTCCGGTGCTTATTCATGCGGTTGAGATGGTCATGGCGGGAAAACTCTTCATCAGCCCGGAAGCGAGCGCGGAGATGCTGGAGTATCTTCGCAAGACACCGGTGAAGAGCGAAAAGGTGGAAGCCGACGTCTCCGAGCGCGAACGGGACGTGCTGCGCCTGATTGCGGACGGCCAGCGGAACAAAGAGATCGCCGCGCACTTGGGGCTAAGCACCAAATCTATTGAGACTTACCGCTCGCGTCTGATGCGGAAGCTGGGTTGTTCCAGTCCAGCCGAGTTGGTGCGCTATGCGATTCGTACCGGGATTGTGGCCCCATAGTAGCCGCCACAATCAAGGTTTCCCGCGCCGAGATCAGATTTCCCGCCTGCAGAACGTCCGTTTTTGCCACGTTAAGCACTTCTGGGTCATGCCGATAGATCCAATGACGTGGCGACACAGCCGCGTCTGATGCCGCCATGAATTCACCCTATCAACCTGGGCTAGGACAGTCCGAGGCTGATTTGAACGTCGACACGGGACAAGATCGACGAATCCTCGTCGGCGACCAGGATCGGGTCTCTCGGAGCCTCCTAATTAGTTGGGTAACCGCCTGGGGCTATGAGGTGGAGAGCGCGTCGGATGGCCCGAAAGCGCTTTCCAGGCTGATCGATCCCGCTGGCCCGTCGCTCGCCCTCGTCGACGCGCTGATGTTCGGGTCTGAGGGACCGGCTCTCTGCCGGCATCTACGAAGCAAGTCCTGCAGCGTAGCCCCGTACCTGATCCTGATGACGTCCAAGCATGAACCCGAAGAGATTGAGCGCGCGCTTGAAGCAGGAGCAGACGATTTCATTGGTAAACCGTGCTATGCTCGCGAATTGCGGGCACGGCTGCGCATGGGACACCGGATCTTGTCCCTACAGGTTCAGATTAGACAGCAGAATCGTCTGCAAGGTGTTCTGCAACAAGCTGGCACAGCGTGCCACGACCTGAACCAACCGTTGCAAGCGGTGCTCTGTGCGACCGACCTGCTCCTGATGGACGAACAAGTCAGCAACCGCGAGGCATTGACCGACATTCGGTCTGGGGCGCGGGTTTTAGGGCAGATTACCCGAAAAATCATGGGAGTTGTGCACGCAACGCGCAGCATGTCTGGGACAGCACCGAAGCGGACTCAAAGCCAAACGCCCCTGGTCGTGGCGCACCCCGATTAATTCCAATTTCCGAAACCCGAGAAATCCATGCAAGAAGGCAAAATTCTAGTCGTCGACGACGAGGAACCGATCCGCACCCAGTTCACACGGGGTCTTGCCCAAGCAGGTTATTCCGTGCGCGCGGTCGAAAGCGGGGAACAAGCGTTGCAAGCGATGCGCGAAGAGCCAGCGCAGGTCGTTTTCCTGGATCTGAATTTGCCTGGCGCCAACGGGTTGGAGGTCTGCCGCGCCATTCGAAAGACGTGGCCTTGGGCAGTCGTGATCGCCGTCACGGGGTATGCTTCCATGTTCGAGTTGGTCGATTGCCGAGAAGCAGGATTCGAAGATTACTTTCTGAAACCAGTGAGCCTGAGTGACCTCCTGGAAGCGGCGGAAACCGCATTCAAGAAGATCCGACGCTGGCGAGAACGGTAACCGAGATCAGTTCCAGCGCAGCAAGACCTGGCGAGACCCGGATTGCGGACGAGCAGCGAGTGGCGCAACGAATGTGCGCTAGCGTCCCTGGCCAGCTTTTGCAGGAGACCTTCACGCCCTGATCGCTTGTTCGTCCAGAGCTCTGCTAGTGGCCCGACTTTATCAGGCATCCGCCGAGGGATCCCTTCCGGAGCGTCTATTCATCCGGAGGCCCCGCTAACTGTTGAGACACTCCCGAACCGTGCGAGCCAGGGTATCGAAATCGTAAGGCTTCGACAAAAAGTGCAACCAAGGGTTGGAGTTCAGTTCAGGAGATAGGCCATCGAAGAACCCGCTGCTGACCACCACTTTGACGGTCGGCTTGAACCGCTTGAGTTGACTCGCCAAACGGAATCCACTGGACCTGTTCCGCAAGAAAACGTCCGTCAGCAACAAACTGACCTTGGCTCCATGACGGTGCCAAATATCGAGGGCCTCAGTCTCGCTAGCCGCCTCCAGCACGTCATAACCGATCTGGCGCAAGCTCCTCGCTGTCACCCGACGCAACCTGTCCTCATCATCGACCAGCAAGAGTGTTGCGAGCAGCCCTCTCGAAACGCCAGGCGAATCTGGCAAATCACGGGGGGACTCTGAACCACTCCAGGCGGGCGCCGCGCCCGAAGTGGCTTGAGGGAGAAGTGCGAACGATTCGATCATACACTTTCAAGAGGACACGCGAATCGCGCGCTGGCGCCCTAGGTGTTCTAGAAGTTTTCGAACGTGGGTTCGGCTCCGTTGGAGTCTCCATGGCCGGCCATTACGATCGCGGTCGACTCTTTGGTGCCCTGGGCTTGAGCCGACAATCTCGCGCCCTTCCGAGCGGTTGGCAAGGTAAGGCTCGGTTTCACGGATGCTTGTCGGGACACCTTGCCCGAGCGAGCGCGCGAACTCTCGATCGCTGGCGCCTTGGCCGTCGCCTTATCGCCACTCACGAGGCGCAACAAGTCGCCAACGGACTCCTTGAGTGCTTCGGCTTGCGCGTTCAGTTCCTCGGCCGCACTGGCACTTTCTTCGGCATTGGCGGCATTCGATTGAGTGACTTTGTCCATCTGCGTCACAGCGGTATTGATTTGGGTGATGCCTTGGGATTGTTCTTTCGACGCGTGGCAGACCTCGGCGGCCAGGTCGTCCACTTGACGGGCTTTGGTCACGATCTCTTCGAGGCTCTTGCTCACTTTGTCACTGATCTGCACGCCTTGTGAGGTCTTGAGCACCGCATTTTCGATCTGCGCGGAAGTTTCCTTGGCGGACTGTGCGGCACGTTGGGCCAGATTTCTGACTTCGTCCGCCACCACGGCAAACCCCATGCCCGCTTCCCCAGCTCGGGCCGCCTCGACCGCGGCGTTCAGAGCCAGGATATTTGTCTGAAACGCAATTTCATCGATCGTTTTGATGATCTTGGCAATATCGTCGCCGCTCGCCTTGATTTCTTTCATCGCCTCGTTCATGGCTTGCATATCGGTCACGCCGTTATCAGCGGCAGCGCGCGCCTGGCGGGCAAGGGCGTTTACTTTGTCGGCGCTCTCCGTATTGCGTTTCGTCACGCTAGACATCTCCTCCAACGACGAGCTGGTTTCCTCGAGAGAGGCGGCCTGTTCACTGGAACCCTGGGCGAGCGATTGACTCGCGGCTGAAACTTGCCCAGCCGCCGCAGCCACTTGATCCGAGCCGTCGGCGAGAGCATTCGCCACGCGACTCAATGTGCGGTTGGTGCCACGGATGATGAACACTGCCAGGATGACGCCGACAGCGAGGGCGATTCCAAGGGCCAAAAGAGTCTTCCACGATGACGCCGCGAGCTCTTTGCTCGCTTCATTGGCCGCTTCGATCGTGCGTTGGATGCCATACTCCTGCACTTCAGTGGCGAGTTGCTGCAAGCGACCCGCCGCAGCCAACCGTTGGCCAGCGATCTCCGCGAGGTTCGCCGTGTCTTCGACGAGGCCCTTGACGACGTCCCGGTATTTGCTGGCAGCGACCTGAACCTCCTTTAATTCGGTAATGTCGTCTTGGCTATGCAAAAGCTTGAAGAGTTGCTCGAAGTTCTGATCCATCGTGTCGAAGTTCTTCAAGCCATCTCGCATGAGGTTGGGTTCCCGCAACGCTTGCGATTTGAAGACGGCAATGCGCGCGCTGTTGCCTTCCGTTCGAATGGCGCGCGCCAAGCTGAGTTTAGAACGCCGCTCCTGCAACTTGGGCGCCTCCGTGAACGTATCGATCTCCTTTTGGAGTTTGCCATCCTGAGATCCGATAAGTCTGTCGATATTCGAAATGAAATCAGCCGCGGCCTTGTTCAACTCGTCGCGGGCGGTGAGGACCTCTTTGTTTTTGGCCTCCGTCTTGTTGATCAGGTCCTCATACTGCTGCAGCGCGGGCGCCAAGTCCTTGACGGACTGGTGCAACTTGACCAACTCCGGGTATTTGTCGGACAGGGTCTGCGCCTCTTGCAGGTGCCGGTGCACCTCCAAAAGGCTCTTGCGCGCCATCTCCAATTCTTTGGCTTCCGTGGTGAGCCCGTAGGTACGAATCGCCAATTGGACTTGCCACACATTGTCGCTGAGCTGCCCGGAGATTTCGGTTTCCGGAGCATATTGCTTGGCTAGTCTGTCGGATGTGCGCTGCACAGCCTTCATGGTGACTACCGCCAAGCCACCCGTCAGGGCCATGATCGCTAGGATCGCAGCAAAACCGAGGGTGATCTTCCTTCCGAGGGTCATTGTTTTCATAGGGTGCGATTAACTTTCCTTAAAACTGCGATTTCACTTGAGCAGATCGATCTTTCCCGTGGCCAAGTCGTAACGGGCCGCCACAATCTTGATCCGTCCTTCCAGAGCTGCCGGCTTTAATACGGGCTCGACATGTTCGAGTGTCCGGGCCACTGCCTGGGCATGCGCACGGACCACATTGTCTATCCGGTCGCCAGCTTGTCCCTGGGTGGCTGCTACAGCCGGGCTGATCGCCTCCAAGACGCTGTGCACGTGGCCACCTGCTTCGCCGCCAGCGACCGCAGCGGAAACGGCGCCGCAACTCGCATGGCCCACCACGACGACCAACCTTACGTGCAGGTGTTCGATCGCGTATTCCATGCTCCCGAGGATGTGGTCATCCAAGATGTTGCCGGCGTTCCGGAGGACAAACAGATCGCCCAACCCTTGATCGAAGTAGAGCTCTGGAACGACTCGCGAATCCGCGCAGGTGAGAATGATGGCGACCGGGTTCTGCCCACGGGTGAGGCCCAGCCGATAATCGGCCGTCTGATGTGGCCGCGCGAGTTGCCCGGTCACGAAGCGCTCATTTCCCTCCAGCAACGCCTGCAAGATCTGGTCGGGCGTCTTTGGAGCGGTGGCAGGCGAAGCCACCGCTCCATGCGAGACAACCACAGCATCTTCGGCATTGAGGCGCACGGCTGCCCAATTGACAGCCGCACAGAACGCCAACGTCAGAATGAGTTTGGCTTTGGAAGTTCGTTGATGACGTATCATAAAGTTGCTGGGACGTAGGGTTAAAAGTCTTTAAAATCGTTCTCTTTCGGACACGCCTCGCGCCAAGCTGGGCATTGCCATCGTCGCGACGTGAACCGGTTGAAATCGTTGCCGGATGGAATGACCGTTCGCCTCGCCTGATTCGAACGTGTTCTCCAGCAGAGGGCTCACCCTGAGCTCCGAGGGTGCGTTGACGGTGTGTCGCTTGCCAACAGTCCAATTTGTCATCGCTGCAAAAGTTGCGCGGTGGCCATCGTCCCTGGCCTATCCGCGGTTCGGCCCGGTCTCATTCACCGTTGTCCGGCGGCGCTCGTGTTAAACCACCCGCGACGCCTGGGCGACAGATCGATGAGCCCATGCTTGGTATCGGAGCAAAGGACCTCCGCTTAATGCGGGAAAAACACGGGCCATAAATGTCGGGAAAGTCCCTGGCGGACGACCTCTCGATTCGGGAAAACCCTCACTGGGGATTGCTCAGGCGTGGCCCTGTCTTCGGGGGAAGCGGGCAAGCTTAAACCTGGGGGATCAAGTTTTCCCCAGACTGGCCGCCCGGGAGAGAGGGTTTCTGCTCGGCGGTAAATCGTAGTTTATGGTCGTTAATTTTGCTCTCGAGCCGCCGATATTCTTTTCGCTATGAGTAACCGCACTGGCGCAGCTGACGCCGCCACCCTCACCGCGATGGCCGGCAAATACCTGACGTTCAATCTCGGCGCCGAGTCTTACGGCGTTCCGGTTCTCAAAGTCCGGGAGATTATACGCTTAACCGAGGTCACTCCTGTGCCCCAAGTGCCTGAGCACGTTCGCGGCGTCATCAATCTGCGCGGGAAAATCATCCCGGTCATCGATCTCAAGATCAAGCTGGGGTTAGCCGAGTGCGTGGAGTCGGACCGCAGCTGTATCGTCGTCGTTCAGGTGCGCGGTATGGGTGGAGGAAATATCCATTTAGGTTTGCTGGTCGGCGGCGTCCAGGAAGTCGTCCAGATTAGCGGAGCGGATATTGACGAGACACCTGAGTTCGGCAGCCAGGTAAGTTCGCTCTACATTCTTGGAATCGCGAAGCTCAAGAGCGGAGTTGCGCTGCTCCTGGATATCGATCGCGCCCTCTCGGGTGATTCTGCGCAGTTTGCTGCCGGAACACCCGCTGACGCTCTCCTTGGGCCGGCCAAGCGGTAAATCCCGTTGCATAAGAGTCATGAACTCTCTCGTCCCGCTCAAGGCGCTCGCAGAGAAGGTCGCCACCGAACTTGTCTTTGCGCATTCCGATTCTGATTCGGGACTTCTGCCGGTCAACAGTTTGCTTCAAGAAATGGAGCAGCTTATCGCAGAAGATCCTGCCGCGAGTGGCCTATTAGAAGCGGCGACGCAGGCCCGTCGTTGTGTCGATGCGGTTCTCGAAAGTACGGGCACCTTTAGCGCCAGCAGCCTTCGCTGGCTGAATGAATGGATCGCGTGGTGGCAAACGGCGTTGGCCGCTTTGGCGACAAGCACAGCTCTTTCACCGTTCACGCTCTCGTGGCCAACTTCTGGAAGTTCTGGAACAACTCCCGAATCCGCTTCAGTGCCTTCGGCTCCACCGCCCGCGGGCGATTCTCCCGTCGCCGGGGAACCCTCCATTGTTCTCCATCTGGACGCGGACCGGGAATTACTCAACGAGTTCATCCAGGAAGCCAACGAGCATCTCCAGCGCATCGAACAGGAAGTGTTGGTTCTGGAAGAAAATCCCGGCGCTCCCGACACGCTCAATGCCATCTTCCGCGCGTTCCATACGGTCAAAGGAGGATCTGGTTTCCTGAATCTGACGGTGGTTCAGAACTTAGCCCATGATTTAGAGTCGCTCCTCGATCTCGCACGCCAGCACAAGCTTCCCGTCACGCCAGCGATTATCACGATCATTCTGGAAGGCGGTGATGCGCTCAAACAGTTCACGCGGGAGATCGGACTTCATCTGGCTGGCCAAAAGGCTCCCGGGCCTATCGTCGTTCCCGTGCTGGACCTGGCCAGACGGATTCGCACCGTCTTAGAGGCGAACAACGGCACGAGCGCCCCAGCTCCAATCCCGGTCCCCAGCACGCCGCAAACCGCGTTCACACTCCCTCCTCTAGAGGGAGCCAAACCGACGCCGCCGACGCCCACGACCGAGCTGGACCGGAAGGAGAATGGCCCGGGCAAACGCGCGGCCGCAACAGCCAACCAAGAAGGCCTGGCGACCACCGTCAAAGTCGATACGAACAAGCTCGATAGCCTGGTGGATCTCGTCGGGGAAATGGTGATTGCCCAATCGCTCGTCGTGCAAAACCGGGACGTTAACACCCTGGCGAATGAGCAGTTGGTGCGCGACCTGGCCCAACTACGCCGCATTACCAAGGATCTGCAGCGCACGGCGATGTCACTGCGCATGGTTCCCATCCGAACCACATTCCAAAAGATGCACCGCCTCATCCGAGACGTATCCGCCAAGGTTGGCAAACGCATCCAACTCGTTACCGAAGGCGAAGAAACCGAACTAGATCGCACGATCGTGGAAGAAATCAGTGATCCCTTGGTACACATGGTCCGAAACTCAGTCGATCATGGCATTGAGAAACCCGAGACTCGCGAACAGAAAGGCAAACCGGACCTGGGGACGATTTCGCTGCGAGCGTTTCATCAGGGAGGCAATATCGTCATCGAAGTAAAAGATGACGGAGCGGGCTTGGACCGAGAACGGATCCGCGCCAAAGCCATCGAAAAGGGCCTCGTGCAGCCGACGGAAACGCTCTCCGAAGCGCAGATTTTCGACTTCATTCTCGCCCCCGGATTTTCCACTGCGGAAAAAGTGACGGAGCTTTCGGGTCGCGGGGTTGGCATGGATGTGGTCCGTCGGAACATCGAGAAACTTCGCGGCAAGATCGAGATTCAATCGACGCCTGGGCACGGGACAACGTTCCGCGTCTTCCTACCTCTCACGCTCGCAATCATTGATGGTTTGGTGGTAAGCGTCGGCAGCGCATGTTACATTGTCCCCACCCTCCTCGTACGCGAATCGTTCCGTCCCTCCGCCGACATGATCAATACGGTACAGGGCCGCGGTGAAATGGTGAATGTGCGGGGACGATTGCGGCCGTTGCTGCGGCTTTACCAACATTTAAATATTGAACCGGCCTCCACCGACCCGACTCAGTCCATCGTGCTCGTTCTCGAAGCGGGAGCGGACGCCCGTTGCGTCTTGGTAGATCGTCTGCTAGGGAAACAGGAAGTTGTTATTAAGAGTCTTGGAGAAACCTTCCGGCAGAGCCGCTATTTGGCAGGCGCAGCGATTCTGGGAGATGGGCGCGTCGGTCTAATTCTGGATCCGCAAGCCCTCGTTCATTTAGACGGGTCCTCCTTTGAGGAGGCCGCCTGAACGCCTCCCTCCCGAGTTTATGAGAACAGCACTCTCCGAGTCTGATTCTTACCAGTTCATCATCGATCTCGTTTACGATCGCTCTGGGATCCGGTTGCATGGAGGCAAGGAAGCCTTGATCAAGGCGAGGCTTGGCAAGCGGATGCGCCATCTCGGTTTTGAGCACCTGAAAGACTACTGCGAGTTTGTACAGACGTCCGAGGGGGACGCCGAGATTCAGCGCGTGATCGAAGCGTTAACCACGCACTTCACGACGTTCCTCCGGGAAGAATCTCACTTCCATTTCCTGGTCGACCAAGCACTCCCAGCTTTGCTCCCACCTGGGGTCAAGCGATTCCACATATGGAGCGCGGCTTGCGCTTCTGGCGAAGAACCCTATACGCTCGCGCTCTTTCTTGCGGAGTACTTCCCCCCGGCCCAGGGTTGGGATTGGTCGATCACCGCATCGGACATTTCCACACAAGTGCTCACCCAAGCCAAAGCTGGGATCTATACGGAGGAACGAGTCCGAACTGTCCCTCCGGCTTGGTTGCGCAAATATTTCCAGCGTGGAGTGGGCCAATGGGAAGGCCACTACCGCGTGAAGCGCAGTATCGCCGAGCGCGTGCAATTCCGTGAAATCAATCTGATCTCCGATTACAGCCACCCACAATCGTTCGAAGCTATCCTCTGCCGTAACATGATGATCTACTTGGATCGTCCCACCCCGACGCGATTTTTGCAGAAACTGTGCACGTTTCGGCAACCGACAGGATATCTGCTGATTGGCCATTCGGAAAGCTTAAGCGGCTTGAACCTGCCGATGCGGTGCCTGGGTCCGAGCGTTTATCAAAAAGGACCGCGCTGAAATGCCGTCACCTTCGCTCAACAGCTTCGCCGGTTTTGAACGACGGCTCGTGGTCGATGTCGGCGGTCTCGCCGTCGCCAACAATCAGACGGTCACCTTAACCACCTATTCTCTCGGTTCGTGCCTCGGGGTCACCATTTACGATCCGATTGCCCGCGCAGGCGGTCTCCTCCACGCGATGCTTCCGGATTCTTCCATCAATCCGCAAAAAGCGGCGACCCAGCCGGCCATGTTCGTAGATACGGGCGTCGCCGCCTTATTTCGCGCCGCGTATGAATTAAAGGCTCAAAAGCACCGCGTCCAGATCTGTGTGGCTGGGGGTGCGCAGTTTTTGGATGACAACGGCGTTTTTAACATCGGCCAACGGAATCTGCAGCGCCTCACGGACTTGCTGCAAGCCCACGGTCTAAGCGTGCAGGCCGCACAGGTCGGGGGTTTGGTAAGCCGGACCATGTACCTAAATGTCAGCAGCGGAGAAGTCCGGCTGAAGATTTCGGGACAAGCGAGCGAAACCATTCTCTTCAAGGGATGACTATGCCGTCGCTCGACCAATATATCGCTCAGGTCAAAAGCTTGCCACCGGCTCCCCGGATTTTACCGCAATTGCTAGAGCTTCTAGGCGTAGAGAATGTCCCTACCGAGCGCATCGTTGAGCTGGTTACGTTTGACCCGGCCCTGACTGCGCGTGTCCTGCACCGCTGCAACGCTGCCGCTTTTGGCTCGGACCGCGCCGTGCACGATTTATCCGAGGCGGTTCCGCGCCTGGGCTACAATGAAGTCTATCGCCTGGTCGCAGCGGTGGTCGGTGAGAGTGTCCTCGGCGGGTCGCAGCCCGGATATGGAATTGGCACTGGCGAACTGTGGCAGCATTCCGTAGCAGCGGCGGTGGCCGCGCGGCAACTGGCGCAACGGCGCGACGCCGACGAAAACCTCGTTTTCACGGCCGCGCTGCTCCACGATGTGGGCAAGCTCGTCCTCAGCGGTTACCTCGCGGATTCCTATGCCTCCATCGTTACCCAAACTGAGAACTCAGGCCGGTCTTTTCAGGAAGTCGAACAGTCCCTTTTAGGAACGGATCACGCCGAAGTAGGAGCTAAACTCCTGGAGCAATGGCATTTCCCAGATAAATTGGTGCTCGCGGTCCGCCACCACCACGACCCAATCCAAGCACGCCCGTTTGAACAGCTGGCAGCTTATGTCTACACGGGCGATATCATCGCGCATCTTGTCGGGCATGGGCATGGCCATCAAGCCTACGCCCTCCGCGTCCGAGGCGAGATCCTCGACTGGCTGAAGTTGGATCCCAAACACATTGAGTCTTGCGTCCTCGAAACTGGGATGGCCTTAGGCGAAATCCCTTGGTTCTCACCAGCAAAGGCCCTATGAGTGCGAAACCGATCCGCCTCTTGGTCGTGGACGACTCTGCCATGGCTCGTCGCATGATCCAGGCTAGCTTATCGGCGTGCCCCGAGATCGACATTGTGGGTTTCGCCGCTGATCCCTACGCCGCGCGCGACCTGATCCTGGAGTTGGCTCCTGACGTGATCACGCTGGACATCGAAATGCCGCGAATGGACGGAATCACGTTTTTGAAGCTTCTGATGAAGAGCCGGCCCATGCCAGTCATCATCATGAGCTCTTTAACGCCCGCCGGTTCTGTCAAAGCACTGGAAGCCCTCCACGCTGGTGCTGTCGACGTGCTCGACAAACTGAGCGGTTCCAGCTCTGGTCCAGCGCGCGGCCGGTTACTCGCTGAAAAAATCAAAGCGGCAGCGGGCGCACGTTTCCGCCAACCTGTTCCATCCCCCGCTCCAAGGCCAGCGAGTCATGCGCCCGCTCGAACTTCCTCTCCTATTCCAGAACGCGTGCACCGCCGGTGCCAGTTGATTTTGCTCGGAGCTTCGACCGGAGGCACCGAGGCACTCAGTCATGTGCTAAGCGCCATGTCCGCCGACGCTCCTGGGATCTGCGTTGTCCAACATATTCCAGGCTATTTCTCCAAAGCGTTCGCGGAGCGCCTGAATCACCTTTGCGCGATCGAAGTTCGAGAAGCTCAGCCTGGAGACATCGTCGCGCGCGGACTGGCGCTCATTGCGCCGGGCGGTTTACACATGCTGCTGCGCCGCCGTGGCCTGCAACTAGTCGTCGAATTGAACGAAGGTCCGTTAGTCCATTTTCAACGCCCCGCCGTCGATATTCTGTTTCAATCGGCCGTCAAAGCAGGCGCTGGCGCCGACACAGCAGCCGCCCTTTTAACTGGGATGGGCGCAGACGGCGCGGCTGGCCTATCGCAACTGCATCAAGCGGGAGCTCTCACCGTTGCCCAAAACGAGGAAACTTGTGTGGTCTTTGGAATGCCCAGAGAAGCCATTCGTATGGGCGCCGCCGAGCACATCCTTCCTTTGGACGAAATCGGCCCTTTTCTCAACCAGCTGAAAGGAACGGCGATCGCCCACGCCATAAATTATGACCAGTCAAATTGAATCAATGGAAGACCTGACCCGGAAGGCAGTGCAAGAGGTATTCCAAAGCATGGTCTCAATCGACTTAACCCCGAACGCCGCCTCCGATGCCGGGCTCTGTTCCGGCGGACAGATTGCTGGGTCCGTCGGTTTTATTGGTGAAGCGAATGGCATTATTTACATCTATGCGGCCGTGGAGTTCGCCCATGGTCTCACGGCGAGAATGTTAGGAATCTCTGAGGTGGAAGTTGAAGGCGAAGAGATGGTTAATGATGCCATGGGCGAACTGTGCAATATGGTCGGAGGCTACGTTAAATCTCGCCTGTGCGATGCGGGCCATTCTTGCACTCTCAGCATTCCGTCGATCGTCCGCGGGCAGCAACTCAGCATTGAGGGCGTCACCCAGGTCTCGCGACGGGTCATAAGTTTCGCACACGGATCGCACCGTCTTTTGGTCGAGTTATTAGTCAAAGAAACGGCTGAAGAATGAGCACCAAAATCCTGACGATCGACGACAGCAAGACGATTCGTCTGATCGTAGCTCGGGCGTTCAAGCCCTTCAATTGCACTGTGCTGGAAGCCGCCAACGGAGTCGTTGGCCTATCGGTAGCCACGCGCGAAAAACCGGACCTGATTCTGTTGGACTACACCATGCCGGTAATGGACGGTTACGAAGTCCTGGCGCGCCTTCGTTCGGATCCAGACCTGAAAAGCACCCCGGTCATCATGCTCACCGCCGAAGCGGGTCGGGAAACGGTCGTCAAAATCGCTAAGCTAAGTGTCCGCGATTATTTGATTAAACCTTTCAAAGAAGACCTGCTCGTAGAACGGGCCAGCCGCGTGATCTCCTTGAAGCCAAAATCCGACGATGGTGAAAAGCGGAAACGCTACGATGACCCTATCCACCTCTTGATCGTCGATGACAAACCGGCCATCTCCGCACAGATTCGTGATGGTTTGGCGGACACGAATTGGAAATTGAGCTGTGCTGAAGAATTGGGACAAGCCCTGGATATCTGCACCAAGACCGCGGTCGATCTCGTTCTCGTGAGTCACTCCTTGCCTAAAGACGGCGCTTACATGCTGTTTCAAAACCTGCGCAGCGTTGCCAACTCGGCGGCTATCCCTGTCTTTGCCCTCTGCGTCAAAACGGCGGTGGCGGATCAAACCCGCGCGCAGCAAGCAGGATTCTCAGGCATCATCACGAAACCGATCGATCCGTCCGACCTGAAGAGCAAAGTTTGCCGCGCGCTCGGGTTGGAAACATCTTACCGTTACTTCCAGGAACGGGGCAACGCCTTGGTGTTGTCTATGCCCAAAGAGATCTCTCCGCATGTCGCCCACGAGATTACCTCCTCGTTGCACGGACGCCTCACTGGAATTGTCGATGCCGGCGGCGATAAACTCATTGTCGATCTTAAACAAATGGAGACCGCTAATCTGCAGGTTATCAACCTGGTCCTTTCCGCCGCGCAGGCGTGCAGCAAACTCTCTTTGAAATACGCTGTGGTCGCCAGCGACACGGTAAAAGCCGAATGCCGAACCTGTGAGGAAACTCACGTGTGGCCGTTCGCAAAGACCGTTGAGGAAGCGGAAAGCGTTCTCGCCAAGTAACTCCAGGGAGTTCCCGGAAGCCACCATCAGCCTCTGGGTTTTCCGCCACCCCGTCACCCGGAGAGAACAGCCGAAGGTTTGGAATGGCCAGAGGATCACGCCTTGCTTTAGGTTGGCCTGGTGCAGAATCCTATCATCGTGGCGTTGGACGTGTCGGACACGGCGAAAGCGTCCGCACTGATTGAGCGTTTGAGCGGGGTTGTGGGCGCCTTCAAAGTCGGCAGCGAACTCTTCACCGTGGGAGGCCCCGCGGTGGTGCGCGAGATTCGCGCCACGGGTGCATCCGTGTTTCTCGATCTGAAGTTTCACGATATTCCGAACACGGTCGCAAAAGCGGTTGCCGCTGCGGTGCAGCTGGATGTTCAGATGCTCACTGTTCACACGAGCGGCGGTTCGGAAATGTTGCGGGCAGCGATGGACTCTGCCGAGAAATCGGCCCAGGCCCTCGGTCTCACCCCGCCGCTTGTGCTAGGGGTTACGATACTTACCAGCCTCGACAGCAATGAACTCAGCGCCATTGGTTTCCAAGCGAACGCCGCCCGCCAGGTGGAGCGCCTTGCTAGCCTGTCCGTCAAAGCAGGCCTCACTGGCTTGGTTTGTTCGCCGCTTGAAGTCGTGGCCCTTCGGCAGTTGCTTCCGTCCAAGATGAAGCTGGTGACTCCAGGAATTCGAGGACCCAATGACGCTTCTGGAGATCAGAAGCGAACGCTCAGCCCCACAGAAGCGATCGCCGCTGGAGCCGATTGGCTTGTGATTGGCCGGCCTATCTGCGCCGCGCCAGACCCAGCGGCAGCGGCCGCTGCGATCTTAAAGTCACTGGAAGATGGAAAACGGCCCGAGTTAGACAATGCTCCCCCAAGCCGGTTCCGGCTTTGAGCAAGGTCAAGAAACACCGCGGAAGTCGGTGAACACCTCTTGCTCCGGTGGCTCCCTCTTGTTAGCCTCGCCGCCCAATTAGGGCTGGCGCAAAGGGGGAGTCGGCAGCGCCTGCCAAGTGCGTTTGCACCTTGAAATAACGTGTTATGACGTCGAATGAGAAGCTAGGCCAACGGAACTGTTTCAACACCGCGGTGATCAGCTGGGTCGAAGAGATGGCCACGCTTTGTGAGCCGGACAACATCTTCTGGTGCAACGGGTCGGCAACAGAACGAGGATGGTTGACAAGCCAGTCTGTCAAGAACGGCACGCTCGTTGAGCTAAACCAAACCAAACTACCCGGGTGTTACTATCACCGGTCAAATCCAAATGATGTGGCCCGGGTCGAACAGTGCACGTTCATCTGTACGGAGAGTAAAGAGGAGGCAGGGCCGACCAACAACTGGGCGCCTCCCAAGGAGATGTACCAGCGGCTCTACGGATTGTTTCGAGGATCCATGCGTGGAAGGTCCATGTATGTCGTCCCCTACCTCATGGGGCCGCCCGGTTCTCCGATGGCGAAGGTGGGCATCGAACTGACTGATTCCGCTTACGTCGTCCTGAACATGGGAATCATGACTCGAATGGGTGATGTCGCCCTTAAACAGCTCGGCGACAGCAACGATTTCAATCGAGGGCTGCACTCCATGCTTGATGTGAACCCGGATCGCCGTCTCATTTGCCATTTCCCTCAAGATAACGCCATTTTTTCCATCGGTTCCGCTTACGGTGGCAATGTGCTCTTAGGGAAGAAGTGTCTGGCGCTGCGCATTGGATCCGACCTGGGCCGTAATGAGGGCTGGATGGCTGAGCACATGCTAATCCTGGGTGTCGAATCTCCCCAAGGAGAGAAAACCTACGTAGCCGCAGCTTTTCCGAGCGCGTGCGGAAAGACCAACTTCGCGATGCTCATTCCCCCGGCGCATTACAAAGGTTGGAAGATTTGGACGGTTGGAGATGACATTGCCTGGATGAAGCCTGGCGCGGATGGTCGGCTCTATGCGATTAACCCGGAAGCTGGCTATTTTGGCGTCGTGCCCGGCACGAACCGGAAGACAAATCCTAACGCCGTCACCACCATTTCACGAGACACCCTGTTTACCAACGTCGCTCTCCTGCCCGATGGCGACGTCTGGTGGGAGGGTAAAGACGGCCCGATCCCAACCGAATGCCTGGACTGGAAAGGGAAGCGTTGGACCCCTGAATCCAAAGAGAAAGCGGCGCATCCAAATAGTCGGTTCACTGCGCCGATGGCGAACAACCCCGCGTTGGCGCCAGAAGTTAATGACGCGGGCGGCGTGCCGATCAGCGCGATCGTCTTTGGCGGGCGACGGGCAACGACCATGCCTCTCGTTTTACAGGCATACGACTGGGGGCACGGCGTCTATATCGGTGCGACCATGGGTTCCGAGATGACCGCCGCCGCCATCGGCGGGGCCGGGCAACTACGGCGCGATCCCATGGCCATGCTTCCCTTCTGCGGCTATAACATGGGCGACTATTTCCGGCATTGGCTGAACATGCGCAAGCTGATCTCGCATCCGCCCGCCATATTCCATGTCAACTGGTTCCGCAAAGATGACACCGGCAATTTTCTCTGGCCGGGCTTCGGCGAAAACATGCGAGTTCTGAAGTGGATTATCGACCGGTGCCGAGGCCGAGTCGGAGCGCAAGAAAGCCCCTTAGGCTGGGTGCCCTTGGTCAAGGACTTTGACCTTGAAGGATTGAGCGGTTTTGGACCGGCCGAGTTCGAGAAAGTCCAACGGATCGATTCGGAAGAATGGAAGAAAGAAGTCCTGTCTCAGGAAGAACTTTTTATCAACCTGCACTCCACCTTGCCAAAGGAACTTCTTTTCCAGAAGGAATTACTCGTCTCGCGCCTTTAAGTGGGCTTAGCGCTCAACCGCGGTAGATGATCATGACCCCGAAATCGGTCATCAACTGCCGCGATCCCAAATCCAGGTGGGTGTAAGTCAGCGGCGTCACGCTGACGAGATTGCCCTCTCCGATCTTTTGCAGCACGTCCGACACGATCTCGTCAAATCGGTCGTGCCCAACTTCCACGCAGTCGGTCCGGCGGATGCACTTGATCCGTAGGCGTCGATCCGCTTCGGCGCGAGCCGCCGCTTCCAAAGGAGGCGCTGGCTTTTTGATCAGGGCCTCCGCGGGTTCATCGTGGACAGGAACCGTGAAATGGTATTCCTGCTTCGCTGCCGCGGATGTGGCAATTGGATTGACGTGAATGTTCATCGGATTGGCCTCTGGAATCACAATGGCCGCACCGCAGGAGGGACATGCAATCTGATTGCCAGCCATCGCTGTCTCCGCCTCCAACTGCTGCTTGCAATTCGGACAACTGAATATCATGTCCATATATACGCCTCTTTCGGGGTTGAGCTGAGCGTAGCGCGCCGGTTTGAGAGTTTCCAGCAGAAACTTCGGGAACCATGATATTTTGAATCAAAGTTCCCGCAAATCGCTCGACGCCATCGTCGATTCCCGTTCGCTCGCGCCTACAGTCCCTCGAAAGCCCCAATCTCACCTTTAAGATTCACCCATCGACAAGCGAATGGTCCATGGCGCGGAGACCGAGGAGTCTCCGAGAAAAAAAGATCCTCCAAACCGGAGTCTGGAGGATCGAGCTCTGCTCTAAGCGGAATTAGAGGGATTTGGATTCTACGGGACGACGACCGCGCGGTAGAACCGCTGTCCGCGTCCGGAGCTCGAGGTCGGGTCCACCACGGAGAGGCTGGTTCCCGTGAGCGAAGGCACGTCCTGCAGCAATTTCCAGGAATCGGCTGCGGATAGGGAATCGCGATAATCAACCCGATAATGCGTTCCCGCGACGCCCTGTAACACGAAGGACGGCTGCACTCCTGCGGCCGTGATCTTCAAGGATGGGCCAGAACCGCCGCCCGAGGTCGCGAAAGCAGCGGCGTGCTTCACGATATTGGTCTCAGCAACGATGCCGTTATAGACCACAATGCGAAAGATCCGGCCCACCATCGCTTCGCCACCGGTCGGAGTCGCTCCGAGGAACCCCGCACCCGTTGGCATGCCAAAGCCGTCGCTCACCTCCGTGGCAGTGCCAGCCAGAACACCATTGGTGTAGATCTTCATGGAAAAGTCCGTCGAACTCCAAACATAGACAACATGGGTCGGACTCTTGGGAGAGGGAACCGCTGGAGTGAAGAGATAATCCGCAACGCCCAGTTGAGTGAAGCCCATCTGACCTGTGTTTTCCCATTGGGCGTAGCGAAGATTGCTGGTGGTATTTTCCCCCACGGCTAGGTAGCCGTCCGCTCGGCCCACCGGATCGCCTTCCAAGATGAACTCCATCGTGACATCACCCGAAGTCGTCCCGAAGTCAAATGGAACCCCGCCCGCCCCGGAAAGGGTCACAGCGTTGGTCAAGCTGGCGACAGGCACCAGGCCGGTATTCCTGTCTGCGGCAATGGCCGCGTCGTAGGCCGACAGTATGGGTGTTACCAACACTGTCAGCTTCGCTGTTACCGCAGAGACGTTGTTGGACGCAATCAACGTGTAAGACGCAGTAACGGTCGGCGAAACGGATTGATTGGTAGTTCCAGTTACATTCACACCATTGAGAAAGACCGCCGTCGCATTTTGAGTCTCCCAGGACAGCACACTGGAGCCTTGGCCAAGGATTTCGATCGGCGATGCTGTAAAGGAGCTGACAATCGGAGGGCGAAGCACGCTCGTGAACGCGTCGGCATGTCGCTTGATGGCTGTTTCCGGAACAACCTCATCATACACCACCACGCGAAAAATCCTGCCAAACATCAATTCACCGCCGGTCGGGTTAGCTCCGAGGAACCCAGCTCCCGTCGGCATGCCAAAGGCGTCACTCACGTTCGTGACTGTTCCTGCAGCCACGCCATTGACGTAGAACTTCATGGCAAATGTCGTTGCATTCCAAGCGTAGGCCACGTGAGTAGCAATGGTTGGCGACGGCACTCCGGGAACGAACATGTAGTCCGCCACGCCACCTTGGGTAAAGCCCATCTCATGGGTATTGGACCATTGTTCGTAACGCAAGCTGCTCGTCGTGTTCTCGCCAACGGCCAGGAATCCGGAATCCCCGGTCGCTTCCGGATCGCCTTCCAGGATAAACTCCATCGTGACGTCGCCGGAGTTCGGACCAAAATCGAACGCCTCGCCGGCCGCACCCGTCAGTGTCACCGTATTCGTTAGAGTCACCAAGGGGGTCAATCCCGTAGCCTTATCCGCGGCGATGGCAGCGTCAAAGGTGTCTAAACGAGGATTGACTAGAACGGTGAGCTTTGAAGTGGCCACGGAAACCTCGTTAGAAGCTTGCAAGGTATAGCTCGTGGTAACAGCTGGAGAGACCGTCATATTTGTCCCGGTAACGACAACCCCGTTCAGGTAGACAGTCGTGCTATTTGCCACTTGCCATTTCAAGACCGCCGATCCGAGCGGTTGCAGCTCCGCGGGTGTAGCCGTGAAGGAAGTGATCACTGGAATTACTCCACTCGCGAATGCATCCGCGTGGCTTTTGATTTTTGCCTCTGGCAACACGCCGCTGTAGACTGTCACGCGGTAGATGGTGCCGACCATTTGCGCGCCACCTCCTTGGTCTGACCCGAGAAACCCTTGCCCGGTCGGCATCCCAAAGGTGTCCGAAACGCTCGTCGTCGTGCCGGCGAGAATGCCGTTGACGTACAGAGTCATCGTCAGGTCCGTCGCATTCCACGCGTAGGTCAAGTGCGCCGGATACAATGGCGAAGCCGCTTTGGGAGTAAACTCGTAGTCGGCCACACCCCCCTGCGTGAACCCAACGCGATGAGTATCCTGCCACTGCGCAAACCGAAGACTGCTCGATGTGTTTTCACCCACTGCCAAATACTGTGCGCTGCCCACGGTCGGATCGCCCTTCACGATGAACTCCATCGTGACATCTCCCGCGGTCGCACCGAAGTCAAACGCCGATCCGGCAGCTCCGGTAAGAACAACAGGGGTCGTAAGTTTCGCTGCCGCGGTGGTGGTAGTGTCCGCCGCAATCGCCGTGTCATAGGCAGTAAGCGCCTGGTCCAATTTGGTCGTCGCGGCTTGCGCCCGACGCGTTTCACATAGAGCCAGGACGGCAATCAAAACGAGCCAACTGCTCGCGCTGCCGTGGACCTGCCTCCAAACAGTTTCGAGGAACAATTTCATAAGGATTACATCATTGCGACCTTTCAATCGCATCCAAACGTTAGGTTTCTCCTTCCGGTTGGGAACTACCGGAACCTACTCGGGTCTACGCAATCCCGAGACGGGACGCCACTCTTTTCTTTAGATAGCATTACCCATCAGCCCTACTCATCTGAGCGCTGTTTTCACAAAAACCCTGCTGATGGCCAAAGATGTTCGTTCAGATCGCTTTTAACCAATCATCGTAAGATCATTCTGCTTGGTGCGCTGCACCGATGAATTTCTGTAAACGGTAGCGGACATCACTCGCGTCACAGCCTTTGCCTTCCGGAGTTTAGCTCCTTTTGCGAGCGCGAGCCCTAGCTCGATACCGCCCCGTAGCTTCCCCGCAATCGACGCATTTCCTCCCCATTGTATCCAACAGTGCCTGACATTATGAGCTGGACCACGGCGCGAGATGGAGGATTTGCATGTCACGAAAATCCTATGGGAGATTGTCCAGAGTATGCTCAGATCGGAACGCCGAGCGAGAATCCTCGTATTGCTGACTCTCGCAGGTTTGAACGAAGGTAAAGATCTTCTCCGTGGCAGGTCTAAGTCAGTGGATCATGCCCAAACCGACGACGACCCATCCGAGGCCCTGGTTTATTGCGAAAGCCGTTCCAGAATGTTTCTGGTAATCCGGTCGACGATCACGTCGCCGCCGCGGAGACCGTGCGCCCAATCGGTGCTGCCGCAAGTGAAGACGGTGCCGCCCCGGGTGTATACTCCGAGCACGGCGTGACCTTGCCGACCGTTCTCCCAGCGGTCATACCATTGGCAATCATCTGGATGCCATTGGGCCGGGGCGGTGGCGAGGACTTCAAACGCTTCCGGGGTGCCGTCGCGATGGGTCGGGATCGGCAATCCGTTTGTCCAAGTCAACTCGCAACCATCACACTCGTAGCCCACGATGGTGTCTTTGCTCCCGAAATCGTCATTGCGGTTTAGGCCCGTGCCGGCGAAGACCCAATTCTCTGGCCGGTGAACGGTGAATGCGCCACTTCCATCCATCAATTGACCGTGGCTGCGGTGATAGCCACCCCAGAGAAAGCCGACGCCAGTAAGTTGGTTCTCCGGACGCTGCACCAAATAGTGACTCCATAAAGAGGATAAAGTCGCGTAACTGCCACGGGCGGCGTAGACCGGGTCGGAGTGATAGTTCTGCTTCCAACACGTGAGGGCTTGCCCGTCGTCTTCCGCACGGACCTGCCAGCAACAGGTGTTACCGCTAAAAAAGGCGACGTTACCGCCGTCCCGGATGAATTTCTCCAAGTTGTTCCGCATGGGAGCCGACCAGTATTCGTCGTGTCCCACGCTTAAGACCAGGCGATACGCCTGAAGCAATTCAGGGTGAGACTCGAGATCGCCGTTGGCTGCGAATTCGAGCTTGAACCCGTGACGTTCCGCCCACTCAACGAAGGGTTGTTCCCAGGTCCCGAACTGACTGGCGGGAGGGCGTTCGAACGAGACACGATGTCCCTGATTCCCGTCCCGGGCGTGGAAACCGTAGAGGCTAAAGCCGCCCCAATTGTTGTAGGCGTTGTAGGTATGAGTCGCGAGCTGGAGCAGGATTTTCGATGTTTTGCCCGGCTCGGCGGGGCGCAGGATGAAATAGCAGCTACTCTCGGCGGTGCGAGTGTTACGTTGGGTAAACTTGCCCCCGGTATCACGAGCCCGCAAGGTCACCTGGTAGTATCCGCTACGCCACTCCATGGGAATCTTCAAAGTCACGGCCGCAGGCCAGCGGCAACCGCGCGAGGAAGCGTCATCAGGCACGGGATATTCGCGACCGACGACCGAGGCCGTTGACCAAACCAACTCGCGCTCGGCCCCGACACGGGCAATCTCAACGGCGAAGGTGGCCGCGGTGGTGGATACATGCAACGATAGTTCTTCGCCTGGCCCATAGCTCACCCGCCGAGCGTACCCTTCCACAAAGAGTGATTTAGGCTCTTCGGCAAAATGAACGAGAGGGAACAGAGCGCCCACCCACACCCAAACGAGGAGTTGAGCGACCGCGAGTTTCGTTCTCAATGGCATAAGAATACGTTGGGGCCGAGTCGAGTTTTGACGATCGGGAAACGGTCGCGATTCGTTAAGAATATCACGATATCTGCGGGACGACGAATGGCTGACGATAATTGCGGGTGACCAGGGCATTGGCCTCCGCAGCGGAGTCCCCAGTGAATCGCTCGAGTCCGGTATCATATGTCAGCATCGGGCCAAGGACTTCGGTTGCAGTGAAGTTCACTTCATTCGCTCGCAGATGTTCGCGATAGCGCGAAACGGCGTCGGCGAACACTGGATTCACCGCGACTTGTTCGAGGACGCTCCCCGAGGCGCCTATTCGCCCAAGGCGATGCGAGATGTTGACTTGGTGGCAGCACGCGGCCGACAGATGCCCCTCGCGAATCTCCGCATGCAACATTGAGGCCTTACGGCTGCGCACCGCTTCGATGAAATTCGCCATGTGGCCGCCGTCCATTTCGGCCCACGGGATCGGCCCAAATGTTTTGATCGCTTTACCCTGCGGGTCGTATGCTGTTCCCGTGAGATGAGCCCCGGCGAAGTAACCGCCTTCACATTGGAGAATCACGCCGACTTTCGTGTTGAGAAACGAATCCATCGTCTTGGATGCCTTGTTTTCGGGCAGTCCCCGAATTTCGCAGTAGATGGCCCCAGGTTGATAGTCCAGGAAAGCGACTTGTGTATTGGGAGTCTCTCCATCGTCGTCAAAGCCAAATCGTCCTCCAATGCTCATCACGCGTGGCGCGGCCGTTTCCAACTTCATGGCCCATCGGCATAAGTCGATGTAGTGAACGCCGTTGTTTCCCATTTCACCGGAGCCAGTAGGCCAAGCCCAATGCCAATCGTAGTGTAGCTGCTTGCGTCGGAGTGGTCGTGGTTCGGCTGGTCCGCACCAAAGATCGTAGTCCACGGTCGCCGGGACCGGTGTCGGTTGCGTAGTTTTCCCAATGCTGGACCGTTGCCGGTAGAGAATAATTCGCGCATACCGAATCGGCCCGAGATTGCCTTGCTGGACCCATGCAAACGCCTCGCGCAAGGCGGAACTGGACCGGGCCTGAGTGCCCGCTTGAACGATGCGGCCGTACTTGCGCGCAGCGGCCACCATCTGCTGGCCCTCCCAAATATTGTAAGAAACAGGTTTTTCCACGTAAACGTCTTTGCCCGCCTGACAAGCCCACACCGTGGCTAGAGCATGCCAATGATTCGGCGTTGCCACCAGGACGGCGTCCACCGTTGGATCGTCGTAAACACGGCGAAGGTCAGAGTAAACCGCGATCGAAGAGTTCGCGGCGTTCAGCTCCGCCGCTTGGCGCTCGACGATCGTTTTATCTACGTCACAGAGCGCGACAATCCGGACCCCAGGCACGCGGCGCAATGCATCAATGAGCTGCCGCCCCTCCCGCCCACCCCTCCGACAGCATCCTTGGATCCAACACCGATCAAGGCGACACGGATGTCACTATTCGCACCGATCGGTTGGGCCGAAGTTGGCGCTGCTGGCGTGGTTCCAGGCCATGCTAAGACAAGAGCGCCGACACCCGCGCAACGCAGAAAGTCTCGACGCCGCATGCGGGTGACCTGGTGGAGTGAGGGAGTTGTCATAGCGTTTGCCGGATTCGTTTAGAGTTGGAGTAGAGAAACGGACTGCCGAGGGGAATGTGGCACGCGATCAGCCGAATCGCGATCAGAAATGGCGTCGTGCTGGGACTGGCATTAGAAAGGGATTTGAATGCTTGGAGCATAAGTTCACTAAGGCCGAAGGTAGGAAACGATCGTCCGGAACTTTTTTGGGTTATCTCCAGGATTCTGTTGCGTCGCAAAGTCATCGCCCGGATCCCATAGCTTTGGATCGAAGGCCTGTTTGCTCGTGCTAAAGGACACGTGCATATCTCCCCAGAGCGCGTTGATTCCCGTCGGGTTCCGACTGGTCGTATGCGGCCGCGTGCGCACCGTGTAAATCAAATCTGTCACGATGGTGCGTTGACTGACCAACTGCGTTGTCTTCTCCGCCACCAGACACCATTGTTCTTCGCCCGGTTGCGGCGACTTCTTCGCGAGTTGATCCGATTGCGGGTAATACATGTAGTTACCTCGCACGCCGTCGCGTTGGTCATCGGACTTTGGCCAAGGATACTTGGCGCTTTGATAAACCTCATACTCAAATCGGACCGGCTTGATCTCCTTGTAACGGAGACCTGGGTCGTAAAATGTCCGCGGCGCATCCAGGAGTTTTGCTGAGTAGAGATACCCTAAATTAACGTTGTCCTCCATTTTCGCCGGCAAGCCAGGGGCACCGAGGAAGAGGAAATAGCTTTGCCAGGGACCGGACCCGGCGACCTTTTCCGGGTTGAACTCGGCAGTAGGCAGGCGGTCATTGGAATTATCCGCATACATTGCCACCGCCAATCCCTGCTGCCGGAGATTGTTGGTGCAGCTGATCCTTTGCGCGCGGTTTTTAGCGCCACCTAGCGCCGGCAGGAGCATGCCCGCCAGGATCGCAATAATCGCTATCACCACGAGCAACTCGATCAAGGTGAATCCCGTTATCAGACTAGGGATGGGCTGATGTGTCCGTTTCATAAAATGAAGTGGAATGCCTGGCTACCAAGGCCGCCCGCAGTCTTGGCAGCCAGGCTTCAACCGCGCTTGAACGCCTCAAGGAAGAACCTGGAAGTTACACACCGTAACGGATCCTTCGGTGTCATCCACCGCGGCCCAGTTGTTCAAATTCTTGACGTCACCGGCCGTCGGTCGAAACGCGAAATCACTCCCAACGGTTTGTTCCGTGCCGCCCGTGGGTGTGACGAAGACGGAATAGGTTTTTACGGGAACATTGACAGCAAGTCGGAATGCGTATTTTACGCCTCCCGCGAACTCGATATTACTAGCGGACTCGTAAACATCGCCATTTCGAGCATCAATCGTCCCGTTGGTGTTGAATCGGACCAGGCATGCGAAGTCGCCGAAAGCCGTTTTGGCGTCTGCGGAAAGCGCGATGACTGCGTCCAAGGGGGCGCCCTGTGAGGGAGTGACATCGAAGGTCGCGGTAAAGGTGCCCGTTTGATTGGCAAACGGCGTATTGACCCAGGTGTTAATGGCTGGAGTCGTAACGCATTGGGGTGTTGCCCCGCCTGAACCTTGTCGAATACGGTAGAAGCTTCGGACGCCGCTTTTAAGGGCACCTGGATCTGTAAACGCCCGCTCCGATTGTGCCGAACCTATACTCTGAAACGGCCCGGTGACGGCTGTGGACTTTTCAACCTGAAAGACCGGCCCATCCCCCTCCCAACGCAAGGTGACGTTGCCGGATGTTGAGTCCGATTTGATCTCGATGATCCGGAGCGGTGTGGATGGCTCCGTCGCGCCCGCCGGAAGGAAGACCACGTCACGGAGATAGTTGCCCCCGTTGAAACTGCCAGTCGGTCGCGCATCTTTGGTTTCGCCAAAAACCCCGGCGTTCACCGGGTAAGATAAGTGCTGACCATTACCGCCGGCCACCACAAGATCCGCGGCCACGTTCGGATAGTTTCGCTTCGGACTGGTCCCCGTCGAGACCGAGACGGTATATTCGACGTTGGCTTCAATCGAAACATCGGGAATATCCAGTTGAATCCATCCGGTGGTTCCGCCGTACGTCCACGTGTATGGCCCTCCCACCACCGTCTCGTCACTGTTACGCCAAATGCGCGCGGTGTGATCGCCGGTTTCGCTGGCTAGGGCATACACGCGCAGGTGAGTGATGGTTCCAGCGACGGACGACTGGAACCTTGTCCCCAACTCGTAGTAGGCACCATCGAAATCGATATCCCGCCCCGTCTTGGTATCCGCAAAGATCGACTCCGGACCGATCGGCACAAACACTACATCACGGAGATAATTGCCGCCATTGAAACTCCCAGTGGGGCGGCCGTCTTTGGTCTCAGTAAAGACCCCGGCGTTGACCGGGTAAGATAAATGTTGGTTATTGCCACCGGCCACCACCAGGTCGGCGGCCACGTTGGGATAATTCCGTTTGGGACTGCTGCCTGTGGAGACCGACACTGTGTATTCTACATCGGCGTCTATCTCCAGGTCAGGAATATCAAGTTCGATCCAGCCGTTCGTCCCACCGTAATTCCAGGTATAGGGCCCGCCAATCACCGTTTCGTCCGAATTCCGCCAAACGCGGGCCGTGTGATCGCCGGACTCGGTCGCGAGTGCATAGACGCGTAGGTGAGTGATTCGGCCCGGCGTCGAACTTTGGAATCTCGTCCCGAGTTCGTAATACGCACCGTCGAAGTCAATGTCGCGTCCGGTCTTTGAGTCAGCGAAAATTGTCTCTCGACCGGCGATAAACCCGGCGCCTTGGACCGCGAATTGAAACGGGTTTTCGTCCGCATCATCGTTCGCCACGCTGATCGTGGCCGCTCGGACGCCTGTGGCCGAGGGATCGAATCGGACCACGAAGGTGGCGTTGCTTCCGGCGGGCACCGGTGAGTTGGGTGCCGACGTCACAACAAAGTCTGCCGCGGCAAGTCCTGTCACCGTGATACGCGGACTCCCCGACAGATTCAGTGCCGTCGTGCCTGGATTCTGAATGGTAAACGTTTGATCCTGGAAAAATCCACCCACGCCAATGTTGCCGAAGTCCGTGCCATCCAAGACGGACGGGGTCCCGTCTCCGGTCACGATCAGTTTCCCATTGCCGCGCAAATCGAACTCCGGTCCTGGGGTTACGCTCAGCGGCGTCCCTTCAGCGTAGATGCAGTAGGTCCTCACAGCCGCATCACCAGGAGCTTGCGTGAGCGTGATCGGATCGGGCCACTGCCCAGCGAGGTCACTGTAGGCATAACTCCCGGAGGAATAGGTCCCCACGATGTCTGCTTGCACCCGGGCACCGGACGTGTCCGCCCAAATCACGAGCCAATAGTAGTCCCCGCCCGTTAGATTGATTGGAGCGACCAAGGGGAAGGCATTCCAGCCGTTGGTGGCGTTGACCACTTCCACGCTGCTTTGCAGGAGACGGTCGGCCAGCCCGTTGTTGTCCGCGTAGACCGCGCATTTGAAGATTCCTTCCAGAGCCAGGACCTTGGCGCGCAGTTCCGTGATGCGCATGTCCACCGGGGCGACGAAGCGGTTTCCATGGATCTGGGTTGCGTCGATGTTGCGAGCAAAGGCGCCCACACCGTCATTCCCGATGACGCCCGCTCCACCGCTCAACCCGGTCCCTTGAATTGCGAAGTCGTACGGATTCGCGGCGCTGTCCGCGTGGGGGATTGTCAGGATCGCCTTACGCACCCCAATGGCCGATGGATCAAAGCGGACGGTAAAGGCGGCGCTACCTCCTCCCGGCACGGTGGCCGAGGGTTGGGTCGTGATGACGAAGTCGGTGGCTTGCGCGCCGGACACCGCCACCAACGGATTGCCAGTGAGCTGCAGAGGAGTCTGGCCCAAGTTTTGAATCGTGAAGATCTGTTCGCGAGTGCCACTGTCGAGGCCGCGACTGCCAACGTCCGTGCCGTTGGCGGAGGTGGCGACGGTCGATCCATCCGCGATTCCGAAGTTGTTGCCCTTGACTTTCATCACGGTGCCGCTCAGATCCGTCTCGAAGACGATATCGCGCAAATAGGCGGCATTGTTGAAGCTATCCGTGGGACGAACTCCGGCGGCGCTGCTGAAAACACCCGCGCCCTGAGGATACTCGACATTCTGGCCATTGTTGCCCGCGCTAAGAAAGTAAGATCCGTTCGCTGGATAATAGCCGTCCGCAGTCGTGGAAATGGCAACGGTGTACTCTTGATCGGCGGCGACGGCGACATCGGGGATATCCAAAGTGATCCAAGCCTCGTCACCGCCATAGGTCCAAGAAATCGGTCCTGCGGTTAGGCTGTTGTCCGCGTTCCGCCAGATGCGGACCTGATGGTCGCCAATTTCTTCGGTAAGCGAGAAAACTCGAACTTGGGTGATTCTCCCTGGGAGCGACGGGCGAAAAACAGTGCCTAATTCCCAGTTGGGCGCGTCGCTCGGACGCCCACCGGGCGTCACTGTGTCCGGAAAGATGGATTCGGCCGCTCGAGCTGCGGACACGCTAAGTAACGCAACGAGCGAATAGCGCAATAGATTAGGGAGTGCATTCATAGGTTAGTTCGGTGGCATGGGTTGTTGGGTTGAACAGGATGGCTGCGCCAGGGGTTGGCCGGAGCGTTGAGTGAAACGCCGGCCATTGGAAAGGCATCAGGGTCGGAAACCGCGGAGCCATTATTCATGGCGCGCGGCCGCTTCGCTAGCGCCCTCTTTCGCGGAGTGTCTGTCCAATGAAAAAAGACTTTGGGGTTTTGCTTCGCCAACGTTTCGCTCTGCGGATAGAACATATAATTGCCGTGGACATTGCCACGGTTATCCATCGGTCCCATCGGCCAGGATACCTTGCTGCTTTCAAAGTATTTCATTTCAAACTTGATGGGGATCTCCGCGACATGCCGAAGCCCGGGATCGTAAAACGATTTTGCACTGGCAATGATCTTGTCGCGGAATAGATAACCCAGATTGACCGGGTTGTTTACGTCGGCCAATTTGCCGGCCGATCCGAAAAACAAGGAGTAGGATTCCCACGGGCCGGAAGCTGGATCTTTCTCCGGATTAAATTCAGTGGGAGGGAGCCGCTCGTTATTGTCGCCCGCGTAGAGTGCAATTCCCAGACCGAGTTGACGAAGATTATTCGTGCAACTGACACGTTGGGCGCGGTTTTTCGCATTCCCTAAAGCGGGCAACAACATCCCGGCGCGGATAGCTATGATCGCGATGACAACGAGCAACTCGATTAACGTGAAGCCGCGGTGCCTTCTCCGGATATCATGCGGCGGGTCTTCGCTCTGCTCGAGGCGCGCGCTGTGCCTAGCGGTGCCGCGCGCGAGCGTGGACGACTGCGGTTTTGAGCTCGTCTGGATCAATCTAGCGTGCCTTCGGCGTAAAGGTCGTAAGCGTAGTCCGCGCCGTCCGATTCCATAACAATCGGGTCCGGCCAACTTGGCCCGTAAGGCGCCAAGCTCCATCGCAAGCGTGAGCCCGGGACCGGGGTGTAATAGACCGTGGCGTTCTGGTCATTGGACCAGATCACGATCCAGATCGCGTCGCCCGCTTTGACTTTCAAAGGGGCTGTGAGCGGGAACTCATTCCAACCCGTGGTGGGATTGGTTTTGGATTGTGAACTGGCCAAGAGCCGGTCACCCAAGTTGTTTTTATCGGAGTAAATGGCGCATTTATATTCGCCAGCAATGGTGCCGATCTTGGCTTTGATCGCCGTCAGCGTCGCGGCGGCATCAACCTTGTAGGGATTGCCATTGATGAAAGCTTTGGAACCGGCAAGGCCAGTAGTGTCGCCCTCCGTTGCGGCAGTGATGTAATCCGCTTTGGGGCCGTCCGTCGTATTCCCAATGGTGACCCGCGGTTTAGCTGCGGCGAGCGTTCCTTCGACGTAAATACAATAGGCGGCGTTGTCATTTCCGCTCGTTTCCATAACGATCGGATCGGGCCAGGTCGGGCCGTAGGGAGACGGGCTCCAGCGCAGACGTCCAGGGCCGACGGAAAAGTAAACCGTCGCGTTTTGATCATTGGACCAGATCACCAGCCAGATCAATTCGCCAGCCTTGACCGGGAGCGGCGCGAGCAGGGGGAATTCGTTCCAACCGGTTGTGGGGTTGGACTTGGGCTGACTCTGCGCGAGTAACCGATCACCCAAGCCGTTTTGGTCCGAGTAGATCGCACAGGTGTATTCACCGGCGATATTGCCGATCTTGGCTTTGATCGTGGTGAGCGTCGCGTCCGCCGTGACACGGAACTGATTGCCGTTGATGTAAGCGTTTTCACCGCCGTTTCCTGGGTTGGTAATGACATCCGCTTGCGTCGCATCCGTCGTGTTGCCAATGGTGATGCGAGAGCCTTCTTCCGATGGTTGGAAAACAATGTCGCGCAGATAGCTGTTCCCGTTCGGCGCTTGCGAGGGTCGCGCGCCCAGCGTGCTCGACACCACGCCAGCCATCGCGGGATAGGACAAGTGCTTAGTGTTGTTGTCTGCCCCAAGGAAGCCATCCGGCACAAACGGATAGGCCTTCTCTGCATCCTCACCCGTGGAAACCGTGACGGTGTAAAGAACGTTCGGCTCAATAGGCAACGGGGCGGAAAGCGGGAACACTCTCCAGCCGGTGGTCCCGCCGTATGTCAGATCATAAGGGCCACTCACCACGGTGCTGTCGCTGTTTCTCCAAATGCGCGCCTTGTGAATACCGGATTCGACTGAGAGCGAGTAGACGCGGATCCCCGTGATGTTCCCGGCAATCGACGCCTGGAAGATAGTTCCTAGCTCACTGGGCGAAGGAAGTTTTCCAAGATAAGCAGCTCCGCCGCCGGTCATGGTCTCGCTCGCCGTCGCCCCAGTCGGCACGAATACAACGTCTCGGAGATATGCCGGCTTTGCCGCTTCGATCTGGGTCGGCCGCACACCCAAGCTAGGAGCGAATACTCCTGCCCCCGCAGGATAGGTAAGATGCCCGCCATTGCTGCCCGCAACGCCAAACGCCTGATTGAGAAACGGATAAGCCTTATTCACGTCCGCCCCGGTGGATACGGAAACGGTGTAATCGGTATTCGCTTGAATCGGAACCGCTGTCTCAAGCGGGTAAACCAACCATTCGTCGCCGCAAAGCTGGCCAAAACAGCCGAACTGAATGGTAAATGGCCCGGCGACGATGCTGTCGTCGGAGTTACGCCAAATGGTGGCAGTATGGTCTCCGCCATCCTGCTTGGTCGAGAGCACGCGAATTCCCGTAATGGTTCCGGCCACGGTCGAGCGAAAGACCGTCCCCAGTTCCCGGTCAGTCGCGTCCCCGCCCCGACCGAGTCGCACGGGCAATTCCAAAGACCAATTAATCACATTCTCCGGCGGGACAGATCCAGGCTCAAACACGACATCGCGGAAATAGAAGGAACTGTTGGCCGTCTGGGTAGGCCTCGAGCCAAGTTGCGTGGTGAATACTCCCGCGCCGGCCGGAAACGTAAGGCTTTTATCGTTGCCTCCGGCGGCCGCGAAGAAACTGGTCGACAGGGGGAACACCCCATTCGGATCATTCGCCGTCGATACAGCAACCGTGTAGGCCGTATCCGCATCGATGGATAAAGGCTGGGGCAGGGCGAATTCGATCCAGCCTTCCACTCCCGAGCAAGGAACATCCAAAGGCCCAACTAACACTTTGTTGTCGCTATTCCTCCAAAGGCGGGCCACCCGCTTGCCGATTTCTCCCTGCAGGTTATACACACGAATCCCCCGGATGATGCCCGGGACTTTACTGCTAAAAATCGTTCCTAGCTCTTGTCCCGGCGCCCCATTGGCATCCGAGTTCGGAGCTGAGGATGGCGGAAAAAGTGACTCCGTCGCGCCTCCTTGAGTCGTGGCCGTGCGCAAGAGTCTGAAGAACCGCTGACGATCTGTCGCGGTCAGTTTCAAGCTCGCGATATTTCCTAAAACCGACGGCTGTTGTGACACGGTCGCCCATGAACCGCTGCTTCCCAGGTTGTCCGTCGATTGCAAAGTGGCGCCCGGATCACCCAGGTCCCAGGATATCGTCACGGTCGCGCCGAGCGTCGCCGCGGCGATTTGCAGACGCGGAGCTTGGCCAGATGACGCTTGCACTCGAAGCGTGGCTTCGGCACTCGTCACCGACTTGCCAGGCACGCTGACCTGGCAGGAATACCGGGCGCCGTCATCGGCGCTCGCTAACGCCGGGGTCAAGTAGGACGACGCGGTCGCCCCAGCAATATTTATCCCGTTGCGTTTCCACTGATAGAAGAGATGCGGACCCAGGTCAGAATTGCCGGACGCCACGACGGAGAACTGCGCCGACGACCCCGTAGCAGCGGATGCGTCCGACGGTGACGCTGTAATAGCAACGGTCGAGTTGGCAGCGTTGACTAATGCGCCCAGGGCACTGCCCGGAATGACCTCGATGCTTTCCAATCCCGTCGGCGGGTCGGCCAACGGGTCAACTGCGGTCCCTGGCAGAACCCACCCGACAGCCAGGTTGTCGTCCCCGTCATCCTCTTTCATTAGCGCTTCGAGGTAGTAACGTTGCCCGGCCTGGAGTGTCACGGGCGTCACGGCGTTGTTCTGCGTGTCGGGATATCTGTTCCATTGCCGGCTGCCCGTGCTGCCGGAAACGCTGGCAATCAACTGCTTGTTCGGCACGGTCGCATCCGTGCTCAGCCACAATTCCGAATCGTTGTCGGATGCGATGAAAAAAACATACGCGCCGGTACTTGGTGGCACCAGCCAACCGGACAGTCGCTGCCCGTATTGAGCTCCGCTTCGACGCGGCGCTTCCAGAGAACTGAGCAGCGAGACAGCGTCTGGGGAATTGGCGCCGAATTTGGCACTGCCAGTGAGGTCGGCCACGGTTCCCCCGGGGAGTCCCAAAAAGACCTCGCGCTTGACAAAGCCTGTCGCCAACTGCTGCTGCGCGATCGTGGCGATTAAGCTCGAGCTTGCGACCAACAGTAACATGAGGGGAGTAACGCGCGTTGATTTCATACGGGTTGGATTGCGAAGCATCTGGGCAATAGGGGTAGACGAGGTGCCATCCTACAACCAAGTTCGTCGTGCGATAAAGTCGGACACGTAATGCGAATGATACGGGATGTCCGCATTGAGGGTTCCAGATTGCGCTCTGATTTTACAGACTTACTACACGTGTTACGCCAAATAATGAACGGATTGTGCCAATGTCGTTGTCGCACTCCAGCGAGCGAGTCATTGCATTAGTCGCCGTTGCCTCGCTTTGGATGAACGCATTTGACCGGCTTCCGTGACCCGGCTGAATCCGCGACGCCGGTTCAATTTGGCTTGAAGACCTGGCTTGCGCCGGATTCCTGCGCGCGCACCGGTCCATTCGCGCAAGTCGCCCACCGCGTTCTACATCAAGCCGCTGATCTGCCGCCGATCCTCCGCATCCAGCAGCGAGTGCACAGGATTGGAAGTCAAACAGTAATCAACAATCAGACTTCAAACTCTTCTAACGGCTGGCGGAGGATGTCCCTGTAAGCGTCTCGGTCTCGAGAAAACTGCAACAGCGAAGCTTGATTGCAGCACCGATGCGTCACGTGATAAATCTCGCCGTCGGGATGGAATGGGTTAGCCTGTCCGACAAGGCGCAGCTTAGCAAGACAGCTCACCTCGTTACAGCTCCAAAACAGTCTTTAAACTGAGCGCAAGCGCGAATCTTAACGTTAACGAATAGGACAAACTATTCAACCACAGCCGCTTATCTCTGCGACACAGGGCTCACGACTCTCCCCAGCAGCTTCTTACTTCGGCGACACCAGACCTCACACCGACTTCTTGTCCGCAGGTTTCTAGATCTAGAATGCCCGATTGGTGATTTTCAATCTGAGTATCTAATAAGAAATACATTGCCTATTAGTTCTGTTCTGATGCAGGATACTTCTGTTCGTCTTATCTCTAATGACGGAATTTCAACGGGGAACCTCAACTCTTAATTATGAAAAACCTGTCACTCTGCACCGTCCTAGGATTGTGGGTGTTCATGCAATCGGCCCACGCCATCTCAGTAACGATCGTTACGCAAAATGAGGATGAATTCGCCTTTGACGTTGTTTGGGGCCCAACCGCAACCACCTACATCGCCCTAGAGAATCACGCGCCGTATAATGCGTCGTGGGAGTCCGCCGTCATCGCATGGGATTATGGATGGTATCTGGAAGTGGAAGCTCTCTCCCCGTTCGTGCGCGGTGGACATGCCTTCATGCAGTTTTACGTTCCAGGCACCGACCCCCGCGACTATGCGCCCAACTACCCCCGCAATTTCACGGGCATCGTTTGGGACGGTCCCGACCCGTTGAGCATTTCTGAAATCGACGGAGGATTCGGCGCGCACATCGTTTTTCAGGCGCCCGAAGACCTCGCGCAGATCCTCGCACGTTATCCCGTCAATCCGGATCCGGTGCCTGAACCAACCAGTCCACTCATGTTATTGGGAGCGTCCCTAACGGGCTTGGCGCTAGTGCGCCGGCGTTGCTCTTAGATCACCAATATGATCCAGCCGGTGATCTCGCCCACCAATTCTGCCATTTCAGGGAGCGAGGGGCAATGGGGTCGCGTCTAAATGTTTGACAGTTTTCACTGCGGATCTCTAACGAGACGCTACCGCTCGGGGTTTCCAAGCGCCTGCCAAACCGGCAAGACCGCCACCACGCCGAAGAACCGCTGCCGATCCGCGTCGTCCAAAAACAACGCTGCTCCTTGATGCCCCCGATTCGTGACGGGATACCACGCCCCTGCCACGTCCACGCGCAACGCCCTTGCCATTCCTCCAGCATCCAAGCGCCACACTCTTATGGCCACTATTGAGATGCGACCCCATTGCCTTTCCTTGTCGACTCCATTGCCTACTTCCCTCCATCGGATCGCGGAATTTATTCCGCCGGAAGCCTCGCCTGGCGACCGGCGTCCGGTATAATCCGCAGCCTGCCCTCCACGCGTCCGTTCCTGCGGACTGGAAGTCCGCGCTCCCATCATAACCATTTCATCCCATCGACCAGGTTGCCTCGTGGGGTCTCGACCGCCAGATAAAGATGGTTTCCCATTAGACAATAGGCCAGGACGAGCCATTCGGTTTTGGCGCACGCTTGACCAGCGTCTCGAGGAAGCGCTGCCGGTCGCCGCGATTCATCACGTGGTAAATCGCTCCAGGGTATTGGATGCGCAGTGGGCGGGGTATCGGGCGACGCTGATGTCGTGAACCTCTGTGTCAAAAGTAAGGACTGATACTTTCTTTCGCCCCCTTGGTCTGCCCTTCCAGGGCGTCGGATTATTTATTGAAACCCCAAACCGGGGGCGTTGCCCCCGTCTACATTGGTCAAGGCCTTCGGCCTTGTGATCCGCCCGCGCAGTGGCCCATCCACCGACGCCGGTCGTCGGCGTTTACGGAATACCTTGGACGCGCTGGCTGGCGATTTGTCGCACATGCCGGGAGCAATTAGCTCCTGGATTCGGTGGCGCCGCCGCGGCGCGCGTTAGGCCGATGCCGCGGACCCTCGATCGCTGGATGGGGCTGGATGTGACCCCCAAAGGTGGGTGGGATGAAGGGCGACGAAGACGGGGGAGGACTAGGAGAAGGTTACGAGGAGGATCACGATTACGATTACGATGAAGATGAAGATTACGAGGGAAAGACCAAGATGGAAACGGTTGGGGAATAGGAAGATGTCGAGTTATCGGCACGTCTGGACAGAAAAGCGCCAGAGGTCTGGCGCACTCCAAGACGCTGGCGCGCAAGGACTAAGGTTCTTTTGAAATTCGTCCGCCGCTCGGTCCCAAAGGGGCGCCGGGTATCTCGGAGTGCGCCAGCGCCGCCCTTGGGAGGCGGGCGGGCGCTATGGCCCGGTTCCAAGCGGTCCATCGCAGTTTATGTCTCCTGCAAGCTGGCAACAATTTGTTGACGGAGTGTGCGACAAATCGGCCAATGGACGCTTGGTTTGGGAACGGACCGTTCCCAAAACCTCCAACCGCAGGTGCCAAACTGTCACCAAATCACGGTCGCGCACCGACGGCTGCATCGCTTGCGACCGCATTTCCGCCTCGGCGCTCCGGCGTGGCGACCGACGTGTCCCGTCCGCAAATTGCGGACGGCTCCGGGGAAAAGCTGTGGAAAGCCCTCATCCTGACTGAGATCCCCGTCTGGTAGACGTCCGTGCAGTTCACAGGGTGACGCGCCGGAAGAGAGCTTCGAAATCGCGAACAAGGTCTATTAAAAGGCGAATCGTTGAGATCTTCGCACTCACTCAACCCGGCCTCTGTAAAACCGTTCCGATGTGCTGGCGGTCGGATCGCTAAGTTCTTGGCGAGCCCCAGCGCCAACGCTCGTGCTCGCGCTTGGGAACCCTGAAGAGTCGTTCAACGCCGTCGTGTCCTCGAGCGCATTGGCCGCGCGGCCTAGAATGTTCCGTCCTTCGACTGCGGATTGTACCCAACAATCGTTGGGCCCGACCGGGTTCGGCGATTGCGGCCAAACGTTCTTGCCGGCCATATCCGGTGCAAACCATTTCGACATGCGGATGCTAAAGCCAGCACCCGAGAGCGAGCCGAGCGTTGCGAAGCCACCCACATTTTCAGCCTGATCCTTCGGTCTTCGGGTGGCGTGCCTCTGAGAAATACCCTCATGTGGCTGATTACCAACGTCGTTGAAGAGATAGTCGGATTCACTCTCCGCCCCTCCCAAAGCAAGACGCCCGTAGGTCTGAGTGATCCTAATCGGAATTTCGACGTCAACATCGCGGGGGCGGAGAGGCGTAGCCAATGATGGCTCCATTCCAGACATAACTCGTGATTTTGATCTGCCGCCGAACGTAGTCGAGCTTCCCCTTGCCGCTGGCCCGGTCTTTAACCTCTTTCGGACAGTTCATGATCCGCACGTCGGCCAGATACGATCCCAACTGCCCGCGCTTAAACGATTCCACCTGATTCGAGAGGATCGTGGGATCTTTGGACGGGTCGATGTTCCGGCCGTCCCGGATCTTGGTGTCGTGCGCCCAATTATCGCGATCCGGTGGGAAACCCCAGCTTGGGTAAGGAAGGAAATCATCGTTGTCCCCGCGAACATATGGGCAGCGAGCATGATCTGCCGGATGTTATTTAAGTCCTGCGTGATCAACGCCTTTTCTTTGGCCCGGCTCAAAGCCGGCAAGAGCATCCCAGCGAGAATCGCGATAATCGCGATCACCACCAGAAGCTCAATCAGTGTAAACGCCAAAGAGAGACCCTTGTTTGAGGAAGGCGAGGCTTTCATGGGAACTCCTCGATTCATAGGCCTCCGCGGGAGCGACGTCAACTGCGTTTACGTGATAGAGACTCGTGATAAGAAGGAACCTGAGGGAATGGCCGAGTGCGGCGGAGCTGAGGTAAACCGCGCGGGTCGCTGACGGGGATCATTCGAAGCAAGGCCGGTGCAAGGCCGGTGCAAGGCCGGTGCAAGGCCGGTCAGCGAGCGGCCTTGGTTCCGGGATTGCACCGGTTTTGCACCCGGGTTGGTGCGTCCGACTGGCTAGCGACAATCAACATTCTCCAGTGACGACAGTTAAAATTTGCCGGTGGTTCGGGGAGGATTTCGCCACGAATTAGCGCTGAGGCCGGATGGTCTCAGCGCTAATCCGCGGCGAATGATAACCAAACAGCAGTACACCGACTCATGAATGAACATCAAGCCCACGGCAATCTCACCGTCAGATGCCGTTTCGGCAGGTTCATCCGCACATATTGCCGGTCCAAGAGATTCTCCTCCGAGCTGGGAAGCCGAACCGGCGGCCAGAATGTTGCACATTTCCGAAACAAATTGTCTACAGAGTGTGCAACATTTCCTGATCCTTCGAGTCGATGGCAGCTCTGCCGGCGCAAACCGAAGGGTGTGACCGGCTGGAACAATCGGTTGAATTTGCGGCTGGACTGTTCGTCAGAATGCTATGAGCGACGTATCTTCTCATCCTGGGATGGCTCTGCCTACCGCCTATTTCGGTCGCATCGGAGGGTGCTTCGGCTACGGTTTGCTCGTCTGTCTTTGCACCTTTGGAGTTCAAGGGCAACCGGTGTCAGCCACGCGCGTCGCTCCGCCCGAGGTTCTAAAGCCGGAGGTCACGCTGCACGTCGCACCAGATGGGAAACCCGATGGGAACGGATCTCTGCAACAGCCGTTTTTGACACTGGAACAAGCCCGCGATGAACTCCGGAGCCGCAAGAAAGCGGCCGGCCATGCGGTATCCAGTTTGATCTTAGTGCACGAGGGGGAATACCCTGTTCGCGAGACATTTACACTGACGGCGGAAGATTCCGGAAGTCGCTCCGCTCCGGTCGTTTTACGAGCGGCCGATCGAGCGAAACCGGTTTTTCGAGGAGGAACCCGCCTCAAGAACTGGCAGCCGCTCCAGGATTCGAAAGCCAAGGAGATGATACCCAGAGAATTGCAGGGCAAGGTGTGGGAATATGCCCTGACGAGCAATGAGATCGCCAGGGTGCTCCCGTTAAAGTTGGGCGGCTTCTCAGTGGGAACGGATTCAAGACGCATCCCGCGCATGAACTTTCTTCAACGGAAAGGCAATGCAATTGGCGCGCGGGCCAAATGAAGGATTCTTGAAAGTCCGAGATGTTGCGGTGAAAGACGGAACCAAGGGTTACGACCGCCAGGGAAGCAAGGTTGGGAAGATTCTTTACGCTGGGGATCAGCCGGACCGGTGGGCGGCGGAACCAGATCTCCTTCTCTACGGATACTGGTTTTGGGACTGGGCCGATTCCTACGAACGGGTGGCAAGTGTGGATCCGGAGAACAAACGGATCACATTGGCAGAACCGTGGCATCAGTATGGTTTCAGCGTTGGGGCTCCCTTTTACGCGATCAACGCTCTAAGCGAGTTGGATGCGCCGGGCGAATGGTACCTGGACCGACGCAGCTATCGCCTCTACTTCTATGCCCCGTCGGATCCAAACGGCGGTGATGCCGAAATCTCGTGGATGGCAGCGCCGCTCGTGCAGTTGCAGAACACCTCCGATATCCGATTTGAGGGATTAACCTGGGAACTGGGCAGCGCCGATGCCATTCGGGTGCAGGCCGGGACAAACTGCCTTTTCGCGGGATGCACGGTCCGGCGCTGTGCGGGCAACGGGATCGAAATCCAGGGAGGTCGAGCGAATGGTCTGCTCTCGTGTGACATTTACTCGCTGGGGCGCGGAGGGGTGATCCTGAGCGGTGGAGACCGCAAGACCCTGAAATCCGGCGTGCACTTCGTTGAAAACTGCGACATTCATGGCTTATCCCGGATTGACCACACTTACACGCCGGCCATTCTGGTGGAAGGGGTTGGGCTCCGCGTGGCGCACAATCGTCTTCACGAGGTGTTGAGCAGCGCGATGCGCGTGGAAGGCAACGATCATCAAATCGAATATAACGAGATTTTCGAAGCGGTCACGGAGTCCGATGACCAGGGCGGCGTGGATATGTTTGGCAATCCCACTTACCGTGGAAACCAATATCGGTTCAATTACTGGCATCATATCGGGAACTGGCGCGCCACGGGGGATCAGCCGAAATGCGGGCAAGCGGGTATTCGTCTCGATGACGCGATTTGCGGGACGGTGATTTTCGGAAACATCTTTGAACGTTGTTCTGCAGGGAAGCTGGGATTCGGTGGGGTGCAAATCCATGGAGGGAAGGAGAACGTCATCGAGAACAATGTATTTATCGACTGCGCGGCGGCGGTCAGTTTCAGTCCATGGCCCGAGAAGCGCTGGAGAGAGTTTGTCGCGGGCGCTTTGGATCAACCGGCTATCGATCGCGCGGTTTACCTCGAACGTTACCCGGACTTAGCCAGGCTAAACGACGGGGCCAACGTGAATGTGGTGCGGCATAATCGCACGGTGCGCTGCGGCGAATTGTTCCGGCGAGCGCCGCAGACGGTACAAAGCGAGGACAACGTCGCGTTGCGCGAGGGGGAGTTTAGCCGCGATCCAGCCAATCCCATCTTTAACCAACCCGGATTAGTACGCATTCCAGTGGAGGAAATCGGGATCTACCAGGATGCCTGGCGGCGTGGACGATAGAGCGACGCGGCACCCTGCAACCCGGGCCTCAAAGTTGGCGCCGAGCTGGACTTCCACGCGTCGTTGACCTACTGCCGCCGGGTGCTGACAACCTGACGTGGTCAGTACAAGCTGTCAATCAGTCGGCCCCCGATTCAAAGACCGGCGCAACCCGCTCCTCAGGCAAGGGGGTCTCAACCTGTAGCGACAGTCGTTCGAGCAGGGGTCTCACCTCGTAGACTCGGTCACCTCGGCGTCGAGGATTGGAAAGGGGAATTCCGCGGATGGCCGATGCTGCGCTTGCATCAAGCGTTCGAGCATTTGCAGGACGGCAGGATTCTGTCGACTCACATCGGCGGATTCTCGCGGGTCATCGACAAGGTCGTAGAGCTCGGTCTTCATGTCGGATAGACTTTTGCTTGAGTTGAGATTCTGCCGCACAGCCTTCCAGCGACCGACACGGATGCACTGTTGGCCTCCATAGGCAGGAAACTCTCGATAGAGGAAGGCTCGCTCCGATTGGTGCTTCCCCGTTAACGTCGGCGCAAAGCTAGTCCCATCGGTAGGGAATGAAACCGGGCCGCTGACTAATTCCAGCAAGGTCGGCAGCCAGTCTTCGAATCCGGTGACCAAGTCAGAAACTCCGCCAGCGGGCACGTGCCCTGGCCAGCGAACGATGCATGGAACCCGGAGCCCGCCTTCGTAGACGGACCCTTTCCGACCGCGGAAGGAGCTTGCGGATTGGAAGAACTCGGTGTCCGTCCCCCCCAA
>JBGAIN010000314.1:0-4461 GCA_044225505.1 Limisphaerales bacterium
GGTTGCCAAAGGTGTCGGTCTTGTAGGAAAAGAAATCTCCCGGGCCCGTGACGCTCTTAAGAGTGACCGTCACGCGATTGTCTACGAAAGCGCCCTCGGGAATGTCATCACCGCCGTAGCCAAGGTAAAGCAAATCTTCGTTTTGCGTTTGTGGCAGAAGCCAGATGGCCGAGCCGGAGGCCCCCAAAAAGCTGAACTTTGAGTCGGCTGGCACGGTCGTTTTGGCTCCGGGTTTGACTCGCAGCACGACTTCGCTCGCCGCCAATTCCTGACCGGTTGCGTCCTGGCCAGCGTGCAGGTTCCAGGCGCCGGTGGCGTCGTCGTACTCCAGAGCCAGATCCGTGTGTCCAGTGGACCACACCGTTGGAGTGGTCACAGAGAAGGTGAAGGCTATTGGACCGCTGGACGTTGGCTTGTTCCCGGCGACCAATGTGCCCGATGCTTCAAGGACCACGGTGTAAGTGCCTGCCGCCGTGAAAGCCCAGTTCAGGTGCGCGTCGCCGCCCGCTTGCACCGTCGCCGAGTCAGCGGCGGTGATCCCATCTCTCGTGTTGAAATAGACGACCGGATTGCCGAAAGTGTCCGTCTTATAAGAAAAGAAATCCCCCGGACCTTCCACACTTTTCAGTGTAACCGTCACCGCGTCTCCGGTGAAAACTCCGGCTGGAATTCCGTCGCCGCCATAGCCCAGGTAAAGCAGTTCTTCGTTTTGGGTTTGAGGCAGGACCCAGACAATCGTTCCCGCTCTGCCCAGGAAGCTGAACTTGGGATCGGCCGGAATGGGTGACCGGGCCAGCGCCGCGACATGCAAGACGACGTTGCTGGCCGCATACTCGGTATCGAACGTATCGGATCCAACGTGGAGATCCCAAACGTTGTTGGTGCTGTTGTAATCCAGTGCCAGGTCGGTATGGCCCACCGACAAGACGTTTGACTGAGCACGCGCGCACAGGCCAAACAAAACCAGCAAGTTGCATAGTAAGAGCAGTCTGATTTTCGAATTCATAAGGACTTAAATTTTTGTCAGGTTAGCTTCAGAAAGTTGGGGATTGTTTCGCGTTCGGAAGTTTAGTCGGGCGGCCGGGCGATGTCCTCGCCAGCGTCAACCCGTTTTTTAAGAGCGGCGGCCTGGATCACGCCAACATGGCCGTCGGCGTATAGATAGTTTGCCGAGCCTGCCGTATGAGTGATATTTGTGCGTCCAGTTCGGTGGCGGTCCGGTTCAATGTCGAACAGGACCTCGTTCCAGCCCTTAAACCAGTTTCGGGAGTGTGTGTGATCGGTAGTGATATTGGCACTGTAGCTGTCGGCGCATTCGAAGACCGTGATCGTGGAAGCCGGATTCTTGAGCCGGTCGAGGTTGCGGTAGGTTTCAATGATACCACCGAATGGATCCAGTTTATCCACCGATGTGTATTCGTTCATGGGATAGCTGCTGGCATTATTGGTCAGCCGTTGCGGTGCTTTGGGGTCCGCTGGACAGATCCGGATCGCGTCCACATTGGCGATGTACGGCTTGAGCGTATAAATCCAGGAGTAATTGGTCGGGTTGCCGTGCGTCGTTTCAGGCAACCAACCACTGTTTTCGTCGGCATACATGGTTAACGCGATGCCGAGTTGATGCAGGTTCGAGGTGCATTTGATTTGCTTCGCCTTGCTTTTGGCCGAAGACAAGGCTGGCAAAAGCAAACCGGCCAGAATGGCGATAATCGCAATCACTACCAAAAGCTCTATCAACGTGAATGCGATCACATCGCGGCGTGGGGCTGTCGCTAATTTCATAAATGGCTTTCCCGCACCCAGCATACTCAGGATGCTGAATACGTGATTCAGCCCGACCAAGCGGGCTGGTTAAATCGAATTGGAGAACGAATTGCGGGTCTATTAGACCCAACCGAAAAACACCGCGTCTCGGCGCAGTGCGTTCAGAGAAGGAAGGCCGGACGAATTGGCCTTAGAGGAGAAGCAATGGCGGAGCCCGCTCGGGTAGAAGTCGGTAATCTGCTTCCACCAAAACAAGGGTCACTCCAGCGAGCGCGATTGACCAGCTCAGGTTGGGAACAGAAACCAACGGTTGATCGGGAGCGGAGTAGACATGACCCTGAGAGACACTGGTGACAGCGCACTGATGTCCAGGTGAAGCGGCGTCCGAATGCAGCCAGGAATGAAGGCTTACAGAAGCACCGAAGACTTGAAGAGTGAGCCACACTCCCAGCGACAGAAGCGCGATCACCAGCTTCTGGCGTTTTGCACGCAACTGCCAAGATCCCTGCGGCTTCTTCACATCAGAAGTATTAAACCAGAGTTGGGCTTCGAATGCAAGGAATTAGTAGTTCCCAAACGGTTGTCGACTCTTGAGGGGCGGAAATCCGTATACCGGCAGATGTGTCGTGCGCGCTCCGACTCGCGCGCCCCAGTCATATGGTGTCCGCGTCCAACCTGTGCCAGCAGAGGCTTTGAAGTCGAGATGATAGATCGGAGGCGCGCTTCGGCATGGCGAACTGTCTGGCGATGCCGTAGCGTGTGACTGGACGCCGATTTGCTGCAATATTTGGTCAGGGAGCGGGACAGACGGGTTCCAAACGCTTACGTCGCTTTTTAACGCGTCGGATCTATCGCCGCGCTGCTCGTCCGGTTCTTTCGTTATCGCTGTGTTCATCAGAGGGAGCCGTGCGGTCATCTAAAGAGTTGACATGTTCTGCTGGAGATCCGCGGCCAAGCGTTGGCGCTTCAGATCATCGGGCGGCGCCTGCGCAAATCGCTTCACCGCCTGGGCTGCCGCCTGTTACTTGACCCCCACCTCTGGCACCACTTCCGCCAAACGCAGGCCTCCATACCGCGTCGCCACTGACATCACCGCATCGCGCATCCAGTCCCCACCGGCCCTCCCTCCCACCGTCCAGCCTCACGCTCGAACTTTAAATCGCAGCGCTACAGGAATATTTCCACGCTCGGTTTGCTTGCTTTGATCGAACGCAATCTCTCGGCGATTGAAGCTGCATTCGAGAGCCAGACCTTGGTGGAGATCGACCGCTTTGCAGTCACTCCAGTTGCCTAGGCGGTGGCACCCAAAACGGCATCGCGACCCAATTCCGGCGCATCTGCAGTGAGGCGCCTAGTTGGCACGGGTCTTCGCGCTCCCGGTGCCTTAGAGCGTGTTCCGCGGTCGCTCAGTAAGGATAGCTTCGGATTGACTTGCAGGTTGCGCCGTCAGTGAGTCGCTTTTGTGTTTTCTGTCCAGCTCGCCTGGCCGATGGACAACAGAGCGCACGACTCCTTGCCGGAGGCGATCGCCCCCTCAAAATCACAGAGAGGAAAAGTTGGTGGGGGCGGTGCGATTTGAACGCACGACCTTCTGAACCCCATTCAGACGCGCTACCAAGCTACGCTACGCCCCGACCTGGAACGCAGGAGAACCTGCGTTACTCAATACTAGGTGGGGGCTGGGCGAATTCAACCCTTTTCACGCGATGACTGGCACTTTGTTTGGACAGAACCGAGGGAACCAACGGGAGGATCGCACAGGTGTTGCAAAACCAGCTGACACACCGGTGCTCATGGCCAGTCTGATTCCGTCGCAACACCTTGCATTTAAGGTGTTCACTATTAGGGGCAAGCAACGTTTCCGCCTGAGCTCCTGAAATCGGCGCCCTTCGTGGACGGCCCCGGAGGAGTGGAGTATCGTGGGGTATGATCGCCACAACAGAAAAGCGACATGCCCAAGGAACGACACCGATGTTGGCAGGAACAAAGCGCTACACCGGCGAGGTCGTCTATATCTACGCGTTCGATTTGGCTTATGATATGAGCCGCACGCCAGTCGAACGCCTGCTCGGGGAGCCTTTGGTCCAGTTCTGTGTGGATGCAGGAAAGAGAATCCCGAAGCACCTGGCATTTTACCGACCTCAAATGGTTCGTTTGCCTTCGAGGGATCATGTAGGCCCGCACGGTCAAGTGAAGGTGGAAACTGTCATCAAGCTTCTGCCAATTGGGGCGATCAGCATCACCGTTCGGGTGCCGTTTGCTGTTCCTCACGTCGAAGACCTAGTTGCTTATCATGATCTGCAGCTGAATGGGACAGCGCTGCACGATGAGGTGAAAGAACTAGCAGAGCAGGTGAGACGGGAGTTGACGCCTTATTTCGTGAGGCCGGTGCAACAGTTAAGCGAAGAGGAAGCCTATACCGTTTTTTGCATTGAGGCGCCGGTAACGGATCGCGAGCGCGCGCACATGAAAGCGGAAGCTTGGCTGAAATCGCACCGACGCCAAGTTGCCGCGTTACTGACGCAGGAGAACGATATCGACCGGCTTTCCGAGCAAGAAGCTGAGGAATCGACAACCCGGTATCTAAGCTACTATGAAGACGACTTGGTAGTCGTGGACTGGGATGCAGCACTCGTGATCGATGATCGGGATCATTTTGAGGAAACTCTTTACGTCATGGAATTGGCGAACCTGCAG
>JBGAIN010000073.1:0-21881 GCA_044225505.1 Limisphaerales bacterium
GTCTTTCCCAAAAGCCGCTTCGTAAAGCACTTTGCCCAGGGCGTAAATGTCGGCATGCGGCGTGCCTGGCCCTTCGGGAGCAATGTAACCGGCCGTTCCAACCAGTGACTTCGCCTCATCCACCGCTGCGACAAGGCCGGCATCTGCCAGTTTTGGCTCTCCGCCAATGAACAGGACATTCGACGGCTTCACGTCACGATGCACAAGCCCCTCGCTGTGCAGATGAGACAGGCCGGCAGTGAGTTTGAGGCCAAGTGCAATAACTTCACTTGCCGGCAGGGCGCCACGAGACTTTAAGTCCGCGCGGAGCGTCCGTGGGCGGTACGTTTCGGGCATGGAACTGGAATCGCCGCGCCTCAACGCCGCGCTTGCCGACGCGACATCGTCTGCCAACTCCATTACATAGTAGAAGCCTGAGCCATCAAGCAAGAGTCCAAGTGTCAAAATGTCGACCAATCCCTGGTGAGCTCGTGAAAGCGGTTCGAACTTCTGCAACCCATTGAACTCCCGTTCGAAAGATTCGGCTGAAGCATGCCGATTGCGTCGAACAATTTTCACCGCCCGGTAGGTCCCGACTGCATTGCACCCCAGCCAAACTTCGCCATACGCGCCTGAGGCAATGAGCCGAAACAGCCGATGGTCAGGAACAGAAGGGATTTCGCTTGTGTTAGTTTGTCCGCTCAGTGGGGACAGCTGCCAGTCTGCTTGTTTGAATCGCTCCATGCCTTACCAAGAACTTATATTGGAGAATGCAGTCCCAGGCCTTGGGAATCCAGCAGTAACGGACAAAGTGCCGTTACCGAGGTCGATATAGTTCACAACCGGGCTGTCAGGCCCGTTCGATGAGTTTACGGGCGTAGCCTTCTTGGCCTGTCAACAGAAGTAGAGCCCTTGAAATCTAGCGTCTTGCCTGAACGACAAATTCCGGTATTGGATGGCGACCGTTCAGCGATAAGAAACCGTCCTGTCGGCAACAGCTCTCGCGACAACTTGGAGGTGTTCAAGTTAACGACACGATTAATGATTCGGACTTCATTGGTCTATCCCGAATGTCGATCTTACGGTTGTAGTGCATTACGATAATGCGGCGGAGGAATTCGCCGACCAACAGCCGCCACTGATCGCTTCCGGGTTCCATTGCGGGACCTAGCCAGCGACGGGTTATTGACCAACATCTGCGCCACCAAAGTCGTCATTGCAATCGCGACCTCATCACGGTTCTTCTCCTGTCGCCAAAGCAAATGGCTCCGGCTCAATTACATCGATGAATTTTGTGGAGTGCTTTGCGTTGAGCCTACAGGCGGCAGCTAGAGCGTCTTTCGGATGCGATCTGTGAATTGGTTAACCTCAGCGGCGCAAAGGTTTAGAAACTTGGTGACAAATGGCACCTGAAGCCGGCATTTGGGTTTCCAGCGCGGACTCGGCCTCGTCGAATCCGGCAGCCTTCCGCTAAGGGGTCGTCGAAATGTCTCACAGTTCGACAACAATTTGCGAACGTAGTGTGCGACATTTCCAAAGAACCGCTTCGCCGAAAGCGCAGCCACCATCGGTATCTCCATCTTTCACTGACGACAGCCTATGTCGGCTCCAGCGACAGCTCTCCAGTGACAACCTCAAAATCTCGAACTCGCCGTTGCCTCTCGCGTCACTTTTGTCGCTCGAAATGATGGGGTTAATTGAATCATAAAGGATTGAGCTTAAGCAGGTCACATCAATTGACGTCCTTCTTGGGAGGCTTGGCTCACATTTGCTCCAATGGCTTTTGCTTAGGGAGTTCATTCGGAGGTAACCCACACGTGACCCACTCCCAGTGGGTTACCAGTGGGTCACCAGCGAAGGAAGAGGCGATCCAGGGGGGAAGAACATTGAGCGTTATAGGAAGATTATTTGGTTTTTCACCCGTCGGCCTGTTCTCCAAGTTGCCTGGCCAGCGCCATCAGCTCAGCGGAGTTTTCGAGCCCATCGAGGAATCTCAGTGGCATGGCCGCGAGCCCGACCTGCGCTCCCACGAGAGCCCCGGTGAGGATCGCGCGCGCCTGGTTCTGGCCGCCGCCGTTGATGGCGTGAAGCACCGCCTGCTCGAAGTCGTCGGGGAAGCGCGCTGCGAGATAGTAGGCAGCTGGCAGCTGATGATAAATCGCGCAAGGCATTCCATAAACGATGGAGACCTTCCACGGCGGCTCGATCCGGATGCCGGTATCGTGGGCAGCTTCGGCCATATAGGAAGGCGTCAGCAGGGCGTCCGGTGAGGAAAACCGGCCGGCACGTGGCGGGTCAGGATCTCCTGTCCTGGGTGGACCAAGCCGCTCACGGGTGACGGCGTGAAAGGGCAGCTCGCCTCGCTTCACGAGATCCATGAGCTTGTCGGAGATGGCTGCATCAAACTTCTCGCCCCGCACGAGCAGCGCCAGCACGCAGCAATAGGCGGTCGTCATCGCAACGATCGCTTCATCCGCTTGGGTGAGCAGACAGTTCGCGCTGACGGTTTGCGCGACTTTTGCGGGCGTCTTCGCGTATCGCACCGCCAGCACCAGCGCACGCTCGGCGGCCTCGGTGGTGTCGGCATGGCCACCTGTCTCCTTCCACGATTGATTTTGCTCCACACGCCGGCGCCACGCTTCCCGAATCGACTGGCTGGTGTATCCGCCCGGGCCGCTCATTGGCGTTCCGTCGAGTCGTGGAAAGAGTTCTTCGTCAAGCCTGCGGCAGAAGTCTGATTCATCATAGCCGTTTCTTTCGACGACGGAGCGCAGCAGCATCGTCGTAATGATACCAGCCTGAGAAGGCTGCCCCGCCTTAAGCCCCGCGTGGTAGCGATGCGGCTTCGGTTCGGTGTAGTCGCTTATCCAATTGCCGTAATCGCGGCGCATCTCATCGAGGTCGTAATACCAGTGCGGGCCGACGCCAAGCGCGTCCCCAATCAACGCGCCCATGACTGCACCCGCCGCACGATCACTCAGTTTCATAGACTTGTCAGTGGTTGACTTCCGCGGCCAGCCCATCGAGATCCAGCGGATGTGTGAACATGGCGAGCCCGCCGTCCTTAGTGCGCGGCCACTGCTCCTGTGGTCGGTCCCAGTAAAGCTCGACGCCGTTGCCATCTGGGTCGCGCAGATAGAGCGCCTCGCTCACGCCGTGATCTGCCGCGCCTTCAAGCGAAATGCCAGCGCGGGTGAGGCGGAGGAACGCATCAGCCAGTTCGGAGCGTGTGGGGTAAAGAATCGCGAGGTGATAAAGTCCGGTCCGGCCGGCCGGTGGCGGCGCCCCGCCCGCGCTCTCCCATGTGTTGAGCCCGATGTGGTGATGGTAGCCACCAGCAGAGACGAAAGCGGCGTCGCGGCCGAAACGTTGGGTGAGTTGGAAACCCAGCACGTCACGATAAAACGCCAGCGCACGCTCCAAGTCGGCCACTTTGAGATGCACATGACCAATCCTGACTCCTGGGGCGATCGGCTTGAATGGTTCGCTGGGATTCATTGGCATTTCCTGTCAGCGATCACAATGGCCACCATGGTCTTCTGTTGCTGGGTTCTGCCTGCGACCCGGGCGACTCTTACGACGGGCCTGTGATTGCTCCTTCGGTTTGATCTGAATACACCCATTGAAGGCAGAAAACAACCGCAACGTCTCGTGCTCACAACGAATGGAACCTCCTAACACTGCTGGTAAAACCGCTCGCTCGGCGTGAAATGGACGAAAAGGCACCGCTCTTAATGATCGAAAGTTGCCGTAGCGGGCTTTTCCTCCACTAAAATAATGAAACATAGCCGGCCTCCAACGCCAGTGCAGTTCCGCAGGGATCAACCTTTAAGATCGTCTCCGGTGGCGTTTGGGAAGGAGGAACTCCGGCAGCGTGAATGATGCCAGAAATCACACCAAGCGACGTGGCCTTTTCCAAGAGAGCATGATGGGTCTTAAAGCATAATTTGCCTTGTTTGACGCAATGCGTTTCCTCTTCACGTATCTTACAGAAGAATATCGAGAGCGGTTGCAGGGATGCGACGTTGCAACACTGCAACGTTGCCGACATGCGAGGCTCGTTTCTCCAGATAAACTCGTGGGTAGCCGAGCTGGCGAGCTTTCAGGAGCCTCTCGACTGCCTTGACATCGTTGGGAGAAGTTCCATCTCTGGCGAAGAGAAGGATTCGAGGCATGCCGTTCGACCCAGGCAGGGAGGCCATAAGTGGCCCGTTTTAGGATTGGAATATACTAACCGGCGCCGGTAGATTCCTCAGGAGCATGGATGGGCAGACAAGAGTTTATGCTGAAAAGGACGGACAAATCTCCGCCGGCGAAATAAGGAGAACCGTTGCATAAAAGGAGTTCGACGTAGAATGTTTGCCACCGTCGTCCATGATTTGAAGAGTCCGGAGAACACGGGCATCATTCTTCGTACCCACGTCGCATTTGGCGGCGAGATTTTCGTTATGGTCGGGCCGGAGCCGTGGCGGTTCAAAAAGCGGAGCCAAGCCTTTTCGAGACGACTAGAGAAGGTCAGTGATATTGTTTATTTGCCCAACGATGACTCTTTTTTCGAGTGGTGCCGAGCCGAACGATTCACCCCGGTTGCCATTGAGATAGCCGAATCGTCGGCTTTATTACCGTCTTTCCAGTTTCCAGAGCGTCCCGCGATCATTGTCGGACATGAAGCGAGCGGCTTGTCCGAGGAGTTCTTGCAGAGGTGTTTGCATGTAGTGACCATCCCGCAATTCGGCCCGGTGGGATGTCTGAACGCGGCGGTTTCTTGCAGCATTGCTATCTACGAGCTGAACCGGCGACGTCCATTGGAGAGGGAGATCAAGGGTCATCAGTTCGCGGTTGCTCCCTCAGAGACACCGGACGGCGTCGGACCAGCGGCTGGAAGGATCGCGGAGTGAACGCTTCCATTTCATTTGCTTGCCTTTGGCTGAGCGTCCCTCAGCCTGATCGTTAGCGTCGCTCGCGTTAATTCTAACTTCAATCCTCCACACCGCATCACACCAACAATCGACAAACACACACTATGAGCCAATACATTGACGGATTTGTCCTCTCCATTCCGAAAGCCAAACTCGCCGCCTACAAAAAGCTTGCCACCAAGGCGGCAAAAATCTGGCGCGAGCACGGTGCTCTCGAATACCGAGAATGCGTCGGTGATGACATGGAGGTCGAGCACATGCTCGCCTTCCCAAAGATTGCGAAGTCCAAACCGGACGAAGTCGTCATTTTCGCCTATGCTGTATTCGAGTCGCGCAAACATCGCGATGCTACGAACAAGAAGATCATGGCCGACCCGCGCATCGCCGCAATGGTCACCGAATCAAAAGCCATTTTTGACTGCAAGCGCATGGCATACGGCGGCTTCAAGACGCTGGTCCAAGTCTGAGACGCTGAAGACAAATGACCGCAACGCCCAATGAGCACATTTGCTTTTTGACCGATGACAACGGGATGGTTCTCACGCTGACGAACATGACGCTCGGCGCAGAATCGGAAGTTCGTTACCCGGCGACTTTCCACATCGGCTTCATTCAGCCCACGGAGGCCGATGTTGATCGGATGAACGACCACTTGCGGGCCGACGGCTATGAAGTTCTGCCGCCGTCTCGACAGCGTGGTGCTTGGACGTTCTATTTCCAAGCGCCTGGAGGGTTTAGCATTGAGGTCCTTGGCTAAGGGGTTCGCGGGCAAGTCGAATAGCACCGGGCCAGTCATGGAGGCGAACTATTGCTCTGAGCTTCGTTTTCGGAATTGCTCGAAGGAACTGGAGGACCACACCGATGGCATGAACTCGTATTCAACGGCGGTCGCTTACCTTTCTGTCAGCCGAAATGTGCTGTCATGAGCGGGACAACACGCATTGGATTCGTCGGAGCGCCGATATTCTTCGCGGTGATTCCGCTCATCTGCATCCCTGCCGCCGAGTGGATGGCAGTCGCTCCGCGCGGCGACCAAGTATTCTCGTGGTACGGCATCATTTTTGTCTTTCCCACTCTCGCAGCGGTGCCGATGTTTCTTGCTGCACTCATTGGCCTTGCCTTCCGGCGCATCCGACGTTTATCCGCTGCCGTTGCGCTGTGTTCAGCGGTTTATTTCGTCGGCTTTTTCGTATCGATTCGCATTGGTCAAAACGTCCGGATGCGTGCGTTTCATCAGTTGGCGGAGCGGAGCAAACCACTCACCGTGGCCATCCGCAATTTCGAGCAGAAGTATGGGCGCCCACCGGATTCACTTGGAGCCCTCGTGCCAGAGTTCCTCCCGTCGGTCCCGTCGACAGGCATGGCTGCATACCCGGAATACCGTTATTCAACACCGGCAACGAACTATGATGGTAATCCATGGGTCATTACCGTTTTCACGCCATCCGGCGGCATCAATTTCGATCAATTCATGTATTTTCCACGGACGAATTACCCAAAGCTAGGCTACGGCGGTTGGGTTGAGCGAGTCGGAGATTGGGCGTATGTGCATGAGTAGTGATTGGCGTCACGACTATTAAGTCCGCGGTCGATAGGCAAAAGCCTACGTGAAGGAGATTTCTTCCATTCCGTGGCATCACCTGTGACAGGCAGCTCATCCTCGACCCATTGTTAAGCTCTGCGGCAGAGTGATGCTCCATGCTGGGAACCCGGGTTCTACCGATCTCCGTCTGCGACTTCGTACTCAATGGGATTCGAGAAGACACAGGCCTGCTTTGCCTTCTGCAAGCGTCATCACCCGAGAAACCACCTCCGTGCGTCATTGGATCGTAAACGACCCGGCCTTTGAACTTCTCGGGGTGTTCAGGCTTATAGGTCATCTGCAAATGCACCGAAGAATGCGACGAGAGATACAGGATGTGTTCGGGTGACCAACCTGTTGGCTTTGTTCTGATCCCTTCCCATAGCTGAGGAATGACCAACGGTAAAATCCCGGCCAGCCATGAGGTCGCATTCTGCACCAGGCAATAGTGCGAGCCCGCAGATGGATGGCACACGATCGGCTTAACGCTGTCCGTCGTATTGGAGACCTGGCACAACACCCGAATCAGGCGCCTTGCATCCCGGCTGTAATCCTGCGGCTGACCGTTCCGTTGTAACCGCGGTCCGTCAAAAACAATGGGGTGCGTCTGCGATCGTCCGCCACCCTGGACTCGCGAGGTTTCCAGCAATCCGCTCGACGTCCGTCCACTGCCGCCAGGAGCTTGCCCCGAATTTCTCCGGCCGGTTTGGCCCATGCGGCTTATAGGCCGGACTCCACATGCAGTGGATAAATGTCTCGGAGCTTCAGAGCCACTTTCGGGATGGGCGTTTCCCAAAATCGGAACGCCCCCTCGGATGGCGCCTCTGAATTGCGCGGCCATCGCAGCCGTAGGCTGCTGGCATGTTCCTTGCCATCGTGATTGTTCAAACTGTGAACGACTTGCGATTTGCCGTCAGACAGGTGCTCAGAAACCCAGGTTTCGCCGCGTTGGTGATTTTGACCCTCGCGCTCGGAATCGGCGCGACGTCTGCGGTTTTTAGCCTGATTCAAGGCGTCCTGTTAACACCTCCCCCCTTTCCCAATCCGGAACGGTTGGTCCTGATCAGTCCTGCCCGCATGGATGGCCAGCGTTACACCCGCGGCTGGCCGGCCGCGCAATGGCAAGAATGGCAGACTCAATCGAAGGCTTTTGAGAGCATCGGCGCCTACGGTTGGGTCTTCAATTTCCTCGTCATGCGCGATGGCAGTGAATCCATCGAAGGAATGCGAGTGACGGAGGATTACTTCAAAGTGGTTGGCGTCACGCCGATGCTGGGCCGTGTCTTTGACGCAGCGGATGCTCTGCCAGATCCTGCCACGTCGATCATTATCGGTTACGATCTTTGGGAACGCCGCTTTAAGCGCGATCCCCATATCATCGGTCAGACCGTTCAGATTAGCCGGCAGCCGCACCGCCACACCATCGTCGGAGTCATGCCGCCAGACGTCCGTTTCTTTCCCTCTCCAAGCGTGGCGCAAGAGCCGAACTACAACGTGGATTCCAAAGTGGACTACTGGATTCCCACACGCATTCCCCCAGACCGGTTGAAGGCCCCGCTGGCCAACATTGTCGGCCGCCTGCGGCCAGGCGCGACGCTTAGCCAAGCGCAAGCGGAATTGACCGCGCTCACTGCGCGTCAATCCCAGGCCGACAAAGATTTTGCAGGCATTGTTCCCCGGTTGGAATTGCTGGAAACTTTTGCCAATAAAGAAGGCCGCCGCTTGTTGATGCCGGTCGCCGCCGCAGTGGCGCTCGTCTTTTTGGTAGCCTGCGGGAACGCGGCGGGACTTTTGCTCGCGCGCGGTTTGCAGCGCCAGCATCAGTATGCGTTGCGTTCCGCGCTCGGGGCGGGCCCTTGGCAATTGTGTCGGCCGGTCGTGCTCGAGAGTTTGCTGCTGGCTCTGATCGGGGGAGTTTTGGGCGCTAGTCTTGCGGTTTGGTGCGTCGATGCTCTCAAAGCCACCGCGGGATCGGGAATTCCTCGTCTGGACGCCGTTCGTCTCGGCTGGCCGGTGGCCGCCTTTTCCGTCCTGGCTGCGATGGTGGCGGGATTGGTGGCCGGGGTTTTGCCCGCCTGGCGCTCGATGCGCCGTGATTCGAGCAACGAGTTGAAAGCGGGCGGTCGCACCGCCAGCGTTGGTCGCCTGGAACGACGTCTTTTGAGCGGAGTGGCCTCTGCCCAGGTCGCTTTGACACTGGCGTTATTGGTGGGCGCCGGTTTGCTCATTCAAACAGTTGACTCGCTGGCGAAGATTCGGCCGGGTTACGACACTCACAATATCCTAACGATGAGCGTGACTACCGTCGGCACCAATTGGCTTGAGTTTCACACCCAGGCTCTCGATCGGGTCAGCCAGTTGCCGGGGGTTAAAGCTGCTGCGTTTGGCTGGGGAGTGCCTCTCACCGGAAACAAGTGGGAACTTAATTTTGAGATGGACGGCCAGCCGGGCGGCTCTGCCATCAAGGATCAACTCACTCTTTTGAGCCGCTCCGTGACGCCGGATTATTTTGACGCGCTCGGCCTTAAACTGGTCGAGGGCCGCGCGTTTCGATCCACGGATAATCAGCAAGCGCCGCGTGTGGTCATCCTGAATCGAGCCGCCGCCGACCGCTTCTTCCCTGGCGGGCGGGCGCTCGGGCGAAAGCTAAAATTTTCCACGCTCGACACCAACACGATGGAGATCGTCGGGATCCTCGCCAATGCACGGACCGACGCGCTGACCGCGGAGGCTGAACTGGAGGTCTATTTTCCTTTCTGGCAAAACGGTGCGTTTTCAAAGCATCTGGTGATCCGCACCCATTCAGACCCGAGGAGGATGGCCAACGCGATCGAGAAGGAACTGCGCGCCATCGACCCGACCGTCTCGGTCGAGGGGATAAAAACCCTGGAAGAGATTCGCGCCGCGTCGGTGGCTTCGCGAACCTTCGCCATGAAACTTCTGAGCGCTTTTGCCTTTGCCGCGTGCCTGCTCGCCACCGTTGGGATTTATGGTGTGCTCTCCCTGGCCGCGAGTTCACGGCAGACAGAGATCGCGATTCGCATGGCGATTGGGGCGCAACGCGCCGACGTCATTCGCTTGATGCTCGTGGACGCCATTCGCCTGGCCGCGCTGGGGATTGGGGTCGGTATTTTGATCTCGCTGGCGCTGGCCGCCGGTTTGAGAACTTACTTATTCGGCATTGGCCCGACGGATCCCGGAACGTTGCTTGGCATGATCACCGTCCTGGTGCTGATCACCCTGGCAACCGCATGGATCCCGGCCTGGCGCGCCGCCCGAACCGACCCACTCGCCGCCTTCCGCGCCGACTAAACTGCATCGGCATTAAGCTCTCGGGGCTGGCAGAGTGGCAGCGGCGGGACGCCGTTGGCAGGGAATTCCGCTGCTTCATGGCCAGTCAGAGCCGGGACGGCTCTGCCACTTTGAACCTGACAACCCGATAGCGATAGCGACCCCGACTTCGACCGCAGCCGGAACTGAGCGCTAACAAATCACTCCAGCGGATGCCGGGAGAGCGTTGCGGTCGCCGAGGGATCGGTCCTTGGCCAGGCACCGCTGAGTTTTGTCGTCAGGCAAAAAGCTTCGCCTTGTTTGCACAAATTCCGTGGCGAGGTGTCAAAGATCATGGATATGAAGCGAATACTCCTAGTCATCGCGGCGGTTTCCCTGATTATCGTGGTAGAGCATGACGTTCGCTCGCGTCGGGATGCGGGTCGTGGTGTCACGTCAGCCAAGATTCTCATGGCAGCGAAGGGCTATGCCGCGAGTTTGAAGGCGAAAGGGGTTCCGGTCCCCGACTCAGTCTCTGCCGAGACTTTGATTGACCAAGGACTGCTCACTAGTCCTAAGGTGAGCGGATTCACCGGCGCCGGGGTGACCGTCAATCTGGCCGCTGATCCGAGCCGTCCACGGGACGTTGTCTTCTGGGCAAAGGGCGAGAATGACACGGAGTTTATGGCATTGGTGGACGGAAAGGTTCAGCAAGTTCGAAAATGATTGTGGCAATCGGAGCGTTCTGACTGCAAGAAAGCAGTGTCTTTAGGAACTGACGGCGAACTCTGACCCGCTCGCCCCTGCGAGCTTGCGTTTCCAGCGTCAGTCGTTCAGCTTCGTGTTCGGCGGATTGAAGCGATGAAAATCACACGCGCAAAGATCATTGCCTTTTGGTCGCTGTTTCTTTTGTTGTGTCTCTTGCTCTGGCTTTCATGGCGTCATCGGATTCTGTGGCTTTCCATCTTTATTCCTGCATGGGCGATTCTGGGTTTGATCAAGCCGCCGTCTTCGCCCATGCCGCGAGCATTGAAGGTGTTGTTTTTATCGGTATTCATTGTCTTTGCCCTATCGGTGGTCGTGCACGGGATCTTGTATCCTTCCTCGGCCGAGCTTTACCTTGTGGCAAAGATAGCGTGTTGGGGACTCTTGGTTCCGGCGCTTTGCGGCAAAGCCTATTTTGACTATCGGCAATTCACGGCAGTGCAGAGTGAGAGTGCCGAGCCCGGCGACCCAGCGAACGGGAACCAGCCCATTCGCTTGGCGACAAATTCAACGTCGTCGGCGCCTGGCTCCCGTCCCTGACCTTGGTGTTCGACATCGGCATAGTCTTCCGCGATAACACGAGATTAATTGGGTATGGCCACAAAAGGTAAAGTACCGAGGCAGCACACCGAGTATCACAAGGACGGGAGTGTTTGGGGCAAGGGGATGATGATCGACGGCGTGCCCGCTGGATATTGGGAATGGTTCAGAAAAGACGGCACGAAGCTCCGGTCGGGGCACTTCGAAAATGGACTACAGGTCGGGGAGTGGATTACTTACGATAAGACGGGCCAGAAGTATAAAGTGACCAATATCAAGCCTAAGGCGAAGTAGTATACCGAACAAACCGGCGATGGTCGCTGCATTCCGCGAGCGCTTCCCGGGCGTGCCGATCGAGCAAAACACGGTTGAATCGTCTGAGTTTTTCGACCGGACCTTCAATGGTGTGCTTGCTTGGGGGCTCCTGTTCTTGCTCAAGCCATTAGCTCAAGCGCTTGTCATCGAGAAGGTGGCGGGCGCGCTCCGCCCTGGAGGGCGTTTCCTCTTCACGGCCCCTCACGAGCCGCTCGAATGGCTGGATGCGATGACCGACCGTCAGTCGCAGTCACTCGGGGCACAAACCTAGGAGCGAATGCTGCGCGATGCCGGTCTAACGTGGGTGGCCGAAGCGCAGGACGAGGGCCCGTTTTGAAGTTGCTTGGGAAGTTCGGAGGGCTACATTGATAGCGTGAGCACGTTTTCCTCAGCAGTCGCTTACATAAATCGTTCGCGCCCATGAATTCCCCTCTCGATTGGCAGCGAACACGCGGTTTTACCTTGATCGAGCTGCTAGTCGTCGTGGCAATCGTGGCAATTCTGGCGGCACTGCTGCTGCCCGCATTAAACCGGTCGAAGGAGGCAGCCCGATCGACTCGGTGCAAAAGTAATCTCCGTCAGCTCGGATTTGCATTGCACCTCTATGTGCAGGACAACCAGGATCGCTATCCGCGAGAAAGCATCTCGCCTGTGTCATTCACACGTTCTGGCCTTTGGACAGTAGCACTGAGTTCGACCTTTACCGGAACTGGCAATGGACTGTTCTGTCCTAGCCGCGTGCGGCAAAGCGTCGGGGGGCAATTCCCAAATGACCAGGTGTTTTGGTCCGGCGTGGCTTACGACTACAATACGCAAGGCACAGTTCGATCCCGGGAATCGCATTTTGGTCTGGCGTGGATTCGGAGCAGCCCTGGAGCTTTGGTAAGTCACGACGTAATCGAGAATCAAATCGCGTCTCCCGCCGAGATGATTGCGCTAACCGAACCTGATCTACCATCGCCTCTGATAGCCGCCTCCGGGGAAAGGGTCGAGTTATCCATCGTCAGCCTCAGCATGGGCCGGTCCACGAACTGGACGGGCGCTATTCACAACGGCTCCGGTAACGGTTTACTATGCGATGGCCACACCGAGTCTCGAAAGCAACGTTTGTGGCAGGAGCGCAACGACAGTAAAAGGCGTCGTTGGAATATCGATAACGAGCCCCATCCGGAGACATGGCCGGCCCAAGATTGACGTTCGATCATGAAAACGGGCCCGAACCTGGCAGTGGCGAGAACAGCGGTGGACGGACGCTCTTCGCGGCGGCCTACGCGGGGGATCAACGCTACCGATCACTTTGGTCGTTCGGCATGAAGCGCAGCGTCGCATTCCGTTTGGCTTTCGGCATGGTAGTGAGTGGGCTACGTGGCTGCGCCGCTCCGTTCCGACCGACGCTGGCGACAAACTCGGTTCACCCGCTTGCGCTCCGAGCGGGTTCTCCAGCACCAGTCGCGGGTCTTGATCGTTGGGCAAACTAGAACGTCGGAATTCCCCGGACACAATGCGCCTCCTGACACCTGCTGACGAACCTCTCTTCAATGCGTTTCTCGCCTCGCACCGGGACAGCTCGATGTTCCTGCGCGCGAACGCGCGGCGCGCCGGACTCACCTACCGGGGAGGGGAGAATGAGGCGACCTACGTTGGAGTTTTTCGTGGTGACCGAATCGCTGGCATCGCGGCCCACTGCTGGAACGGCATGGTGCTTCTGCAGGCTCCCGAGCACGCGGCGGAGTTAGCACGGGCGTGTGTGGATCTGAGCGGCCGAGCCGTCACCGGGCTCGTGGGGCCGCTCGAACAGGTTCAACTGGCGCGGACTGCCCTGCAGATCGCCGCCGCGGATCTGGCGTTGGATGGCGCCGAGGGGCTCTACGCCCTCGACTTATCGGAGCTCATCGTTCCTGAAGCGCTGTCGAACGGAGCGGTGGTGTGCCGACCGCCGCACGCAGAAGAACGCGACACACTCTGCGCATGGCGGATAGCCTATGACATCGAGATCCTGGGTGCCACGGATTCAGAGGAACATCGGCAGCGCTCCGCGCGTTTTCTCGACGCGCAGATCGCAGAAGGAAACGCGGGGGTTGCGATTTCGGATCGCGTGCTTGTGTCGCTGTCGGCTTTCAACGCCAGCCTCCCAGATATCGTGCAACTGGGCGGCATCTACACGCCACCCGAGTTTCGCGGGCGCGGCTTTGCCAAGGCTGCCGTGGCGGCGTCGCTTCTGGTGGCCCGCGATCGGGGAGCGTCTCGGGCCGTCTTGTTCACCAACAATCCGAGCGCTGTCCGGACCTACGCCGCGATCGGATTCAAGCGAATTGGGGACTATTCGCTCCTCCTGCTACGATGACACCGCGATACGAGCCGGAGCGCTGCCCAACAAGTCGGGACAACGAGTCAGTGGCGAGAACATGAAAAAGTCGGCTAGCGACCGCCTCTCGCTTTTGGATTGTGATAAACGAACCGGAATGGGCATGCTTCGCCCCAGCCCACTTGGTAAGGAGCGATTTATGGAGCGACAAATGCCTAGATCGTTGGCGAAATTCAACAACCAGGCGTTGCGTGAACAGGGTTCGGAAACGGCGACCCGCTCCCGGTGTTCAATGAGATTGTGAAGGCAACGCGGAGATTCAGGCTGCTGGCGGTTACAGCAATCGGACTGGCGATGACATGGCTATGGGCCGCCCCGCCGGTGACGAAATCTCTTCTCTACATTCATTCGAACGGATGGACGGATGCTGATCTTGTGAGGCATATCTGGCCGGTCCGTCTGGTCCAACCCGGATGGGTCACCAGCCCGCCTCAGTATGACTACCTGCGCTGGACACAGGCTGAGACACTGGCCCGCCTCTCTGTAGTGTTCATTGCTTGGATCGCAAGTGTCGGGGGAATCGTCCGAACATCACTCCGCCGTCAGCCATTCAACCGGCCCAGCAGGTCAAAACGACGAATGAGCCGCGAGAAGATCAACCTGGAAATTAAGCCGCGCGGAATGACGCTAAGCATTACGCATGGTCGTTTGCTATTGCTCTCGGGCATCTCGCGCTTCCTCGTCAAAGCTCCTAGAATCCAAGCATGCTAGAACCAGCGCAGATCGATCGAATGTCGACGGCGGAGCGTTTGCAGGCGATGGAGCAACTCTGGGAGGCACTCTCCAGATCCCCCTCCGACGTGCCGTCACCGCGTTGGCAAGGAGAGGTATTGGCTGAGAGGAAGGCTCGGGCGGAACGGGGTGAGGTCAAGTTCTTAACCTTGGAACAGTTACGAGCACGTCTGAGGCCCGACTCGCGATGACTGTCGTCGTCCTGGAGGATGCGGGGAGGATTTGGAGGCGGACACGGCTTGTGTCTATGCCATTCTCGACATGCGGAAAGATCCTCGGGGATTGGAGTCGGCTTTGCAGAAAAGAAGATAGCGAACCGGTCGGTGGAGCGAGTAGCGGCGGCCGAGCACTTCGGTCGAGATTGATCGTCGCGGGCTGTTGCTATCGCTCACCTTCACGTTGGGCGTCATAGGCGCCGCACCAGTAATTGCTCGCCTTTGGGACTACGGCTGGCTTTGGCACGATGTCGTGAGTCTACCTTCCAGTGCTTCGATTACCGGCCACCGTGTCTTGACACATGAGGAAGCGCAGCTTCGGCATGGACGCAATGTCAGGCATTGAGTCGTCCTTGGCGTCGAATGCCAACCAACCCATGCTGGGTAGATCAACGATGGCCGCAAGGCCCTGAGCCGTGACTGCAACTTTGCTGTCATCCACGTTCAGGGCAAAGTGTCCATCGAGCCCAACCAGTATAGAAAACCCGTGGGGCTGGCCGGTCACACGTGGCCACTTACCGGTCGATGGTTGGACCCATCTGGCCACGCGCAGATGCAGACTCGATTGCCCGCCCGGTCGGCGAGCGTCCAGTGCGATGGCGCATGCGACTCATCGACGATACGTCCTCCCGCTGCAATCGCTGCCTCGAGCCGTGCTTTGAGATGTTCGTGCGCAACAGACACGTCGATGTGCATCGCGTGTCGCAATGGCTTGGCCTGGGCGAGTTCCTGCATCCAGATGGTTGATCCGTGCCCAAGTGGGTCGACCGCATTGTCGTCGGCCATCGGGGTATAGCCGAGGACAGCGCGCCAAAAGCCGACGTCAATGGCATCGCGCTTCGCCGCGATCGCGACCTGCACTTCCTGCACGGCCGCACGCTCGGGAACTGCACCGTATTCCCGAGCGACTGCTGAAACGGCCCGCGCGAGCTCGACGTGCCATGGCTCGAGGCTCCAAACGTCGCGGCTGAGCCGGACGGTGACGCGACTATCGGCAAGTGTGAGCAGCAGTCCCGCGCCCGCAATTCCTGGCGTCTTCGCTACCGCCTCGGCCAAGCGGGCCGCCTCGCTCAGCGAACCGACGCGAAAGACGGCGGTCGCGCCCCCGTGCAATATCACCCAGTCAGCAACACCCTCAGCGGCGAGGAAACCATGCCAACCTTGCTCGCTCATGCGCATCCTCCATTTTTATACGGCGGTCGGCAGCCGATCGACATCCACATCCTCAGAGGTGCAAATAGCACGCTCGCTAGCAGGGCCGTGATGGCGGATCCGATCAGGAGTCGTTTACGGAATGGCTTCATTCGAATTAGCGCTTGGATAATGGATCTCAGTCAATAGACACCGGGCCACGATGATTTTATATAATTCATCGACGAGTTCAACTTCGCCAAGTTCCACGGCCACTTCAATAGGCTCTGACGATACGAGACTCCAGAAACTTCTCCAGGGGCTCTGGCAAACGGCTTGCCGTTCGCCCGGCTTTGCAGCACGTTGCTTTCTAGTATACCCGTGGCGACTCAACCGATCCGTGGAGCGAAGCACGCTGGGTGACCTTTTTGCGGCGGCGAATGCTCGGGGGCGCCGCTATCGCTCACGTTTGTTGTGAAGCGTTGCATTGCGGCCCATTTGAACAGACAGTTTATGAATCTATTTCGACATATTATCACCACTGCAGTTTGCAGTGTCGTCTCTTTTGTCGCTATCGCAGGCGAACAAGCGGGCGCCCAAGACAAATGCGTTGCAAACCAACCCGTTGCTGTAGAACTGCAACGTCTTCAAGGAACATGGCAGGGAGTTATGGTGGGCCAGGAGAAAGATGGTCCCGTTACCATCACGATTACCGGCAATTCACTCCACTTTCACCGGGACCCAAAGTTTTGGTTTAAGGCAACATTCACACAGCCGGCCGGAACAGACCTAAATCAACTCCACGCCACCATCAAAGATTCTGCTCCGGAACAGAAAGAGAGCGTCGGCAAAGGGGTCGTCGCTATCTACAAGATAGAAGATAGGACACTGACCTTGGTTCCATTAGCTGGCGGTGACGAAGAGACACCGAAAAGCTTTAAAGCCATTGAAGATAAAGGATTGCAGCGCTACGAACTGCGAAAGGTGGAACCTCAGAAGAAGAGTGCTTAGCACCCAAAAGCGACCGAACCGGAAACGTCTGACCGTGCGTATGCGGACGCCGCATTTGCGCTCGCTTGGGGTCGCCCTGCAACTGCCGATGACGCGGCCGCGAGCGTCATTGGAGGTACGCCTCCGTGTCGTGGATGCCAGCGTGAGTGTTTCGTTCACAATCTTGACGAAACGTCTTGGCCAGCGCTTGCCGGGGTTTTCCGCTGCCGTATAATCCAGGCCGTAATGACTGGAGTCACCCAGATCCTGCAGCGCGCGGAGCAAGGGGATCCCCAAGCGGCGGCGGAGTTGTTGCCGCTGGTTTACGATGAACTCCGTAAGCTGGCGGGTCAGAAGTTGGCGCGCGAGACGCCTGGGCAAACGCTGCAAGCGACCGCCTTGGTTCATGAAGCCTGGTTGCGTCTGGGGGGCGATGATCAACCGGCGTGGCAAAACCGGGCGCATTTTTTTGCGGCAGCGGCGGAAGCGATGAGGCGGGTCCTCATTGACCGAGCACGGCGGCGAAAGGCCATTCGTCATGGAGGCATGGCCGTGAAGACCGAGTTAGAGGCAATTGAACTGGCGGTTCCGTTGGATGACGATCGTCTGCTGGCGCTGCATGAGGCTCTCGATCAGTTGGCGGAACACGACCCTGCGAAGGCGGAGTTGGTCAAATTGCGGTTTTTTGTCGGTCTAAAGATACCGGAAGCGGCCGCCGTCCTTGGCCTGTCGCCGACAACGGCCAAGCGTCATTGGGTTTACGCTCAGGCGTGGTTGTATCGGCGCATCAAGGCGCTCGCGACGTGAAAAGCCAACGGGTCCGCGATGTGACGCAGATGGCAGCCTCAGCGCCTTGGACTAGTCTGGCGGGCGTCCCTGCGAGGGCGGTGGGCTTGCCTTCGAGACTGGAGAACGAACCTGCCAACGGAAGTGCTGCATTAGTCTTAGCGCAGCAAAGGTGCCCAGGGCCACGGTCAGGCCAGAAAGCCCGAGCGCAATGACAAAAGGCTGCTTGGCCACTATCCCCAAGTCGACCAATAGGTAACTGCCCAGCCCACAACCGGCCAGTCCGCCGACCAGGATCCGCCAGCGCGAGCGAAATGGGGCCAAAGCGACGAACAAGGCGGCGGCGCCAAGGTAAAGCCACACATCAACTCGGACCTGGGAATCTTGTCGGTGGCCCAGCGCGTTGGCAAAGAGCGCGCTCAAGGTGTGAAGAATGGCGAGGATCTCCAGCAATTTGCTGGATCGTCGCAGGTCGAGGCTGCGAGCGCGTTCCGTAATGAGCATGAGTCCGAGGAAAAGCATGCCGTTGATCGCGAATGAAAGGGCTCGCAGCCGTTCCTCGTCAAAATAGCCGAACGTCCCTGGCGAAATGCCCAACCACTGCAACGTTGGCGCGTTCCAAGCGATGACGTCCAGGCAACCTGCCAGAGTGATGAGGGCAACGAGATGGAAGGGGAGTGTCCATCGGACGCGGCCAAGTCTTTCCAGGCGCAGCGCGGCGGGTTCCAAGGCGAGGAGGGGCAAACACCAGAGCGCCTGAATCTCCGGTTTTTGGTCGAGCCAGTTCCATTGCAGGAGAATGCTTAGATAGGAGCTCACCGCCAGCGTGGCGGTCGTCCACGCGAACCCGGTCATCTTCAAGCGCCACAAGCTAAACCCGGAAATGACGAAGGCGATCAACGATGCCACCAGCACCTGTTGGTTGGTAAAGGGTTCTGAAAATAATTGACGGACACCTGGCACAGGGCGGGCGAGCAGTCCGGATTCACCCAGCAGACTGAGCGTAGACGGAGCGACGGACAACGCTGCTCCGGCCAGAAACGTCGCCGCGGCCAACTCTTCGCGAAGGCGTTGTGAGAGGTGACCCGCCCCGATCAGTATCAAGGTGAAGCTGGTCGGCAACAGCCAGCGCCAAGGGGCGCTTAAATCATTTCGAAGCAGCCAAACCATCAGAACGGTAGCCACGACTGCCAGCCATGTGCCTCCGGAAAGGATGGTTTGCGGCAAAGTGATGCGCCGCGCTTCGATAATCCAATGATCTTCGTCGGCCAACAGACGCCGATGGACGACCTCCAGCGCGTCCCGCTCCTCGCCAGAGATGATGCGTTGACTCTCCCAGGCACGCGCTTGATTAGAGTATTCGCTGATATTCTGCCGCAGGAGATCGTTGTAGAGCTTGGGGCGGACGCGAACCGGCTCGCCCACTAGAAACCTCCCCAGGTCGAGCGCAATTTCCTGTGCAGAGGGACGATCCTTTGGATCTTGCGCCAGGCAAGCCAAGCAGATGGCTTGCAGGTCTTCGGGGACGCCGACAGCGACATCGCGCACGATGGGCGGACGCGTCGTGGTGATCGCGTCGAAAACTCCTCGCACGTTACGGCCCGAGAATGGCGGTTGGCCGGTGAGAACTTTGAACATCAAGCTGCCAAACGAGAATATGTCCGATGAAGCCTGCAGCGGAGTGCCGTGAACCTGCTCGGGAGAGGCATAGAGCGGGGTGCCTTCAAACCCTCCCGGAGACGTTCCCGCCTCGTGAAAGGAGAGGGCAAGGCCGAAGTCAAGAATCCGCGGGCGCATATCCGGTCCCACGACGATGTTCTCCGGCTTCAGATCACGGTGAACCAAGCCCCGCTCATGAGCAGCGCCGAGTCCGCGGGCAACTTCCCGGAGCAAACGGGCTTTTTGGTCGAAGCTGAGCTGAGCGCTGAATTTGTCGATGGGATAGCCGTCGACCAACTCCATGACGATGGCGGGGGGATCGGTCTCCTCCAGGACCGAATAGATGGTGACGACTGCCGGATCGGTGAGGGCGGCGGTTCTTCGAGCCTCATCGACCACACGACGGCGAAGCGACTGATTCGGTTGAGGCTTGAGCACTTTGATTGCGACGTTCCGCTTGAGCTTTTGGTCATGCGCTCGATAGACGATACCCAGGCTGCCCTCGCCAATTCTGTGCTCAATCACATAGCCTGGGATTTGGGGAAGGTGGCTTGCCGATTTTCGATCTGCGGCCGCAAGCTCCAGGTCCAATTTTGTCTCCAGGCCGGCGGAGGGTTCAAGGAATGCACCGCCTTCTGCGTGGGCCTGGAGGAGGGATTCCACTTCGGCTTGCAGTTCAGGAGCGTTTGCGCATTGCCGAGAGATAAACTCACGCCGAGCTTGGCCCGCCGGCAGTTCGAGCGCCTGGCTAAAGATGTTTTCAGCGGTATGGATAGGCTTTTCCATTGCGCCGTAGAGGGCAGCGATGAGCTTAGCATTCCTCTGTGACGCAACCAGTTAAAAGCCGCTGCAAAATTCCTGGTCCTTTTTTACTCAGGATTGCGCGTTGAGAGTTGAAGACTTTGCCCGTCGAGAGTGCGGTGGGCAAAGGGAACAGAACAAGAACATCCAATTGCACTGCAGTACCTATGAAAAAGTTTCAGTTTTTCGCCAGTATGGCGGTCGTCACGCTGTTGAGCGCCTGCTTGCCCTCATTAAACCCGTTCTACACGGAACGCGAACTTCGGTTCGAGCCCGGGTTGCTGGGTGAGTGGCACCAGAAGAATGTCAGTGATGGCCCTGAGTTTTGGGAGTTCGAAAAGACCGGAGACCAGAACTACAAGCTCACGGTGACAGAGAAAGACAACAAAGACGGCCAGTTTAACGCGCACCTATTCCAATTGGGTGACAAGCTTTTCCTGGATATCATTCCGGCGGAATGCAAGTTTGCTCCCATCCAGACCGACCTGGTCGAATACTCGGTCTTTCCGGGCCACTTACTTTTCCAGATTGCCCAACTAAAGCCGACGCTCAAAATCGCCTTCACTGACTTCGACTGGCTAAACAAGTTTCTGGAGAAGAATCCCAAAGCATTGGCGCATCACCGGGAAGAGAAGCGAGTGATCCTGACAGCGTCCACCCAGGATCTGCAAAAGTTCATTCAGAATCACCTCAACCCAGGCGAGCTCTTCAAGGAACCGATCGAGCTCTTTCGCACGTCCGAATAGAGCAGTCTGCGAAACCGGGGGGCTTGTTAATGGCCTTCGGATGCTTAAGGGGTCGGTCAATCGAGGCGTACGCTTCTCAACTCGGAAGCGTACGCCTTTGCAGCAACGTTGTTCATCCTTGGAGCGCCCGACGATTTGCCGTCGCCTGACCCAGCGACGCTGCTGCCCTTGGCTCGCTGATGGACGGCCAACGCCTTTATTTTACTTTATAGAACTTGTGCGTACCGGCCGGCGTGACGCTGAATGGCGAGGCGGCACTGGCTACGTCTGTCCATTGGCCTGTGATTTCATCGGTACTTTGCAGGACGCAACTGCGCCCTCAAAAAAATAGTTGCCATCCGACTCGGTGGCGCCGCCTCCAATACGCAAGACTGCTTCGTCATTCGGGCCGAAAACAACCGGCTTGGAGCCAGCCGCCGCGCCGTTGACGTAAAAGGTCTTGTTCGTGCCGTCATACACGCCGACCAAATGGGTCCAGGTGTTCGTTTCGACAGCTGGGCCAGGAATGGTGTCCCAGCCTGACGTATCTCCTTTGCCGCTCCAAAATTGCCAGGTGTCCCCGGGTTCTGCATAGAAGATATAGCCCCGCTGAGGCGCGTCGGCGCGCGAGGTTAAGGGTGAGCGGTAGCCGCTGCCGCCGGTGACCTTGGCCCAGAGTTCGACTGTGAACTCTGGCGTGTTCAATGTCGCACTGAACGGAACATCGACCTTCTGCTGGCTTTCCGCAGAAAATTGAGCGGCAGCGTTGGTCTGTCCCTGAAATCCCGGGACACCGAGGGAGACGCCATTCAGGTATTCGCCATTATTGCCGCCGACGCTGTCGGTGGCGACCTCTCCGGAGGTCTCGTCCAAGCGCCAATAGGAAACGGGCCCGTCCTCCTTCACGGTGTCCGCATAGCTCTTGGTCGCAGGCGAAGGCAGTTGCAGGACTGCCTCGTCGCTAGTGACGCTGCCAGCGGCGTTGCTCACGACGACCACGTACGGCCCTGTGTTGGCCGATTGCACGTTTGTGACCTGTAAGGTTGAATTGGTGGCATTGGGAATACCGGCGCCTTTAAACTTCCACTGATAATTGAAGGTGCTGCT
>JBGAIN010000073.1:21923-39245 GCA_044225505.1 Limisphaerales bacterium
CACTAGCTGTCACGCTGAAGGTCACATTCGCTCCGCTAACAACAGTGCGCGAGACCGGCTGCTGGGTAATAACGGGCTTGCCGATATCCGCGACGGTCACGGCGGCTTCGGCGCTTGTGACCGCGTCGGCCGAGTTTTTGATGGTGACGGTGTAGCTGCCATTGGCGGCCGGTTGAATGTTGGTGAAGCTGAGCGAGCTATTAGTCGCGCCGGCGATGTCTGTATTGTTCAACTTCCACTGATATGTTAGGGGCAAGCTTCCGGTGACGAGAGGGGTTAGGACCAATGCATCGCCCTTAAAAAGGTTGGTTGCCTGCAAATCCACCACAATCGCGGGCGTCACGGGAGCGGGCTCGGCGCCGGACCCTGCCCGGTAATGCGCGAGGATCCGGTCGGCGGATAGCACGCGATTGTAGACAGCAGGTTCGTCGAGTTGCCCGTTGAAGAAAAATTGACCGACGGGATTTTCATTTGCACTTGCTCCAATGCGAAGAACTCTGGCGCGGTTTGGGACGAAGTTAATCTGATCGGCGGCCACAATAACCCCGTTCACGTAAAACACCTTGTCTCGACCGTCATACGTCCCCACAAGGTGCGTCCATTCTCCCGCGGTCAAACTTGTCCCAGCGAGCGCGTCCCAAGACGCAGCTCTCCCGTTCCAGAACTGCCAGGTGTCTCCCGGTTCGGCATAGAGGATGTAACCTGCCGTATTGCCAGAGGGCGTATCATCACGCGAGGCCAGGGGTGATCGATGCACACCAGATGAATCCGGCGCTACGTTCGCCCAAACCTCGATGGTATAGTTGGTTGGATTGAGGACTTCGTTGTAAGGCACCTCAATTTTAGCGCTGCTGCCGTCGAAGCCGGCGGATGTATTCGCATCGTCCTTGATGGCGCCGGGTAGTCCGAAAGTGACAGGTGTGTCCAGCGTTTCGCCGTTTGCAGCGGATCCCAAGCTGCCGAGGTTTGTGATGGTTGTGCCGCCAGTCTCACCCAGGCGCCAGTATCCGACCGGTTGGTCCTGAAGCACGGTGGTTTGGTAATCCGCAGCACGCACAGCTGGATTCCACGCGTTGTGCAACACTAACGCCAGAATCATGATTGATCTCAGGGACATTGTTTTCATAATTTAGGTCACATAGAGCACTCTGGGACGTAACTCTAAGCCACGAGTTCTTGGATGTGTTTACTCCTCGGCGTCCTTCCTACGCTCAGCTTGGCTCAATGTCAACGCGACGCCAACTTTCTTAACCTCGCTCGCCTTCTTTGTTAAGAGGCGGAACACAGGTGCACCTCAGGACTGGATTCAGCGTCCGCGCTTTTTCCCGGCTCTGCTGAATGCATCGAGTCCGGGTCTTGTCTTCCTAGGGGCCGCCCTAGATTCGCGTTGAGTCTCGTGGCGGCATCAGTTAAGGACTATGGTACGAAACGCCCTTTGAAAGTTGCTATCCTTGTCCTCGCTGCAGCGCTCTTTCTGCCGGTCCTGCTGCGTTCTTCCAAACAACCGCGCCAATTCATAGATCTACCCGACGGATCCCGCATCACCTTTCTTGGTGTCGAGTTTGGGCAAAACCATGACTATCCTCCAAATGCCAGAGCGCTGAAGTTTATCAGCCGGTTGTTGCCATTCTCGCTGCGCAATAGACTTGGGATCCGCGGTGGTTTCGCCATCGGCCAGGATTCTGTCTTCTTTTGGTATCGCCACGATCGACGGGCAGCGCAGTCGATAAACCTCGAACGAGCGGTTGTCGACGAGAACGGAGTGGAATCAGCGGTCGTCGATTTCGGATGCAGCCAGCAGCTCTCGACGAATGCGAATCTCGAAGGTTGCGGTGCGACCGTCTGGCCTCGGCGCAGCGCGCGATTAGGATTGCGCTTTTACCATTCGGACGGGACGAATCCACCGGCGCAGGTCGGCGAGTTCTGGATGCGAAATCCGGGGCGCATGAAAGCGCCGCAATGGATTCCGCAAGTGCTGCCGGCCAGCACCAATACGGGTGACCTGCAAATCACGGTTCTGGGTTTCGGGAATGAGAGTTCGCCGCACGCTTTGGACCTCCCATCCGCCGCATCCCTCCCTAACTCCGTGCTTCGCTTCCGCACCGCATGGAAAGGCCGGCCGTCGACGGCTTGGAGCATTCGTCAGGCTCTGTTTGAGGATGCAACAGGTAACAAACTAACCCTTTGGGACCATTCGGACGCGGTTGGAGGTGAAGAGATCCTGCGGCAGAGCGATCGATTCCGGCAAAGACCGCCTCGCTGGCAGCTGCCGTGCACACTTTGGTCCGGAGAGGACGCCTGGAAAGTTCAGGTCTTCCTTGGCCCCAGAGCTGACGCAGAATTTAGTCCTGAGGAACTCTGGCGTCTTGGTAATGTCGACGTGCCATCGCCCGACGAAATCGTCCAGTTGAACATTAAGACGAACCTACAGGGTATTCCGCTGGTGGTGGACAGCTTGTGGGGGAAAGCGTCTGACCCGAGTGGGGAGGAGCATCTTTTCGCCGACAGAGACGTCCTGCTGCTGCAATCGAACGTTGGGGGTCCGGAGCCCGTCATAGTTCAGGTCGTTGATGACGCCGGTCGCACGGTCCAAGCGCAGGAACTCATTCAGTTTTCCAGGCAAGTCAACGCGAAAGGATGGGCAAGTTTTCGCGGTGTTCCGCTGAACATTTCTCAGGAATCGAAACGAGTCGAGATCACTTTTGGATTTAAGACCAACCGCACAGCGGTGTTTTTCTTACCCCCACCCCAGCGGGCAGCGTCCGCGTCCTCTGGAAAGGATAGGGTGCGATAAAGAGGCTTCGAACGGAATGAGAGAATGCAGATGCCAAGCCGTGAGTCGACCCGGCACAGCCTGCGCCAGAAGTCTCTCTTTTTCGTCGGAATCCCCCTTTATCTCACCGCATTCTTACACGCGGGTTAGGTGTTCCGTTGCCTATGTCCAATTTTTCGGGGGGCGGGTAACAATAGATGCGTGCAATCGCGGAACGATAACGAACTCCTTCAAGGTTATTGCGAAGACGGCGATGAGGCGGCTTTCGCCCAGATCGTAGAGCGCCATCTCGCGCTGGTCTACTCGGTCGCGCTGCGTGTCACGGTCGATCCTCACCTGGCGGAAGATGCGACCCAAGCGACGTTCGCCGCCCTAGCGAAGGAGGCGAGCCAACTGGTCGCGCGACCGGTCCTCACGAGTTGGCTGCACCGGACGGCCTTCAATCAGGCGGCTAATATCGTTCGGAGTGAAACGCGGCGCCGAGCTCGCGAGTTGGAGGCGGTAACTATGCAATCCAATCAACCCGATGACAATGGCCGTTGGGGGGAAATTGCTCCTCTGCTGGATGCTGCACTCGACAAACTCGCCGACGCAGATCGATGCCTGCTCTTGTTGCGCTATTTCGAAAAGAAAACAGGTCGAGAAATTGCCGCCGCGCTGAACTTATCGGAACCCGCGGCTCACAAACGTGTCAATCGGGCTCTCCTCCGGCTCCGCCGCTTACTGGCGCCGGCCAACGTCTCCGCGGCCGGGCTTGCCGCGTTGCTGTCGGCGGAAGCTATCGTGACCGCGCCTGTGGCGTTGTCCGCTACGGTCGCAGCGGTGGCGATCGGAAACTCGGCTGCCGGCACGGCAGGGGTGACCACTTTACAGACTATGGCTATGTCTAAATTGAAGATCGCTGTCGTCAGCGCCTTTTTCTGCGCCAGTGCTCGCCGGTCCAATCATTCTGCAGCATCAAGCGCTAAAACAACTCCGCCAGACCAACCACAGTCTGCAGGCGCAACTCCACCAAGCAGAGGCGCTTCGCACCGAGAAAGAGGCCTTGTCCCGGCAATTAGCGGATGCTCGTGCTAAAGAGTCCGCGAGCAAAACGCAGCTGAGTGAACTCCAGCGTCTGCGGGGTGAGGTGGGGCTGTTACGTCGAGAAAGCCAGGAACTGGCCCGGCTCCGATCCGCATCGCCTGCCGGCGGTGCATCCGGTCCTCCCGAGCCTGACTCATACATTCCGTCAACCGCGTGGGCAAACGTTGGAGCGGAGAAGCCGGAATCAGCCATCCAGACGTTTTTCTGGGCGGCCAAACAGGGCGATACAAATGTGTTCAGCGGCCTGTTGCGCTGGCGGCGTGATCCAGCCATTCCTGACTCGAAAGCGCTCGATGATCAGTTTACCGCCTCGCTTGTTGCCGGCTCGGCGAATTTCGCAGGTGAAGTCCGCGGATTCCGTATTACGTCCGTGGACCTCCGCGGAGAAGGGGAAGATGCCAGTTTGGGCATCGAGGTGACCAACGATATTGGAAAGACAGAGCCGCACCTGTTGCGACTCGTCAAGGAAGACAATCAATGGTTTCCGGTCATGAATATCTGGGAGGAAAATCCGGGGAGTATCCGCGCTTCTTTGGATGTTCCCCCTAAGCTGAGAGAAGCGAACTGAGTGGTCAATTGTCTAGGCCTCTTCGGGACCGATGACACTTCTTCCGATGCTTGCCACGGATTGCTCGATTGGCACATTCTTCTGGACCGGCTCGATCTACGAAATAGTCTAACGTTGAGTTCGCTCTTTGATGGCAAGCAAACGCCGCACGGCGTCTAAGTCGCGCTCTCGTCCGATCGCTTGCTTCGACGCGATTAGTGCATCCAGATCCAAGAAACGAAACCGACCATAGGTAAAATTGGCTTCAACACTTCGTGCCAGCACCGTTCGGAAATCTCCCACTCCAGCAACTTCACTGAGACAGTCCAGTTTTCCGAGGTCTGTTTGGAGGTAAAGATTCTTGAATTCGCCGAAGGCAGGCCGTGTGTTTTCGAGAGCCAGCTTGCTTGAGGTCAGACGGTGAGTAGGATGCAGATCCTGGACGGCCGATGCAATTCGATCAACGCTCGCTTCGCCAAACGGACAACAAATGTCGAGGTCAAACGTGGCTAGCGGTGCACCATGGAAAACGACGCAAACTCCCCCGATAATCACAAATTCCAGACCGCTTTCTTTGAGGCGGGTCAGGAGAGCTTGATCATTCTGGGCCATGCGATTCACCAGCGTTCCGGACCTCGTCCAGGAAATTAATCACCTGCTGATGCTCCGCCAATCGCTCCTCCGGCGTCAGTCGCAAGAATGCCTCGATGAGCGACATATCGATACCGGCTGCGTGCGCCGCTCGCCACGCCGGCCCGGCGTCGTGTGGGACGGTGTATTCTCCGTTGATCTCCGCCCATGTCGCGTTGTCGATCACCAATGCACTGTAGCCAATCGCTGGTGACTTTCAATGCTTCGTCACGCCGAATCGGGTGGGAGAGGTTCCCCGCCAAGCCATTCGATGGTTGAGCTGGTTCTGATCGAGGGAGTCCAAGTCCGACATTCACGGGACTGAACGCGGCGAAAGCCGGAAGTAACTCGATCCGTTCAGCGCGGCGACGGGGAGATTGCAGGTATTCCAGCCCTGCGCGAAGGTCGTCTTCGCGCTCACTGCATGCCAACTGGGAGACTCGACACTGGTGGTGGACTGCAGTTCCCAAGTCTGCTCCGATTCCGGCCAGGATAGAGTCAAAAAATTGCCGTCCGCCTGCGCCGACAGCCACGGCTTGAACATGGGCCGCATGAAAGAACCCGCGATGGGAGGAAGGCCCAGCAGCGCCATGGCGATGTTTCCCGAATCACCGTTGCGCAACGGTTGCTCGCGATCACTGTAAGAGGGGCGCCGAGTTTCGGGATCGAAGCGATCGACGAAGAGCCGGTAGAGATCGACGCCGCGGGGAATGCCTGCTCCCCAGAGGCAGAGTGGGATGGTGTAGACCTTCGGGTCGGTAAAATCGATGTGCCATCCTGCGATATCCCCGCCACCGTGGTCCGAGGTGAGGACAATGGCCGTTTGGCGATGCAATCGTGGACTCGTGTCTATCGTGGCCATGAGCCGCGCCAAGTGGCTATCGACGCCTTTAACGGCTTCGCGATATTCTACGCTGCCCCAGAGAAAGTAATGTCCGGTGATGTCAGGATCGGCCAGGTGCAAGAACATGTAGGCCGGCGCGGAGTTTAACAGCTCCGAGATAGCGCCGTTTACAACATTGGAGTCACTAAACCGCACGTTGGCCGGGCTTAGCCAATCAATGAGTTCGGCTCGGTCAATCTTGTTTCGACCATACCCAGGTCCAAGCCCGCTTGTCATGCCGTGCTCTGCGTCGTAGCTACGGACGAAGAACGCGAACTTCCCCTTGCCTGAGAAAAATGCGGTGGAAAGTCCTTGGTCGTGGACAACGTCAAAAGTGCTCGCCTTGTAAGGCGATTCCGGCTGGGCAAAGTTATGGAGCGTCCAAGGAAAGCCCGGATCATAGTCCACGTTCACCCCATGCGGCGCGGGCAATTCGAAACCATCAGGCTGTTCCAGAGCTGGCCGCCCGGTAAGCATCGAGGCATGGTTCGGCTGCGTTACAGAGTTGTCTGAATCACAACGTGCGTTCAACGTCCAGGCGCCTTCGGCCAGCAAGCGGGCGAACCCCGGGAATTCGTTTGGAGACGATTGAAGGTAATCCTTTAAGAATACGCTCCCGAGACCATCCAGGCTAATGTGTAAAACGTGACGAATCCGCGCAGAGTCGGGCCGATCCGCTGCGTGCAGGGAGATTCCAGGTGCCAAAACTGCCGTCCCCATTCCGACGGCTAGTGACAAAACCCTTGGAACGACGTTCCCAAAGGTGTTTCGCCAGGTTTTCACGGTCAGTCTCGGTCTGCCAAGCGTAATGGACGCGAGGCGGTCGTGCAAGGACTGCGGTCGGCGGGCCGGGCCTGCCGGGAACAGTGCGACTGCTGCAGGAGGAGCCTGCTGGCGCCATCTCCCTCGGATCTGTTAAACCAGCTAAAAATCTTTGAGCAGGCTACGGAGTGGGGTGCCCGTGCAGCCGGCGGGCTCGTTGATTCTTAAGATCGCGCAGAGGGTCGGAGCAATATCCGTAATACTCGCTGGGCCGGAGTAGCGCCCGGTTTTGAAAGCCGAACCATAAAAAAGGATTGGCACATGCGTGTCGTAGGCATACGGGGAACCGTGCGTGGTGCCCGTCTTCGAGCTGCCTGGAAGCAGATAGGGTTTCGTGACGAGAACCAGGTCTCCGCCTCGCTCCGGGTTGTAACCATTCTGCGCCATTTGCCCGATGGGACCGGAAGCGCGTCCGTCCAACAGTTGTTCCCTCGAATAGCAGGCTTGGAACTTGCCGCTGGCCAACGCGATCTCCCGCACCAAGGACGTCACTTGATCCACCGTCAGTTTCTTCTTCTCGATGATGGCATGGTTCAGGTAGAGATTGCCGCCGTAGGTCTTGGAGGCGGCTAAATACCGGCCTGGACCAAACTCCTCGTTCAACTGAGACTTCACATCGTTTAAGAATTCTCCCTCATCCCAACGAGCATCGGAAAGGCGCTCGTGACGGGCGAAGTCCGCCGTGGGAGCGACGCCATGATCAGCCGTCAACGCCATGAGCAGATGGTCGGAACCTACTCGCTCGTCCAAGTAATTGAAGAAGTCGTTCAATTGCCTGTCCAAGCGCAGCACAACGTCGCGCGCTTCCTGCGAGTAAGGGCCGAACCGGTGGCCGACGGAATCCACCGACGAAAATGAAATCGTGAGCAGGTCAATTCGACCTTCCTGCCCGAGCTTCTCGCCGTCCACCGCCGCCCGAGCAAACTCCGCCAGCAACTGATTGCCGAACGGAGTCGCAACCACATCGTCATAATTGTCGTCGGCCGCTGGCACCTTATGATCGAAAACCGGCTTTTTCTCTTTGCCCAACGTCCCTTCCCCATGGCCTGTATCGCTCTCGGGATAGTACTTCTCGTCGAGAAGCCTTGACCATTTTTGGCCGACATACTGTTTCGGCAGTTTGCGGGCATTGAACTCTTCCACCCAGCCAGGCAACCGCTCCATGTAATATGTGCTCGTCACGAAATTGCCGTTCTTGCCATGATACCAGAACGCTCCTTTGGGTTTTCTCCCCGACGGTAGAATGGCACCCCGATCTTTAATGGAGATTCCGATGACTTTGGAATTGAAACGAAGGCGCATTTCGTCCGCGAACGTGTTTCCCACCAGATTCCGCGGGGAGGAGCGAGCCGCGCCCGGAGTTGCGCCGACCCCATCGACGGACTGGTCTTCAGTGCAATAGACGTCCTTGCGAGTGTTCTTATCGAACCAATCGTTGCTGATGATGCCATGGGCGGCGGGAGGGGAGCCGGTGGCAATACTCGCGTGCCCCGGTCCTGTGACCGTCGGGACGTAGTTGAAATGGCCGAAGGTGGCAAAGGCGCCGCGTTCTGTAAAACGCTGGAAACCGTTCGTTGTCAACTGATCCCCATAGCGTTCGAGATAATCGTATCGGAACTGATCCACCACGATCAAGACGACGAGCTTCGGGTCTGCTGCGCCCAAGGAACACACGGAGGTCAGGGCAACGGCCGCCAGGCAAGAAGTAAACCAACGCATTAAGTCCTTAGACGGTCGAGCGCTGTGCTTGGTTACGAGGCACTTCGCAAGGTCCGCCGCCTCAACGGAGGAGGTACGCCTCGTCTTGACCGCTGGAATCCCCAGTATTAAATCGCGGGGTTTCGAAAGGCCCAAAGTTGGGTGGACGTTCGAAAGTAGATCGTGTCATCGACAATCGCGGGCGTGGTCACACAGCGTTCTCCCAGCGAGCAGCGGCTGATGACCTCGGGCTTTTCACCCGCCTTAAAGATGGTCACATTTCCATCCAGTCCGACAATAAAGAGATGGCCATCGGCACCGACCGGCGAGGCGTAATAGCCCGACGTCGTCCCAACGCGTTCCTGGAGGTAACGAGTCTGACCTGATTTGGCGTCGAAACAGGAAACCATGCCGCCGTCTTTTACCAGATAGACCGAACCTTGGTAGAATAGGGGAGAGGGCACGTAGGGCAGTCCGCGACTTTGCTTCCACACCACGTTGGACCGGGTCAGGTCGCCTTTCCCCGGGCGCACTGCCATCGCGGAATTCTCGCCCCGGCTGAAAGTTTTCACGCGCCCTTCCCATTCGGCAGAGGTCACCTTGCCGTCGCGGTTCTCGTCGAGGAACGAAAAGAGAATGTTGATCATGGGATCGTTCGCGACCTCAGGCTTCTGCAGCGCTCCATCTTTGTCGCTATCGAGCTTTTGGAGCACGTCCGGAAAGAGTGGCATGGGCATGTCCTTCTGGCTGGGCGACCAACCCGCATAGAACAACAGGCCATCCCCCAGCACCGGGGTGGTGCAAGCGGCGCTGGGCAGGCCGTTCACCGACCACGACTCCGCGCCAGTCTTGAGATCATACCCTTTCATTTGCACGACACCGGCCACCACGACCTCTGCTGCTCCGTCGTGTTCCCATACAATCGGCGTGGAGTAGCTCGAGAAGAACTCGGGCCGTTCCTGGCGCCACAGGGGCTTCCCATCCTTGGCATTCACCGCGAGCACAAAGGAGCCCAAAAGCATATCCCGATTGAGCACAACCGTGTCGCCGTGAACGATGGGGGAAGTGCCAGTGCCGAATTCTCCGACATGTTGGGCCGGTGGCATCGGGACCCGCCAAACTTCTTTCCCTTCAAAGTCGTAACACAACAATCCGCACGAACCGAAGTAGACGTAAACGCGCTCGCCATCACAGGCTGGGGTGGACGCTGCTGGACTTCCTTCCGTCGGATGAAACGTCTCGATCGTTTCGGCCGGGGCGACTTGTTTCCATAAGACCTTTCCCTCTTTCCTAGCCAGGCAAAGCGTCTCGAGTTTTCCGTCTTCGAACGCCGTGAGAAAGATGCGATCGCCCCACACGCAAGGCGACGAGGCCCCCGCCGGCACCTGCACGCGGAAGATTTCGTTGGTGCCCGGCCCAAATCTCAAGGGAGGTTTCGCGTTCTCGGCGATGCCCGACCCATTCGCGCCTCTGAATTGCGGCCAAGCGGCACCAGCCTCGCTGGTGGGAAGCGCCAGCAGTCCAACGATGCCCAGCAAGCTGGACCACACCGGTAACGGAGAGCGGGTCTTGCGGAATTGCGGTGAATGCGATTGCTCGGCGTGGCGTGAATCTTCCTGGGCACGGAACTTTAACTGGTCCATGGCGTCGAAGGCTAGTGGCCCAGACCAGCCAGGGCAAGGCTTGGGTGAACGAAAGCGACCCAGGCGTCGCAGGGTCGGTTAAACCTTAGAGTGGCAGCGGCGTCTCGCCGCTGACAGACACTGGCGATGCGTTATGGGTGAATAGAGTGGGGGAACCGTCAGCTTTCAGCGTTTCGACAGGCTCAACGCATGCTTTTCCCATCACGTGGGGCGAGCTTCCCAGCTCGCCATTCCCGATTCGCGACCTGGGAAGGTCGCGCCACTTCATTTTCTGCTTTCAGCTTTCAGCTTTCAGCGTTTCAGCGTTTCAGCGTTTCAGCGTTTCCCAAGAGGTCCCTAGTCCTTGGTCTCTGGTCGTTGGTCTCCAAAGCAGCGTTTCAGCTTTTCCGCCCCGCCTCCTACAGCTTCAGCCGGAAGTAGCGCTGGGTGGACGACGGTGCCAGGAGCAACGGGTGCGTGGCCCCGGTGAGATCGCTCCAAGGCCCCGCCAGCTCCTCGGCCGTTTGCAGCGTGCCTTGGTTCCAGTCGAGGCTCACCTGTTTTTCGGCGTACTGAATGGTCAGTGACGGGGCCGGCGCGACGGCGGGCTCAACCTGGATCTTGAACAATGCGATGCCGTCGATGGCGTTATTGCCGAACTGCCAGCCTACCATGTAAGCATGCCCGAGTTTGTCCTTCGCTAGCCCTCCAAAGATAAGGTCCCGCTTGCCAAACGTGGCAATGTTCGAATCGATCGTCGTTGCCTGGCCCGTCTGGATATCGAAACTGACGAATTTGTTTTGGTTAATGCCCCCGTAGCGATAGACCAACGCATAGAGGTGCTGCTCGTCCTCGCTTAGAATCAGATTGCTGACGCGCGGGTCGGGATCCGCTTCCAACACCCCCAACGCCTCGAGTTCCTCGGTGGCAAAGGTGAAACGAAAGATGCTGCCATCATAGGTGATGAAGTAGATCCGGCTCCCGTCCTTGGTGTAGACATGCAAGCGCCAGCCGGATTTATCCGAGTCGTTCGCGCCGAGAAAGCCGTCCCCGTACGCTTTCCCCGTGTCCGTCCAGGTCCCGGCGGTGTTGTCGTATTTGTGAATTTGGATCTGGCCTGGAATCGTGCCGCGCATCGGGACATAAGCGTTCCCGGCGTTATCGAGAGCGAAGCTGCGAATGATACCGTCCGAGTAACCAAAGCCGGTCTGAGCAATCATCCGGATCTCGCCCGTCTCGAGGTTCAGGCGGTAAAAGTATCCGTCGCCATAAGTGACGCCGTAAATAATCCGCGGCGTGCCTCGAGTCATTTCCATGGCAATCGTTCCGTAATTCTCCACGTGCACGCCGATGTTGCCCTGAACCGTTTCCATCGCCTTGTTCAAGTAGTTCGTGGCGGTCTTGCTGAGATCCGTGATGGTGTCGTTCTCGATCGCGTAGATGTGGGTGCCTCGATGATCCGCGAGTGTGCCCCAGGAATTGTCGTGCGTGGCAAAGTAGAGCCGGCCATCGCCGCCGCGCAGCAGGCGAGTATGCACCTTGGCCTGATTCTCCGTCGGGAGCCAATTGTCCGCCGCGGTCGAGACCGACTTGAGGTCATTGAGGAACCTCATTTTATTGAGGTTCGGATCGTATTTAAAAACCAAGACGTTCCCGCTTGGGAACCCTTCTTCGTTACTGATGGCGGTGTAGATATTGCCATTGTCGTCATTCCCGAGAGCCCACCAACAGGAGTTCCAAACGAAATTGGGATATAGGGGAGTGCCCGTCGGCGATCCGTCTTCTGTGAAATGGATCTTCTCGTAAGTGAAGAATCCTGAGCCGGCCTCAGCGCCCCGCAACCCAGACGACGTTGACCAAATCAACGCGGCGAGGAGGGCGGACTTCCGGGCGTATTCCCAAAGGGCGCTCGTGCGAACCGGCAAAGCGAGCCAATGTTCACGCGGTTCGGGAAGTACGTCGCCTCGACTTTTCCAGCGCTTGCCGCCAGGGCAGAGATTACGGAATCGGTTCTCGATGGCAGCGAGAAGTTTTCTTCCGGATCGCTCGGTCTTCGAGCAATCGCTAGGTTGTTTGAAAATCACGTTGATAATGGGTTGCTTTTCTGGACGTCGCAGGATAGCGGGAGGTTCTGTGGGCGTCGGGATCACCAGGGGTAAGTTTCTGTGAGTGAGCGTGGCTGTCAATGCCAGTTGTGCACGACTTGGAGTTGTGCCTCGGTTTTGTCCCGAAAGGCTTCAGCATCGATGGTATGGCCGACGTCGATTGTGGGCGGTTGAGCTTTCCACGGATTCCAGATGCGATTCGAGTCCGCTGGATCGTTCCACTCTGCGAAGCCCAACGATAGAGTCCGCAGATTGCTCGTCTCGGATTCAGTTTTGTTGCCAGGCCGCGACCTCCATCTCCCTTCCGACTTTCAGGTTTCATTTCATTCTCTAGCCTCCGGTCTTTTGCTCGGTGGCCGGAATGTGTACCAAGTTGTCCCAACGGCAGTGTTGCGCTCAGTCCCAAAATTGGCTTAGCCTCACGGGGTTGAGGAATCGTTTGCTGGCTCGACGAGATGTCCTTATTGACAAGTTACTATGAATCTACTGCTTAATCGCCAAACTCTGCTGCTCATTGCCTGCGTGTCCATGGCGTCGGCTGTTAAGGCGGACCTCATCGTGAATGGCGGGTTTGAAACGCCTCCCATCACACCTAACCCGTTTGGCTACAACTATCGCACTGGGTCGGATCTAACCGGTTGGACAATTACGACCGCCCACGGTGGCATTGCGCAGTTCGATTCAACGTATCGTCCCGTCGGGGCTGGATCGTATTCAATACAGATTGAGTCAGGCCCTCAAGGGGTCACGCCAGGCGACACCATTGCTCAAACATTCGCCACCACGGTAGGCCAAACTTACCGCGTTTCGTTTCTGCTCTCGGCCTACGATTCGGGAGAGGCGCATCAATGAATGTGGATGTTGGGGGAGCACCGCTGAATTTCACTGCGTCTCGACTAGCTATATTCCGTATTCCTTCGACTTTGTCGCTTCCTCGTTGAGCACGACGCTGACGCTCGCCAACGTCGGGGTTTACGCCGTTTCATATCCGCAAGTCGACAGCGTATCTGTAACGGCGGTTCCTGAGCCATCCACCATGATCGCTGGAGGATTTTTGCTCTTACCGTTGGCCTTTCGCGCATTGCGCCGCTTTCGCAGTTGACTTTAGTCTGATCAAATAACTCTGGATGATTTCGCGGACCGGGGTTCTAGGGAACCCAGGTCCTTTTGTTTCGGTTCGTGGACCTGGAGGCCTTGTAAGGCCGAGGAGTCGTTCGGGTTTTCGTATAAGACTCCGCCGTTGGAAACGCGTCCAATCGGCCATGCGAAAACGGTCAGCCAACGAGGCCATTTCTATTGCGCATCGTCTATCGGCCTGGGAGGGGGGCGAAACCAATCGCAACCCGTTAGCTGAACAAGCGCATGTTCGTTTATGGAGCGAACAATTGCCGCGTCGGGCTGGCCGTCATCTCGGGCGGAGTGCAGTTATTCGAACTGGAGAGAGTAATCTCAAAACAAAAAGGCGTTGGTCGATACCAACGCCTTCGAGAGACCGAAGTGCCCGGTTAGAGCTTACCAGGCAACCTTCTTCGAATTTCTTACTGCACGAATTCCTTGAGCTGCAAAGGGAACGAGCAGGAGCAGGCCGGCAACCCAGGTCGATGCTTCAGGAACGGCCGTGAACTGAAAATTAGGACCCGCGTAATTTTCTGATTCCCAGTGGTTTCCGGGGTAGCCGCCGGGAAAATTAGCGTGTTCGGGCCGGTTATAACGGCTTTCGCCAAACGTGATGTTCGGATCGACGGTTTGCAGTGTAAAGGGTGTCCACCAGCGCCATGCGTCGTCGGCAGAGTAGCCGCCGATCACGTAGGTGGTGCCAGCGCTCAGCACGACTGGCGTTGCCAGAGTGTGATACCGGTAGCCGTTGACTACAAGAGTGTCTGACGAAGTCACATTAGCGGAAAACAAAGCACTCGCCGTGTTTGGGCTATTGCCGACGTCTGGATAAATGGAGACGTTCAGCCCGCCGCTGGTGGCGAACCCGTCGGTTCCTTCGTCCCAAAATCCCAACGCCGTGACTTTGATTGGGACCGATGGCGTAAAAGTGAAACCCAAGTCAGCTGGGTTTATCCCGAGCGTAGTCCCCGACGGCGGCGTCAGTGCGGAAAGATCCGCATGGGCGAGCGTTGTTGATAACACAATCGCCGAGACCGGCGCTAGAACTCCGAATAGATTTTTCATAGGGCTTTATTTCGGTTCCCAGTACCTACAGCCTCTGAGATTCCGCGTCCATTATGGCAGCCTATCCCAGATTCTCTATCCTCTATTGGGACATCTTGAGTCCGTTTTGGGCCATGAGAATCTACCCGCCACCGGGCTTAATCGATAGAATAGAAGTATGGCGCCTCGTGTTGTTTCTGGAATTGGAGAATGGGTGAGATCCAGCGCTCGGGGGCAGGGCAGGAACGGGCGATCGACGACTCACCTTGAGGGCCGAGGCGACGTTAGATTGTCGTAGAGAGCTATACTCGGCGGCGGCCTCACGTGCTGTTCACGAGATTGGCTTGCTGGTTCTCGCGCTGCCATGAGAGTTCTTGAAGGTCCCTGAAAGACCCTCAACGACCCATTATGGAGCCGTTTGTATGTGATCGCAAAGCGCTAAGGATCAACGTCGTAGATGGATTTGTGACCTCTTGCTGGTCGCCTCTTTTGCACCGGTGAAGTAGACCGCCTCGCTTACATAGGACGAGCTGTTCAAGACATCGATCAGAACATCACCAATCTGGTCCATTTCATCCAAGGTTACAAATCCATCGGCACCTGCTTCCAACATCTGGGCCGCAACGCCAGGGCTCTGCTGGCTTGAGAGCACAACGACTTTAGACCCAGTTGTCGAGCGGATCGATCGCACGAGCTGCCTCCAGTCCCGACCGGACTGAGACGCATCGATGAGCACCAGACCCGGGTGCAGCTTCTCGGTCTGAACAATCGCCTTGTTTGCCGGGCAGACTGCGCATATTGCCAGACTCGCTTCGCCCTTAAGTATGGAGGAAAGCAGCCCACCCGTACCTAAAGGGGAAGCCACAATTAGGAGGCGAGTCTTCTTTGAGGCCACTTGAGTGGGCGCCTGCATCGGCGATGAAATCATGGGCATTTGTTGAGTTGGAAGCAATTCGAACGCCAAACCGACCTTAACAACCGTCGCTGGAGGAAGAGATGTTCGAGATCTGAGCTTGCCGGTTCCCACTGCATTCACCGCCATTTTGTCAAGGATCGGTCAAGGCCTTTCATTCAAGGAAGCTTGCGTCGATCTCAGGCAAACAGAGACGTCGCTCACGAGCGATCCCAAAAGCCTTTGGATGCATGGAGCTACTGTCGCTATGTCTCAGAATTGACTAATCATGTCCTCTTATTGGATAGTTCTGCTTGAAACGAATCACTAATTATTCTGCGTATTCGCTTACAGCGTTGAAGTCGGGAGTTGTAATACGGGAATGCATTCGAGCGATTCTAGCGGCTGTTGTTGTTGCCTCGTTGGCCGCACGGCGAGGACCTGCCTATCCACGTCAGCCGATTTAGAGTCGGTCTTCTCCTTTCGCAAGCCCATGGGTTTCATCCAATGAAGAATCTTCTATCGGTCATTTTTCTGGTAATCTGTGCGATCATCAGTCCACGCGCGGAGAATCGTTCACCATTCATTTGAACGACACGATCTCTGATGGCGTGCTCGGCCGGCGCCGGGAACATCGGCGCGGCCGGCGAGATCGATAGCTACACGTTCGACGCGACCGCCGGGCAGGTCATTTATCTCCAAGCGCTCGCCACATCGCCACTTCTTTACTGGGATCTGGCGAATCCAAACGGCGGCGTGATCGCGTCTTTCTGGACGGACTATAGTTCCGGACGGTTAGTCTTGTCAGAGACTGGCAGTTTTCGCATTCGGGTGTTTTCGACAAACGGCGAGACCGTGGGTGCTTACGGATTCAAACTGTGGACCGTCCAAGACGATGTATTTGCGATAGCACCAGGACAGATCGTATCGGAGGACAATCCTGGATCTGGTGCGGGAAACATCGAACAACCGGGCCAGTGGGATATTTACACATTTATGGGGACCGTCGGCCAACTCGTTTACTTCGATGCTAATTCGACGTCTCCAGGCCTTTATTGGGACGTCGCTGATCCTGACGGAAATCAGATTACATCTTCTTGGTTAAGCAACGATCTAGGGCGATTCCGCCTGAATCGGACGGGTCCCTATCGAATAAGAGTTTACGCGGTCCACGGCGACGAAGTCGGACCGTATAGCTTCAGTGTGGCGAGAGTCCAAGAAGATCTGTTTGCCATTTCTCTTGGTCAAGTTGTCTCGCCTAACGTTCCGGGTCCGGGAGCAGGAAACATTGAACAGCCAGGAGCGTGGGATATTTACACGTTTGAAGGAACCGCAGGGCAGGTTGTCTATTTGGATTCCCTGGAAATTCCTGCTGCTTACCAGTTATATTGGGATTTGACGAGTCCGATGGGAACTCAGCTTTCGTCTTACTGGCTCGATGCGGACCTCGGACGGTTCTTGTTGACCGAAACTGGCACGTATCAGATACGAGTCTATGGAAACGCGGCGAATGCGGCGGGCACCTATCGCTTTAAACTCTGGGAGAGCGAAGATAACCGAATTCCAATTACCTACGGCCAGACCGTTTCACCCGATGTTCCGAGTGCCGGGGCCGGGAATATCGAACGACCGGGAGCCTGGGATCTTTACACGTTTGAAGGAACTGCAGGGCAGGTAATCTACCTGGACTCGCTGGAGGTATCTTCCACTTACGAACTGCGTTGGGATTTGACGAGTCCATTAGGAACTCGACTTTACGATCAGTGGATGAACGACGATCTCGGGCGGTTCCTATTGACCGAAACTGGCACCTATCAGATACGGGTCTACGGAAATGCCGCGAACGCGACAGGCACCTATCGCTTCAAGCTTTGGGAGAGTGAAGACAACCGATTTCCGATTTCCTACGGCCAGACCGTCTCACCCGATGTTCCGAGTCTCGGCGCTGGGAAGATCGAACAACCGGGAGCGTGGGACCTTTACACGTTTGAAGGAACTGCAGGGCAGGTGATCTATCTGGACTCGCTGGAAGTCTCATCAAGTTACGAACTGCGTTGGGATTTGACCAGTCCGTTGGGGACTCGACTTAACGATCAGTGGATGA
>JBGAIN010000074.1:0-38358 GCA_044225505.1 Limisphaerales bacterium
CAGGAAGCCAGCTTGTGCAAACTGGGCCTTGGCTTTCAAGAGGGTTGCCCGATCGGCTTGGTACCCATCGCGGAATTCCTCAAGATAGACCTTGGTTAAACCGTTCTCTTTGCACCAACTGATTGCCTTTTGCAGGCCCGCGTCGGTAGAAAGCCGATCTCTCACATCCTGCGCGGTGAACAAAGTCGAGAATCGGTGAATCGATTGGGCTCGCCTTGCCAACGTCCAGAGAGCGTGATCAGGGCCGCTGTTTGATGGGTTGCCCCCAGGAGCTCCCCACGCGACCACCGCTCCAGCCACGGCCAGAACGAATCCCCATTGCCAACGGCGACGAGCGCTCGCCTCCAGGCATATTGTGGTATTGCTCCGCCCCGAGGCGGGAAGAACTTCTTTGGAATCAAGTGATGGAGCTTGCCAAGGTTGCTGAGGCGCGACTTGCATCAATCGGAATCGTGACGGATTTGAGCGACAGTCAGCCTTGACCTGCATCAACGGCAACTCAGCGGGAGATCGGACATAGACGCCCGTCAATCCGTGGCGCGGAAGTCAGCCGACACCTCGATTTCCACCTTGGCATTGACTTCTGCATGCGGCTCCACATGGAGGCAGGTCCGCGCCGCTGCGGATTCCGCCAGCGACAGAGTCGGGGTCGTGCATGGCTCCAGGATGAGCACTTCCAAATCGCGCCATCCCCCAAACGAAGCGAAGACCCAGACCGAGCGAAAGATCTCTTTCGGAAATTTCATTCGGAAACTCCAGCCTTCGTCGCGATGGCGCAAAGCGCACTCGCCTTCCTTCAAATCCAAGAGGTAGAGAAACTCCGTCGAACCGTTCATCGGCGGCACAACGTGGAGGTCGGGTGAGTTTCCCCAGTTGAATTCTTCGTCATGCTTTATTCGGCTCCAAGAAGGATCGGCGGCGCGGGCCGTTGTCGCAGGCACGACGATCTCAGCGCCCGGGCTAACCTGCAGTGCCGGGTGTAGTTTCCACAACAGGTCCAGGGGTCGCCGTCCCACGTTCTGCAGCGAATATTCCAGGACCAACCGATTGCCCTCCAGGCGCAGTGACTTCGCATAGGAGAGCGGCGTAATGGGCAACTGACCGGTCAGCGTGACTCCCTGCCCCTCGATCCTGGGCTCAAGCCGGGTCGTCCACAGTTCCCCGTGATCGACCAGCGATTCCCCATGGACACGCTCGGATAAATCGTTCGGCAGGAGTTCGTCAAAGCCACCCACAAAGTGATCGTCGTAGTTCGCGCCGACAGGGAGGGAACGCAGTCGCTGCCTGGGATTATGCCAGAGGAATTCTCGCCCGGAAGGACGATGTTCGATGCTCCAGATCTTCCCCCCGAGCGTTGGCAAAACATCGATGCGCAACAAGTGATTCTCGAGGCGAACGACGGGAACCCCTTGAAACGTCCAGTCTGAACTGATTTGAGTGCCGTCTGCGCGCATGGTCACCAATAGATGAGATAGATCAGTGTGTAGGTCAAAACGGCTATGCCAGACCAGAACCCGACCCGTTGGAACCAAGGACGAACGCCTTTGGGACCCAGGTCCCAGGTCAGCGCAGGACTCCAAACGTGCTCTTTCGTTTCAGGTCGGTCAGTGCCTCGAGTGAGAATGCTCGTCACCACCATGAAGACCAAGGCCACCAACCAGAGGCAGAATGCGAAAGTGAACAGATGCATGCGGTAACCCACCAGCGGCAGCGTGAGCCAGGAATTATCTCCCAGGACAAACGGGATCGCGACAAAGGGAAGGACCAGTACGAACGTCGCCGCGGCGGCCCGGCTCGTCGCCCCGGACCAGAACACTCCCAGCGTGAACGCCAGCATGATCGGGATCGCGAGAATCGACCAGGCGTTCTGAGAATAGACGAAGATATACTTGTAACGCATCGCCACGAAGCTCAACGGCACGGACACGATCAGCGTGAGGATTCCAGCCCACCGACCGACTCGGACCATTTGGACCTCCGTCGCCTGCCGTTTTAACCAACGTTGGTAAACGTCGATGGTGAAGACGGTCGCGTTGGCGTTCACCACCGAACTGACGGTCGACATAATTGCCGCCAAAACCGCCGCCACGACAAATCCGCGTAAACCCGGTCCAAGGAAATGGCTCACCAAGTGTGGCAGGGCGGCATTCGCATCGGGACTGCCTTCCGGTCCGTTGGGGAGCGGCGGGAGCAACCCTTGACTCAGAAGATCACGCGCGATGTATCCGGGAAACGCACAGCAGAGAGTGAGAACAGGGCCCAAAAACGCAGTCAGCAGCACTCCCATTTGACCGTGCCATCGGTCTTTCGCTCCCAGACACGATTGCACGTAAAACTGATTGGTGCAGCAGTACCAAACGTTGGTGGAAAGCGCCAAAAGCACCAGCCCCGGCCAGGGCATGCAATTGTCCTGCAGGCCACGAATCAGATGGGGTTCGGGCATGCGGCTTAGGAGCCCGCTCCAGCCACCAGGAACGTGCGCCAGCCCCAAGGCGAAGACCGCCAGGCCGCCCGCAAGCAGCAAGACGCATTGGAACGTGTCGGTCCAAGCGACTGATGACATGCCCCCGGCCACGGTGTAGATTCCAGTGAAGACCGCCAGAAAAAGAACTGCCAAAACAGGGTTTAATCCGAGGAAATGCTTTAGTGCTGTAGCTCCTAAGGCCAGCACCATCACCAAGGTGACGCAGGCATTATTGAACAGCGTATACCCGGTAAACAGAACTCGTGTCCTGGGGCTGTAACGCTTCTCTAAGTACTCCGGAATCGTGGTGATGCCGCTGCGCAGGTAAACCGGGAGAAAGATCAGCACCATCAAGATCAACGACGGAAATACGGCTAAATCCCAATTCGAAACAACCAGCCCAACGTCCATTCCATAGCCAACCTCGCCAAGCATTTGCTCGGCACTGATTCCAGCCGCTACCATCGTAAATCCGACCACCCACCAAGGCAGCGCTTTCTCCGTGACAAAAAAATCCTTCGACGAATTCTTGGCGCGCCGCGCCGACCAAAATCCAATTCCGAGCGTTGCCAGGAAATAGCCACCCACGATGACATAGTCGACCAGGGTTAGCATGGGAAGTAGCTCTAGAAAGTAATGGAGAGCCCGCCGTCAACGACAATCGATTCGCCCGTGATATAAGAGCTGTCTGGCCCAGCTAAGAACAGGATCACGCGCGCGATTTCCTCGGGCTGCCCAGCTCGGGCCAGCGGAATACGGCGGCGCTTGACGTAGATTTCCCGGAACGTATCCGATTCCAGTTCGTTGATCCCATTGACCACCGCCATGGATGTATTCACAAATCCCGGGGAAACCCCGTTCACCAAGATCTGATAGGGCGCGAGTTCCACCGCCAAAGTCCGCGTGAGTTGGTCCATCCCCCCTTTCGCAACATCATAATGTGAAGACTGATTCTCAGCGAGAAAGCCATGGACCGACGAGACGTTGATCAGTCGTCCCCCGTTTCCCTGCTTCACCATCTGAGCCGCAGCCGACCGGGCACACCGCACTGCGCCTAACAAGTTCACTTCTAACACCCGCATCCAATCCGCGAGCGGGTCATTGATGAAGTCGTGTGGGCGGAACAGCGCCGCATTGTTAACCAGGATATCCAAACGACCGAAAGCGTTGATCGCAGACTCGACCAAATGCTCTGCGGCACCGGGCGCGCCCAGGTCGACAACCGCCGCCGCAGCCTGCCCCCCCTGGACCTGAATGGAGGACACCACCGATTCGACCTCCGATGCAGTTCTTCCGTTGATGATGACTGAAGCTCCCTCGGCTGCCAGTAGCTCCGCAGCAGCGCGCCCGATTCCACGCCCGCTGCCGGTAACAATCGCCACTTTGTTTTTGAAGCGCATGGTGTGTGCCGCGATGTAAACAGCCGCAGCCCTCCCTGTCAAAAGGCGTTTATCCAAGTGCTGCGGATCTCGACGACCCGTTGTGCTGACAACCACGGTCAAATGTTAACCAATTAATGCGAAGCTTAGGTTCTCTCGGACTTCTAGGATCAATCGGTTGAACCGGAATTCCCCGGTCCCATGGAATTATGCCGTCCGCACTGTCATCGAAAGCCCCCTCACAGCGCAAACTTCACGCAAAGTCTCGCCGCAGTGCCGCACTGCCTCGTACCCGCTACTACGTGGACATCGACATGTGCGGCGGCGAACTGTTCGAGAACTTCAATCTCTACGAATTCTGCGAACTGTTGCAGAAGTTGGTTCCAGCCATTGAAGTTGTCCCGGTCCTGAATCAGACATGTCGCCCAGCGGGCGCGAATCAAGAACTCGTATCGCCATCGACCTTTGACCAAGCCCTCGTGCACTATTATCGCCAGTCCCCAAAGCGTGAAAGCGCCGCCCGGCGTGCTTGATTGAATCCTCGATTTACAAAAGTGCATCCCTCATGAACTCAAAGCCGTCTGCCAACGCCTCCACGCACCCCGTGGATGACTTGTCTGCCGCACGCCTCGACTTCTTCGAAGTGCTTCGGATGCGGCGATCCATCCGCGCCTTCAGCCCGCACCTGGTCGAAGAAGAAAAACTTCAGCGTATTCTTGCCGCGGCCAATAGCGCTCCCTCCGCGGGGAATCTGCAGGGGTACGAAATCGTGGTCATTCGAGAACAGAAACTACGACAAGCGCTGGTTCCTGCCGTCTACAACCAGGCGTTCGTTGCTGAAGCGCCAGTATTTCTGATGTTCTGTGCCCACCGCCAAAGGTCCGAAGTCAAATATGGCCTGGAAGGCGGCGAATTCTTCGCTCTGCAGGACGCGACGATCGCCTGCGCCTACGCGGAATTGGCGGTGGCCGCACTAGGCCTGGCCACAGTGTGGATTGGGGCACTGAATATCTCTCAGATCCGCGACTTGACTGGAATTCCGCCCGCCTGGAAGCCCATCGCTATTCTTCCGATTGGTTACCGGCGCGAGGACCCGCCTGCCACCGAGCGTCGGCGGCTGCAAGATTTAGTTCACGAGTTGCCCCGCCAGAGCGCTTAAGGAGAGATCGATCTTCGCAAGCCCAAACGCAAACGCTAACTGTCCGAGTCGCGGACGAAGCGTTTACGTCAGGCGCCTCGCATCGCTTTCAGTTTTAGACAGAGCGGCGATTCAAGAGCCTCAGTCAAAGTCGGCGCAATCACTTCCTCACGGCTCTGCAAGCTCCGCAAGACAATCTGAGCTTCGCCCGTCGTCGTGAGTTGGACGCGGGCGGTGAATTTGGCATTAAGCTCCAGAGCTCGCTTCATTTGCTTGTCCGGCTTCATGGAGGTGAACGGGTAATCCACCACGCAAAAGGCACGTAAGTCCTGCACGAGCTTCAAAGACAAGGGCCGCAAGGATTCATCCTCCACCGTCACAAACAGGTCGATGGCAGGTTTAAAGATCGGCAAGAGCTTTCGCTCCTTGAGCAACTCGAGCAGGACCACATCTCCCATGCCAAACCCCAAAGCAGGCAAGTGCACCTTCCCTCCGGAGATTAATTGGATCAAATTATCGTATCGTCCCCCTCCAGCAATCGCTCGAAAAGCACCCTTCCGGTCGAAGGCTTCAAAGACGATCCCCGTATAATAGGCCAACCCCCGAATGACGTTGTAGTCGACCTTGACGAAATCGCTGAGACCGCGGGCTGCCAGATTGGCGACAACTGCGGAAATCTCGGCAGTGGGCTCGCCCCGTTGGATAAACGCTTCAACCTCGGCCAGCGAAAATCCTAGCGCCTTGAGCTTTTGATCGCTCACTGACGGATCTTCACGCTCCAGCTTGTCAACAATCTGATAGAACTCGTAGGATTTTTCCTGATCCGAAGTGCGTTGCAGGAAGAATTGCTGCCACGCATTGCGACTGCTCAAGCGCAACACAAAGTCTTCCGCAGTGAGGCCGAAAGCCCGCAGCGTATCGATGAGCAACGCCACTAATTCTGCATCGACGGCGGGATCCGCGTCCCCAACGATATCCGCGTTTAGTTGAAAGTGTTCCCGGAGGCGGCCCTTTTGCTGGCGTTCGTAGCGAAAGAGTTGCGGAATCGCGAACCACTTGATCGGTTTTTTATAGTTTCTCTCGTGACCGGCGACCAGGCGGGCCAGGGTGGGCGTCATTTCCGGGCGTAAAGCCACCGCTCGATCCCCTTTATCGACGAAATTGTAGAGCTGCCCAACGATCTCCGCTCCGCTCTTTAGCGTATAAAGTTCAAGGGGCTCTAACGGCGGGCCGTCATACTCGCTAAAGGCATAACGACGAGCAACATCGCGCCAGCGATCAAAAATAAACTGACGTGCCTCTGCGCTCCAAACGCTGGGATGCGGAAGGGGCTCAGGATAAAAATCGCGGAAGCCGGGTAAGCGTTCCATGAACGAAAGGAAATGGCGCTCCGGTTAAATCCGCAACGCAGACAAGCTCGGTTAAGGCTGACTTGGACGTGGAGCAGGCGCTGGCGCACTGGCAGCTACTTGCGGCTGACCGGCAGGCTTGGCAGACGGACCATCGTCCGGCGTCAAACGCAACACAGCCTCACGCATCTCTTTGCCAGGCTTAAACTTCACCACCGCACGGGGCGGGATACGGACGTCGGCCGCGGGCGCGTTTGGATTACGGCCCACGCGCGCTTTCCGGATCTTCACTTCGAAAACTCCGAAGTTGCGTAGTTCAACCTTGGTCCCTTTTGCTACGGCCTCGCCAATATAGTCCAGGGTTTTCTGAACGACATTGAGCACGTCCTGCTGAACCAGCCCGGTTTCCTCGCTGATGCGAACTACCAGGTCACGCTTTGTCATAGACTTTTCGTTTGGGTTTGGGTTTGGCATTGTAAGCACTTGGGTTCAGGCCACAACCACCGGGTATAAACTTCACAGCCATACTGGTCAAGAACGTAAAATCGACACTTGGCAGGCCAAAACTCGCATCTAAAAGTGGGAGACAACGAATGCGGCATCAAACCAGAGGCCATTAAAGTCAAATTGTAGCAACGGCGGATCAAAGCTTCCCTGGACCCAAAAGACCTCGTTGCGCCCTCGCAACAAAGCCAGAACTTCATCAAACATCGCGCCATCCAATCCAATTAGGTGATACCGGTTACGGCGTAAACTGGCCTTCGTCATTGCATAAAACAACGCTTCGGCAGCAGTCAAGGATCGGTGTATCACCCAGATTTCCGCTTCCGGCACCTTGACCGACAGCTTATCTAGCTTGCCAACGGACGGTTCGCCACATTCGACCCACAATTTTGGACGCAGTTCGTAGTCGAGTTGGACGAGATCCGGTCGAAATGGGATAGCGTCCGCATGGAGTTCAACCCCGATCTGGAGGCGCTCCCGAAAGAAGAGCAGAAACCCCAGCGCTTTGAGTAATACCGTCTCTAAAGCCTCAGTATCCTGCTGCCCTACAATGATTTTAGGCGGCAGCTCCTGACGGCCGCTCGCATCGCGCAACCGAAACGAGTATTTGCCACCCATAGGGAATCTCTCCGCTCCGGCGTCGCTCCTTCGTTCCTCTCGTAAGAAGTCGCCGCAAGTTCACCGTTTCATCCGGCGTCCTCTTGAACGGCTCATCCCTTCCTCGATTTCATCGACTTCAATGGGCACATCCGCCATTAAATCTTGAGCTCCGGATTCTGTCACACGGACGGTGTTCTCCAGCCGAATCCCGAAGCCTTCCTCCGCGATATAAATGGCTGGTTCGCAAGTCAAAACCCAGCCTGGCTGGAGGGTTGCCGTCAAATCCAACACGTCATGCACGTCCAGACCAATGGGATGCGCCACGCCATGCATGAAGAACTTTCGAACCGCCGGATTGTCCGGATCCTGTTTCTTGATCTGCGACGGCTTTAACAATCCAAGCTCAAGGCACTCCTTCTCGATCAAGGCCTCGGTGTCTTTTCTCAAATCAAAAATCGTCTTGCCAGGGATCATCAGGGCCATGACTTTTCGAAACACTCGCAGAACCGCTTGATACACCTGTTTTTGCCGCCGTGTGAAGCGACCACTCACCGGAATGGTCCGGGTTAGATCGGACATGTAATTGCCGTAGCTCGCAGCGACATCCAGCAGGACAACGTCCCCGTCCTGGCACGCCTGATCGTTCTGGATGTAATGCAAGATGCAACTGTTAGCGCCCGCCGCGATGATGGGCAAATAGGCAAAACCAGCTCGGTTCCGGATAAATTCGTGAGCGAACTCCGCTTCGATCTCCGCTTCATTGACTCCAGGACGAACGAAGTTCATTACGCGTTCAAAGCCCTGGCCCGTAATCCGGCTCGCCCGCTCGATGAGGGCCACTTCCAAGGGTGACTTAGTCATCCGCAATTGGTGCATCAATGTCGCCAGCCGGGCATAGGTATGCAGCGGATAGCGGCGTTGGCACTCCTCGACAAAGCGCGCATCCCGACTCTGCACTTCCACGCGCGCTCGATAATGCTCGTTGCTATTGAGGTAGACCCGCTCGGCTTGGCACATGAGCTGGTGGAACACAGCAGGAAATTCCGACAGCCATTTCACGGTCCTGATCCCGGAGACGCGCGCGGCTTCTTCGCGGCTCAGTTTGTGTCCTTCCCAGATCCGCAAGAGCTCGCTGGGTTCACGGAGGAAAAGCACTTCGCGGAGCTTCGAGTCGAACGCGTCGGGAGCAAGGACCAGGATCGATTCTTCCTGGCGAACCCCCGAGAGATAAAACAAGTCCGCATTCTGGTGGAAAGCGAACGTTCCATCCGCATTGGTGGGCAACACGTCGTTAGCGTTCGCCACGGCAACGGAGCCTTTGGGCAATAACGCACGCAATCGCTCGCGATTTTCGATGAAGAGCTGAGGATCAATCGCAACGGGCTTCATGATTAGTCTGGAATGCAGCGGGGACGAGTTGTTGTACAGAGAAACGTCCGCCTGCCACTTGGCAGACGGACGTTAGGATTCATGCAGACCGATGTCAATGACGTCGGGCGCCAGCACCGGCTGGAGCAACCTGGTCTGTCGGCCGGGCACCGTGCGAATGAGCCGCATGACTCTCGTCGGAGCCTGATTCTTCGGGAATCCGCATGCCGTAAAACGATCGATAAACGAACACGAGGGCGATCAGGAAAAAGAACGCCCCGATGCCAGTCTTCAAACCACGATTGGTCATGGTCACGGCAATTTCCACCGCCAACAACCCAAACAGGGTCGTGAACTTAATCACAGGATTCAACGCGACCGATGAAGTATCCTTGAACGGATCGCCAACGGTATCGCCAACCACCGTTGCGGCGTGCAAGTCCGTCCCTTTTTGACGCAAGTCCACTTCGACAATCTTCTTAGCATTGTCCCAAGCCCCGCCCGCGTTGGCCATGAAGATCGCCTGAAACAGCCCGAAGAACGCGATGGCGATCAGGTAGCCAATGAAGAAGTAAGGATTGAAGAACGGTAACGCCAGCGCGAAGCAGAAGATCACGATAAAGATATTCCACATCCCTTTCTGCGCATATACCGTGCAGATTCGGACAACCTCTTTACTGTCTTTCTCGGAGGCCGTCGCCGCGTCCAACTTCATGTGTTCCTTGATGTAGACCACCGCCCGATACGCACCGGTGACGACCGCTTGGGTCGACGCGCCCGTAAACCAATAGATGACGCTGCCACCCATGATCAGGCCCAGAATCATCTCCGGCTGCACCACGCTCAACGCGTCGATCACTGGCTTAAATAGTCCTGACGTCGGGTCAGCCTCATACATCTTCTGCAACAGAATAATAATGCCGAATACCATCGTCGTGGCTCCGACAACCGCCGTTCCGATCAAGACCGGCTTTGCCGTCGCTTTAAACGTATTGCCAGCGCCGTCCCCCTTCTCTAGCTGGTATTTCGCATTCTCGAAGTCCGGGGTGAATCCGAATTTCTTTTGAATGTCTTCCTTGATGCCTTTGCGAGACTCAATCTGACTGAGTTCGTAAACTGATTGGGCGTTATCCGTCACCGGGCCGTAGCTATCCACCGCAATCGTCACCGGACCCATTCCCAGGAACCCGAACGCGACTAACCCGAATGCGAAAATCGGCGCCGCAAAAACGAACTCCTTTGGCATGATCGAGAGCAAGGCCGGGTTTTGTGAGAAGTAGTAAGAAACAAACATCAGCAGCATGATGACCAATCCCATCCAGAATGCGGACATATTCCCCGCCACGAAACCAGAAAGGATGTTCAACGATGCACCGCCGTGTTTCGAACAATTGGTGACCTCGCGCACGTGACGTGAGTTCGTGCTCGTGAAGACTTTCGTGAACTCAGGAATGAGCGCGCCTGCGACGGTTCCGCAGCTGATGATCATCGAGAGCACCCACCAAAGATCTGGCCGCGCCGTCCCAGCAGCGTCTTTGAAGTCGCCGAGCAACACCTTACTCGCAATAAACGTCACCGCGATCGAAACCGCCGAGGTGATCCACACCAGATGGGTCAAAGGGGCCTCGAAGTCGAAATCCTTCTGTCCACCAAACTTGGCTTTGCTGATCGCTTCATTGACGAAGTAAGAGAAAAGCGATGTCACGATCATGAGCGCACGCATGACGAACAGCCAGATGATCAGAGTCGCCACGATTCCAGGCGTCGCCGCCAGAGCGAGCGCAAGAAACGCGATCAGCGCCACTCCAGTCACCCCGTAAGTCTCAAACCCGTCCGCAGTCGGTCCAACCGAGTCACCCGCATTGTCCCCAGTGCAATCCGCGATCACGCCAGGATTCTTGGGATCATCTTCCGGCAACTTAAAGACGATCTTCATGAGATCGGAACCGATGTCAGCAATCTTGGTGAAAATACCACCGCAAATACGCAGCACGCTCGCCCCCAGCGACTCCCCAATCGCGAACCCGATAAAGCAGGGCCCGACCAACTCTCGCGGCAAGAACACGAGAATGCAGATCATAAAGAAGAGTTCGACCGCGACCAGCAGCAAGCCAACGCTCATTCCCGAACGCAGCGGAATGCCCAGCGTGGCGAGCGGATCCCCCTTCAATGCCGAGAATGCCGCACGCGAATTGGCCACGGTATTAATCCGAATGCCGAACCAGGCTACTCCGTAGGAACCGAGGATGCCCAACACGGACGCCAGCAGAATCACAAAAACGTGTGGCACGGAATTGTGCTGCAGGACCATGAAGTAGTACACCATGCAAGCAGCGATCAACGCCCACAAGATCGCCAGGAACTTGCCTTGGGTGAACAGATACGTTTTGCACGTCTCCCAGATCATATTCGAAACGTTACTCATCGATTCGTGGACTGGGAGTGACTTCGTTTGCTGGTATTGCACCAAACCAAACGCCGCACCGATAGCGCAGATCAGGATACCCAAATACATCAGGGTCACGCCGCTAATCCCGCCAAGACCATCAAACCTCACTTGATTCAGATCGGGCAGTTTGATGTCCGCCTCCCCCGCCAGCGCCGTTACGCTAAGACTGCACAGTGCGGCGAGGAAAGCACTGTACCTCCAGAATTTTCGATGTGCCATAATCATGATGGATAAGCTATCTTAAACTGTATCATAGCCGCAAAGCTATCGATACTCGCAAAGCCAATCGAGCTTCGCGACGCATTGGGCCTATTGAAAGCAGGCAGGGGTGTCAAGAGCATTCCCGGCGAAACCCCCGAGATGACAATTTCGGCACAAACAATCGCAAGATTTGAGGGATTTGGAGGTCTCTCCCCCACTTCGCACTCCACCCTCGGACGTCGCGAGGAACGTCTCAAAAACTCCTATATTCTTTGACCTTGGTCAGCGATTTCCCGGGCCGCTTCCATCTCTCTTTTCGGCTTGTGGGACGTGTAGTTAGTCTAATCCAAACCGCTTAACCGCCAGGCGATAACCCGTTCTTCAGTCGCGCCGCGGGATGCAAGAATGGATTCCCAAGAGTGATATGGCGTCGAGAGCGCAATTCGCGCTTCGGATGCCAGGGCACCTGCGCCGGCATGAGGTTAGCATCAGAAAAACCGTCGCCTTAACCGTTCCGGTCCATCCATTAACTCGTTCCGCTCATACGCCTTGGGCCGACAAAAAGAAAAGTATTTTCAAATAAACTGCTGAGCGTTATCGTCAGAGCATCTCCGGAACGATGGATGTGCTGAAATCGGTCGAGGAAAGCAGGTTCTGAATAATGTCGGCAAGCTTTAGACAGTTTTTCCGAGGGATTCACCGCCCGGTCCGTTTGCCTCAATTGCGATTGGGACGGGACTGGGAGATCGAGGTGCGGGCACTCTCGTTGTCGGCGCAGCCTTCCAAAGGCGTTCACATCAAAATAAAATACCGAACCTCAGACTCCACTTATGGACCCGAACACCCACTCCTCCCTGGCGACTTCTAGGCGACAATTCCTCAAACAGTCGACCGCTGCAACACTCGGGACCGTCCTGGCCGCCAATTTTGGCGCGGCTGTTTCCACGCGAGGTGCGAATGACGACACGATCAAGATTGGATTGGTGGGGTGTGGTGGCCGTGGCACTGGAGCAGCTGACCAGGCCCTCCATGCCGATCCGAATGTGGTTCTGACCGCCGTTGGCGATGTGTTCTCCGAACAGATCGAACGCAGTTTGGGTGAGTTAAAGCGCAAAACACCCGACCGGGTAAAGGTCGAGGCTGAGCACCAATTTGTCGGTTTGGACGCGTATCAGAAGGTCATCAACAGCGGAGTGGATGTGGTTTTGTTGGCAACGCCGCCTGGATTCAGACCTTTTCATTTCCAAGCGGCCGTCGCAGCGGGCAAGCATGTCTTTTGCGAGAAACCGATGGCAACGGATGCCCCGGGAGTGCGATCCGTGTTAGCAACAGCGGAGGAGGCGAAGAAAAAGAAGCTCGCGGTCGTTGCCGGGTTCTGCTGGCGCTACGACCTCGCCCGGCGCGAATTTTACAAACGAATCCATGATGGTGCAATTGGTGATATCCGCTCGATCTACGCGACCTATCTCACAGGGCCCGTCAAACCGATGCCTCCGGCCAATAAACGGCCGCCTGGCATGAGCGATGTCGAATGGCAGCTTCGCAATTGGTACAATTTTGTTTGGCTCGGTGGGGATGGCTTGGTGGAACAGGCGGTGCATAGCATCGACAAGATAGCGTGGGCTATGAACGGCAAACTTCCTGTGCGAGCCGTGGCCACGGGCGGGCGCCAAATTCCCAACAACGAAGGCAACATCTACGATCACATCGACGTTTTCTACGAATACGAGAACGGAGTGCGAGCCACGATGGCACAGCGGCAGATCAGCGGCTGTTACAATGACAATTCGGATTATCTCACTGGCGCCACCGGGACCGCGAGCATCAAGAGTGGCCGCCCCGTGATCGCAGGCACCGAACGCTGGCGGTATTCGGGACCGACCCCGGATATGTACCAGGTCGAGCACAACGAACTGTTCGCATCGATTCGCAAAGGGGAACCGATCAACGACGGCATCTGGATGTGCCATAGCACCTTGATGGCGATCATGGGCCGGACCGCCGCTTACACGGGCCAGGAAATCACATGGGAACAGATCATGAACTCGGATGATCGGTTGGTTCCGGAACACGTGACCTGGGACATGAAGTTGGAACCAGCGCCCATGGCCATGCCTGGACGAACCAAACTGGTCTAGTTCCTGATCGGATAACTTTGGCGGCCTGTGGAAGCCTCCCCCAGCCCTGCTTCCCAGGCGCCCTTGTTTGAACCAAGCAAACAATCCTCTCTATGCAATTCAAGCTGAACCGACGGGCTTTCTTAACCTTAAGCAGCACTGCCGCTGTAGCGACGCTGGCGACGCCGTTCGTGAGTCGCGCCGCTGATGATCCAACCTCATCGCCTAAAAAGCGCGCGATCAAAAAAGGGATCATGTTCGGAACGGTTGGGCTGAAGGGCTCGACTCTTGAAAAATTCCAGGCGGTGAAGGACGCTGGATTCGAGGGCGTTGAACCAAACAGCCACATGGATCAGGAAGAAGTCATCAAAGCGCGTGACGCGACCGGGCTGAAAATTCCCAGTGTTTGCTGTGCCACACATTGGAACCAGACCCTGTCCGATCCCGACCCCGCAATTCGGGAAAAGGGCTTGGATGGTTTGAAGCAAGCGCTCAAAGATGCGCATCGCTATGGAGCGAGTTCAGTGCTTTTGGTGCCGGCTGTCGTCAATAAGCAGGTCTCCTACGCCGAGGCCTACACCCGTTCCCAAGCGGAGATTCGCAAAGCGTTACCGCTGGCTGAGGAGTTCCAAGTCAAGATTGCGATTGAGAATGTCTGGAACCAGTTCCTGCTCAGCCCGCTCGAAGCGGCCCGATATGTCGATGAATTCAACAGTCCTTGGGTCGGATGGCATTTCGACGTCGGTAACGTGATCCTCTATGGCTATCCGGAGCAGTGGATTCGAGTCTTGAACAAGCGCATTGCCAAGCTTCACATCAAGGAGTTCAGCCGGCAGAAAGCGCAACGTGAAGGAATGGGCAAGGGCTTTGATGTGGAGTTTCTCAAAGGCGACAATAATTGGGCGGCCGTCATGAAGGCAGTCGATGAAATCGGGTATTCAGGCTGGGGGCTTTCCGAGCAAGGGGGTGCTGGAAGTGTGGAAGGCCTGAACAAACTCTCCCGCGAGATGGATCGGATTTTTGAGAGCTGATTCCGCAGCTCTGACGTCTGCCCCTACGGCGTTGATCGACCTCGGAGCAATACGCCGCCGAGGTCGACACTAGATTGTTGCGGACTACGAGTTATCCCCGTCAAGCATCCGTCCTAAACCGCCTAACAGCGAACCTTCCTCCCGCCCTCCTCGACCGCTCTGTGGAGCGGCGGCATAAATACGGCCGGCCAAACGACTGAACGGCAGCGATTGCAGCCAGATTCTTCCGGGCCCTTGGAGTGTCGCAAAGAACAATCCCTCGCCGCCAAACAGCGCTGTTTTAATTCCGCCGACGAGTTTGATGTCGTATTGTACCGATGGTTGGAACGCCACGATGCACCCCGTATCCACACGCAGCGTTTCGCCTGGGCCTAAATCCCGCTGAAGAATCGTGCCGCCAGCATGGAGGAACGCCAATCCGTCGCCCTGTAGTCGCTCTAGAATAAAGCCTTCGCCACCGAAAAGCCCGGCGCCGAATCGTTTGGTGAAAGCAATGCCCAAGCTCACTCCCTTGGCCGCACAGAGAAAGGCATCCTTCTGCGCGAGCAGGTCGCCTCCGATTTCAGAAAGATGAATTGGAATGATCTTGCCTGGATACGGCGCACCGAACGCCACTCGTTTCTTCCCAGCGCCACGATTCCAAAACACCGTCATGAAAAGCGATTCGCCAGTGAGCAGACGTTTGCCAGCGCCCATCAATGCGCCTAAGAAACCACTCTGCTGACGAGAACCATCGCCGAAGACGGTTTCCATTTCGATCCCGTCTTCCATGTACATCATTCCGCCCGCTTCCGCGACCGTTGCCTCTTGCGGATCAAGCTCCACTTCGACGAACTGCATATCGTCGCCGAAGATCTTGTAGTCGATTTCATGCATCATGCTCATAATCGTATCGGGTTTTATTGATCAGATTTCCAGGGACAGTTCTTCATCTCAAGTCTTTCTCGTGTTTAGCGTCTCCGGATGGGATCATTGCCGCCCTATCGACTTACTGGAAGGATGACCTGCACGCAGCGGCGGTGGCATGGGAATGAGGCGTGGCGGCGCTGTTGGTGCAGGGCTCGACACGCCCGCGGACGGCGGCGCGATCGACGATGCGTGATGCCCAATCGCTTCCGGGACAGGCTGCCTCATCACGTGAAGTTCCGAAAGCCACTTCTGTGGATCCAATGTCATCGCGCCGATTTTGATCTCGGGCAATTTCGAGTCACCGGTGGAGAAGCTCTGGATCTGACCGATGATCTCTTGCACTTGCTCGAGTTTCTGCAGAACTGGTGATTCCGCGGCGGGCAGCTTGCCAAGATCCTGATATCCGTTCACCAGCCATTCCAGGCGCCCGGACTCGATATCGACCATCAACCCATGGACAGGCACTTTCGGGCTGATCAACGGGCTCCTCCGAATGTGTTCGACGCCGTTGATCACGTTCTGGCGTTCGCTGGCAAACAAGCCGAAAAACTCGACAAGGTTGTCCGGGAGGTTCGATCGCCCGATCCCCAGGGCGCGGAAGCTCTCGAGCAGTTGATTCACGGAGGTCTGGCGGACTCGGCAATCAGTATGACCAATCACAGCGATTTCCTTCCCGCCTTTGATAGCGCATGCCAATGCGAGCGTCCGCATCATGCTGCTCAAGGGATCGAAAATGATATTCCCGGCATTTCGCAACCAGATGAAATCGTCTTCATGCACTCCCAACACTTCGGGCAGCAATCGATTCAGCCGGGGATCGATACAGGTCAGTGCCACCACCGGAAGGGCATCCGGGAAATCGCTGGGATGGAGCCCAACGCCGCTGTCTCCAGCCGCGGCGCGGTGGTTCGCGTTGAGAATAGCCTCGAACAGGCGCATTCTGTTTACTCCTGAATCGGCTTATCACTCCGCGAGGATTTCAACGACGGGACGGCCTTGAGCAAGTCTTCCAGTCTCAGTCCCGTTAAACCTTCGATCACCGGAGGCAACTGGCTGAGGATTTGACTTACCTCGGCCGTGAGCTTGCTCGCACCACCCCCATTGCCGTTTCCGGCGTTCACAATCACCATCTTGTCCGTCTTCGACAGAGGCTCGCTAATCTTGCCGGCGAGCTCGGGAAGGATCTGGACGATCATCTGGATCACCGCCGCTTCATTATATTGTTTGAATGCATCGGCCTTCACTCGCATCGCCTCGGCCGTCGCGTGTCCTTGCGCTTCGATAATCGTGGCTTCGGCAAGTCCGCGCGCTTTGTTCGCTTCGGCTTCCGCAACCCCCGTCGCCTTCATTACGTCCGCATTGGCTAACCCTTTCGCTTTCGCTGCGTTCGCAGTGCCGGTAGCCTCCATTTCCAACTGGAACTTGGTGGCATTCGCGATGGTCTCGACGCGGTAACGTTCGGCGTCGGCCGGCTTTTGCACATTGGCTTCCAGCTCCCGTTGTTTTCGCAGGATTTCCTGCTGCTGCAATTCGATTTGTTTCTGCTTTTCAATGATGTTGACCTGCACCTCTTCGGCCTTTACCAACTGCCCCGTTTTGTACTTCTGCAAGTCATAAGCGAGGTCGGACTCAGCCTTGCGTTGATTCACTGCTGCCTGGTACTGCGCGACGTTCATCTGATAATCGCGTTGCGCCTCGGCAATCTTGCTGTCGGCCGCGAACTTGGCTTCCTGGCCGGATTGTTGTGCCTGCGCCGACCGGATCATCGCATCGCGATCGGCTTCAGCTTGGGCGATGACCGCGTCCCTCTTGACCTGGGCGATTCGCGGCTTGCCCAAAGCTTCGAGATAACCCTGGCTGTCGCGAATGTCACGGATGGTGAAGCTCACGATTTGGAGCCCCATGTTGGCCATATCACCCGCGGCCACTTCTTGCACTTTGGAAGCGAACGCATCGCGATTTTGATAAATTTCTTCAACGGTCAAGGTTCCGAGAATCGCGCGCAGGTGCCCTTCCATGGTCTGCATCGCGATATTCTTGATGTCCTCCGTCCCTTTGCTGAGGAACTGCTCAGCGGCCGTAGCGATGGAGATATCGTCACCTTTGACTTTGATCTGAGCTACTCCGTCGACCTTCACGGGAACGCCCTTGCTCGTATAAACCTCGGGAGTTTGCACGTCGATAGTGAGCAACTCGAGGGACAACAAATCCACCTTTTCAAAGACGGGCCACACGAACACGCCGCCACCTTTGGTCACGCGAAACCCAACCTCGCGCACGGCGCCGTCTGGGTCGACCACTCGCCGCCGCCGTCCTGAAATCACCAGGACCTGGTTTGGACCGGCTTTGGTGTAACGGCTCGCGTAGATCATCGCGAAGCTGAAAAACACGGCAAGCACCGCACCCACCCCGACAATGATCTTGATCCAAGGAAGTTGAACGCCCGCTTGCGCAAAGATGAACATGTCTGCCATAGGATTCACTGGGTTAAATCACGCTTTAAACCACGTCCACGTAAAATTGCGTTCCGACGATCCGGGTGATGCGCACCTCCTCGCCACCTCGAATCGCTTTCCCATGTTCGGAGCGGGCGGGCGCGGTGTAGCGCGTCGTGGCCCGGACGTAAGCGATCTCCCCCACGCCATTCTCCGGGATTGGCGTCACGATCGAAGCGCTCTGCCCCACTAAAGTCGCTACCTGACATTCGCTCGAACTCTGCGTCTTGCGGAACGCCGACTCGAACAGCGAAAATGCCGCCGCCGCAACTCCCAATCCGCCGATGGCCGCTAACGGTGCGCTCAACCATGGACTCTGAGTTGCGGGAATACTTGAGAAAATGAAGCCTAACGCCCCGAACGCCGTGGTGAAGAGTGCGATGAACGTCGGACTGAATGGCGAAATGCCTGGCAGTCCGCTATGGTCAAAACCGGCTTCGGCGTGCCCCCCAGTTCCTACGTCGTGATCATGCCCGCCAAAGAAATGCCCGGCAATGCCGCTGAAAATCGCGAAACCCACGCCAATGACCAGACAGATTGCGTAGATGAAAACATCCATAGGACCTCGCTCTATAAGACCCATTAAATGTCTACTCGACAACGCGAGCAAGCCCTAATTGACCACATTGAAGCCGATGATGGCACACCTCATAGCCCATTCACTCGTGTGAACCGCTCGCATGAGCTCACTCGTCCGTCCGCAGAAAGAGTTAACCTCGTTTCGCCACCGGTAGCACTTATAAACCCGTCTGGGTTTTATAGGTTGATGGCAGGTCTGGGAAAGGTGACTTGCGGGATAGGCGACGCCTGAGGAATTATCCCACCGGAAACGACTGTGTTGGAACGGTCGTGCTTTTGCGCTGGGACGGTTCCAAGAACCGCGCCCGCGTCACCGCTTGCCCTTGATGCGCCTGGCAATAACCAAGTCGCCCCAGCCGCCGTCAACACAAACCCGAAGGTAAAATTCAATCCGAGGGCATCAGGGAACCATCACACCGCGATCCGGAGATCTACCCGCTTCATGAACCAAGTGCAGGCTCTGAACATCGAACCAAGCTTCTCCACGTGGACTGCTAAACTCGCACACCAGCACAACCTCGGAAAGATAACCTTCGACGGCAAACACGTGGCTGAGATCTACCCAATCCGTCGTTGTGGTCACTGAACCGCTGGCGCGGGCGCTTCCAGAAACACGCACCGCCAAGCGCCCTCCCACCCCTACCTGGTCAACTCGTGCGCGTCCCTGAAGTCGGTAGCGCCCAACTGGCAAATTCACGCGCGTCCGCCAGGAAGCCGTGCCGCCCCCACCCGTGGCCGCCAGGTGAAGAAGCTTCTGCCCGTTCTCCTCCACCGTTTCCAATTCGAATGAGGATCCCGTGGTTAAGTAACGTTCCTTCCACTGCAGCAACCGCGCCATCCCATCGTCGTCAAATGGAAGGGGCTCCGTGGGAGATTCCATCTGTTTTGCCACACTGCGGACACGCCGGCTGATGCGATCGCGGAGCGAAGCGACCGCGGTGTCATGCCATTCCACCAGGTTGGGACCATACGCCACCAACGTCGGACGAAGCCGAGCGGCGAGTTCCTGCACACGATTGAGAAGACGTTCTTCGGTAAAGACGGTTTTTTGCAGGCTTTCAATGCGCTCAAAAAACAACCGAGCGCCTTCGCTGCTGGTCAGCACCTGGGCTGCAACCTTGCCTCGCATCGGGCTTCGAAGTGATGGCTCACCTGGAAACCGATGAGGCGGAAATTCAAAGAGCTGATCGAGACCGTGCGGCATAAAGACCAGACGATCCGTGTCGAGGTCGTGAAATAAGCGCCAGTTGTTTCGATTGAGGCCATAGCCATCCCAGTGCCACAACATGACTTCCAAGGCGAGCATGGTAATAAACCGATCCATATCCAAAACATTGGTGAACTGCTGCCAGCGCCGGTCGAGATCAGGCTCGCGGGTCGCGGCTAGCAAACGTTCGATATCGGACCGATCTTCCGGGTGCTCGCCCGAGTTTACATCGAGGTCCCGGTTCACTTCCTGGCAAAAACCGCCGTCGTAAAGGTTCCCCTTAACGTTCTTGAAGTGCTTGCGCAAAAAATCTTTGTTGTATCCTTCGATCATCACGTAAAGTCCTAAATCGCGCCCGTTCAAGACCACCGTCGCAAACTGCGCCTGCGGCACGGGCACTCCTGCTTCCAAAAATGTCTCGCGTGCGATGGTCTCGCAAAGGTAAGTGGGGTCTTGCACAGAATTGTTGAGCGAGAGTTTTGCCAGACCGTGAAAGCGCTGACCCTGTGCATTCTTTCCAAAATTCAACGTCAACGCGGGTTTGTCATCGAACGGTCTAAAGCTGCCCGCAGCTCCCTTGAGGTGCATGGCCACGTTCGTGTAGATCGTGGCCCCTTCCTGAACAGTCACAGCGACCTCCGGACGGTCGCCCCCTCTCGCGCCCGGCCGACCGTTCCAAAAGTAGCCGCGCAATAGCTCGACGTCATTGGCCGCCACCTTGATTTCTAACCGCGGAAAATCCTTCGGCACCTCCGCCACTGGGGTTTGGATCAGCGTAGGAGGTCGCCGGAACCGCCGTTCATCTTGAGCCCATTCCCAGCCTACTGGTGCCCGCGGCCGCGGTTCAGGCTTAAACGCAACAAAGCGAAGAAAAAGGACGCCCGCGAAAGCGACCCAGACGATGACGCGGAGGGCCTGCCTGGTCGGCGACAGCTTGCTCTTGGACTCGCTCATGAAATCCGGTGGGGTGGTGTTAAACTGTTCTTGAATCTTGCCTGGAGCGCGCGGGAACGCAAATCAAAGTGAACACCGGCCCGCGAATGCGTCGCTGACACTCGAAACCTCTCACTGAAGGCGGTTGCCCATTTCCGCTTCGAGTTTCGCAAGGGCCTCCGGAGATGTGGCTTGCGGAACAGGGCCTCTGAACCGGTTTCGCACGGCCAACATGTAGTAAATCGCCAGCCCGACCAAGGTGCCGCCAAAGATGTATCCGGTGAGTTGGTTGGGCGGCAGGACGAACAAAACCGAAATGAACGCAATCCAGGTCAAGGCAACCCAGTTCACCAGGCCACTCCAATTGCCTAGATGCCATGGCCCATTGGCAGAGGAGCGCCAAACCCCACGACTCACCGCCAACACTTTTAGCCCCAGCGGAATCCCGTACGATAAATATAGTCCAATCGTACTGATCCCTGTCACCGCTGGGTACAACTTCGAAAAATCGAGCTCCCTAGGCCGAGCCGCGACCAACAGGAGGATAAGACAAGGCAAAAGAAATGAGAGCAGGGCGGCCAGCCAAACGGCCGCTGCGGGCGTTCGATACTTGCGGCTGACCTGTTTCCAAACGCGCGAGACGGGCATTCCCCCGTCGCGAGAAAACGCGAAGATCATCCGTGACGTCGATGTCACACAGGACAAGCCACAAAACCACATGGCAACGGTGACCACCCAGAGGACCACCCGCCCGAACGCTGTCCCCAGGGCCTGCTCGAAAATGAAGATAAACGAATTACCCGCCGCTGCCGTTGCACCTAAGTCCTTGATGGCGAGCGTCACGAAAACCAGCATGAGATACCCAAAGAGCCCCGAGATCGCCACGGACAAGTATATTCCCCAGGGCGCACTCACGCGCGCGTTCTTGGTTTCCTCAATCGTATGCGCCGAAGCGTCATACCCCGTGTAGGTCCACTGGGCCTGGAGGAGTCCGCCCAGAAACGCGAACCAGTATGGCTGATCTGTAACCGTCGTGAATGTTCTCGTGAAAACGAAAGAGAGCGGCTGTTTCTCAGCAAAAAACGCCAGGGCAAAAACTACCAGCGCGACTCCCCCCACATGATAAATCGCACTGAAATCATTGAGCCGCGCCACCGCGCGAATTCCCACGTGATTCAGGATCGCGTGCGTGAGCAACAGCAGCCCGAAAACCATCATGTGATATCGGGTCGTGTCGGGCAACCCAAGCAGCGGCACCGCGAACTGGGCGCAGCCATAATCAATGCCAGCGATCGCCGCAATCAAGCCGATCAGATTCAGCCACGCCGTGATCCAGCCCCATCCAGGCCCGCCCAAAAGCGAGGCCCAATGATAAAGCGCGCCGGAAGTCGGCACGGCGGACGCCAATTCCCCCAGCGACGCCGCCACGAGCAGCACAAAAAGCGTAACCAGCGGCCAGCCAATCCCCATGACCACTGGGCCGCCGGCGTTCAGCCCCACTCCATACAAGGTGACCGCCCCGGTTAAAATCGATATGATCGAAAACGATATGGCGAAGTTGGAAAATCCGCCCATGTCCCGCAACAGTTGTTGGGCGTAGCCAAATTGGTGGAGGATTTCCTGGTCCGACTGGGGAGATGACGATCCAGGTGGCCTCATGAGTCTTTTTGACCGCCAAAACGCTGATGATGCTCCTCGCGGAACTGAGTGACACTTTTGGCCGCCTTGCGCGCCAGCAGGAACGCACATGCCGAAACAGCCACCAACAGCACCGTTCCCACCATCATGCCGTATCGTTCAAAAAAATGCACTTGGATGGCTATGGCGGACTACGGGCCGCCTGCCCTCAGGGGTATAACGCGCTGAACGATTGGAGGCAAAGGTTAATTCTTCAATTCGACATCTCGAGCCAAGGGTTCCATTCGCAAGCGGAAAAAGCGTTGTCCCTCCGTCACGGCGACTGGGGCCAACAAACGGGGCGTTTGGCCTCGGGAACGAAGCGCGAACGGGTTGCCCACATCGTTCCACGGTTCGCGCGGGTTGGACGAACTTTGGAGGACATAGTTGAAGCCCCTCATGCCCCCGACCAACCGCAAGGTCCATCCGCTGTAATCCTGCAAGTCGCTCAAGACGATGCTGGGGGCGACCTGCACCGGTAGTATCGTGGGATCCCCAATCGCCTTTACCGTCGCCAACAGGGGCACAACCAGAAAGCTCCGGAGCGGAGGGGTCCCGTCATCGACAACGCGGAATGTGACATAATAGCCGGGCGCGTCGGCCTCGTCGACGGTGGGCGTCCACGAAAACGTCCGAGTCGGAGCGTCGAAACGCGCTGTCGCTGGCGCTGTGTTCGTGTCCATCGAATAGGTGAGGGTTTGACCCGAGTCCGGGTCCGTCGCCTTAACCACAAATTCGAGCGGCTCAAGCGCGTGCGCAATTTGGGGTGCCACGGGATCAAATGCAGGTCGGGAGTTGCCAAGGCGCGGCAAAATGCGCACATCATCGATAAACCAGCCGGGCCAGTCGTCGTCGACATACGCCGCAAAGTAAAATCGGAATTGAACCGTCTTTCCGCCATATTTGCTCAGCGACAGCAATGCCGTTGTCCAACCGCCCGAATCGCCGTTATAAACAATCGAGAGTGCTTCTTCGACTCCATCCTCGAGACGAATCCACACTTGCCCGGAGTGGCTCGGGTGAATCCGAAACCAATGCTGAAAATTCAGTCGCGGATTCGCTGTCGCTTCCGGAAGTCGGAATCGCGGACTGAGCAGCGACGAACTCATCGGTGTCACCGGAAACCCCTCGCCGTTTAGGGAAACGGCAGCGCAATTCGTTCCTGTGATGGCCCCACCCGGCCCGATAGTCGGCTTCCCAACAGACCAATTCCCGCGATCCACACTCCAGTCGCCCCAACCTCCCTCGAAGCTTTCATCACCGGCCTGAAGATCGAGTGGTGGCAGGGTCTCAATCTGGACATCATCGATAAACCACCCGGGCCAATCACTGTCCACATAAGCCGTGAACAGGAATTTGAACTGAACCTTTTGACCTTGATACTTAGCGAGAGAGAGGCTCACGGGCGACCATCCAGGCGCGCTCCCGCTATACTGAACTGATAATGGCTCCTCCGAACCGTCCGCCAACCGGATCCAAACCTGCCCGTAGTGACTCGGATGAATCCGGAACCACTGCCAAAAGCGAAGTCGCGGACCCTCGGTCACTGACGGCAGTTGCATGGGTGGACTCACCAGCGATGAACTAAACGGACTGATGGGAAAGCCGTCGCCGTTCAGGGCGACCGCGGCACAGTTGGTCCCGCTCCAGGCTGCCATTGGCCCAATGGCAGGGCTTCCAACATACCAGTTGCCTCTCTCGGCACTCCAATCCCCCCACCCTCCTTCAAAATCGTCGAAGCCGCCGAATAGCTGGCCTCCAGCCACCACCTCGACCTCGTCGATGAACCAGCCAGGCCAAACGGGATCGACGTAGTTTGCAAAATGAAACCCGATTTGAACTCGTTGCCCGCCCCACTTGGTCAAGGACACGCTCGCCGGCGTCCATCCGATCCCTACCGTACTGTATTTTAGCGGGATCGCCTCCTCGACTCCCCCCTGAGTGCGGACCGTGATCTCTCCGTAGTGACTCGGATGAATCTTGAACCAATGCCAAAAGCGAAGTCTCGGCTCTTCCGACGCTGCGGGTAACCAAATCGGCGGACTTACGAGGGAAGAACTGCCCACGCTCGCCTCATCGTGACGAAGCCCAGTAGCGGCGCAACGTTTGCCCGCAAACGCGTTCGTCGGACCGACCTCCGGCGTCCCAAACGTCCAAACCGCCTTCGTGATTTCCCAACGCAGGCTGACCATGTCGCTCTCGAAGCCCTCGTGCCAGCAGGTATACTGATAGGGAGTGCGTGTGCCCTGGCAAATCCCGGGGAAGAGAAGAAGGAAAGCTGGCAATAGCCAGAAAAGGCACCGGGGTCGGACGCAAAACCGCCAGCAGCAAACTCGCTGTGGAAATTTCCCAGGTCGGGTCGAACAGGTTCCGCAGAATGAGATCGTCATAAACAAATCCCGCACCGTAGCAGTTAGATTGATGATACTGCACCGCCCAATGACTGATCTGTGAATAACCGTTGGTTACGAGGCAGAGTCGCTTTTGTCAAACTATTCCAACCGTTCTACGGCAAGACGAAACACCAAGCGTCATACCGTAATTCGCTCCAGGCCAGTTCTGGAATGGGGTGGCCCGGGAAGAGAGGACGCTGAACCGGAGTGAATTCCACGCGTACCCGGATGCGAGATCGCTCTTTCGTCAGGTCGCGCGGCAAAAGGAATTCGTCATCGCGAAAGCGGCGATTTGAAGTTTGGACGTTATGGAGGGTATCCCCCAATTCGCCGCGCGGATCGGAATAAACGCACGTATTCGAACCCGCCAGATACCAAACACCGGCCGGTTTCCAGTCCGTCTCAACAGCGGCGGCGCCAGCATCGTCGACGTCAGCCACAAATACTTTCGCCCGCTGATTTGGAAACTGATAGTCGAGTTTGCGTCGGAGCATGACGCCCAGGTTTTTTGGGTCCAGGCGCAATGTGAACTCTGACCGACCGGTGGTCTTACGTCCCAGATCCGTATGCGCTGGATAGGCCACCACCACTTTTGCTTCACCGTCTCTCGGGACTTCCGGCTGGGTTAAAGACCGGAATTCATGAGGATAAAAGATTTCCCCCTCTGTTCCTGTCAGGTAAAGGTCCGGTCCCCACTCGTAGCGGGAGGTGATTTCGTATGGCTTGGAAGCGTCGGGCGAACGGTATTGATGCGCTCGCTCACTGTTGGCATCGCCAATTTTGAGCTCATCCGTCCTGACCAAAGAAGCTCTGGGCGCGCCGTACCAATAGACTACTGTTCGATAATGCTCAGTCGATTGGTTCAATCCGCCATGCTCCAGCTGAATGCGGGCATTCTTCCCAAACGGCATCAAGTCCGCCAAAAGAAATCGGTATGCCGAATGAATCTTGTCTTCGTCATTCTTCGCCTCTTTAAGGCTCCTTGCTCCTACCGGATGGCCTGCGAAAGGCAGGGTCATATTTAGCCCGCCCCAATAATCGCCGCCGCCCCCCCACTCCTCTGTACCCGTGCCGTAGCCCTGGGGAGATTGGCTATCATCAAAGAAAAATCGAGGGTCGCCCTCGAGTGTTCGCAGGTTGTTTTGGTCCGTAAAGACGAAGGAGGTGCCAACGAAACTTCCGGACCAATCACCACCGCCTTCCGTCTCCCTGGTATTGAGCAGAACGAGGTCTTGGCCCAACGGCGGCTTCCGGTGATCTCGGTAGGTTGCGTGGAAATAGCCCACATGATTGGGCGGTTCCTGCAAAGGTTCGTGGCGCACGCTCCAGGTGATGTCGGAGAATTCCGTTTCGCCGTTACCGACCAACTCGATGGTCGCTTCGCGGAAAAACGGCATCGGAAAATAACAGGCCATCCGTACCTGATCCCCTTGGTATCTCACATTGACCGGGAACGCCTTCACTAAGTATTCGCGCCCGTTACGATTATAAAATGTACCAGTGCCAAAGAAGAGCGCGACGGGCGCTTCAATCGAGGGTTGCGCCCGCTGGTCCCACGTGATCCGAAGCATGGCCCGAGAAAAGGCCACCGCCTGGTCAACCGGCACTGCGATCTCGAGCGCCCTCAGGCTGGCTGGGCCAGGCAAACTAAGCAGCCGGACTGCGCCTTCCTTGGGAACATTCACGCGGCCTGTAAGCCGCGCCGCCGTTTCTGGGGCCAGATCCGTCCCAGAGCGGCGCAGCAGATCGAGCACACCGGAGTCAGGCGGAGTTCGCGCATCCCACGCTTGAATCGGCCGGGATAGATTTGCTCCGCGAACAAACTGCTGAAAAATGTAGTAACCCGTCCCGTAGCGCGTCCGCGTATAAGCCATGCGGAAAGTCTTTTCGAATGGAATCGGCACCCATATCAGGTCGGCTCCCCGGGTGATGGACCATGTCCAAGCGAGCGGTTCCGGAAACAGGTTTTCTGGAATAAAGATCGAGTTTTCAACCGGCCTCATCGGATTCGAAGTGCTGCTCTCCGCGACGATGTGGTCCTTTCCGTCGACCTCGTAATGCCAGGGGCTGCCGTGCCAGTGGTTATATCGGGCAAAAGCGAGCACGCCCTCGCCTTCGACGTCGAGTGACACATTGAATCCGTCCGATTCCTGATAAAGAAAATGGCTGGCGTCGGCCGATTCGTTTCCTCCAGTCCGATCGTGCGTGCTTCTCATGTAAGCGCGCATCCCGATCCGCTGCGACGGCCAGCGTTCCCATTGTCGGTAAGCATCCAGGCCCACGGGAATGACGGGCCCCTCGTCGGCGAGCACAGCGACCGCAGTCAACGCCCATAGCCCGCAAACGATCGTTGGGATGAGAGACGTTTTAACCAAAATGCCTGCATCGTTTGTATCGGATCGCCATCACGGATGCAACCTGCCTTTCGATTCGTTACCTCGGGTCGGAGTCTGAGCGATCGAGTGACGTGCCGTCGCAACGCTCCAAGAAAGAAGACTTTTTAAACCAGGCGCTAACGATCTAAGAACGGCCCTTGTTGTTTCTAATCGATTCAGTCACCGGGATTCCTCACTATTTGCACTTCCGGCGTGGTAAAGACGCTGAGCGGCACCGGTCCGGGTGCCTATCGCCAAACACGCCGCAAACCACTTCAAGGCCGCCGTGGTCTCGGCTCTCGAGCGTCCAGCCATCCGACGACGCTTCTACTCTCGGTTAGTCGACTGGCTCTCGCACCCCATAGCTTGTTTCCGTTCGCTTCGAAGGTAACGTCGTTTAAATGGTCCCGCCGCAACGCGCGAACCAAGGCCTGGAAACTGGAAACCAAGTTGCGCTTTTGGACTAGGTGTTCCGCTTAGTCGCAATTGGGGTGGAGCGCAGTCGACCGCAGCGAAGCCGAGCGTTAATCTGGTCGACGAAGAATATGCCACGGTCAGCAAAATCATCTGCGATTGCGCGCCCATCCCGATCGACGCCAGCGTGCGTGTCTCCGAGGTGTTGGTCCTATGTGAAGGGCTGTCGTCAGGCCGGGCGCCATCAGAATATTGGCGAACTTGCCAGGGACGTCGGTGATCGCCGCATTGGTCAGTCGCCGAATTTGGTTTAGATTTAGGGTGTCACAATCCAAGCACACGCTTGGCATCAAGGGTCCGAGAGGTCTGATCTCTTGGAGGTAAACCGGGATGGTCGGGCCGCCATTCCACAGCAGGAAATCTCAAATCCGGTTTGCCGAAGTTTTGGGCGGACAACACCCGTCCATCCTACGCACAGTCAGGGGTGAAACGCGGCCTCTTCGCGCAGCCATGTTCTGCGGTCTGTCTAGAAAAGCGGAGCGGCGAAGCCGGTGCGTATCCTATGATGAAAAATGACAACGACACGTTCCAGCCCCAGCTTCAAGGTGATCCGTATTATGCGAAGGCGGTTCTGGAACCTTCCGAAATTCCCCCTACGGCGACGCGCTTGGTGGTCGTTTCCAATCGTCTGCCATTCACTGCGTCAGTAAAGTCCGGGGAACCGATCTATACCATCAGTCCCGGAGGATTGACCACCGGCTTGTGGAGCTATCTCGACCGTCGCGCCCATAATACAGGCCAGGGCGAATATCTGTGGGTTGGCTGGCCCGGCGCAACGGTCGCTCCTGAATATCAGGCGGCCGTGCAGGAGCATGGGCAGAAGAACTTCCGCGCCGCCCCGGTCTTCTTGTCTGAGGAAAGCATGGAGCGGTTCTACCTCGGCTTCTGCAACCGGACGATTTGGCCGCTATTTCACTATTTTCCATCCCTCGTCCGCTACGAGGAAGAGGATTGGGAAGAATACAAACGGACCAACCAGGAGTTTTGCGATGCTCTGGTCAAATTCCTGCGCCCCACAGACATGGTCTGGGTGCACGATTACCAACTGATGCTGCTCCCCCGACTGCTCCACGAGCGATTTCCGGAGATGCCAATCGGATTCTTCCTTCATATCCCGTTTCCGTCGTTCGAGGTTTTTCGACTGCTTCCGTCCAGTTGGCGGGCCGAGATTCTGGAAGGCATATTGGGAGCAAGCCTGATCGGTTTTCACACCCACGATTACACGCGTCATTTTCTGGGCTGCGTCCTGAGGACGCTCGGGCATGAACACCAACTCGGCCGGCTCACCGTCCGAGAACGGGTCATTCAGGTGGATACCTTTCCTATGGGTATCGATTACGAAAAGTTTGACCAAGCAGCGCGGAGCACGCAAATAGAACAGCGGGTAAGTCTGTTGCGGGAGCAGAGCGCAGTACCGAAAGTCATCTTCTCTTTGGATCGGCTTGATTACACCAAAGGTCTCCTGAACCGTCTCCGCGGCTATGAGCTCTTCTTGGAACGAAATCCACACTGGCATGGCAAGGTGACTTTCGTGCTGTCGGTGGCACCCTCTCGCACCGGAGTCGACAGCTATCGAGCGATGCATCAGGAGATCGAGCAGACAGTCGGCCGTATCGGCGGCACTTATGGCAAGGTCAACTGGACGCCTCTGATCTACCAATACCGGAATCTTTCGTTCGATGAGATCGTAGCGATGTACCGGCTCTGCCACGTCGCCCTGATCACCCCACTCAGAGATGGAATGAATCTGGTCGCCAAGGAATTTGTCGCCTCGCGGATTGACCAAACCGGAGTGCTCATCCTCAGCGAGATGGCCGGGGCCGCCAAGGAGATGGCGGAGGCGATTATCACTAGTCCCGTCCATCGGGGCGAACTTGCTCAGGCCCTGGAACAAGCCTTGGCGTTGCCGCTCGATGAACAAATCCGACGAAATCAGCTAATGCAGCAACGGCTTCGCCGTTACGACGTGAATCGTTGGGCCGACGATTTCCTGCAGGCACTGCTGGCAACGCAAAAGACAGAAGCGGCCCAGCGCGCCCGTTCACTCACCGGCAAGACCCACGCTCGATTGCTACAGGAGTATCGAGCAGCGTCCGCTCGGGCCCTGTTGCTCGATTATGATGGGAGCCTGGTTCCGTTCGTTGGCGATCCGAAACAGGCTCTCCCGGATCCTGAGTTATTGGGATTGCTGTCGGGCCTGTCCTCCGACCCGGCCAACAATGTGATCATTGTCAGCGGAAGATCTCGGGCTGATCTCGAGAAATGGTTTGGGACTGTTCCGGTCGGACTGGTCGCTGAACACGGCGTTTGGCTGCGTCCCAAACCTGGCGATTGGCGGTTGCTGAAGAGTTTGACAAACAAGTGGATGGCCCAGGTCCGTCCGATTCTTCAACTCTACGTGGATCGTCTACCGGGGGCGTTATTGGAGGAAAAGGAGTATTCGCTGGCCTGGCATTATCGGCGGGCCGATCCAGAACAGGCTTCGCATCGCGCCAAAGAGCTTCTGGACGACTTGGCTGATTATACCAGGAACATCGACGTACAAGTTCTGGAAGGAGACAAGGTCATCGAGATTCGGCATACCGGCGTCACAAAAGGAACAGCCGCTCTCGAATGGCTGGCCAGCAGCTCTGTCGATTTCATCCTGGCGACCGGCGACGATTGGACCGATGAAGACCTCTTTCGTGCGCTGCCTTCGACAGCCTTCTCTATCCGTGTGGGTTTGGCGAGGACGGCCGCGCGTTTCCACTTGGGATCCTATTCAGCCGTCCGCCAACTTCTGCGTGAGCTAAACGACGCTTCTTGCAGCCAAAATTCGGCAAATCCGTCGATACTCCTATGAACTTGAAGTCTCGAACCAAGAACACCGTGCATTTGGTAGCGTACGACAAAGACAGACAGCAAATTATCGACGAGTTCCTGCCCATTTCTACATTCTACGATGACACGCATCCCGTTCTCGATGAGCCAAACTACCGGAGGAACCACGGAATCGTCCGACTGACGGGTTCCGTCCATGATACCAAAGGCGTTATCGTTCAGGAGTTCGAAGTCAGCTTTAATGCGTCGGGATTCTGCGAGTGTGACGCGGCGAAGTTCGCGGATGGCTCGATTCTCGGTGATTGGGAACGCCTCCACACGAGGGCGGCTTCGCCGAACTAGCATCAGCGTTGCGGTGGCGCGGCACAAATAGACAACCTCCGAACGCTGGAGATTCAAAGAATAGGGATTGAGTGAGCGGCGTCGGGGGTAACGTGACACCTGGGTTAGCTACCTTCTGCAACTCCATCAAGAGAATGTCCTGCTCGGCGGCAAAAGGTCTCAGGTTGAGCGACTTGAGAAATCGGGAGGTTACGGAATCGACGGCGTTCTCACGGTCCGGGTCGGTATCATGCGGAGACGACTGTTACTTGTTGTCGTGCCCAGAGAACCAGGAAGGGACGCGCTTCTCGCGTTGGTTTTGAGACTCCCAGGGCCGATCGTGGGCACGGGCTTCACCCCATTCGCCCAGAAGTTCATCACCAACTCTTCGCCAGCGTGACGAACCCGGACTGTTTTCGCCACGAGATCAATGTCCAAGACTTCCAACGTGTCTTTTCCTTCGCCCACCCCAAGACAGTAGTAGTGGGGCAATCGTCCCGGACTTGGCTTGCTCATAAAATAGGCCCGTTCCCGTCCAATAGAGGTGATCCCGGTCAGGAGGATTTGATCTTGCGGAGGCTTGGCCACGAAGTTGGTTTTTGGAGGAGGGAGTGGCCGGAGCCCAAATGGGTTTCTTTCGTAGATTACGGAGTAGTCGCGCGTTTTGGGAACATGCTCACTGCTTCCCGAGCTAACGAAATGTGCTGCGTGGGACAGCATCAAGGAGCAACTTATCGTTAGTAACGAACAGGACAACTTTGCTTGATCAGTCATTTTCGGTCTTAGGGCGAGACATCCGAGTGGCGGTTGCTAACCTTAGCCATTCTCATGTCGGACGGAGAGAGTGCAAGCTGGGACGCCGACGCCCCGTGCCTGCACTCTTGCTGATGCTGCTCTGACCGGTCGAGGTCAGCTCCAGCCCAAGTTCGCACCCGCTGCAATCTACGGAGAGAGCCGTGCGAAGGTAATTGGATGGGTTGCTATGTTGATCTCAGTGGAAAGACTAGGTGGGATGTGTTGCTTGCATGCCGTAGCCCTTTGTCCAAAATAAGCTGGTGCGTTGGAATTACGTTAGAGAGAGTCTCCGCCAGGCCTCACCCCGTACGCGGCAGATCGCCCAAACGACGATCATCGGGTTGGCCGCCGGCGGGGCGGCTGTCGCCTTCCAAAGTGGAATTAACGTGCTTTACCGCATCACGTTGGTCCAACTATCCCGACAGAGTACGTCGGTCTTTCTTGTCGGAAGCCTCGCGACGATTCTTCTGAGCGCATTGGCCGCGGGATTTCTCCTGAACTCCTTTTGCCGGGAGGCATCGGGCAGTGGCATACCGCAGTTGAAACTAGCGTTTTGGAAAGACTTTGGCGTCGTTCCATTTCGCGCGGTTTGGGTAAAATTCGTTGGAGGCATTCTCAGCGTCGGAGGCGGCAGTAGTCTGGGCCGGGAAGGACCCAGCGTGCATATTGCCGGAGGACTCGCCTCGAACCTGGCAGGCCTTTTCGGTCAAGCCAAGCAGAACCGTCGTTTGGCTTCGGCGGCGGGAGCAGCGGCTGGCCTGGCCGCCGCATTCAATACGCCCTTGGCAGCTGTGACCTTTGTCCTGGAAGAGATTATTGAGGACTTGAACAGCCGGTTTCTGGGAAGCGTACTGCTCGCGGCCGTTATCGGTGCGCTGGTGGCCCATGGCCTTCTGGGTCCGCAACCCGCCTTCAGCCTCGAGCCGATAGAAACACCTTCGTGGCGCGCGTATCTGCTCGTCCCGATCGTTGCTGGCTTATCCGCGTTGGCGGGCGGCGTGTTCCAACGTTGGACGTTGCGCTTGAGGGCTGCGCGGGGTCGAGTGGAGATCGTCCCTGTTTGGGGCCGCCCAGCGCTGGGCGCTATCCTGACCTGGATTCTGGGTGCCGCGATTTTCCTATGGTGTGGGCGCCTTGGGGTATTTAGCCTGGGCTATGATGATCTATCCGATGCGCTCAACAACCGGATGCTTTGGTCCACCGCGGCCGTCCTACTGATGGCAAAGTTGATGGCGACTGTGTTGTGCTATGGCTTTGGTAGCGCGGGCGGGATTTTCTCGCCGACACTTTTCTTTGGAGGAATGTGCGGTGTCGTTGTCAGCGGGGTGGCCCAATTCTCTCTCGCTCTTAATCAAGCCGATCACATGACCCTGGCGGTCGTGGGTATGAGCGCGTGTCTCGGAGCGGTGGTCAGGGCGCCCGTTACCGGAATACTGATCGTCTTTGAAATGACTCATGAGTTCGCATTAGTTCCCGCTTTGATGCTTGGAGCTATCGTCAGCCAGGCTATTGCTCACCGTTTGACTGGACACAATTTTTATGAGGCCGTGCTCCGCCAGGACGGACATATCCTGGAGCATGTGATCCCACCACGGGACTTGTATGGTTGGCAACAGCTCCCGGTCTCGGCGGTCGCGAACTTCCACCCCGTCGTGGCGACGGACCTAAGCCATTCGGGACTGATGGAGCTTCTCAACAATCATCCCTTTCAACGCTTTCCCGTCTCGTTGAACGATCGCGTCAGCGGCGTCCTAACTCGCGCCGAAGCGCAAGACGCTTTGAACCAACGGCGTTTGCCACGTCTCGAGGCAGCGAGCACCTGCCCGCCGACGCGGAGAGTCCGCGAGTTGCAGGCTACCTTGGTGGAATCTACGACCCTATTTGTGATTGTGACCGCTGAGCAGAACGGTCGCGTCCTCGGCGTCTTAACCCTTCACGATCTGCTTCGTGCCGAATTGGCTCTTGGTCGAACGGCGGATAGTTCCTTGGACGGATAGACCATAGAATTGCCGCCGCCGATCCCAATCGCAGGTGGCCGGAACTCGGTTCGTCTACTCTCCTAGAGGGCGTATGAGGGTTGTCTCCTCTACGCTCCAAAGCTTCACGGTATGGTCTGTGCTGCCCGAGACGAGCATTCTGCCGTCAGGTGAGAACGCGACAGAATTCACGAGGTTCTTATGAGCCTTCCACCAAGTGCGGAGCGCACCGTTTGATGGATTCCAAAGCTTGATACAATTGTCCCAGCCGCCGGAGGCGAGAAGCGAGCCATCGGGTGAAAAGGTCGCGCAATAAACCAGCCGTGAATGAGTGTCGATAGCCCGAATTGGGCTCAGGTGTGGCGCTTGCCAAAGTCGAATATATCCATCATAGCCGGCGGAAACCAGAGTTCGGCCGTCTGGCGAGAACTTCACGGAACTGACGTCGCTGCGGTGCGCTCGGAGCGCCCGCACGACGCTGCCATCGTCGATGCGCCAAATCTTTACAAAACCGTCCTGGCCTGCCGATGCCAAATAGGTTCCATCGGGCGAAAAAGCGATGCTTAGAATTCCGCCTTCATGGGCCAACCATCTTCTCAACGGTACCCCCTTTGAATCGTCCCAGATCGTGATGACATTGTCCGAAGTGCCCCAGGCCAGAAGCTGGTCCTTGGGTGAAAATGCTACGGTGTTGACCCTTTTCTCCCGGGCGTCCAACACTGCGATCGGAGAGCTCTCGTTCGGTTGCCAGATTCTCACCGTCCCATCGTATCCTCCGGAAACGAGTCGATCTCCGTACGGCGAGAAGGCGATAGCAATCACGGCGCCCTTGTGCCCATGCAGCGTCTGGATAAGTCTTCCGCTTGCGACCTCCCATATCTTAACTGTCTTGTCGCGGCTCGCTGAGGCAGCCAGCTTCCCGTCCGCAGAGAACGCTACCGCCCGCACACCGGATTTATGAGCAGAGGTGGTTCGTCTCCCGCCATCGGCGCCTTGCGCGACTCCCTGGAGGAGCACGCAGCACACCAAAACCATAGAATACCAGTGCCAACGAACTTGTCTTTGATGGTTAAACATAAAGCGAAATGGGTCGTTCACATCGGATGGTCGACTCCTACCTCTCTCCTCCATAAGCTTCGACCCACAAAACGGCGTGCCGTGTTAGTTCAGGTCCTGTTCTTAGTCTGAGTTTCCGTTTGATACCAGCCCGGTGCGCCTCGACGGTTTTCACGCTCATGCTTAAAGCTCGGGAAATCTCGGCCGTTTCCCGAGCCTGACCAATGAGAGTGAACACTTCCAACTCGCGGTCGGTCAACTGTTCAACGGGCGAAACAATTCGCGGTTGCCGCGGGCTCGCCAAACTGTTTAGAAGCCGCGTTGATGCATCCTCGCTTAGGTAGATTTGTCCGCGAAGCACACAACGAAGCGCATCGATGAGTTGCCGGCCCTCCGCGTGTTTCGAAATGTAACCTCGGCCACCGGCTCTGAGAACTCGTTCCGCAAATACAGACTCATCGTGCATGGAAAGCACGAGCACCGGCAAGTTTGGCCGGAGCGCACGAATATCTTTAATTAGCTCCAGCCCATTCCGGCCCGGAAGATTGATGTCTGCCAGGACTAGGTGCGGGTCCAGTCGTTCTATCGCCGCAAGTGCTTGACGTGCATCAGCCGCTTCACCGCACACCGCGATGTCCGCCTGGGCGTTGATCTGAGCCGCTAAGCCTTCTCGCAGAACCGTGTGGTCGTCGACGATGAGAATTCTCCTTCGCCCGGATTCGGCGGTTATGCACTTCGGGTCTGGGCTGACGGTTTGTCTAGCGAAGGGTTTCAGTTTCATGGCAGGTTTCGCTCGAACAGGGCGCCACGCATGTGACTTTTGTGCCTTTGCCCTTTGGCCGCGGCCCGACAGCCAGTCGACCCCGGACGAGGTCTGCCCTGTATTGCATAATCCTCAGTCCCAATCCACTCCGGCTTGGGGAAGGAGTTACAAAACCCTTGCCATCATCCTCAACCGCGAGAGAAAGCAGCCCCTTCTCAAACTTCAATCGAATAACGATCTTCTTCGCGCGGGCGTGCTTGAGCGCATTATTCACCGCTTCCTGCGCAATGCGATAAAAGTGACCAGCGAGAACGGAATCTTCCACCCGGATGGGCCTTTCGCTTTGAAAATTGCAGCAAACACCGAAGACGTCGCTCGTTTGTGCGGCCAACTCACCGAGCGCATCCGTCAGCCCCTCGGGTTCTAAGCGAATTGGCGAGAGTCCCCTCGCAAGTCGGCGCGTCTGCTCAATGGCGTTGCGCACCAGGACAAAGATGCGTTCGACTTCACCAGCTTCGGGCGAAGCACGCGCTGTAAGCCTTTCGTGTACGACATTGGTGAGGTAAGCAATCCCTCCAAGCTGTTGACCAAGGCCATCGTGCAATTCCTGTGCGAAGCTCCGGCGCTCTCGGTCACTCAGCTCAAGAACTTCACGCTCCAGTCGCTTTCGTTGGGAGAGGTCTCGCACAAACCAACGGGAGTGAACCAACCGGCCTTTCTCCCAGAATGCATTGGCGTCGATCATGACGGGCCGAATCTCCTGACGAGTCGTCACGAGCTCCAGACTCAAGTTCCGTAAGCTCTGCCGCCCCGCCAAACGCGTGAGAAGCTCATGGATAAAAGCTGCCTCCGCATGAAATCTCCTGAGCGGCCAGCCCAGACATTGCTTTGGCCGGCATTGCAGGAGGCTCAGCAACGCGCGATTAGCGCGGAGTATCGTCCCCTCTGGAGAAATCCACATCAACCCCAGCGATGCTTCTTCGAAAAGATCGGTCAACTCTCGTTCACTGCGCTGCAACGCCTCGCGCATTTGCCGTTGCTCAGTCATGTCCCGGGCAATTGTCGAGACTCCAACCAGCCTCCCGGTGGCGTCTTTGATTGGGGAGAGGGCGAGGGAAACAGGGAAAACAGTTCGATCTCTTCGCACGCGCTCCGTCTCGAAATGCTGGACAGTCTCTCCAGAGCGAATGCGTTCGGCCAAGTGACGGTATTCCTCTCGCCGACCTGGAGGGAGGAGCACGCGGCAGGAGCGGCCAACGATTTCATCGGCCGAATAGCCGAACATCCGCCTCGCAGCCTGATTCCACGTGGTTACGGTGCCGTCGAAGGTCCGACTGAAAATCGCGTCGCTGGAGAACTCGACGATCGCGGCCAATTGGCTTGTTCGATCCGGGACGGCGGTCCTATTGTTAATGGGACTGGGTGAAAGGCGTGGCCGGTCGCTCGTGACTGTTGTGCCCTGACGTTGTTGGAGCTGAAGCGAGCGCATGCTATCGGACAAATGTATTCTCAAAATCCATTCTCGTGGAATGGCGGCCCGACCATTCACGTTACCTCCGAGAGACATCTCTCGGACCCTTCCGCTTCCAGCGCTCTCAGAGGATGGAAAGCACTTGGCGAGGGCCCCCACGAACGCCAAGTGGTCGACTGGCCCGCGCCTCCCCTTTCGAGCAAAGCCACACGAAGCCTAGTTTGGACGTATTTCACTCGGCTCGTATTGAAAGGTTTACCATTTTTTCTCCTTGGCCCGTGCTGGGATTGGCCGAGCATCCGGCCACCCTGATCGAGATCTGGGCTTTGAGGCCTCAGATGGATGCGCTCTCGTCGAGTCGTGACTCTGGTGTGATCGGGTGATTCAACACGGATCCCTGTCTTCCGCCGAGTTTGCGTCCTCCGACGGTAATGTTCGTTGCCAACGGCAATGAGATCACAGGTTCAACCAGATCGTTGTCTTTCCTCACCGCTTCGCGGAGGTCGTCCAGAAGACTTGGGATCGCTGATTCGACCCGATTCCAGTTTGGGATCAGCGGTGACCAGAGCGGATCTTTCTGGAAAGCGTCTGTGGCAGATCGGATCGCGCGTACAAAAGTAGCCACGGCATTTTCCTCCTCATGGCTGGCGTAGTTCAGCCCGTTCAATGCAGCATCAGCGGCGTAGAACCGCAACGTGTCTTCGGCCTGTCGGCTATAAGCGCTGAGCAGCGTATCAAACAAACCCGCATCAAGTTTAATTCCTTCGGCAGCCATCCTGCGAAAGAACGATTTTACGATGTCGCAGGCCATCTTGTTCAAACCTTTGTCCGGATCGCGGGGTGAGAGTTCCTGGTGCTTATGGTCGTAGTTTCCGCACAACTCCGATTGACAGATCGCACGTGGCGCCGCGTTTCGAACGATTTCGGCCAGCATACCCACTTCAAGAGCCCAGTCGTAAGGAATCCGGATCCGTCGCACCAGGTCGGTATCCAATGCCATTTCGCCTGCCAGAGGGTAACGGAACGTGTCCATGTAAACCAGGAACGGGTGCAAACCGAGGATGCTCTTGAGCGCGCGAATAAGAGGAGTGATGAAAAGGCGCATCACCCGTCCGTTGAGCCGGTCAGTCACCCGCGCGTAATAGCCCTTGCAAAAATCAAATCCGAGCGACGGGTGTGCGACCGGGTAGCAAAGTCGAGCCAGCAATTCACGGTCGTACGTGATAATATCGCAATCGTGCAGAGCAACCATCCGGGCCTTCTCGCTCGCCAGCACGTAGCCAAGGCATGTCCACACGTTTCGTCCTTTGCCGCCTGGGCCGGCGGAAAGTTCCGCTTCCTCGAGCCGCTTGAAGACGGCCTGCATGCGAGGCCCGTCATTCCACAGGAGAATGGGTTTCTGGGGTAACTGAGCAAAAAAATGCCGTGCCTTGCGCCATTGCCGAACGCCGGTCGCGCCGTCGATTCCGACCACAATTTGGCTCAAATAGGGGATGTGTCGAAGTTCACGCAGG
>JBGAIN010000075.1:0-38230 GCA_044225505.1 Limisphaerales bacterium
GACCGTCACGGACGGCGGTGACAACGGTGATGCTGCAAAATCGACCACTACCAGCTTCGTGTTGACCGTAAACGCAGTTAACGACGTGCCTGGCATTACCGCAGTTGGCAACGACAACGCCAATCTGAAGAGCTTCCCATCCAACGGAGACCCCGCCGGGGATGTTGACATCTTCGAAGACTCTGGCAGCACCGCCGATGATACCAAGGGACAACGGACCATTGTCCTCAACGGGATCTTCCCTGGTCCTTCCAATGAAGCCAGCCAATCGACCACCATCGTGGCGACCTCCAACAAGCCTGACTTCGTCTCGATCGTGAAGATCGATCCGGCGACCGTCTCAGGCGCAACGGCGAATACAACCTTGACCGTCAAACTGGGTGAAAACAAATGGACGCCCGCTGATGGTAAGGTTGAAATCACGCTCGTCCTGACCGACAACGGCGGCACGGACCTTGGTGGCAACAACACCACGACCCGCAAGTTCATTATCAACTTGAAGCCAGTCAACGACACGCCGTCGCTGACATTCCCGACGCTTCCTGCGCCGATCGCACCAGCGACTCTCTCGGAATACAACGTTCCGAAGAATCGTTCGTTCACGCTCCCGATGAGCTTGAGTGATGTTGAGACGGCGAAAACGCTGATCAATATGAGCGCTTCGGTTGCGGGAGATACCGCCGGCAAATTCCCGGATGGGGCGATTCTCTTTGACCCAGGCCGCACTGTAGTCACGTTCATCCCGAACAATAACGCGGTCACGCTCCCATATTCAGTTGATGTGACCGTAACAGCGACTGACTTAGGCGCAACGAACACCGAAGGTCCCGGATCATCGACGGAAACCCGTCCGATCTCTGTGACCAAGACGTTCCGGGTCACCATTCGCGACATTGAACCGCCGACGATCACTTCGTCCTCAACTGATATCCAAATTGACGAAGACAATGTTGCAACTGGCACTCTGACGCTGGCTGACAATCATCCGCTTAACAATCTGACCTTCACGGTCAAATCCGATAACCCGGCACTCGTTCCGAACGACGGCATTATCCTCGGCTCGTTGTCCGGTGGCGGCGCCTTGACGGGCTCGCGCACGTTCGCGATCGTCCCTGCTGCTGACCAGAACGGCGTCGCAAACATCACGATCACTGCGAAGGATGACGAAACCATCGAATCCTCTGTGACGATCAAACTGACGGTTCGTGCCGTGAGTGATCGCCCGACCTTGACACTGCGTGGAATTATAACGCCGATCCCGGTCGTCGGTGGCGGTTCGCAAAACGCCAGCATTACAATCCTGGAAGACAAGGCGACGAAGGACGATAGCACCGACTCCAAACTCCTGGAATTCGATATGTCGGACGCAATCAACGAAACACCAGTTAACCTGCTGCAGATCACTAAGGCCTCCAGCAACACTGACTTAGTGCCGAATGACAACATTGTGATCAGTGGAACCGGAACCCGTCGCACTCTGACGGTCACTCCGGCAGCCAACAAGAACGGAGCTGCCACGATCACCATCACGATCACCGACGAGAGTGGTCTTAGCGCTGCCGGTCAGTTCGTGCTCAACGTCACGCCGGTCAACGACGCGCCCACAATTAACGGGCTCCCGAACTTGGCCCTTGACGAGAATGCACCCGAACGGACTGTCAACCTTAGCGGCATCACGATCGGACCTGACCCTGGCACCGGGCCGGCTCAGACACTCGTGAGTGTAGTTGCGACAGCCAAGGATAAGCGCTCGGACGATGTCGTCGTGAACAACATTATCGACATCACTCCAGGGACTATCGTGGTGGACGGCAACGGCAATTCGTCCTTCAAGTTCCGTCCAAAGAGCTTCGCGAATGGAACCAGCATCATCACCGTGACGGTAAGTGATAGTGGTGGCACAGCGAACGATGGCAAAGACACCGCTTCGACCAGTTTCGAAGTCAGCGTCAACAACATCAACCAGTTGCCGACCATTTCGTTCCAGCAGGCTGGTGCAATCGATGCCGATACGGATGTTACCATCGCTGCCGGCGCCAGCAGCGGCGTCGTTCCGTTCTATGTCAATGACTCACCTGAAACTGCGCCGGAAAACCTGGTTGTCACAGCGACCTCGTCGAACACAAACCTAATCCCGAATAACAATGCCAACCTACAGCTGGGTGGCACATTCGGAACTCGCAGTATCGTCATCACCCCGGCCGCCGGACAGTCCGGGACCGCAGTCGTCACGCTAACCGTGACTGACGCGCAAGGTGGTTCGAAGACCGCAATCATCAATGTTACCGTGACCCCGGGATTGAATCCGACGATCACGCTGACGCCGAATACGCAACAGATTGGTGTGAATCAGTTCTCCGATCTGATCCAGATCAATGTTGGAGATGGCCAAACGCCCCCTGCCCAATTGAAAACGGGATATCAAGAGTCTGGTCTTATCTCGAGCGACAATCCGGCATTGGTGCCAGCATCACCTTCGAACATTCAGTTCGGAGGTTCTGACGCAAATCGCGTTGCCATCATCCTCCCTACCAAAGATCAAACGGGAACTGCCAACATCACGTTCACCGTGAAAGACGGCGACGGTCGAACCAGCTCTGCGGTCTTCAAGCTGGTCGTGTTGGGTTCGGCTCCGACGATCTCTCAGGCCACTCCTTCGAGCGTCAACGTGGATCCAGGCAAGAGCTCGCCGGCTGTGTCGGTGACTGTCTCTGACAAAGAGACGTTCCCAGGCCTGCTGGATGTGAAGGGCAAGTCGTCTGACACCACCGTCATCGCCGACAACAACATATTCGTCCTCGGCAACAGCGGAAACCGCTCGGTGACCGTTCTCGCGGGCAGCAAGGGTGGTTCTGCAACCATCACGCTGACTGTGACCGACTCCGAAGGTCAAACTGCGACGACAAGCTTCGTCGTGAACGTTGCTGACAGCAATCGCGCCCCGACGATCACCTCGATCGGCTCACAGACCACCACACAGAACAAACCCACTGGTTTGATCAACTTCGTGGTTGGCGACAGCGAGACAACCGCAGCCGACCTGAAGGTGACTGCGAGCTCCGCGAACACCACGCTCGTGCCTAACGCGAACATCTCTGTGCTCACATCGCAGAGCAATCCGGCGAGCCGTAGCTTGATTATCACCCCGGCCAACAACCAGACGGGCACATCGCTTATCACGGTGACTGTAACCGATGGTGGCAACAAGACAGCGAGCACGAGCTTCGCACTTACTGTGACCTCGACCTCGGTGGCCAACGACTTCAACGGTGACGGAACCCAAGACATTATCCTCCAGGACAATGCCGGATTCCTCGCTGCTTGGTTCATGAGCGGTGACTCGGTCGCATCGACTGGGTTCTTGACTCCGAATAACGTCGGCGATATCGGCTGGGCTGCTATTGGCTCGGGCGACTTCGATGGCGACGGCAAACCTGACATTCTGTTCCAACATACCGACGGTTCGCTGGCGGTGTGGAAACTGAATGGCACCACCTTAGCCTCCTCTGCGTTCCTGATCCCAGGAAACAGCGGCAGCAAGGATTGGAAGGCAGTCGCAGTGGCTGACTTCAACAAGGACGGCAAACCTGACATCCTGTTCCAGAACACCGATAGCAGTCTGGCGATCTGGTATATGGACGGCGTCAACCTGATCCTGGTCGCTCCGCTTAAACCCGGCGCTTCTGGCAAGGGTTGGGTGGCAGTTGCCGCGGCCGATATCAATGGTGATACGAACACCGATATCGTGTTCCAACACACGGATGGCACCTTGGCCGTCTGGTACTTGATCGGTGGCAACAACCTGTTGCTCTCCGGTTTGATCACCCCTCAGAACCCAGGCGACGTGAACTTCCGCGTCGTGGGTACGATTGACCTCAACGGTGATGGGAAGGCAGACCTGCTCTTCCAGAACCGTCAAGATACCTCGATCGCTGTGTGGTATATGAACCGCGAGAAGCTGATCGTTGGCAAACTGCTCAGCCCATCGTCGCCTGGTGGAACCTGGCGAGTGGTCGCCCCGTAATACGGGCCGATCATTAAGTAGCAATTAATTCACGCCACCCCGGGCAACGTGCCCGGGGTGGTTTTTTATTGGTGGCACTCGAGTCTAGTGAGTCAGGTGCTGTGTATGGAATGGACCCAAGAATGAATACAATCGCGCTTAATCGAGAGATCGAGTTCCCAGTCCTGTTCGAGAACCGGTCATGCTTGGCGATCGATAAGCCAAGGGGTTGGATCCTGGCACCCGACACCTGGGATAGAACGGGACGAAATCTCCAGCTAGCTCTCGCAAGTGCGATCCAAGGCGGGGCTCCTTGGGCGAGAAGCCGGAGGATTAAATACCTCCGCTACGTGCATCGATTGGATTCCGAAACGTCGGGGGTCTTACTCCTAGCCAAAAGCAGCGGTGCGTTGAAACAGTATAGTGAGCGTTTTCGACGACGCGAGATTGGGAAGGCTTATCTGGCTGTAGTTTGCGGACGTCCAGCAAAGTCGGAATGGACTTGTACCGCTCGACTCGAGCCTGACTTGAATGCACCCGGGAAGATGAGGACATCTCTGCGCACGGGAGAGCAGGCTGAAACCCGATTTCGACTAGTGGCCAGTGTTGGGAATCTGAGCCTTATCGAAGCGGAGCCGATCACCGGGCGAACGCATCAAATCCGCGTCCACTTGGCTTGGGATCGCCTTCCTATCGTCAATGACAGGCTATATGGGATGATGAGTAATGCTATCCCAATCGGTGTTGGAATGGGTCTCCGGGCTGTGGGATTGTCATTTGACGACCCATTCGAACATCGGCCCATTCGGGTGATTGCCCCTTTTGGGCAGTTCCTGGCCGATTACGGATTCGCGGCCGATGCTTGGACTGACCGCGGATGGTCAAGACCTCGACGGTCCCGACCATCGGAAGAGCCTACAAATCGATAGTAACGATTCCTCGTTCGAAATTCGGTTGAATTGCTATCGCCCTTCAATGATCTTAAACCGTGGCCAAAAATGTTCTAGGACGAGGATTGGGAGATCTCCTGCCACAAGGCAAGACCCGGCAAGGCCGTGCTTCGGAAGACGGCAACCAATCAGAGGAGCAACCGAGTTACGGGCCAGGGTTGCGAGTGCTGGTGAATGATAGATCTGAAATTGGCACAAAGCCTGAGGAACGAACCGATTTGCCAGCCCGCCCAGGTCCCCGAGTGATTCAGGCGGCTCTGATTTGTGGTGATTGTATCGGCTTGGGATTGGTCATCTGGGCAAGCTCGCGGCTCGGTCCAAATTCCAACGGATGGGATATCATCGTTAAGATTGCCGCAGTTGGATGCGCCGCCTGGCTCGGTGTATTAGCTCTCATGTTGGGTTTCCGGCGGATTCAATGAGCCCACTCGCGTCTTCCAGAGGTGGGCAGACTCACTCACCGACAGCGGACGATAGGACGGATATCAACCCAATGCGCTTTAGAGCTTTCTCGATGTATTCATTCCCACAAACGATTTGGAAACAAGAATGGGGAAAGCTCGTCAACATATCCAACGTGACGCTGCCTGGGTTTCCAATTGTGGTGGCGTTGTGTTTAGCGGTCTCTGGCTTGCGCGCAACGGCACAGGACGCCGGTACCCTCATCGAGATGGCGCCAACCGTCGCTGCCGTCCTGATCCAAAGCCTGGCAAAATGTCAGCCCTTCACTGCCGTGATGGAAGTTCGTTTCACCGATGGAGCAACCCCAACAACGAGCACAGGCTCCGGAAAGCTTGCGTATCGAGCGGGTGAACTGCGCTGGGAAGTGAAACTCGCCGACCTCAATTCGCCTCAACTTAGTACAAACGCAAAGGCAGCCATTCGTAGTATCAATGGCGAGAAATTCCTGTTCCTATCCGATCCGCGGAGGCATGTGGGAAATGTAATTCTACCTGGGGCACAAGCCTATTTGGAGCAGGCCTTACCCGAACTCAAGGGAAGAGCTGCCAAAGGAACGCCTACTGCCGAGACGATATGGGCAGGATCGGCTCTAAAGAAAAAGATCTTGCTTCGGGCGGCAGACGGCACCACCAACACCGCGGTGGTCTGGCGGCTGAAAGGATCCAAAGACTTACCCGCTCAGATACAATTCACGAATTTTGGACAAACCGTTCGCATTCAACTGAAACAGCCAGAACTCAAAAGCCTGCCCAGTGCAGATTTCAAGATTCCAACCGGATTGACGAAGTACAACAGCGTGGAGGACCTCATTCAGTCCGTAGTGCTCACGCGCATGAAGAAGCGATTGGGAGTGGAGTAAAGGGGAGGCGGTTCGCAGAGGGTGACCTGTTTCACCTTCGAGATGTCCAAATAGAACGAGTTGGCCTGCTCGACCTTGACCTGCAGTTTCACAAACCTGAGACATCGAGCGTAGGAAAGGTGCTAAAATCCTCACCGTTTTTCGCGAAAATCGGAAGCAGGTAGCAGTCTGAGGGCACGATTTGTTAGTGGTGCTAATCTTTCGAAGATGCGTTAGGCGTTCTGTATTAACTACTTCGCGCTTTCAAGCTCGCCGCATGGACAGGCTCTTTGGCTTCTTCTGCAGAGAGCAGGGAACCGCCTCAGGGCTGTGATCCATCCTTCGTGCGAAATGGAATCACGGCTGCTCATAGTGGAGTATGACGTGGTTAGATTTGGCTAACCTCCTGTTCGAGAAAAGTAACGCGCTTAGCCCTCGTGGGGCTCATTTGCACTTAGATACGGCAGGTTGGTTCCGAACATGGACGCCCCATCAGAATCAGGTTGCGGATTCCGCGGCCCGTCATTTTGCGAAGTACCTCAACTGGCCGGAGACCGATCCCGAAGTCGCTCAGCAACTCTACTTTCGAAGCCTGTTCGCGCTCGAGGCCTGCATCGAATCCAACGGCCGGAGCAGCAGAAAGCCTCCATGCACAACGGCCCAACAGAAAGTCCTGGAAGGACTGCTAATAGACGCATGGCATCTCGAAGGACTTGAATGGGCGGCTAAGCGCTACCCAATAAAAACGCCAGCCCACCGATACACGCGATAAGTTCGCCGTAGTCACGGTTGTCCGATTGGCTGCGACATCACAGCACTCGCCCCAGGTAAGGTAGGGCAGGCCACCCTACAACTTCTCGCGGAATCAATTCTCACCAGCCCGGCTGATTCGGTTCGAAAGGTTCGACGCGTTCCTTGACCCTCCGACATCCGTGAAAATCCCTGGTGCACAAAACGAGGCTTTCAACTAAAGTGTCGAGGCTTGGCTGATCAGAATGGACGCCGAGCTGAGCGCGATAGAGGGCGACCAGCCTTAAGTGGCTTGAGGGGGAAAGAAGGAGAGCCCGATCGCCGCGAGCATCGTGACTGCGATGGATGCTGCTGAGCGGACTTGCTATGTGGATCGTTCGACTTGCACTTAATCGACCCTATACATTCGTCGTAGGAGCTATCGTGCTCTTGCTTCTAACGCCGTTCGTGTTGCTGCGCACTCCCACGGATATATTCCCTGCCATCAACATCCCTGTGGTCAGCATCATCTGGCAATACGCCGGATTGAACGCGCAGGAGATCGAGCAGCGCATTCTATACAATCACGAACGCTCGCTTAGCGCCACGGTCAACGATATCGAGCATATCGAGTCAAACGCCTACAACGGTGTTGGGGTGATCAAGGTCTTCCTGCAACCTGGTGCCTCGGTCGATGCGGGCGTTGCGCAAATTACCGCCATCGCCCAAACCATCCTTCGGCAGCTTCCACCCGGGCAAACGCCACCGCTTGTCATCCGCTACAATGCATCGACCGTTCCGATCATCCAATACGGCGTGACCAGCCGCCAACTCTCAGAGCAGGAGCTATACGATTTTAGTCAGAACCAAATTCGCGTCGGGTTGGCTACCGTGCAAGGAGCTGCGGTCCCGTGGCCATACGGAGGAAAGACTCGAATAGTTTCGGTCGACTTGGATTTAGCGGCGCTTCGCGCCAAGAACCTATCCGCTCAGGACGTAGTCAATGCAATCAACGCGCAAAACCTTATCTTCCCGAGTGGCACGGCCAAGATCGGCACGACCGAGTTCGATATCGAACTGAACACGAGTCCACGAGTTCTCGAGGAACTCAATGACCTGCCGATCAAGACTGTGCAGGGAGCGACAATTTACGTGCGGGACGTCGCCCAGGTTCGCGACGGCTACCAACCTCAACAGAACATCGTCCGTAAGGACGGAATGAGAGGAGCGCTGCTGACTGTCCTAAAAAGCGGGTCGGCATCGACCTTGGATGTTGTCCAGCGTGTGAAGGCAGCCATGCCACGAATACTCGCCTCTCTTCCTCCAGAGTTGGACGTTAAAGAGTTTGCAGATCAGTCGCTATTTGTAGAGGCGGCGATTAGTGATGTCGTCAAAGAAGGGGTGATAGCTGCCGCTTTGACCGCGCTAATGATTCTGCTGTTCCTGGGTTCCTGGCGAAGCACGTTGATTATCGCACTCTCGATACCCTTGTCCGTGCTCAGCTCCATTGCCATTCTGAGTGCCTTAGGTGAGACCATCAATCTGATGACCTTAGGAGGCCTCGCTTTGGCAGTCGGCATTCTGGTGGATGACGCTACGGTTGCCATCGAGAACATTCATCGCCATATGGCGGCGGGTAAAGCCCTGGATCTCGCGATTCTGGATGGCGCGCAGGAGATTGCCCTGCCTGCATTCGTCTCTACCTTGTGTATCTGCATCGTCTTCGTGCCGATGTTCTTCCTTACCGGTGTATCGCGGTACCTGTTTGTTCCGCTAGCGGAGGCGGTCGTGTTTGCCATGTTGGCGAGCTACCTCTTGTCTAGAACATTGGTCCCTACTTTGGTCATGTGGTTTTACAGGAATGCGGATCACTATGCCGAGCACGAATCATCTGCGGAGCGTTCGGTGTGGATGATGCCGTTCTCAGCGATCCATCGTGGATTCGAACGCGGCTTCCGAGCTCTACGCGACAGTTACAAATCCTTTCTTCATTCCATCTTAGAGCGGAGGGTTGGATTCGCATGCCTATTCACTACCTTCTGCTTGGGCTCGTGCCTTTTGCTTCCTCAGCTCGGGCAAGACTTCTTCCCGGCGGTCGATGCGGGTCAGTTTCGGCTGCACCTTCGCGCGAGAAGTGGCACTCGAATCGAGGAAACGGCCAAGCTAGTCGATGAGGTCGAGGCCGCGATTCGGGATGAGATACCCAGGGATGAACTGGCGGGGATCCTGGACAACATCGGTGTCCCTAGTTCCGGGATCGCCTTAAGCTATAGTAATAGCGGCTTAATCGGGACAGGTGACGCCGATATCCTGGTCTCGCTCCAGCCTGACCACGGATCCACCGCAAGATACGTCCGCCAATTACGGGCACGCCTCAACAGGCAGTTTGCCGGGACAACATTCTATTTTCTGCCCGGAGATATCGTCAGCCAGACCCTAAATTTTGGGCTGCCAGCTCCATTCAACGTCCAGATTATGGGGAGAGACCAAGCGAAGAACCGTGAGATAGCCACTCGCCTGGTCGAAAAAATCCGACAGATTCCTGGTGCTGTCGATGTGCGCGTTCAGCAACCGGCCGACCAGCCGAAGTTAAGGTTTACGATCGACCGGACCAAAGCCGCTGGGATTGGCCTCTCCGAACGTGACGTGGCCAATTCCGTGCTCCTAACACTGAGCGGGAGCGGTCAGGTTCAACCTGCCTACTGGTTAAACCCTCGCTATGGAATCCAGTACCTCGTCAACGTCCGCGCGCCAGAGCGTGCTTTGGACTCAATCGAAGCTCTGAACACCATCCCCGTCAGCGCCGGCCAGGCTGGTGAAGGCAATGGGCAAGTTCTTGGAAACCTAGCCTTCCTTACTCGCACTAATGGTCCGCCGGTGATCTCGCATTACAACGTCACGCCCGTCATTGACATTTTCGGTGGTGTGAGCGGCCGGGACCTCGGCGGCGTGTGGCGTGACATGAAACCCCTCCTGGCTCAAGCGGAAAAGGAATTGCCTCGCGGCAGTTTTCTGATGCTTCGTGGTCAAGTGGAGACGATGCGCTCCAGCTTTGTGGGACTGACCTACGGTCTCGTCCTGGCCGTCGTATTGATTTACTTCCTGCTGGTCGTGAATTTCCAAAGTTGGGCCGATCCTTTTATCATCATTTCGGCTTTGCCTGGAGCCTTGGTCGGAGTGGTCTGGGCCCTCTATCTGACTCTTACGACGGCCAGCGTTCCTGCTTTAATGGGGGCGATAATGAGTCTAGGCGTGGCTACGGCCAATTCCGTTCTCGTTGTCAGCTTTGCCCGAGACCAACTCCGCCATGGGGCGGATGCGATGCAGGCAGCCTTGGCCGCCGGGTCGAGTCGTCTGCGTCCAGTGCTAATGACGGCCCTGGCCATGGTTATTGGAATGTTGCCGATGTCGTTAGGATGGGGAGAAGGCGGCGAGCAGAATGCGCCGCTCGGACGCGCCGTGGTCGGAGGCCTGATCTTTGCCACAATGGCTACGTTGTTCTTTGTTCCGGTTGTCTTCACTTTAGTGCACCGTAAAGTCCGCCCGGCGCCCAATTCCCAATTCTCACTACTCGAAAGCGCTTCGAACCTGAGCTCCATAACCGCGGCGCCTCGCCCAACCTTATGAATCCTGCTGAGCCCAATCACACGACGCCTCCGCCAGCCCCTGGCCGGGCGAGGCCAGGGCGCAAAGTGCTGATCGCGATTGTTTTGATAGTCTTCGCGGCCGGCGCGGGAATGGTGCCGCGATGGAAAGGGCGAGGAGAGTTGCGCAAAGTCACAGCTGAACTAGCGGTTCCCAGTGTCACTGTCGTCCAGCCGATCCCAGGAAAACCTTCCGCTGGATTGACTTTGCCGGCGGAAGTTCGGGCCTTTATCGAAGCTCCGATTTACGCTCGAGCCAACGGGTTCTTAAAGCGCTGGCTCGTTGACCTCGGCGCGCGAGTGGAAGCTGGCCAACTACTGGCCGAGATCGATACTCCCGAACTGAACCAAGAGTTGGCTCGGGCTCGGGCTGAGCTCGCTCAATCGGAAGCGTCGCTTGACCTCTCGAGGATCACCGAGGCTCGTTGGCAGGATCTTCTGAAGACCGCCAGTGTGAGTCAGCAGGAGGCCGCGGAAAAACGGTCAGACCTCGCTCTCAAATTAGCCACGGTTGAAGCGGCTCACGCCAACGTGCGTCGTCTTGAAGAACTACAGTCTTTCGCCAAGGTCACTGCTCCTTTTGCGGGCACCATCACCGCTCGCCGCACCGAGGTCGGAGAATTGATTGCGTCCGCCAGCGGCAAAGAGCTTTTTCGATTGGCTCAGACCGATCCTCTCAGGATTTACGTGCGAATACCGCAGACCGCCGCACGAAATGTAGCTCCAGGCCAAGTCGCGGAATTGAATATCCCGGAATTGCCGGGTCGGGTCTTTCCAGCTAAAGTCGCGCGCACAGCCGGAGCGATGGACGCTCTTTCTCGAACTCTGTTGGTCGAGTTGGAAGTGGAAAACTCTGGCGCAGAAATCTTGGCTGGCAGCTACGCCCAGGTTCGCTTCAACGACGTTCGGGTGAATCCGACTCTGACGCTGCCCTCCAACGCTCTGCTCTTTCGTGCGGAAGGGTCACAGGTCGGTGTCGTAAAATCGGATAATGTGGTGGAGCTACGTCCTGTGCGGTTGGGACGAGATTTCGGTGCGACGGTCGAGATTCTAGACGGAGTCGATTCATCCGATCGGGTCATCATCAACCCAGCCGATTCCTTGACTGACGGACAAAAGGTGCAAGTTGCGGCTCCTTCGAAGCCGACTCATTTGTCTGCCGTCAAAGGTGTCCGTCCGTAACGCCAGTGGATGAAACTCCTCGTGATATCTGACATCGCCGCTTTGGCTCGCCTCAATCACCTTTCTTTGAGACCGTCACGGCAGGCTCTCGCTGCGCCCGGCGCGGGAGCCAGGGCCATGGCACTCTCCGCATGCGTAAGCTCGATGCTGTTGGGTGGTTGCTTGGTGGGGCCGGATTATCATCGTCCGAATGTAACGGAGACGAATTCCTTACCGTCCAGCTTTGAGCGTTCTGCCGCGGCGACGAATGTGGCGATCTGGACAGTCGCTCGTCCGGCAGCTGGGATTTTTCGCGGCGCTTGGTGGGAGATTTTTGAAGACCAGGAGTTAGACCGATTAGAATCTCTCGCGAACTCGGCCAACCAAGATTTGGCTGCCGCTGCCGCTCGGTTCGAGCAGGCGCGGGCCGTTATTGATATCACCAAGGCAGGACTTTTTCCTCAGGTTACGGCTAACTTCGACTACGCACGACAGCGGGTGAGCGCGCGAGAAGGTTCCCGCAGCGCGGCGCCGAACGGACAATCTACCTACTCAAATTTCATCCTGCCATTGGAAGCAACTTGGGAGTTGGATCTCTGGGGACGCGTGCGACGACAGGTCGAGGCCGCGCGGGGTCGATTGACCGCTAGCGCAGACGATTTCGAATCCGCTAAACTCGCCGTCCAAGCTGAAGTAGCTGCAAATTATTTTGCGCTTTGCTCAGCGCTTGCCGAGCTGGACCTGTTGAGACGATCGTCTGAGACATTTCTGCGCTCGCTCCAATTGACGCGAAATCGACGGGCGGGAGGAATTGTCGGCGACCTCGACGTGGCACAGGCGGAGACGCAGCTCCGCGCAACTGAGGCACAGATCCCTGCGGTTGAACTGCAGATTAATCGTCTGCGACACAGCATCGCTGTATTGTGTGGTCAGATTCCAACTCGCTTCGAGATAGCGGCGAGTAAACTGAATTTGGACTTCAGAGGGACTCCACCTGCATGGGTACCCAGTGAGTTGCTGGAACGGCGACCCGACATTGCTGCGGCGGAGAACCGGATGGCCGCGGCGAATGCGGAAATCGGCGTCGCAACGAGCGCTTTTTATCCCCGAATCCGATTGGCCGGTGCCGCTGGGTTCCAGTCTTTGGAAGCGAGCAGTTTGTTCGACTGGCCCGCTCGGACCTGGGCCATTGGTCCATCGATTGAGCTTCCGTTGTTCACTGGCAGCCGCAATCGCGCAAACTTGGCAGCATCGCGGGCTAGCTACGACGAGGCGGTCGCGGTCTACCGTCAAATTGTTTTGCGAGCATTTCAAGAGGTGGAAGACGAGCTGGCGGTCGCCCGCTTCCTAACCGAACAGTTGCTCGCGGAACAGGCGGCGCTGACCGCCGCCCGGCGCACTCTGGAGATTGCAGACAACCGTTATAAGGCTGGCCTGGTGACTTACTTGGAAGTAGCCAGTGCTCAGAGTGCGGCACTAAACCGTGAACGCGCTGTGGTTCAGTTGTCCGCTCAGCGTCTGGTAGCCAGCGCCGGACTCATTCGAGCTTTGGGTGGCGGATGGACGAGGTCCCAACCCTGACGTTTTTCACGACTCGTCATCGCGGATGGAAGAGGTTCGACTAAGCTCCAGACTCCGCCACCAGAAATCGCCTGACGAAATCCTCGTTGAGGGTCACTCCTAAACCCGGACCATCCGGAACGGTAATCCAGCCGTCTATGGCCTGGACCTTCTCGTGAGTTAGCTCGTGTCGCATCGGCGAATCGTCGACGCAGTCTTCGAAGAGAAACGCATCGCGACAGGTTCCTAGCCAATGAAGCGACGCTGCGACCGTGATGGGACTGGTATAAGAATGATTACAAAGGCGGGCACCAATCTCCTCGACGCGTGCTCGAATATAGGATGCGTCCGTGAACCCATTTCGCGAGAGATCCACCTGATATACATCGAGCGCTCTCCCGTCGATCCAGGGTCGAAACGACTCTCGGCCGCATTCTTCCTCTCCGGACGCGATAGGGAGTGGTGACCGATCGCGCAACCAACGGTATCCTTCCAGATCGTCGGGGCGAAGTGGCTCTTCCAGCCAACCGGGATTGAACTCCTGAAATGAGTGAGCTCGTTTCAAAGCGGTTCGCGCATCCCAAACACACCCGGCATCGATCAGAAGCGTAGCGTCGCCAATCCCAGCACGTGCGCCTTTGACCAGTTCAAGGTCCAGCGCCTCGCTTTGGCCCATCGGCTCCCATCCGAACTTCACGGCCTGGTAGCCTCGATCCACCCAGCGACGGCCAATCTCGGCTGTTTGCTTTCCGGATGCCCCAAAAAGAATGGAGGCATAAGCCTTGATCCGAGAGTGGTGCAGTCCGCCGAGCAACCGATGGATCGGCTGGTTGAATCGCTTTCCTTTTAAATCCCACAGCGCCATATCCACGGCGCTCATGGCACAGATCGTGACCGACGTTCTCCCGAAATACATGGTGCGGCGGTACATCTTCTGCCAAAGGCGCTCCGTCTCGAGTGGGTCTTCGCCGACCAAGAGCTGACGCAGACCGCACGCGATATTGTGGCTGAACGGAGCGTCGATAATGGCTTTGACGACTTCCGGAGAGGCATCTGCTTCCCCGATCCCCTCCAAACCGTCCTCCGTTCGAATCCGGACCAGGACCACGTCTTGGCAACTCGCAGTCTTTTGTTGGACCGACTGGACCCGGAGTATCTGGCAAATGACCTGGGTAATCTTCATGGCTCCGACCTATACCGATTTCACGTCCTTGGGGAAATCCTAATAGAGTGCAATCCGAGGGTCGTCGACCGATGACCATGGCGGCGTGCTATGCGCAACTCACCACCAAAGCCGCAATCCCGCTATAACGATTCGGACGATGCCAAGACAGGCTCAGGCTCCACCCATTTCCCATGTTCCTTGATCAAATCCACCAATCGGTCAACGGCTTCCGTCTCGGGGATATTGAACTTTATGGGAGTCTTGCCGACGTAGAGGTTAATCTTCCCGGGGGCGCCACCAACGTAACCAAAATCCGCATCCGCCATCTCTCCCGGGCCATTCACGATGCAACCCATGATGGCGATTTTCACGCCCTTCAGATGCTCCGTGCGGGACTTGATCCGGGCTGTGACCGTCTGCAGGTTAAACAAGGTCCGTCCACAAGAAGGGCAAGCAACGTAATCGGTCTTAAACGATCGACAACCAGCTGCTTGGAGCACGTTAAACGCCAGCCGCAGCGACTGACCAGCTCCAGGCTCTCCACGAATCAATACGGCATCGCCAATGCCGTCAGCCAGCAGCGAACCGACCACCAAACCCGCTTGCAAGAGAGCAATTCGAGGGTCAAGCACTGGTCCTTTAACGGAGAGCGAGTCTTTCAAGAGGATCGGATTATTCAACCCGAGCCGTTTTAGCTTGGCGGCCAGCAACCGGAACGCGGGAATCGCCTGTAAATTAAGGTCATCCTTAACCGTGACGAGCTGAGTTTCGCAATTAATCTTAAAATCCGCCGTCGGGTCGATCTCATAAACATTGAGATCTTCGTAGATCGCCTCCGGTCGCACGTCGTCTCGAGGTCGAATTTTGGGCGCAACTTTGTCCCAAGTCGCTCGGGTAACAACGACGCGTATCGTCTGGTCGGCACCGCAGCGCACAGTCTCGGTCAATGCAATCTCAGGTGTCGGCCGGCGTTGGTAGGTAAAGGGATCGAACGACGGTTTGATCTCTTGCAGACTCGCAGACCGGTTCGTGAGTCGGGGAATCTGCGCCAGCAAATCTCGGCAAACTTGGATTTCTCGCGGCGAATCTTCCGTCAAAGAGACTCGGATGGTGTCGCCTAACCCGTCCGCTAGAAGTGACCCAATGCCGATGGCGCTCTTGATGCGGCCATCTTCGCCTTCACCCGCTTCCGTCACACCCAAATGGATTGGATAATTCCAATCCGGTCCAAGTTCATTCAATCGAGCCACGAGCAGGCGATAGCACTCAATTGCCACCTTCGGATTGCTCGCCTTCATTGAAAAGACGAAGGCGTGATAGTCATGCTGACGCGCGATATGGGCAAATTCCAGCGCACTTTCCACCATGCCTAACGGCGTGTCACCGAAGCGATTCATGATCCGGTCGCTCAACGAACCGTGATTCGTGCCGATACGCATCGCGCGGCCGAGTTCCTTGGAGAGCTTTACGAGCGGGCTAAACTTTTCTTCGATTCTTCCGAGTTCCGCGAAATACTGGGCGTCGCTATATTCTTTTATGGCGAATTTCTTGGAATCCGCATAATTCCCCGGATTGATGCGCACCTTTTCCACCCACTTGGCCGCTTCCATCGCCGCCTCGGGCTTAAAGTGAATGTCCGCCACGATCGGGACATGGCAACCGCGAGCCCGTAGCTCCGAAACAATATTCTTCAGATTGGCAGCGTCCTTGACGGTCGGCGCCGTAATTCGCACCAGCTGACAACCGACTTCGACCAGATCGAGCGACTGTTGAATGCAAGCAGCGGTATCCATCGTGTCGCAAGTCAACATCGACTGCACAACGATGGGGTGAGACCCTCCAATGACAAACCCGCCACGAGCGGGATCGCCAACCACAACTTCTCGGGTTAACCGACGCTGATACTGAAACGGAGAAGCGCAATAGTTCATGCCGCTTATTTTGCCGGAGTCTGCGGAGGAGTGACGACCTCAGAAGGCTCAACTCGGGTCTCGCTTTGGAACATGGACTTAAACAACGATAGACGCCTGAAATCATTGAACGAAACGTAAAGCATAAACGAGATCAAAAGCACCGCAAACGCCGTTGTGGTGTACTCCACAACCTTCACGCTCAATGGTTTCCTGCGAATCCGCTCGATGACTGCCATCAGGATGTGTCCCCCATCCAGCACGGGCACGGGCAATAAGTTCAACACCGCTAAATTCACATTGAGCAACACCAGAAAACTCAGAGCTAACCGGTAATCCGTATTAATATACGCCGCCAATATCGCCAAAATTCCCGGCGGTCCACTCAGGTCCTTAACCCCAACTCCCGTCTGTTTCGAATGCATGAGAGCACTCAATACGTTAATGGTCTTCGTCCAGACCTCAGACATATGCTCCCAAGGCGTTGGCCCTGGTTTCTGTACTTGATAAACCGTCGCTGAGCTGTTCCCCAACGCCACCCCAATGCGTCCCTTGTTGGTGGTAGGATTCAACCGTGGCGTCACGGATAAAGTCACTTTGTTATCGCTCCGTTTGACGATGATTTCCGTCGGTTCTCCAGGCCGTTTTTCAATCAGGTTGATGAGTTGTTCTCGACTGGAAATCGGGACGCCCGCGAAGTTCAGCACCACGTCACGGACCTTTAAGCCCGCGGCTTCGCCTGCCTGCCCAGAGATGACATCCACCACTTCCGGATGGTCTCGCGGATCCAATCGTAACATTTTCAAACCGAACGCCGGATTCAGTTCTGTGCCAAGCTGGTATGTTTTGCGTTCCTGCCCCCGTTCGATCACGACCTCCAAAACGTTTGTCCTCGCGAGAACCGTCTGTTCCTGAACTTCTTGCCAAGACTTCACCGGTTTTCCGTCCACCGCCACAATCTTGTCCCCTTCACGAATTCCAGCCTGAGCTTCAGCCGAGTTGGGATCCACGTATCCGATATACGACGGATTCACCAACACAGGCAGCCCCGTAAAATAAATCAGCGTGGCAATGGCAAAAGCAAAAATCACGTTCATCACCGGTCCAGCTAACGCCACCAGAATCTTGGACCATGGAGTTACCGGGGGAAGTTTCTCGCGGGACTCACCGCCGCCTTCCAGAGCTTCCGAAGTAATCATCTGCGGCAACCGGACAAAACCGCCCGCGGGAATCCAACGAACCGAATACTCAATACCATCTCGAACCCAACTGAACATCTTCGGCCCCATGCCAATGGCAAAGGCTTCAACCTTGAGTCCCCGCCGCCTTGCCATGAAGAAGTGCCCCCACTCATGGACAAAAATAGCCGCCCCGAAGAGCAACAAGACTCCGGCGACGACATAGAGAATGTTCAGCAGGTGACTCATGATGATCGATGACTTCGCGCGAATGTAGCCTTGCACGGGAGGGCTGGCAACCTAGGAAAAGCCCGCCCGCCAGGGGAATCGCCTGGGCGCATAGCCTTTATCCTCCCAAATCCCTCCGCAGAAGCCACCCTTCTTCCTGTGATTTATTGACTCCAGTTCTTATGCCTCCTGGCCGGAAGCCTGCCTTCATCCCAGTGCGGCCGTTCTTGCCCAAACGTCGGCGGAGAGAATCTCCTTTAATGTGGGATTGGCAATGAGTTGGTGGCGATCCATCGCCCGCGCAACGACTTCCGTGATTTGTGGAAAGCTAATTTGGCCGCTGCAAAAGGCATCCACTGCCACTTCGTTTGCGGCATTTAAGACAGCAGGCAGCGTGCCTCCAACCTCCCCAGCGCGCCGAGCGAGCATCAGGGAGGGAAACCGTTCGACGTCAGGTTCTTCAAAGGTTAATGAACCTAACTTGGCAAGGCTGGTCTGCACTCGATCACTCGCCACGCGCTCCGGATAGGTCAGTGCGAACTGAATTGGGAGGCACATATCCGGGGTTGAAATCTGGGCCAAGATCGAGCCATCAATGAACTCAACCATGGAATGAACGATGCTCTGGGGGTGAACAACCACTTGGACTCGAGGCATTTCGATGTCGAAGAGCCAGCGCGCTTCGATCATTTCCAACCCCTTATTAAAGAGCGTCGCGGAATCGATCGTAATTTTCCGTCCCATTACCCAAGACGGGTGTTTCAAGGCACGCTGCACGGTTATCTGAGGGAACTCAGACTTGCTCGTCGTTCGGAACGGTCCGCCCGAGGCTGTCAACCAAAGCTGGCGCACCGAACATCCCGGCTTGCCGTCTAAACATTGGAAGATAGCCGAATGTTCACTGTCGACTGCTAACACTCGTACTCCATGCTTGCGTGCTTCCGACATCACGGTCTGACCGGCCATGACCAAGATCTCTTTGGAAGCAATGGCAATGTCTTTGCCCGCACGAATTGCGGCTAAGGCCGGCTGAAGACCCGCGGTTCCGACAATCGCGATCAGGACGATATCGGCCGACGGCAATGTCGCCAACCGAACCAAGCCTTCGGCTCCCGACTCCACCTTGGTCCCAGGATTTACAGCCGCAGCGAGTTGTCTAGCTGCAAGCGGATCGCTGATCGAGAGACTTTCGGGACTATAACGCTTGGCCTGCTCGGTGAGTAAACTGACATTGCTTCCGGCCGCGAGACCAACCACTTGGAGACGGTCTGAAAGGTCATCGACCACTTTCAACGTGCTTGTGCCGATGGATCCAGTGCTTCCTAGAACAACTACTTTTTTCATGCGCCTATCCGAAACTCTCATCGTTTGAAGCTCAACAAGAGGCACTCCTAGGCCAGGCAGCGGACGCCGAGCTCGTTGCCAGTGACCATTCAAGGCACCAGCACGTGTCTCAAGTACAAGTACATCAGTGGCGCATTAAACAGCAGGCTATCCATTAAGTCGAGAATTCCTCCAATCCCAGGAAACAGGCGTCCGGAATCCTTCACCCCAGCTTCACGCTTGAAAAGAGATTCAATCAAATCTCCGAGGACCGCTGCGGAACTAAGCACAATCCCAAGAATCAGCGCATGGACCCAGTTCATCCCGAAGAGTCGATGGGCCGCAAAATGAGCGAACAGGAGACTGGCCAGCGTCGAAAAGAAAATAGCACCCCCGAAACCCTCCCACGTCTTGCCCGGGCTGATGCGCGGGATCATTTTGTGCCGTCCAATCAGGGAACCGACCAGGTAAGCGCCCATATCACTAAACTTGGTCACGAGGATGAAATAGAGCACATAGAACCGGCCGTTGATATGAGGGAAGAAATTGATCTTCTGAATGAAGTTTAACAACCACGGGACATACATGAGCCCGAAGAGTGTCGTGGAGATGGCCAAGAGCCCTGCCGGATTCGTTCGCGAAAGGAATTGGCGGAGACAGAGCCCCAGGACAAACAAAATTAAAAAGCTCGTTTCAAAATCGTTCGCCTTGGCCGGGGCAACTCGCGGGGAGAGGTATGCGAAAGTGCTTACCATGAGCAGCAATCCGCCGAAGATCCCCCAGCCCTTGAAACAGACCAACCCGCGCCGACTCACGAGATCATAGAACTCCGTCAGACCTGCCCCAGCCAACAACAGCATCACGAAAAGGAAGAAATATTCCGAAACGAGTCGGTTCTCCGAGAAGATGGCGACCAAGACAATCGTCCAAAGCAGCACCGAGCTGACCGTCCGGCGAAGCAGCACTTTCGCTTTCGACGGGGCTGGCTCATTGGCGTTAGGGGGCATAGTTGAATCTTGGTTTTCCCGGCTCCGCCGGTCTGTCCTTCAATAACCTTTTATGATGACACTCCGTCAAGCCAATACGCAGGGCCTTCACCCTGGCTGCCAACTGGCCCTTGGGCTCCTGAGCGTGCGCCGAAACATCCACGCAACACCGTCTCGAACCGAATTGCTTCTCGTGGTCAATAGCGTAACTTGCGGGACATGGATGCAACCAGTTCCATCAGGCTAAGCCGAGATTGCGAGGCCACTCAAATCCCGTCCGGCACTGCGGTCGCCATTCCCGCTGGCACCGAGGTCTTCATTACTCAGACACTCGGCGGAAGCTACACCGTCCAGGCTGACGGCGGCCTCTTTCGTATCCGAAATAAGGACGCCGATGCTCTTGGTCTCACTCCCGTTTCGACCGACGTTATCGCGCCGGGCGCGGCACCGAAGTCCGGCCTCGAGGTCGTGAACGAAGACATGGTCTGGGAGACTCTCAAGAGCTGTTACGATCCCGAGATCCCGGTAAATATTGTCGATCTCGGTTTGGTCTATGAGATGAAGATCGAACCGGTCTCGACGGGCGGCAGCCGGGTGCTCGTCCAGATGACCCTAACCGCTCCAGGGTGCGGCATGGGCGCGACGATTGCCGGAGATGCGCAGCAGAAGCTCTCGGAACTCCCTGGGGTCATTGAAGCGGATGTGCAAATCGTGTGGGACCCACCGTGGCATCACTCACGAATATCGCCTACGGGCCGTTCCGCGTTAGGATTAGATTAAACCAACAATCTCCACACGCTTCGGACGCAGGGCTGCGAGCTGCGCCATTGCAGGCGCCGAACGACTACTCTGTGCAGACGCTCAGCACTCCGGCCTTGCGGAAGCGGACTGCGCAATGGGTCGCCCAAAGTCGCGCATCAAGCCCACATTTCGGGGTCGCTCTCGTGCGGGCGATGCGGATAGGGCGATTGGTAAACCTTGCCAAGCACCACGGAGTCCTCTTCGCGTTTAAAGATCGATCCTTGCCCGGCGGCCATGGCTTGAAGTTTTTCCTGATCCGCCTGGGTTGCCGGCTGAAAGGCATGTCCCGCGGTGATCGCTTTTTCCACCAAATCCAGGAACGACGGGGCAAAGCCGGTCACCACACCAGGGAGCGAAAGGCTGAATCGCCAAGCCATATTCACATCTTCCTGCGTGTCTAATGACCGATACCACCAAGGGTGCGACATTTTCTCGTCCTGCTTCGGAGCTCCTGCGTGCATCGGTTTGATGGCCAGCACAGCCGCTCCCTTTTCCTGCGCCTTCGCCAGGACCTCGCGTCCGAAATCGCGCGTAAAATACTCCACGTAGTTGATTGGGAACATCACGGAGTCAAAAGGAAACAAGTTCAACGCCTCAATGGCGGCTTTGGTCGTGTGGGCAGAGAATCCGATAAACCGAACTTGTCCCTTTTCCTTCGCCTTGAGAATTGTCTCTATCGCGCCGCCGGGGCCGAGGGCTTTTTTCACATCGGCAGGCTGGACCAAATGATGAAGCTGGTAGACATCGAAGTGGTCGGTCTTAAGCCGTGTCAACGAACGCTCCAGCTCCTCACGGCAACCGGCTTGATCGCGCTTTTTGGTTTTGCACGCGAGATAGAACTGGTCTCGCGCCAGGCCCTGCCACGCCGCGCCCAGCTTGATCTCGCACTCTCCGTCGCCATAAGCGGGCGCGACATCGTAGTAATTGACCCCGCGTTCGAACGCCCGGTGCACCGCTTCTTGGCATTTCTCTGGAGTCTGTTGGCGCAAAGCCAAGCCTGAGAATCCAACGATTGAAACCTTAAGCCCGGTTCGGCCCAAGACTCTCTTCGGCATTCCTTTGTCCACTTGGACGACTGGCTCCGCATGGCTGAAGATAGGCGCTACGCCGCTGGCCACGCCGCCAGCTAAGCCTCCTACGACCTTGATAAATGATCGACGCTTCATAACAAATCTCCTGGTGCGATTCTCCGCGTCCTGGTCAAGAGGTTCCGAACGATCCGGCCAAGAGGCGAGAGGATTGGGTTTGACTCCGAGCATGTTCCCGCTCGATTAAGGCGTCAATCCGCAAAATGGCTGTCGACGTGACGGCACCCGCAGCTCGCGTCGTCGGAGCATTGTGCTCTGGCTTTTGTCACTTGTTACGGCCGCGGTATTAACCAAACCGACCCAGGCTGAGGCCCAAGCGTTGGTGACAAATCGGCACCACCAGCATGGTTTGAGGACTGACGTTCCGCTTAGGCATTGGCATCGGTCCGATTGGGTCGCTGGAGATTCGCTTTGACAAAGAGGCTTGGAATCCAGATTCTATCCTGTCTGCGGATGGGGTCGTAGCTCAGTTGGTAGAGCACCACAATGGCATTGTGGGGGTCAGGGGTTCGAATCCCCTCGGCTCCACCATCCTTCGCTCGGAACACGCCAGTGTTTCGAGCGAAGGATGGTGTCCTCCGTAGCTCCGTCTGCGGAGCGGAGGAGGACGGGTTTCTCGTGTTCCGAGCTTCCTCCTACGCTCTCTGAGAGCTACGGAGGACAGGATGGATGGCAGGCCATCCACTCCGAAGGAGGGATATGTATTACGCGTACGTTCTTCAGAGCGTCGATTTTCCCGACCGGCTCTACCACGGCCACTCCTCTGACCTGAAGCACCGCTTGGCCGATCACAACAGCGGCCATTGTCCACACCCCGCCAGGTTTAGGCCTTGGAAATTGAAATTCTACGCCGCGTTCGAGACACTGGAACGGGCTCAGGAATTCGAGACGTATCTCAAGAGCGGTTCCGGTCACGCCTTTGCCCAACGTCATCTTCTCTGAACGCGGATCGTGTTCCGACCGAAGAATGATGTCCTCGGTCTGCGGAGCGGAGGAGGACCGGCAGACCAATTCCTGGAGCAGTTTACCTGATCAGTTTCGCCCGATCTTGGGCAAGGGAGCCGCTACGGGTCGCGCGTTTAGAGGCTACTTTGCCCAGGACCGCGGGTGTTGCGCTGAAGAGGCCCGAGTTTCTGCGCTGTCACCCATACCCATCCCGCCATTTGCCGGCATGGGTGAGTTCCTGCCCGCGTGTCTAAGGCTCACTCGCAAGCCGGGTACTGCTTCGGACTGGGCCCCTCTGCGGCGATCACTTGAATGCCGGCCGCGCCGCCGGATGGATCGATCCTCTCCAAGAGGAGCCTGAATCGCCAGTCGTCACCGAAGTCGAATCGAAACTTCATGATCTGCCTTTCCGCCAGGCCTGACTCTTCGAGTGTGATCTCGCTCGCCCAAGGCCCCTCGTCGCACTCGGGATGGTAATAACGCCGCGCCTTTCCAAGATGATCCTGAAAGCGGAACTCGTAGAGGTGATCCAGGTCATAGAATTCAAACGCCTTCAAAACAGCCGTGGCGAGACTATGGAGAGAAAAAATTCCAGGCGCCACCAAGCGCCGCCAGGCCGGAGCGCACCATTTTGGTTCAATGACAGCCTTGAACACATACCAACCTGAGCGGAATTCAACCTCTGCTTCCCGGAACATCCGCTTCCAACCTGGGAAATAAGGCGCGAACGCAGGATGCAGGAACCCGAACCCCGCCTCCGCGGGGCGCTGAAAGTAATGCCATTCGTCTACGTCCCCGGTTCGACTCAACAGGTCAGCGATCGCCCAGGCGACGGCTTCGCCCCACGGCGTCCGCTTCGCCTTCTGCATTAACCAGCCTCGGGTCTTGGTTTCACGGACCCGCAAGGGCCTGGCTTGGATCTCAATGAACCCGAACCTCGCCTGGAGCTGAATGTTCCAGGTCGAGATACCTCCGCGGTTCGCGTAGGTGTGGCAGTGCTCGCCGAAGCTTTTCCAGCGGCGGCAAGTCACTTCCCTGGTCAGAAAGGATAGATTACTGTCGAATTGCTCGAATACGGTCCATGCACTGGCGCCCAAGACAGCGTCTTCAGCATAGAACAGCCACGCCTCCAGGAGAGCGAAGTACTTCTCGGTTGTATTCAGATCATTCCAAACAGAGAGCGCCTCCTGGTTCAGACAGAGCCGTCCGCGGTCCGCATGAGCCAGGTTCATCACCCGAAGCAGAATATAGGTCCCGGCGATGTTCGGATAATCGCGGAGCAAGGGGCGTTTTAACTGCAAGTCAATCGGCGCGCTCAGCCGCTGGTTCAGTTCAGGGAGGGGTGCATTCGAGAAGCTGCCATGCTTGCTTTGAGTGGGGACACCGGCAGGGCCAATGAAATCGATCATGGCCTGAATGTCCGCCAGAATGCTGCCGGGCATCCGACCTGAAATGCCTTGGTCGTTCAGGCATTGGCCTGCGGGTTCTGCCTGTTCTCTGAGGCGTTTTGCCAAGTCCTCACTCGTCTATTACTCCCAAATCGGCGGGGCGCACGCTTTTTCATCGCTCACCAGGAGCGGGAGGTCATTTCGATTGCCGCATCGTGGCAGCAGATTCATATTGCCTGACACCCGCAAGCGTGGGAACCAGAGGCAGATGAAAGTCGGACGCAATGATCCTTGCCCATGCGGCAGCGGCAAGAAGTACAAAAAGTGCTGTCTGGAGAAAAGCCAAGCGCCACTTCCGGCTCCGCCCCCAACATCCCACGACGCCGAAACCACCGAACATGAGGGCGAGCGTGATTGGGGAGAAACTGAAAGCGCAGATGATCTGGAGATTGAAGTGCCGACGGACGTTGCCTCCCAGCCGCAACGACCGCCCTTGCGCAAATACCCACGGCCGGATGAGAACTTGGCATCCCTTACCCCGGAAGAGGAAAAGATCATTGAGAATTGGTGGAAGGGGGTGGCGCCTCATTACAAGAAGCGCGATGCCGAGGAAATGATCCAGCGTGTGGAATTGGCGCTCACGGAGTTTCCGAGCCTGTTCATTCATCTGGGATTACACGAGGAATTCCTCTTTGAGCTTGGCGGCGAATTGGGGCGGCGCGGCAGGATTCCGGACTATATCGCGCTGTTGAAGCGCTTGAGGAGGGATCAACGGCAGATGTACTCCTTTTCTTATGGCGCCTACGATTCCGGCGTTATCGCCGAGCTGGTCGTGGCCGGGCAGGCAGAAGAAATCCCTGCTTATCTCGACCTTTTCAAGCAGTACCCAGACGCGCAGCCAGACTACTGCCATCAGATATGCAACTTGCTCGCCTGGCGGGGTCTTACCGAACCGCTTTACCTTCTCTGCGAGTCAGTCGCCACCCCAATGGTGACATCTTCGGAGGTCGTCGGCGGCCATTTCGCGTTGGATTGGTTGATTCGCCGCGAAGAGGTTCCCTTCTATAAGGCCGGTGACGCTTCTGCCGAGGCCGTCCAAGTAGCCACGGTCGCGATCAAAACCCTGGGGGAACGACTTCAGTTTCCGCTTACTCCGGATGAGGATTGGCTATCGACGGCATTGAGGACTTGCTTGGAATCGCCACAGGTCGAAACCCACGGGTACCTTAGCGACCTGGCCCGGCAGCGGCTTGGCTTGAATTTTGTTTCCCACTTGCATCGCACCCACAAAGTTCCGTGGGTTCAGGGTTTCCTGCTGGGCGACCTGTTGCAGGATTACGTCTCCTGGTCTCGCCGACAAAAACTACCATGGTTTCGGCTTCACAAGAAGGATATCGAAGCCTTTGCCGTCTATCGATCCAAACAGTTCTTTTGCGTGGACGGAGTCATCCTGCTGGGCATACTTCAAGGGATGACGTGGTTTGCCGATTACCTGCAAACCGCCGCTGTGCTTTCGGTCACGGAAACGGCGCGGATCAGAACAGATTGTCGGCAGCTTTTTGATGCCGGCCGCAAGGCGGTGGATTCGACCGATGCGGCTTACCGCATCTGTCCAACCTTTGAGCAACTGGCTCTGACCGATCCGGGATAAGCAGGGATTATGAGACTCGGTTGCCGCCCGAAGCCTCAGAAACTCGGCTCATTGACTAGCAGGTTGAGGCATTCCTCGAACGTCTTGTGCGTCGCGGAACCAGAGATCAATGGACGATGGTGTTGGTGCGCGAGAGTCAACTTAACGGATTTGCACAGGGGCAACCCATCGACCTGAAATCGTTCTCGTTCCTGGTCGCAACGCTTGCTCCTGTACGGACTGCGATCGCTGCGAGCAGACCATCTACGAGGCTCGGTTTTCCTTTACCGAGTCTTCGAGCTTGCCCGGCCATGCGTGCCGCAACCTCGTAATCCTCCGGTTGGTTGGCCAACGACGCCAGCTTCGCGACGCAATCAGCATAGAATTGTTCGCCTCGCCGACGTTTAAGTGAATCGGGGACCGCGTGAACTCCGAGAAGAAACTCGCACCGAATCACGTCCGCGATAGCGACTTCCTCTTGGGACTCGAGCCACGCCACAAATCTCGGATCGCCCCGTTCTCCCTCGATCAGCAAGTCTGAATCAATGAGCCAGCGCATCGTCCGACTCTCGATCCATTCGATGAATCTGTTGAGCGATTGAAGCGGCGGCGGCTCGATCAAGCTTACCCGGACGATATCCGCGAAACAGCGCTGCAGCGCGTTTCCCAGGCATAAAGCCATTGTCGGGGACCAGTCGCGCCACCGCACGGCCGTGCTTGGTGATACGCACGCTCTCGCCCGCCTCTACCAGGCTGAGGTACTGTCCGAATTCACGGGCGACTTCAGTGGAGTTGGCGATCTTCATCGTTGTTCAGCTTACCTCCCCTGTAGAGCAGCGGCAAGGGATAAGCAGTTCCTCCCGCGAGCGTTTGGCTTTTGCGAAGAGAGGTGAGGCGCTTTCCTCCTCGGACCACAATGCCAGGCGGCTACAGGTTTGTCTCGGGCACTTGCCCGATTTGTTGTGGGGCACCAAGGCTGCTTTTCAGGATACAAGTGCCAATTGGCGTGGAGAGGACACCAAAATGGCATTGTGGGGGTCAGGGGTTCGAATCCCCTCGGCTCCACCATCCTTCGCTCTCCCGAGAGAGCTTCGGAGGACCGGACCGATGGCAGGCCATGTTCTACGCCTGCATTCTGCGAAGTCTCTCCTCTCCAGATCAGCTTTACCACGGCCATTCCTCCGATCTGAAGCAATGTCTAGCCGAACACAACAGCGGCCGTTGCCCTCACACGGCAAAGTTCGTCCCCCGGAAAGTGAAGTTCTATGCCGCATTCGAGACTTTAGAGAGCGCCCAGCGCGTTCGAACAATACCTCAAGAGCGGCTCTGGCCGCGCCTTCGCGAAGCGGCATCTTTAGCTGCGACCGAGCGAGTTCCCGCCTTGCGCCCACTGGAATTCCAATGCCTCACCTGTTTGTCTTTGATTTGCCTTTCGTGCTTGCGGGTGAGTGGATGCTTAGGATCCCACCAGGGATAGGGCGCCCAGTCGATTGGCGATCCATCGCATCCGGGCGTCCCGCACTCCAGCCACAGACTTCCATCGCGGTCTTTCCACACACGCGTCGAATGTCCATCGAACTCCTGTTCACAATGCAGGCACCAGTTCTTCTGGTCCAGAGTGGGAAAGGGTGCTTGAAAGCTGTGTGCCTGTAGCAATTTGAGTTTCTCCGCGTCCGAGAGATGAAGGTAATCACTCATTGATTTTTCCTCCTTTGGGCAGATAAGTCTGCGACCGTTCCGTGGACCTCAGTGTAAGAATGACTTAAATGGACGTCAATGGAATTGCCGCTTAGGTGATCCCCGCTTCTTGATCGGCCAGATCGTTCTCCCGTTCCAGGCAGCAGTCCCGGAAGGGACGACCGCTGCCGCAGTCGCAATCGCGCGCACTCCATGCTGGATTGATCCGGCTTTGTTCGAGAATGCGCCAGAGTGGTGATTCAAAATCCCCATATCCCGCCAGCAGATCTTCGAAAAACTCAACGCCGAAGAACGCGACGGTTCGATCAAACAGCGGGCGATGACGTTGGGCGAGCTTGAGCCAGCGGCTCCGCTTTCCAGGCGCGACGCGCGAGATCTCCATGAGCAAAGTCGCGAGTTCCGCTACTTCGCGATCCGAATGGCCGGTGAGTGTCTTGGTCGATCCGGACAAGTTCAGCCTCCGGCAGGCCACGCACATGATGCAAGAAGGGCTCCCCGATTGGCGGAAGATGCAGTGAGGTTTGACGGTGTTGGTCAACTCAGGCGAAGTTCTCCGTTGCGGCAATTCGGGATTGGCTGGATGAACCCTCACTCGAGCTGCTGATCAAATGCGCAGAATGCGGGAACCCGGAGGTTTGCGGAAGTCCGGCGTTCAAGAAGGAACTGGAGCGTAGCCGCACCGTGGCAGCAGATTCTTATCGCCTGCCACTCGCCAGCGTGGGAACCAAAGGTTTCGTCCCATTTCGTCGAGCCGATGCTGCACGTGCCGCTGGATTTCAGCAGGCAGCGCAAAGAACCGTTCGTCGAAACGGCCGTCGTCATCACCAGTGCAAAACATTTTTCGCAACTTTTTGCGGCGAGTCCCGCAGATAACAGTGGAAGACGAGACCTTTTCAAACTGAGGACGGAAATATGCGGCTTGCTCTTAATAACCTTGGACGGGAGTTTCACTTTCGACTGGTCTGCGCAGTCGCTGGAGCAGTGGCGCTCCTCGGCCTTTGCGCTGAAAGCCGCGCGGAGCTCTCCAACGCGCTCCAGCGAGTCCCCAACACGACGCTAAAAATGCCTCAGGCTCCGCAGGGCTTCGGATTCAAAACTCAACCGGCGTTTGGGACTCTGAGCTTTAGTAATCCCGTTGGCATCCGGAGCGCTCCGGGTGAGACGAACCGGCTTTTTGTCATCGAGCAAGGCGGGAAAGTTTTCGCGATCACGAACCTCGCCGAACCGACCAAGACACTCTTCTTGGATTTAAAGCCGAAAGCTTTAGCCGGACCGCTCTCCGGGCTCTTCGCGTTGACGTTCCATCCTGGATACGAGACGAACGGATTTTTCTTCGTCGGCTACAATGTGAGCACGCAAACCGCGGCAGGAACAGGGACGCACTACCGGGTGTCGCGCTTTTCGGTTTCGCCGGACGACGCGAATAACGCGCTCGCTTCGACCGAGTTGCCATTGATAACGCAGCGCTACAGCGGGTCCGGTTTCTGCGATGATATGCTTTTTGGCCCCGACGGTTATCTCTACATTGCGGTGGCGGACCCGGCGATGGATGCCAGCGGCACACTCCAGGCGATCGACAGCAATCTGCTCGGCGGAATCTTGCGGATCGATGTGGATAAGAAAGCGGGCAATCTGGAGCCGAACCCGCATCCCGCGGTGACGACGAATTACTCGATCCCGGCAGATAACCCCTATGTGGGCATGACGAACTTCAACGGAGCGCCGGTTGATCCGTCGAAAGTTCGCACCGAGTTTTACGCGATTGGCCTGCGAAATCCCTGGCGTATGTCGTTGGATCCGCTGAGTGGCCTTTTATACGTGGGTGATCCCGGCACCAGCCTGTTTGATGAAGTGAATGTCATCACCAAGGGCGGGAACTACGGCTGGCCATATCGTGAAGGGACGGGTCCCGGACCGCGCGCGAGCAAGGCGCCGGCGGGCTTGCACTGGATCAATCCGGTTTTTCAACGTGCCACCGGCGCGTTGATTGGAGGTGTCGTTTACCGCGGCGGGAAGTATTCCGAATTGGAAGGCTCCTATATCTTCGGCGATTGGGTCAATGGGCAAGTAACCGGGCTGCGCTATGCCGGGACGAATCTAGCGTCTGCGCAGGCGGTCACGACCCAAGGCGGCGTGGTCGGATTCGGCCTCGATCCGAGCGACGGTGATCTGCTCCTGATAAGTCGTGAAGGGGGGCGGGTGCTACGGTTAATCTCCGGCACGAACACCGTCGGCACACCACTCCCTCCCACCCTCGCGGAGACAGGCGCATTTTCGGATCTTCGTTTCCTGACACCGAATCCCGGGATCGTTGCGTATGATGTAAACGTCTCGTTCTGGTCGGACAACGCGCTCAAGCGACGGTGGTTCTCCATCCCTAACACGAACACGATGACTTTCAACCGCCAAGGCAACTGGTCTTTTCCGACGGGAACCGTCTTCATCAAGCATTTTGAATTGGAGTTGACCAATGGCGTGCCCTCCTCCGCACGAAGGATCGAGACTCGCGTGCTCGTGCGCAACGATAGCGGTGTTTACGGAGTTACTTACCGCTGGGGGGATTCCGCAACCAACGCCACGCTCGTCCCGGCCGAAGGACTGGATGAACCATTCACGATCATTGCCGGCGGAACGGTCCGAACGCAGGTTTGGCATTACCCAAGCCGGAGCGAGTGTTTGACCTGCCACACACCGCTCGCGGGCTATGCGCTTGGCTTCAACACAGCCCAGCTGAATCGCGACTTCAACTACGAAGGGCGCACCGAAAACCAGATTCGCGCATTAAGCGAGGCGGGTTATTTCAACCGCAGTGTCACTGGCATCTGGACGCTGCCAGCGCTCGCGCACGCAACCAACCAGGCGGTCAGTCTCGATTTTCGCGTCCACTCTTACTTGGCGGCCAACTGTGTGCAATGTCATCAACCCGGCGGCTCGGCTCGGGCCAACTTCGATGCACGTCTAAGCACGCCGTTCTCGGATTCCGGTTTGATAGGCGGAGCGCCCGTGAATAGCCTTGATGACCCTGCGAATTTGGTCGTTAAACCTGGCTCGGTCGAACACTCCATTCTGTATTCTCGCATCGCGAATCCAGGCCCCAACCATATGCCTCCACTCGGCACTTCCGTCTTGGACCAGGAAGCGATCGATTTGCTAAGTGCCTGGATCACCGGAAGTGTCACCAACTATCAATCCTACGCCGATTGGCAGAAGTCCGTGTTCGGCTCGACAGACATCATCGGCTCCGCTCCGACGGACGATCCCGATGTCGACGGAGCGAGCAATGAACTGGAATATCTCACTGGAACAGATCCATTGTCGATCGAGGACACCTGGCGGATTTGGGTTAGAGCCGCCGACGGCAGCGCGCAGATACGTTTTCCGAGGCTTGCGCATCGTGGATTTGAAGTTCAGTGGACGAGCGATCTCGCTTCGCCCGGTTCATGGCAGCCGCTGGACGTGCCCGGCAACGCGCCGATCTTTGCAGCGACCAATTCGGTGGCTGACGTCCAAGACATACTCGCGCCTGGCACCAGCCGATTTTACCGCGTGCGCGTCTTTGAACCCTGAGCTCGCAAGCCCAGCGGCGCTAGATGTTTTTGCGTTCGACTTTCAACGACGAGCTATGGCACGTTTCATCGGTGCCTCGTAGCGATCCAGAGCCCGGTTCTTCGATTACTGGCGGTCAGATCAATCCTGGCCAATTTGCCACGACACACTGGAGTGTGGTCGCTGCGGCGGGCGGGGAGAACAGGACGGATCAGGCTCACGCGCTGGAGAAACTCTGCCGCGCTTATTGGTATCCGCTCTATGCCTATATCCGCCGGCGCGGATACAGTCCTGAGGATGCGCAGGATCTGACTCAAGAGTTCTTCACCCGGTTGATCAAGAAGAACTATCCGGCTCAAGCCGACCGCGCCAAGGGTAAATTCCGCTCTTTCCTGTTGCTGACATTGAACCATTTTCTGGCCGACGAATTTGACCGGTCTTGCGCGCACAAGCGCGGCGGTGGACAGGTGCGAATCTCGCTGGATCGAGAACTGGCCGAAGAGCGGTACTCGAGAGAACTCACGGCGGATCTGACCCCGGAAAAGCTCTTCGAACGGCGCTGGGCGCAGAGCATTCTCGAAGGAGCTCTCGATCGTTTGCGTGCCGAATATGCGGCTGAAAACGATCGGCAGACTTGCGCCGTCTTGCGGGGGTTTGAACCGGGCGAGCAACTCGCCATGTCCTATGCGGACGCGGCCGCCCGTCTCGGATTGAGCGAAGCCGCTCTGAAATCAAAGATATTCCGAATGCGCCAGCGTCACCGGGAGCTAGTGCGAGAGGAAATTGCTCAAACTGTCTGCACCGCTTCGGAAATTGACGAGGAACTGCGGCATCTGCTGAAAGTGCTAGCGGAGTAGTCTTGACCAAGCCAAATCAAGAGGTGTCGCGATCGTGTCTTTTTTTCGGCAACTCACGCAAGGTTTTGCCGCAGTACAAGGCATAACGAGCGATGGAAGCGCGAGGGCCAAACCAGTCTTGCCGCACCTGCGGCGCGAAGCTGAGCGAAGATTCACCCGTCTGCCTCGGGTGCGCGCTGGGTAACGCGCTGGAGTCCACCCCGGACCAGAAGACCGTCGCGCTTCCAGGTGCCGTATTCACGAGCGAATACAGCGGGACTTCTTCTTTAACCCGCTTTGGCGACTACGAGTTGCTGGAAGAAATCGCCCGAGGCGGCATGGGGATTGTGTACAAAGCTCGTCAAATAACCCTGAACCGCCTGGTCGCGGTCAAGATGATCCTTTTCGGCCCGTTAGCCAGTGCCGAGATGGTGCGGCGTTTCCGCACGGAAGCGTCGGCCGCAGGTTGTTTGCAGCATCCGAATATCGTGAGGATTCACGACGTCGGCCTGCAGGGCAATCAACAGTATTTCGTCATGGATTACGTCGACGGACCCAGTCTGGGCCACCTGGTGCGGGATCGCCCCTTGCCGGCCAAAGAGGCGGCGCGTTACGTGAGAATTATCGCAGAAGCGGTTCACTACGCGCATGAACGCGGCATTCTGCATCGCGATCTAAAACCTTCCAACGTGCTGATTGATTCGGAGAATCAGCCGCGGGTGGTGGATTTCGGCCTGGCCAAACGTTTTACCGAAGATTCGAGCCTGACACTCAGTGGGCATGTGCTGGGTTCTCCGAGTTACATGCCGCCGGAGCAGGCCGGAGCTTCCCGAGTCAAGGTGGGGCGCCACAGTGATGTCTACTCGCTCGGAGCGGTTCTGTACCATCTGCTGACCGGCCGCGCACCTTTCCAGGCCGAGACCCTCCCCCAGACCCTGGAAATGGTGACCAACAACGAAGCGCTCTCGCCACGCTTGCTGAACCCGGCCACCCCGTCCGACCTCGAGACGATCTGCCTCAAGTGCCTCGAGAAAGCGCCGGGTAAACGCTATCTTACAGCTCAAGCACTGGCAGACGAACTCGCGCGCTTCGAACGTGACGAGCCGATTGAGGCCCGGCCGATCACCCGCCTCGAGCGGGTAGGGCGCTGGTGCCGGCGCAAGCCCGCCCTGGCCGCGCTGCTCGTGTTAGTACACTTGGTTGGCTTCGTCGGGTTGGCGGGAATTATCTGGCAATGGCGCCGCGCTGAGCAGAACGCCGCCTCGGCAGAAACTCAGCGCCAGGCCGCTGAGGAAAAACAGAAGGAAGCACTGAGCGAACGCGCGGTGGCGGTTGCGGAGCGAGGGCGCGCGGATCTTCAGGCGCGCAAAGCTTTCGACAGTCAACAGCAGGCTCGCCGGCTTCTTTACATTTCCGACATCAATCTAGCCCAGCAGGCCCTCCGCCTGAACAACCTCGGCAAAGCCCGTCGCTTGCTGGATCGGCATCGCCCGCAAGCGAGCGAAGAGGACCTGCGCGGCTGGGAGTGGCGGTATCTTTGGCAACTCACCCGCAGCAGCGCCCTGCTTACTCTCACCAACGGATCAGCGCCCGGTTTCTCGTTGAGCTTTTCGCCCGACGGCACGCGGTTGGCCGTCGGTTGGTTCGATGGGCGCGTCGAGTTATGGGATGTTCCAGCGCGGCGACAACTTCGGGCTTTGAGCGAGAAATCCTCCAACCAAGGCAGAGTGGCATTCTCTCCGGTGCGCAATGCTCTAGCCGCCACCACCCAACCAGGAACGGTCAAGCTGTATGACTTTGATGCGGGCCACGAAGCCATTCTCTGGCGCGCGGACGCGGGGCCGAGCATCGTTCGTGATCTGTCATTCTCCGCGGATGGCGCCAAAGTTCTTGTCTACGCCGGATTTCCTGCCAACCCAAACGGCGCGCCGAACGCGGCCCTGACCGACTTGGTTTGGGTGGTGAAGGCCTCCTCCGGCGAGATTCTTAGTCGGCACACGGCCGGTTACAGCGCTACCTTCCATTTCGGCGCGGCCAGATTCTCACCGGACGGGGAACGCCTCTACCTGCCGGAGGGGAATAGTGTGAATTACCGCTACTCCCTTCGCTCGATCGACCTCGCCACTGGCCAGCAACTCTGGCAGACGGAACCGCTTCGAGATTACGGCCTGAGCGGTCTCGCGATTTCGCCTGATGGACGCGTGCTAGCCAGCGCGTCAGGTTTTGAAGACACCGCGATCCGCATCTGGGACACGGCGAACGGTCACCAGATCGTTCGGCTTGATGGTCACGCCGCGTGGGTCTCTCATCTGGAGTTTTCGAAGGACGGCCGCCATTTGGTTTCCGCGGCGACGGACCAAACCATCCGCATCTGGGACACGAGTAGTTGGACCGAACTCAACGTCCTCCGCGGCCATAGCGACGAGGTCTTTTCCCTTGCCATCTCCGGTACCGCAAAGCTCCTCGCCAGTGCCAGCAAGGATGGTGCGCTGACGCTTTGGAACGACGACGGAACTGGCGTATTCAATGGCTATGCTCGTTTGCCGGATGACCTTCAGGTTGACGAGTTGCTCCCGCTCAGCCAATCCCGTCTGTTGCTGTTGCCAGCGGGCAAGCCACCGCAATTTTTCGATTTCAAGAACAACTCTCGATCAGACCTTCCCCATTCCCTAGGTTCCTCCTCGAACGTGCTCGGATTTTTCGGAACGAACATTCTGTGCGCCTGGAATGGGCTGGACCAAATCGCGGTCCACAAATGGCACAATGGGAAATTTCAGCAGCTGGGAACGGTTCCGCTCAGTTCCGCAAGTCGGCCGAGTGGCTGTGTCTACGATTCGGCGCGCGGGCGCCTGGCTTTCGCCCAGGAGTCCGCTCCTTTCTCGATCTTGATTACGAGTCTCAACGCGCCGGAGAAACAGCTTGCCCTAAAGGCCAACGCCCGAGGACTTATTCCCGTGCGTTTCAGCCCAGACGGTAAGCACCTGTTCGCCGCCGCCCGAAACCAGGAGGTTCGCCAAGCCTGGGATGAGGTGCAGGCGTGGAACATCCAATCCGGACAAGTGGCGATTTCTCTGAATGGAGTGATTCGAGACGCGACGTTTGCGGCCGGAGGGCAAATCCTGGCTGTCTCCAGGTCACTCGGTCCAGAACACGAGCTCTTATTCTTTGAGCTCGCTCAGCCAAACCGCCCGCCGCGCCGGATCTCTGGAAAAGGCGAAGTGTTTTCGCTCGCCGCTGCGTGCGATGGTGCGCTGGTCGCTTGCTCCACTACCCGCGGAGAAGTGCAGTTTTTCGATCCTCTGAAAGGTGAGTTGATCGAGTCGATCCACGGCCATCTTCACTCGGCCTTTGGCCTCTCGTTCTCTCCGGACGGCCGTATCCTCATCTCGGCCTCCGGCGGGCGCGAGGCAGTGAAACTGTGGGACGTCAGCACCCGACAGGAACTGCTTACGCTCGAAGGCACCGGCTCGCTGTTGTCTCGAGTGACCTGGAGTCCCGAGGGCGATTTACTTGTTGCGGGAACACCTTGGCAGGCCTGGCGCGCTCCTTCCTGGGAGGAAATTGCCGCTGTCGAACAACAGGAGCATCGTTGATCAGAGAGAGCCACCGAGATAGTGGGACCAGCATTCGAATGCAACACGGTTCTGGGCAACTAAAAGGAGCGTTATGCGAATCGACACGACGATGAAGTTCATCATGCTCACGGGTCTGGCATTGAGCGGCCCAGTGCAGGCAGAAGAAGCGGGCCTCCAGCCCGAGTACACCATTGCCTTTGCGAGCTTTGCGCCTGTCAATTCGGATCTCTTTACGGCCGATGCCGACGGAAGCAATGCAAAGCCGCTTCTTCCCCACGCGGAGTTGGACTACAACGCCTCGTTCTCAAAGGACGGGAAATGGGTTGTCTTCACCTCGGAGCGAAACGGGTCAACTGACATTTACCGTGCACACCCGGACGCTTCCGGGCTTGAGCGATTGACCGACCATCCTGCTTTTGATGACCAGGGAGCCCTTTCTCCCGATGGCAAGTCCCTCGCCTTCGTTTCCAGTCGGAGTGGGCAGGCTGACATTTGGCTCCTCGATCTGGAAACCGGTAAGACTCGGAATCTAACCGACGATCCTGGCGGTGATTTTCGACCGGCTTGGTCCCCGGACGGAACGTGGATTGCATTCTCTTCCGACCGGAACTCGAAGAAGCCGAGAGGATTCGCCGGCTTTGAAACGCTTCATTCCACAGAGATCTTTCTTATCCGGCCAGATGGGACCGGCTTGAGGCAGATGACCCATCGCGACGCGTTCGCCGGGAGCCCTACCTGGTCGGCGGATGGCGAAGAGCTGCTCTTTTATGAAGCCGAGCTCAATGAGGTAAACAGAATCACCGCGCCTACCCGGCTGCGAGGGGTGACTCAGCTTGCGAAAATGGACGTCCAAACGGGGGCGCGGCGCGTGTTGACCTCCGAACCCGGGGAGAAATGGTCTCCTCACTGGCTGCCGAAAGGCCGAATCGCTTTTGTCAGCGGTGGGCCGGACGGTGGACTGGAGTTCACCACGGGCCGCGCGGGCGCGCGTGGCGAGTTCGGAAGCCCCAGTTGGTCTGCGGATGGCCAGCGGATGGTTTTTCACCGGGAGGTCGATCACAACTGGCCTCCCCTCCGCCAGGTCCACAGCCTGGATCCACAATTCCGTCTGGTGCGAACCGGAGTGTTTCCGTCTTACTCGCCGTCCGGAGAGAAGCTGGTGTGCATGGATGCAACAGCCGCCATCCTCTCTCACGCCATTTTGTTAATGAATGCGGATGGCTCACAACGTTCGGTCCTCTTCAACGCGGGGACAAGTAGCCCACTCTCTCCGGCCTGGTCTCCCCACGGGGATCAGATCGTGTTTGGCCTTGGGAAGTTTTTTCAGACGGTCCAAGGCCGTGCCGCCGCCGACATTGCGACTATCGACAGCGACGGCCATGGCCTACGGATGCTGACGTCCGGGTCAGGCAACAGTGGCTTTCCGAGTTGGTCGCCCGACGGAAGGCAGATTGTCTTTCGGCGGTCGGGCGGGGAGAACGACGGTTTGTTCATCATGGACGTCAATACCGGCGCCGTGAGATCTCTGGTCACGGGATCCAATCATGACAATTTTCCCGCCTGGTCGCCGCGGGACGACATGATCGCGTTCACGACCTATCGAGATGGAGATTACGAAATTTACACAATCAAAGCCGATGGCACAGGAATGAAGCGTTTAACCCGATCCCCGGGAAATGATGCGCACTGCAGTTGGTCACCTGACGGCCAATGGCTCGCTTTCTCCAGTGCGCGAGGCGGATTCAAAGACGAAGCGGTCTTGCATCCGTATAACCCGCAGCCCTACGGAGACATTTTTGTAATGCGAGCGGACGGAACTGATACGAGACGGCTCACGGATAATCAGTACGAAGAAGCGACGCTAACCTGGGCGCCGCAGCGCAAGCACTAAAAAGGTGGCGTCCTGTCGTTGCCACCGCCAAGCACCAGCCCTGGCGGCCAAAACTGGATCAATGAACGGCATTCCCTGGCGGACCTCGCACTCCGGCAGGTGGAACCGCGCGTTGCCGACTACCAGGGATGAGGATTTGCAGAAACGTCTCCATCGCTGGCTGATTCCCTTGAAGCAATGGATTCGCTTCCCTCGCGCTGCGATTCGGCAGCACGTCTTGGTCCCTCGTCGCTGCGCCCCTCCCGGTTTTCAACAGGCTCCGGGCTAGGCGATCGTACCGGCTATTCCGCCACTTGCGCGCGCGGCGTCATTGCGAAGCAGCTTATTTCCAAGATCTTGCGTTTTCGTCCACAAATGTGGACGAGAACCCGGGACCAGCTTCGGCCTTTGACATGATGGACCTTCCGGCTCTGGAGGAGTTAGGGAACCTCTTGCTGTGCCGCACGCCCTCTGCCCTGGAGTGGGTCCATACCCGACATCATCTTCCAGTCCTTTGAGTAAGGCTCGAACGCGTTCCGACAGAGCAACCACCTTTATATATGGGACGTATTCCGGGACTGCGGACTCATGCAGAACCGGGAGAGCTCTGTCCGAGAACGGTATTGGAGCGTAATGCTAGCAACAAGGTAAGGCAGGCCGCCGTGATCGGAAAATGCACTTGTGGCGTTTTTCGGCGCGTTACGGGCTGGGGGGAG